>NZ_MAXF01000125.1 GCF_001704635.1 Streptomyces sparsogenes | reverse complement strand
CGCCTAGCCTACGACCACTGAGAACATCGGACTCACTCATCTAGGGGACGCGACAGGGTCCGCCTGGTGCTAGGCCGTGTCCTCCTCGTAGAACTCCTCGATGTCCAGCACCTGGCACAGGTTGCGCAGCTCGAACTCGAAGAAGGACTTCCCCTCCGCCAGGGCGAAGGACATGTGGCCGAGGGCCTCCATGGAGATCACCCCGTACAGCCGGACCCAGCAGCGGAGCATCACGGCCAGCGCTCCGGGCGGCATCTCGACGCCCTGGTCCTCGCTGAGCTCCGCCAGCGCCCGCACGAGCCCGGGGTCGAGCTCCTCCTCCTCGGGGGCGGGGAAGCCGCGGACGCGCCACAGCTGGGAGATCAGGTCGGAGAAGACCGAGCCGAAGTCGAAGCCCATGTTCCGGTCCGGCTTGGTCTCCTCGCGGCCGAGGCCCGGAGCCCACGGCCCGAGTATGAGCCCGAACTCATGGGGGTGCTTGATGGCCCAGACGCGCAGCGCCCTGGCCCCGCCGATCACTCCGCGCCCGGGCTCGTCCTCGGGGATCTGCCCGATCACCCCGCGCATATAGCGGGCCATCTCGGCGAAGATGTCCACACGCAGCTGGAGGATCAGCGCGTCACGGCTGCTGAAGTAGCGGTAGACGGCGGGCGCGGTCATGCCCATCTCGCGAGCGATGGCCCGGATCGTCACATTCTCCGGGCCCTCCTGAACCAGGAGCGTCCGGGCGACATCCTTGATCTCGCGGATGGTCGCGATGCGCAGCCGCTCGCGCCGTGAGTACGGTGCGACGTGCGCTTCCCCTGGCGACACGCGTCCCCCTCCCTGATGCTCCGCCGCTCGACAAGAACCCGGCGTTCAGGCACACGATACAGCGCCTCCGTTTAGTGAACGGCGACTGCGGCAGTTCCCCACGTTCACTGGCGAGAAAGGAACACCTCGTCGTCCACCACGTGGACCGCGAAGCCCTTCACGGGGTCCGCCGCGGGGCCCCCGGGACCCCGCCCGCACGGAGGCAGAAGCTGCTGAAGCGCCAGGGACAGACCACCGTCTATCCCTCCAACTCGCCCTTCGACAGCGGGACTTCCTCGTGCGGGCAGCGGTCGCGCACGGCACGGACCGTGCCCGCGACGTTCGCCAGGAGTACCCCGACACCCTTTACTTCCACCGTCGTCATCTCGCCAGGCGCACATCCGCCGACCGCGTGACGCGGGTCCCGCCCCGCTCGTTCGCCGTCTCACTCATCAAGTGTCTCCGCTCCGGACGCAGCTCACTCCTCAATTGGCGGAATGTCGGCTTCACATACTCCGGACGCATGCCGGACCCATTTTCGAAAAGAAATCCGTACGGAGACCGGATCGCCTGTGCGTCAGGCCTTTGTCGCGCGCGGCCCGGTTGGCCGCCGCGAAAGCGCGGCGGCCCCCGCCGGACGGTGTCCGGCGGGGGCCGCTCGGCCCATCCATAGCGGGGATCGGCTACTTGCCGGTCTCCTTCTCGTACGCCTTGATGACCTCGTCGGTCGGGCCGTCCATCAGCAGTTCGCCCTTCTCCAGCCACAGCACCCGGTCGCAGGTGTCCCGGATCGACTTGTTGTTGTGGCTGACCAGGAAGACGGTGCCGGCGTCCTTGCGCAGCTCGCGGATGCGGGCTTCCGAGCGCTTCTGGAACTTCCGGTCACCGGTGGCCAGGGCCTCGTCGATCATCAGCACGTCGTGGTCCTTGGCGGCGGCGATCGAGAAGCGCAGTCGGGCGGCCATGCCGGAGGAGTAGGTGCGCATCGGCAGCGTGATGAAGTCACCCTTCTCGTTGATGCCCGAGAAGTCCACGATGTCCTGGTAGCGCTCGCGGATCTGCTCCCGCGACATCCCCATGGCCAGCCCGCCGAGGATGACGTTCCGCTCGCCGGTCAGGTCGTTCATCAGCGCCGCGTTCACCCCGAGCAGCGACGGCTGGCCGTCGGTGTAGACCTTGCCGCGCTCGGTGGGCAGCAGCCCGGCGACGGCCTTGAGCAGCGTCGACTTGCCGGAGCCGTTGGAGCCGATCAGGCCGATCGACTCGCCGCGGTAGGCCACGAAGGTGACCCCGCGCACGGCGTGCACCTCGCGCATGCCCGGGGCGCTCTTGCGGCGGAGGATGCGGCTGAGGGCGGCGGTGGCGCTGCCGCGGCCGCGCGGGCCGCCGTTGACGCGGTAGACGATGTGCACATCGTCGGCGATGACGGTCGGCACCCGCCCCGCGGCCGGGGCCGGCTGGCCGCCCCGGGCGGCATCGGGCGCCTGGGACGCCTGGGTAGTCTCGTCGAGAGTCTGCTCAGCCACGGCCGTACTGCTCCTCTGCCTTCCAGAAGTACACGAAGCCGCCGACGCCGAAGAGCACCGCCCAGCCCAGGGCCAGGGCCCATACATGGGGGGGCAGGTTCCCGGCGCCGTAGCCCTCGATCAGCGCGTACCGCATCAGGTCCATGTAGACGGCCGCCGGGTTCGCCATCATGGCGTCGGCGACCCAGCCGCTGGCCCCCGCCGACTCGAGCGTCCGCGCCAGGGGGAACATCACCCCGGAGGCGTACATCCACGTCCGCAGGATGAACGGCAGCAGCTGGGCCAGGTCCGGGGTCTTGGCGCCCAGCCGGGCCATGATCAGCGAGAGACCGGTGTTGAAGACGAACTGCAGTGCGAGCGCCGGCAGGATCAGCAGCCAGGACGGCCCCGGGTAGTGCCCGAAGCCCACCAACACGATGACCAGCACGATCATCGAGAACAGCAGCTGCTGGAGCTGCTGGAGCGAGAAGGAGATGGGGAGCGAGGCGCGCGGGAAGTGCAGGGCCCGCACCAGACCCAGATTCCCGGAGATCGCGCGCACCCCCGACATCGCGGAGTTCTGCGTGAACGTGAAGACGAACACCCCCGTCACCAGGAAGGGGATGTAGGTGTTGTGCTCCATGCCCCTGCTGCTCTTCAGCAGCAGACCGAAGATGAAGAAGTACACCGCCGCGTTCAGCAGCGGTGTGGCCACCTGCCACAGCTGACCCAGCTTGGCCTGGCTGTACTGGGCGGTGAGCTTGGCCTGCGAAAAAGCCAGAATGAAGTGGCGCCTGCCCCACATCTGCCGGACGTACTCGGCAAGGCCCACCCGGGCGCCGCTCACCGACAGCCCGTACTTCGCCGCCAGCTCTGCCGGGGCCAGGCCGTCGTCCGGCGATGGCGGGGCGCTGGCGACCGCACTGTTGTGCGTAGTCTCGCTCACAGTTGACACTTTCGTCCTCATCAGGGGGTGCGCTGACGGGGGCCGCGCCCCGGGTCGCGCCCGATGCTCTCAGATACGAGCTTGTCAGATGACAGGCGGTCGGCCCAGTCGGGTCAGGCGCCATACCGTACGCCACTTCATGGGGCGCCGTGCACCACACGGAGTCTTCCAGCCTTCCCGGAATCCGCCCAACCAGGCGCGCAGGGCGGCCTTCGAGGGCCGCCGGGCCAGGGTGAGCAGCAGCCAGACGCCGAGATAGACGGGGATGAGCGGGACGGGGAGGTTACGCCGGGCCAGCCACACCCGGTTGCGGGCGACCATGCGGTGGTAGACCGCGTGCCTGCTCGGCGCCGTGGCCGGATGGTGCAGCACCATGTCCGACCGGTAATCGATCATCCACCCCGCGTCCAGGGCGCGCCAGGCGAGGTCGGTCTCCTCATGGGCGTAGAAGAAGTCGTCCGGCAGGCCGCCGACCTGCGCGAAGACCTTCGTACGGACCGCGTTGGCACCGCCGAGGAAGGTGGTCACCCGCGAGGAGCGCATGGGGTCGGAGGCGCGCAGCCGGGGCACATGGCGGCGCTGCGTGGTGCCGGTCTCGGGATCGGCGATGCGGAAGGAGATGATGCCGAGCTCCGGGTCCGCGGCGAAGGCCTGGCGGCACAGCTCGGCGGTGTCCGCGTGGGGCAGCAGCCCGTCGTCGTCGAGGAACAGCAGCACGTCGACCTCGCTGCCGCCGGGGCCGAAGGCCTCGATGCCGACATTGCGCCCCGCCGGGATGCCGACGTTCTCCGGCAGCTCGACGGTGCGCACCCCGTCCGGGAGCTCGGGCAGCGGCGAGCCGTTGCCCACGACGACCACCTCGATGGGGTCGCCGTCCTGCTTGGCGACCGAGTCGAGCAGCGCGCGCAGTTCGTCGGGGCGGTTGCCCATCGTCAGGACGACCGCGCCGACCTTCAGTGTGTCCGTCATCACTTCAACCTGCTCGACGCGAGGATGGACACCAGGTGAAGAACGGTTTGCAGGAGGGCGATGCCGGCCAGCACGGCGACGCCGAGCCGGGAGAAGAACAGGTCGCCGCGCACCTGGTCGACCACCGCGAGGACCAGGATCAGCAGGGACGCCTCGATGCCGAGCACCAGCCGGTGGAACTTCAGCGCCGCGGCGGCCCGCCGGGCCAGCGCCATGCCGGACGAACGGGGCTCGGACGCCGACTCCTTGACCGGCGGCAGCCCGCCCTGGTGGCGGGCGACGCCGACGAGATCGGTCTCCGCCTTGATCAGGATCGCGCCGAGGGCGGCCAGGGTGCCGAGGAAGGCCCACAGCCAGTCGATCCGCCCGGAGCCCCACAGGTCCGCGGCGCGCAGGCCGAAGCCGACGAGCACGGCGGCGTCGGTCAGATAGGCGCCGACGCGGTCGAGGTAGACGCCGCCGAGCGAGAACTGCTTCTTCCAGCGCGCGACCTCGCCGTCGACGCAGTCCAGCAGCAGATAGAGCTGGACCATGACCACCCCGAGCACGGCGCCCGGGATCCCCGGCACCAGGAGTGCCGGGGTCGCCAGGACGCCGCAGACGGTCATCAGGTACGTGAGCTGGTTGGGTGTGACCCTGGTGTTGACCAGGTGGCGGTCGACCCGCAGGGAGACCTCGCGCATGTAGAGGCGTCCCATCCAGTGCTCACCGCTCCGCCGGTCCTTCACCCCCGCGGGGTGGACGACCGGGCGGAGTTCAGCCACCGAGGGTTTGACTGACTGCTTTGGCATAGTCGGCGTATGCGTCCCTGATCGCGTCGGAGGAGAGGTCAAGGTGCTCGAGGATCGTGTAGCGCCCGGGGCGGGTCTGCGGCGCGTACTCCACCGCCTTGACGAACTCGTCCTCGCTGAATCCGATTTCGGTCGGCAGGACGGGCAGCCCGTGCCGCCGCAGCACCTCGACGATCAGCGCGGCCTGCTCGTGCGCGCCGCGCAGGTGCATCGCGAAGGCGGCGCCGAGGCCGACCTGCTCGCCGTGGAGGGCGGAGCGCTTGGGGTAGAGCAGGTCGAAGGCGTGGCTGATCTCGTGGCAGGCGCCGGAGGAGGGGCGGGTGTGGCCGGCGATCGACATGGCGATCCCGGACAGCACCAGGCCCTCGGACAGCACGGTCAGGAAGTCGTCGTCGCCGCAGCCGCCGGGGTGCCGGAGCACCGACTCGCCCGCGGTGCGGGCCATGGCCGCCGCCAGACCGTCGATCGGCTCGCCCGTCTCGCGGTGCGACAGCTCCCAGTCCGCGATCGCGGAGATGTTGGACACCGCGTCGCCGATGCCGGAGCGGACGAAGCGGACCGGTGCGTCACGGATCACATCGAGGTCGATGACCAGCGCGATCGGGGTCGGCACGCCGTACGAGCCGCGGCCCGCGTCGTTGTCCAGGATCGACACCGGGGAACAGATGCCGTCATGGGAGAGGTTGGTCGCGACGGCGACCATCGGCAGGCCGATGCGCGCGGCGGCGTACTTGGCGGCGTCGATGATCTTCCCGCCGCCCAGGCCGACGACCGCGTCGTAGTGCCCGGTCTTCATGGCGTCACCCAGCTGGATGGCGCCGTCGATGGTGCCGTCGGCCAGCTCGAACCAGTCGGCGCCCGGCAGCACCGGGGCCAGCCGCTCGCGCAGGACGGCGCCGGAGCCGCCGCTGATCGCGATCGCCAGCTTGCCGGAGGCCGAGATGCGCTGGTCGGCCAGCAGGCCCGCCAAGTCGTCCAGGGCCCCGGCGTTGATGTCGACGGAGACGGGAGACGGGATGAGGCGGGTCAGTACTGGCATGCGATCTCACGGCCCTTCTCGAGGTCGTCGTGGTTGTCGATCTCGACCCACTTGACGTCGCCGATGGGGGCCACGTCGACCTTGAAGCCGCGGTTGACCAGCTCCTGGTAGCCGTCCTCGTAGTACAGGTCGGGGTCGCGCTCGAAGGTGGTCTTCAGCGCGTCCGCCAGCTCCGCCGCGGCCTCGCCCTCAATGAGGGTGACGCCGATGTACTCGCCGGTCGCCTCGGCCGGGTCCATCAGCTTGGTGATCTTCTGGACGCCCTTCTCGGGGTCCACGACGACCTTCATCTCCTCGTCGGCGAGCTGCTTCACCGTGTCCAGCGCGAGGATGATCTTCTGGCCGTTGCCGCGGGCGGCGAGCAGGGTCTTCTCGACCGAGACCGGGTGCACGGTGTCGCCGTTGGCGAGGATCACGGTGTGCTTGATCGCGTCACGGGCGCACCAGAGGGAGTAGGCGTTGTTCCACTCCTCGGCCTTGTCGTTGTCGATGAGGGTGAGCTTGAGGCCGTACTTCGCCTCCAGCGCCTCCTTGCGCTCGTACACGGCCTCCTTGCGGTAACCGACCACGATCGCCACCTCGGTCAGGCCCACCTCGGCGAAGTTGCCGAGGGTCAGGTCGAGGACGGTGGTGTCACCATCGACCGGCACCAGGGCCTTGGGAAGGGTGTCGGTGTAAGGGCGCAGACGCCGTCCGGCGCCGGCCGCCAGCACGAGGCCGATCATGCGGGTTCTCCTGTTTCGTCGTGTACAGCGGGTGCTCCGGAGGACACCCAGAAGCGGATGCTCTCGCTGAGCACCGCCAGCGCGAGGGCCGCCGCGAGAGCGGTCAGCGCGATGGTGAAGCCTTGGTTGCGCTCGTGCAGCAGGGCGGCGGCGACCGTGACCGCCAGGGTCCGCCCCTCGTGCCCGCCGATCGCCCGCACCAGCCAGTGCGGGGGCGCGCCGGTGCCACCGCGGATGCGGTACACCGTGTCGTAGTGATGGTAGGCGACCGCCGACACCAGCCCGAAAGCGGCGGGCAAGGCTCCGTTCACCCCGGAGTCAGCGGCCAGAACCAGGATGGTGCCGTACTCCGCGGCGCGGAAGACCGGCGGCACGAGCCAGTCGAGCGGACCCTTCAGCGGGCGGGCCACGGCCAGGCCGGAGGCGAGCGCGTAGCCGGCGGCGGCGACCACCGGCCAGGGGCCGCCGAAGGACGTGAACGCGGACACACAGACCACGGCGGCCGCCCCCAGCAGGGCGACGGCGGGCGCGGCGAGGGCCGGGAGCCGGCGCGCGGCCCCGCGGAGGACCGCGGCGAAGCCCTGGGCGATTGGGCCCGAGTCGGCGAGGTCGCCGAGGGCGCGCGCCGCGCGGTCCGTGCGCCGCGCCCTGCGGGTCAGCGACCGCAGCACCCGGCCCGCGGTGGTGTAACAGGCGGCCAGCGCACAGCCGATGAGCAGCGCGTAGAAGGTGACGCGGGGCGTGGTGCAGGCGGTGAGCACCGCGATCAGCGCCCAGCGCTCGCCGATGGGCAGCACGATCATCCGGCGCACCCAGACGGTCCAGCCGACGCTGTCGAGGCGGTCGGAGAGGGCGGCGGTGGGGCTGGAGTTGCCGGTGGCGTCGTGATTCGCCTCGTTGAAGGAGAAGTCGACGACATGGCGGCAGGTCTGCAGCACCATCGCGCCGAGCGCGAGCGCCCATACGTCGTCCCCGCCGCGCGCCGCGCCCAGGGCCAGCCCCGCGTAGTAGGCGTACTCCTTGGCGCGGTCGAACGTGGCGTCCAGCCAGGCGCCGAGCGTGGAGTACTGGAGGGAGTAGCGGGCGAGCTGGCCGTCGGTGCAGTCCAGTACGAAGGAGGCGATCAGCAGCGCCCCGGCCGCGATGAACCCGGGTCGGGTGCCGGTGGCCGCGCAGCTCGCCGCGATGAGGGCGGTGAGCAGGGAGGCGGTGGTGACCTGATTGGGCGTCAGGCCGCGGCGGGCGCACCAGCGGGCGATATAGCGGGAGTAGGGGCTGATGCAGAAGGTGGTGAAGAAGCCGTCCCGCGACTTGACGGCGCTGCGCAGCCGCACCTTCTCGTCGTCCACGGCCCGGGTGCGGTCCAGCGCTCGGGCACGTCCCAGCGCGTCCTCGGGCACGGCGGCGACGAGGACCCCCAGCTCGGGCCGGTGCACCGGGACGTCCTCGGCGGCCAGGGCGTCGGCGAGCGCGTCGGGGAGCACGGCGGCGCCGTCCGGAGCGGTCCCGGGGCCGGCCGCGCCGGGGGCCGCCGGGGCGGCGGCCGCGGCGAGGGCGCCGCGGCCGGGCGCCGCCGCGCCCGGCGCGTACGCCGTCAGCGCGCGGGTGAGCGCTGCGCGGGCCTCCGGCTGGGCGGTGAGGGCGCCGTGGACCGCGGCGGCCGGGAAGCGGGGGTCGGTCAGGGCCAGGCGGAGCGCGTGGACGTGGCCGACGAAGCGCGGGTCGACCAGCGCCACCCGCTCACGCGCCGGGGCCGCCGCGAGTTCCCTCGCGACCCCGGCGGCGTCGGCTGCCGCGCGCACGTCGAACCCCAGCGACCGCAGGTCGTCCTCGAGGGACGAGCCCGCGACCGCGGGACCGGTGAGAATGGCGGTCGACAGACGAACTCACTCCTTGGCAGCTGGCACGGTGGCCGCGCCGGACAGGCATCGGCCGGGGGGCCGCCGTCCGGACAGCGGTCGTCGCACGCCCCGGGCCCCGCGCGGGGCGGGCGGCACGTCGGCAGAGGCTATCGGATGGAAGGAAGCGTCCGTTCACCGCACATTCATCACCCGATCGCGGGAACGATGGCTTCCACTGCCGCGATCATCATGGTGGATGGCGGCTCCCCGCGACAAACGGCCGCCCGCCCCGGCTGTGGATAGGGTGCGGTCATGACGTGGCTGATCACAGGTGGTGCCGGATATATCGGGTCGCATGTCGTACGGGTCATGGCCGAGGCCGGGGAGCGCGTCGCCGTGCTCGACGACCTGTCCAGCGGCCGCCCCGAGCGCCTGCCGGACGGCGTCCCGCTGGTGGCCGGCTCCATGCTCGACCGCGAGCTGCTGGACCGCGCCTTCGCCGACCTCGGCGTGACCGGGGTGGTGCACCTGGCGGCGAAGAAGCAGGTCGCGGAGTCCGTCGAGCAGCCGCTGCGCTACTACCGCGAGAACGTGCACGGCCTGACGGTGCTGCTGGAGGCGGTGGTCGAGGCCGGGATCGGGAGCTTCCTCTTCTCCTCCTCCGCCGCCGTCTACGGGATGCCGGATGTGGAACTCGTCACCGAGGACACCCCGTGCCATCCGATGAATCCGTACGGGGAGACCAAGCTGGCCGGAGAGTGGCTGGTCAGAGCCACCGGAGCGGCTCATTCGATCTCCACGGCCTGTCTGCGCTACTTCAATGTGGCGGGCGCCACCCGCCCCGAGCTGTCCGACACCGGGGTGTCCAACATCATCCCGATGATGTTCGAGCGGATCACCCACGGCGAGGCGCCCCGGATCTTCGGCGACGACTATCCGACGCCGGACGGTTCCTGCGTGCGCGACTACATCCATGTCGAGGACCTGGCCTCCGCCCACCTCGCCGTGGCCCGCCGGCTGGCCGAGCGTCCGGGGGGCGGCGATCTGACGGTGAACATCGGCACCGGCCGGGGGGTGTCGGTGCGCGAGATGGCGCGGCTGATCGGCGAGGTCACCGGCCGCCCGGAGCTCGCCCCGGTGGTCGAGGCCCGGCGCCCGGGCGACCCGGCCCGGGTGGTGGGCTCGGCCGAGCTGATCGCCAAGGAGCTGGGCTGGAGCGCGCGGCACGGGGTGGAGGAGATGGTGCGGTCGGCCTGGGCGGGCTGGTGCCTGAACCACCCGGAGGCCGTGCGGCGGTAGGGAGCCCGGCACGGCGGCCCTCCCGCCGCACGGCCTCGGCCCTGCGCGGCGGGACCTCCTGCCCCACGGTCTCGGGTGGGCGCGGCCGGCCCGAGGCGGCTGCGGCCCACCCGAGCGCGGCGCGGCTGACCGCGCCGCCGGGGGCGGCCGTAGTTCACTGGGCCGTAAGGCAGGCGCGCCCGGCCCGACGGCGCGCGGGAGGAGGCCGTACATGGGCGCAGGCCACGACCACGGCGGTGGCCTCGGCACGGCGGGCGCCGCGCACCGGTGGCGGCTGCGGGCCGCCCTCGGCATCACGCTCGCGGTGACGGCCGTGGAGGTGGTCGGCGGGGTGCTCGCCGACTCGCTCGCGCTGCTCGCGGACGCCGGCCACATGGCGACCGACGCCCTCGGGCTCGCCATGGCGCTGCTGGCGATCCACTTCGCGAACCGCCCGCCGAGCCCGCGGCGCACCTACGGCTACGCGCGGGCCGAGATCCTGGCGGCGCTGGCGAACTGTCTGCTGCTGCTCGGCGTGGGGGGCTACATCCTGTACGAGGCGGTGCTGCGGCTGATCACCCCGGCCGCCACCCAGGGCGGGCTGACGTTCCTCTTCGCCGCCGTCGGCCTGGCCGCGAACATGGTGTCGCTGGCGATGCTCAGGGGCGGCCAGCGGGACAGCCTGAATGTGCGCGGAGCGTTCCTGGAGGTGCTGGCGGACGCGCTGGGGTCGGTCGCGGTCCTCGTCTCGGCGGGGATCATCGTGGCCACCGGCTGGCGGGCGGCCGACCCGATCGCGTCCCTGCTGATCGGCCTGATGATCGTGCCGCGGACGTACCGGCTGCTGCGGGACACGCTGAACGTCCTGCTGGAGGCGGCGCCGCGGAACGTGGACATGGACCAGGTACGGGCCCACATCCTGGCCCTCCCCGGTGTGGAGGGCCTGCACGATCTCCATGTGTGGACCATCACCTCGGGGATGCCGGTGCTCTCCGCGCACGTGGTGGTCGGCAGGCGGGTGCTGGACTCGGTCGGCCATGAGCGGCTGCTGCACGAGTTGCAGGGTTGTCTGGGGGATCACTTCGACGTGGCTCACTGCACGTTCCAGTTGGAGCCGGGTGGACATGCTGAGCACGAAGCCAAACTTTGCCACTGACACATGGCGCCGGTGCGGCAGACTTGAAGGGGCCGAGACAAACGATGAGGATGGTCATGCCAATCACACCCGCCAACGGCCGCACCACCGACACCGCCAGGCCCTCCGCGCCGGGCGCGGAAGCCGGTTCCACGGAACCGATCATGCTGGAGCTGGTCGACGAGGACGGGGTGACCATCGGCACCGCGGAGAAGCTCTCCGCCCACCTCGCCCCCGGTCGGCTGCACCGGGCCTTCTCCGTCTTCCTCTTCGACGACGACGGGCGGCTGCTGCTCCAGCGCCGGGCCCTGGGGAAGTACCACTCCCCCGGCGTGTGGTCGAACACCTGCTGCGGCCACCCCTACCCCGGCGAGCCGCCGTTCGTGGCCGCGACCCGGCGCACCGCCGAGGAGCTGGGGGTGGCGCCCGCGCTGCTGCGCGAGGCGGGCACGGTGCGCTACAACCACCCGGATCCGGCGTCGGGCCTGGTGGAGCAGGAGTACAACCACCTCTTCGCGGGGCTGGTGCGCGGCAAGCCGGAGCCGGACCCGGAGGAGATCGGCGAGATCGCCTTCGTCTCCCCCGCGGAGCTGGCCGGGCTGCTGGAGGGGAATCCCTTCTCGGCCTGGTTCCTGACCGTGCTGGACGCGGCCCGGCCGGCGATCCGGGAGATCACCGGATCGGCGGCAGGCTGGTAGCGGTCAGCGCCGCCCGGGCGGCCGCGAGCGGCAGCGCGACCCAGACCACCTTGCCGCCGCTCGCGGTGTGCTGGACGTCATAGACGCCGCCCGTCTCCTCGGCGATCGTCTGCACCAGTAACAGCCCTCGCCCTCCGGTGCGGCCCTGGTCGGCGGCCAGCGCCTTGGGCCGGTAGGGGTGGTTGTCCTCGACCGCGACCCGCACCCAGTCCGGGCCGATGGACACCTCCACGGCGATCTCCGGGGAGAGCAGCGCCGCGTGCCGCACGGCGTTGGTGACCAGTTCGGAGACGATCAGCAGCAGGTTCTGCACGAGATCGTCGGGGGCGGGCACCCGCTGGTGGGCCAGCAGGTCCCGGACCGCGTGGCGGGCCCGGGGGACCGAGGAGTCCAGGGCGGGGGCGGCGAAGCGCCAGACGCCCTCGTACGCGGCCTGCCCGCGGGGCGGGGCCGCTCCCGGCTCAGGAGGGACGCTCCCGACGATCTCCATGTCCGATCCCCACCCATCGCAACAGCTCGACCACTGGTCATCGAGTGTTGGGAACGCGTTGGTACGGACCGGGTAACTGAGCACAAGTCGCTGCCTATCGACGTCTTTTGACCGCGTGCGTATGCCAGGGTCACTCGCTCGACTGTTCCTGCCCGGCTTGCTTCCGACGATGCGGACAGTCACTTGAACGGCCCGGATACGATCCGCCCCATGGACCCCTGCCTGCAGCACCACGTCACCGACGGCATAGCGACCGTCGTGATCCACAACCCCGGCAAGCGCAACGCGCTGACCCCCGGCATGTGGCGCGCACTGCCCCCGCTGCTGGAGCGGCTCGCCGCCGACCCCGCCGTACGGGCACTGGTGCTCACGGGCGAGGGGGACACCTTCAGCGCGGGCGCGGACATCGGCGCGCTGGGCGCGACCTACGAGGAGACCACCGCGCTCGCGCTGCCCGCCGAGGAGGCCCTGGCCCGTTTCCCCAGGCCGACGCTCGCCGCGGTGCGCGGCTCCTGTGTGGGCGGCGGCTGCCAGCTGGCCGCTGCCTGCGACCTGCGTTTCGCCGAGCAGGGGGCCCGCTTCGGCGTCACCCCGGCCAGGCTCGGGATCGTGTACGCGCCCGGCTCCACCCGGCGGCTGATGGAGCTGGTCGGGCCGGCCACCGCCAAATACCTGCTGCTGTCCGGCGAGCTGATCGGCACCGAGCGGGCCCTGCGGACCGGGCTCGTGGACGAGGTGCTGCCCCCGGGCGGGCTGGCGGACCGGGTGGCGGAGTTCACGCGGATCCTGGTGTCCCGCTCGGCGCTCACCCAGGCGGCGGCCAAGGAGTTCACGGCCGGGCCCGTCGATCCGGCGCGCCTGGAGTACTGGCGGGACCAGATGCGCGACAGCGGCGAGGCCGCGGAGGGCGTCGCGGCCTTCCTCGAACGGCGCCCCCCGCGCTTCCGCTGGAGCCCCCAGGAGCCGGCGGACGCCGGTACCCCCGCGTAGGCCGGGCCCGGGACACACTCCTTACCAGTAAGTAACATGCGGCCATGACCTCACTCCCCGCACGTGCCGCACGGCGCTGCCACGCCGTCGTCAACCCCCTCCACTCGACCGTGTACTTCGCCCCGGACATCGCGCGCGAGTTCGAGCGGCTGGGGCTGCCGGACCGGGGCGCCGACTACTTCGTCAGCCGCGCCGCGGCGTTCGGCCGGGTCGGCGCCGGGACCGTCACCGCCACCTTCTACAACTTCAAGCACGACCTGGTCGCCCGCCACCTCCCCGCCGCCTGGGAGGTCATCTCCCCCGAGGCCGCGCTGGAGGCCCGGCTGCGCGCGGCCGACAGTGTGCTGCGGCGGCTGCTCGGCGACGACGCGCTCTCCTCCAAGGAGATGGCCGAGGCCGCGGAGCTGGCGCTGCGCGCCACCGAGGCGTGTTCCCGCGCCGCCCGCCCCCTGTACGCCGCGCACGCCGACCTTCCCGTCCCCGAAGCCCCGCACCTGGCCTACTGGCACGCCGCGACGCTCCTGCGCGAGCACCGCGGCGACGGACATCTGATGACCCTCGTGAGCGCCGGGCTCGACCCCGTCGAGGCGCTGGCCAGCCATACGGCGAGCGGCAAGGGCATGTCCCCGAAGTGGATCCTGCGGACCCGGGGTTGGTCGGCCGAGGAGTGGGAGGCGGCGCGGGAGCGGCTGCGGGAGCGCGGACTGCTCGCCGCCGACGGGGAGTTGACGCAGGCGGGCACGGACCTGCGCAAGGCCATCGAGGACGAGACCGACCGGCTGGACCAGGCCCCCTACGAGCATCTCGGGGCGGCCGGCGTGGCGCGGCTGACCGAGCTGGCCGGCGCCTTCACCAAGGCGGCGATGGAGGCGGGGGCGTTCCCCGCGGACCTCATCGGCAAGCGCTGAGCGGCGGCGGCCAGGTTTGCCCACGGTGCGGTGGGTACCCGGATGTGGAGCGCGATCGGCCGCCTCACCAGGGCGCTCAACCGCGCGCCGCGCACGCCGGCGAGTGCCCGTGCCCCGCGCTGCGTACGGCGCCCGGCGACGGCTGCCGGTCATGCCAGTGGGATTCATGCCCCGTGGATGAAACGGACCAGACCGACCGTGAGGAGGCCCTTGTGTTCCGTGCCATCGCCGATGTTCTCCGCGCCATCGGGTCGACGCTCGCCTCCGTGGTGACGCTCCCCTTCCGCGCTCTCGCCCGCCTCTTCGGCGGGGCCTCGCGGACGGGCGCGGGCCGCCGCAGGCACGTCTGATCACCCGCCCCGTGCCGGGACGCGCCGGTCGCGCCCGCTGTGTCAGCGCCACCTGCCACAATGCAGATCGCAGCGCAGACAGAAAGCGGAGCGTGATCGTGACGACGTCCATCGAAGGCAGGATCGCCGAGGAGCTCGGCGTACGGGAGCGGCAGGTGAGGGCCGCCGTCGAGCTGCTCGACGGCGGCTCAACCGTGCCGTTCATCGCGCGCTACCGCAAGGAAGCGACCGAGATGCTCGACGACGCGCAGCTGCGCTCCCTCGAGGAGCGGCTGCGCTATCTGCGGGAGCTGGAGGAGCGGCGCGCCGCGGTCCTGGAGTCGATCAGGTCCCAGGGGAAGCTCGACGAGGCCCTCGAGGCGCAGATCCTCGCCGCGGACTCCAAGGCCCGGCTGGAGGACATCTACCTCCCCTACAAGCCGAAGCGCCGCACCAAGGCCCAGATCGCGCGGGAGGCGGGTCTCGAGCCGCTGGCCGAGGGGCTGCTCGGCGACCCCTCGGTGGAGCCGCTGGCCGCCGCGGCGGCCTTCGTCGACGCCGACAAGGGGGTCGCGGACCCCGTCGCCGCGCTGGAGGGCGCGCGGGCCATCCTCACCGAGCGGTTCAGCGAGGACGCGGACCTCATCGGCGAGCTGCGCGAGCGCATGTGGACGCGCGGGCGGGTGGCCACCAAGGTGCGGGACGGCAAGGAGGAGGCGGGCGCGAAGTTCGCCGACTACTTCGACTTCGCCGAGCCGTTCACGGAGCTGCCCTCGCACCGGGTACTGGCGATGTTCCGGGGCGAGAAGGAGGAGGTCCTCGAGCTCACGCTGGAGCCGGAGGAGCCCTCCGCGGAGGCCGGCCCCACCTCGTACGAGCGCAGCATCGCCCAGCGCTTCGGCATCGCCGACCGGGGCCGCCCCGCCGACAAGTGGCTGGCCGACACGGTCCGCTGGGCCTGGCGCACCCGGATCCTGGTGCACCTGGGCATCGACCTGCGGCTGCGGCTGCGGCAGGCCGCCGAGGACGAGGCGGTGCGCGTCTTCGCCGCCAATCTGCGCGACCTCCTCCTCGCCGCCCCGGCCGGCACCCGCGCCACGATGGGGCTGGACCCCGGCTTCCGTACGGGCGTGAAGGTCGCCGTCGTCGACGCGACCGGCAAGGTGGCCGCGACCGACACGATCTATCCGCACGTCCCGCACAACAAGTGGGACGACTCCCTCGCCAAGCTGGCGCGGCTGGCGCGCGAGCACGACGTCGAGCTCATCGCGATCGGAAACGGCACGGCGTCCCGCGAGACCGACAAACTGGCGGGTGAGCTGTGCGACAAGCACCCCGAGCTGAAGCTCACCAAGGTGATGGTCTCCGAGGCCGGGGCCTCCGTGTACTCCGCGTCGGCCTTCGCCTCCCAGGAGCTGCCCGGTCTTGACGTCTCGCTGCGCGGGGCCGTGTCCATCGCGCGGCGGCTCCAGGACCCGCTCGCCGAGCTGGTCAAGATCGATCCGAAGTCGATCGGCGTCGGCCAGTACCAGCACGACCTGTCCGAGGTGAAGCTCTCCCGCTCGCTCGACGCGGTCGTCGAGGACTGCGTCAACGGCGTCGGCGTCGACGTCAACACCGCCTCCGCCCCGCTCCTCAGCCGGGTCTCCGGCATCGGCAGCGGCCTCGCGGAGAACATCGTCGCCCACCGCGACGCCCACGGCCCCTTCCGCAGCCGCAAGGCCCTCAAGGACGTGCCCCGGCTCGGCCCCAAGGCCTACGAGCAGTGCGCGGGCTTCCTGCGCATCCGCGGCGGCGACGACCCGCTGGACGCCTCCAGCGTGCACCCGGAGGCGTATCCCGTGGTGCGGGCGATGGCCGCCTCCGCGGGCGACGACGTGGCGTCCCTCATCGGCAACACGGCTGTACTGCGCAGGCTCAAGCCGCAGGAGTTCGTCGACGACACCTTCGGTCTGCCCACGGTCACCGACATCCTCAAGGAGCTCGAGAAGCCCGGCCGCGACCCGCGGCCCGCGTTCAAGACCGCGACCTTCAAGGAGGGCGTCGAGAAGATCGGCGACCTCACGGCGGGGATGATCCTGGAGGGCGTCGTCACCAACGTGGCCGCGTTCGGGGCCTTCGTCGACGTCGGTGTGCACCAGGACGGCCTGGTCCATGTCTCCGCGATGTCGAAGACGTTCGTCAAGGACCCGCGGGACGTGGTGAAGCCGGGCGACATCGTGCGGGTGAAGGTCCTCGACGTGGACATCCCGCGCAAGCGGATCTCGCTGACGCTCCGGCTGGACGACGAGGCGGGCGCGGGCTCGGGACCCGGCGGCGGCCGGGATCGCGGGCGCGACCGTTCCGACCAGGACGGCCGCGCCCCGCGCGGCGCCGGCCGCCGGGGCGCCCCCCAGCAGCGCCAGGGTGGCGGCCGTGGCCAGCGCGGCACAGGCGGCGGCCGCGACGCGGCCCCGGCCAACGGCGCGATGGCGGACGCACTGCGGCGGGCGGGCCTGCTGGACCCCAAAAAGCGGTAGCGCCTCCGGCGCGGTTCCCCCACGGCCCCGCGCCCTGGCCCGCGGCCGTCCCCCAGCGCCTCGTGGCGGCGCGGGGGCGGCGGCGGGGTCCCGCCGCCTCGCCCTGCCGCCCTGCGGGGCGGGGGTGCGGCCGGGGGGGATCGCCGGAGTGCACGGCTACGGCCCGGCGACGGGCTTCCCCAGCGCGGGCGGCGCCTCGTGCCGCGGCGACGTGAGACGCGCTTCTCCGGGCCGCCTCCGGGGCCGGGCGCCCGTGTGTGGGGGTGGGTCAGGCTTCGGTGACCTGGCCGTCGGTGACGTGGAGGCGGCGGGTGGTGTGGACCGCGTCGAGCATGCGGCGGTCGTGGGTGACCAGGAGGAGCGTGCCGGTGTAGGAGGCGAGCGCGGACTCGAGCTGCTCGATGGCGGGCAGGTCGAGGTGGTTGGTGGGTTCGTCCAGTACCAGGAGGTTGACGCCCCGGGCCTGGAGAAGGGCGAGCGCCGCGCGGGTGCGTTCGCCCGGGGAGAGGGTGGCCGCGGACCGCAGCACGTGGTCGGCCTTGAGGCCGAACTTGGCCAGCAGTGTGCGCACCTCCGCCGGCGGCGTCTCCGGCACCGCCGCGCCGAAGGCGTCCAGCAGCGATTCGCCGCCGAAGAACAGGGCGCGCGCCTGGTCGATCTCGCCGACGACCACCCCGGGACCGAGCGCCGCCGCGCCCGCGTCCAGCGGGAGGCGGCCGAGGAGGGCTGCCAGCAGCGTGGACTTGCCGGAGCCGTTCGCCCCGGTGACGGCCACCCGGTCCGCCCAGTCGATCTGGAGGTCGACGGGGCCGAAACGGAAGTCGCCGCGCCGTACCTGGGCGCCGCGCAGGGTCGCCACCACCGCGCCCGAGCGCGGCGCGGCGGCGATCTCCATCCGCAGCTCCCACTCCTTGCGCGGCTCCTCCACCGCCTCGAGCCGCTCGATCATCCGGTCGGTCTGGCGCGCCTTGGCGGCCTGCTTCTCGGTGGCCTCGACCCGGGCGTTGCGCCCGATCTTGTCGCCGTCGGTGGCCTTGCGGCGGGCGTTCTTGACGCCCTTCTCCATCCACGCGCGCTGGGTGCGGGCCCGTGTCTCCAGGGCGGAGCGGGTGTTGGCGTACTCCTCGTAGCGCTCGCGGGCGTGGCGCCGGGCGGTCTCGCGCTCCTCCAGGTAGGAGGCGTAGCCGCCGCCGTAGAGGTTCACCTCCTGCTGGGCGAGGTCGAGTTCGAGGACCCTGTCGACCGTGCGGGCGAGGAACTCGCGGTCGTGGCTGACCAGCACCGTGCCGGCCCGCAGCCCGTTCACGAAGGTCTCCAGTCGTTGCAGCCCGTCCAGGTCCAGGTCGTTCGTCGGCTCGTCGAGCAGGAAGACGTCGTAGCGGCTGAGCAGCAGCGAGGCGAGTCCGGCGCGCGCCGCCTGCCCGCCCGACAGGTCCGTCATGTGCCGGTCCAGAGACACGTCGAGCCCCAGCGAGGTCGCGACCTCGTCCGCGCGCTCGTCCAGGTCGGCGGCGCCGAGCGCGAGCCAGCGCTCCAGGGCGGTGGCGTATGTGTCGTCGGCACCGGGCGCACCGTCGACCAGCGCCTGGGTGGCGGCGTCGAGCGCGGTCTGGGCGGCGGCCACGCCGGTGCGCCGGGCCAGGAAGTCCCGTACGGTCTCCCCCGGCCGCCGCTCGGGCTCCTGCGGCAGATGGCCCACGGTCGCGTGGGGCGGGCTGAGCCGCACGGCGCCCTGCTCGGGTTCGGTCAGGCCGGCCAGCAGCCGCAGGAGGGTGGACTTCCCGGCGCCGTTGACGCCGACGAGTCCGATCACCTCCCCGGGCGCCACGACCAGGTCGAGGCCGGAGAAGAGGGTGCGGTCACCGTGTCCCGCGGCGAGGTCTTTGGCGACGAGTGTGGCAGTCATCAGGGCGCCGATCCTAACCGGACGGGTGAGGGCGCTGTCGCGGGGTTTTCCGCGTGCGGGGCGGGGCCCGCGGAGGGGAGGCATTGAGGGGTGTCACCCTGGACCGCGTCTTTACGGTGCCGGTGACCTGAACGTGCCGGTGACCTGAAGGTGGCGTTGCCCGGGACGCGGCGTCGCGCCCATGCCCGAGCGTCCGGGGCGCCAGGGCGTAACCTCCGGGCATGACGAGCGATGCGATAGTCGTCGGGGCCGGGGTCATCGGCCTGACCAGCGCCATCACGTTGGCCGAGCGCGGAGTGCGGGTGGCGGTGTGGAGCCGGGACCCGGCCGGGGACACCACGTCGGCGGTGGCCGGGGGGCTGTGGTGGCCCTATCGGGCGGAGCCCGAGGAGAAGGTGGGCGCCTGGTCCCTGCGCACGCTGGGCGTGCTGACCGAGCTCGCGGCCCGGCCGGAGGAGACCGGGGTCCGGATGGTCGAGGGGACGCTGGCGGGCACCGGCCCCGAGGACCTCGGCCCGTGGGCCGCCGAGGTGCCGGGGCTGCGCCCGGCGCGCCGCGAGGAACTGCCGGAGGGCTGGGACCACGGTTTGCGGGCGCGCGTTCCGCTGGTCGACATGGTGACGTATCTGGACTATCTGCGGCGGCGGTTGGAGGCGGCGGGCGGCACCGTCGAGCGGCGCGCCGTGGCCGGTCTGGACGAGGCCGCGGGGGCCGCGCCGCTCGTCGTCAACTGCACCGGCCTCGGCGCCCGCGACCTGGTGCCCGACGCGGGGGTGCACCCCGTGCAGGGCCAGCTGGTGATCGTGGAGGACCCGGGCCTCGACGAGTGGTTCGTCGCCGCCGACCCCGGCTCGGCCGACACCGTCTACCTGCTGCCCCAGCCGTACGGGGTGATCCTCGGCGGCACCGCCCGGGAGGGCGTCTGGGACCTGACGCCGGATCCGGCGACGGCCGAGGCCATCGTGGCCCGCTGCGCGCGCGTCCGCCCGGGGCTGGCGGACGCGCGCGTGATCGGGCACCGGGTGGGGCTGCGCCCGGCCCGGTCACGGGTACGGCTGGAGGCGGAGACCGCGCCCGGCGGCCGCCTCGTGCACAACTACGGACACGGCGGCGCGGGCGTCACCGTCTCGTGGGGGTGTGCGGAGGAGGCCGCCGGGCTGCTGGTCAGCAGTGGTTGACGGGCTGTCCCTCCGCCAGGTGGTAGGCGGCGCGGCCGTCCAGGAGCAGCGGCACCAGCGCGCGCAGTGACTGGCGCAGCGGTACGAACGCGCCGTCCGCGCCGCCGTGCCGGGGGCGCACCGTGACGCCGTGCAGCGCGAGCTCGTCCTTGACCAGCGCGTACTGCTCGGCGTCCAGCCGGTAGCCGCACGGCGGGTCGGCGAGGATCTCGTCCTCCCCCGCCGGGTCGTTGTCGGCGCCGCCGAGGTAGACCGGGCCGCGGTCGGCGTAGCCGGTCAGCCGGGCGCGGGTGGTGGCGGCCTCGATGCGCCCGCGGCGCTGGTCCACGAAGTCGAAGGCCCCGTCGAGCGCGGCGAGCTGGGAGCCCACGCGGCGTCGGTTGTTGAGCGCCGGGTCGGCCTTCTCGGCGTCGGTGAGCGCGTCGACCCGGGTTTCGACGAGGAGGCCGACGGAGTTCTTGACCCCGGCGGTGTTGCGCAGGATCCGCTCCTGCCCGTCGCCCGCGACCTGCTTGACGGGGTCGCCGGTCTTGGGGTCGGTCCAGATGCCGTAGACGCCGGTGTCGAAGCCCGCCTGCTCGGCGCGCGGCCGGACGTACGCGTCGGAGAGCGTGCGCGCCTCTTGGTGCACGGCGTCCGCGGTGTTGAGGTTGCGCGGCCACAGGGCCAGCAGGTCCTTCATGTAGTACGGGACGGTGGCCCCGTACTCGTGGAGGTCGTAGACGGTGTCGGGCCGCCAGTCGCGGAGGACGGCCGCCGCGGCGCGGGCCTCCGCGGTCTTGAGGGCGATGTGGTCGCGGTTGATGTCGACGCCCTCGGAGTTCCCGCGGGTGTCGGCGGCGCGGCCGTCGGGGTTGGCGGTCGGTATGACCAGGACGTTGGTGCGCTCCAGGAAGCGCTTGGTCCGCGCGTCCTTGGCGTAGGCCAGGTCGCGGACGGTGGACAGGCAGGCCTCGCGGCCGGACGGCTCGTCGCCGTGCTGGGAGCAGATGAGCAGCAGGGTGTTGCCGTCCGTGGTGCGGGCCGGGGCGGCGGGCGCGCCGATGCGCACCAGGCGCAGCGGGCGGCCCTGGGCGGTGGTGCCGATGCGGTCGACGGCGACGCGCGCGCTCGCGGCGTCGACGGCGGCGAGGAAGCGCTCCTCCTCCGGCTGGGTGGTCCAGCGCGCGCCCTGGCTGGCCTCGAATCCGGTACGGGGCGCGGGTGTTTCCGCCCGGGCGGGCGCGGTGAGGACGGACGTGGTCAGCAGCGCGACGGCGCCGGCCGCGGCCGCGCGGATCAGCGGGATGCGGGGGATCGAGGGCAACTCGGTGGGGGCCGGGTCGAGGCGGGGCTTCCGCATACGTAGCAGCACGGGCGGACCGTAGCGCGAGTCAACTCGTGGGGAGAAGAGGGCGTTCCGAGGTATGTGAGGTCACCGTGGCCACGGATGTCGGCCGGATGTCGATCGTGTGTCGTGGTCGGTGATGGACATGAGGGGTCCGCCGCGAGTACCTAGTGTCTGCGTTGATCGTTCTGCCCGACGAGTTGGAGGACCCGTGCGTCACAGACTCATCGTCCCGACCGCGGCCGCGGCCTGCCTGCTGCTGGCCGTCCCGGCCTCGGCGGCCGACGCCACCCCGGGCGCGCCCGGGATCGGGGACTCGTACTACCCCGGTTACGGCAACGGCGGGTACGACGTCTCCCACTACGACCTGCGGCTGAAGTACCAGCCGGCCACCGACCGCCTGGAGGGCACGGCGACGGTGCTGGCCACCGCCACCCAGGACCTGTCCCGTTTCAACCTCGACTTCGCGCTCGATGTGAGCGAGGTGCTGGTGGGCGGCAGGAAGGCGGCGTTCGCGGCGAAGGGCGACCACGAGCTGGAGATCACCCCGGCGGCCCCGCTCGCCTCGGGCCGCCCCTTCACGGTGGTCGTGCGGTACGGCGGCACGCCCTCAGCGGTGAAGGTGGGCGGGTTCACCTCCTGGCTGCGCACCCGGGACGGCGGGGTGGCGGCGAACGAGCCGGAGGCGGCGTGGTGGTGGTTCCCGAGCAATGACCACCCGCTCGACAAGGCCACCTACGACGTGTCGGTGGCGGTGCCCGACGGGACGCAGGCGATCAGCAACGGCAGGCTGGTGTCGACCACGTCGCGGCTGGGCTGGACGCGTTACAGCTGGCGCTCCGGCAAGCCGCAGGCCACCTATCTGGCCACCCTCGCGGTCGGCAGGTTCGACATCACCACCGACACCACCGAGAACGGCCTGCCGGTCCTCAACGCGTACAGCAAGAACCTGGGCGCGGGCGCGGGCGCGGCGAAGGCGAGCGTCGAGCGGAGCGCCGAGGTCGCGGACTGGCTCAGCGGGGTCTTCGGCCCGTACCCCTTCGACGCGCTCGGCGGCTATGTGCCCGACGTGCCCACGAGCTACGCGCTGGAGACCCAGACCCGCCCGTTCTACAGCCCCCGGCAGTTCGCGAGCGGCTCGAACGTCTCGGTGGTGGTCCACGAGCTCGCCCACCAGTGGTACGGCGACAGCGTCTCGCTGAAGGACTGGCGCGACATCTGGGTCAACGAGGGCTTCGCGCGCTACGCGCAGTGGCTGTGGTCGGAGAAGGAGGGTGAGGGCACGGCGCAGGAGCTGGCGGACTACACGTACGCGCAGCACCCGGCCGAGGACGCGTTCTGGACGGTGAAGCCGGGGGATCCGGGGCCGGACAACCAGTTCCACGCGGCGGTGTACGACCGTGGGGCGATCGCGCTGCAGGCGCTGCGGAACACGGTGGGCGACGACGACTTCTTCACGATCCTCAGGAAGTGGCCCACGGACCGGGCTTACGGCAAGTGGTCGGTGCGGGACTTCGAGGTGTTCGCCGAGAAGGTCTCCGGCAAGCCGCTCGGGGAACTCTTCGACACCTGGCTGTTCACGGCGTCCAAGCCGGGCGCGCCGGCCGCGCGGGCGGCGGGCATCGGTGCGGATGCTGACGCGGATGCTGACGCGGACGCGGGAGACGGTGCGGGGGTGACGGTGGCGCGGCCGAAGTCGTGGAAGGCGATCCACGCGACGGACACCGTCCACGGCCGCGCGGGCCGCTGACGCTCCCCCAGGGGCACTCCCCCACCCCGTGCCCGGTCCCGTGCCCCGGCCCCGGAGCCTTCGCGCTTCGGGGGCCGGGGCGCGGCCCTCAGGCGCGGGCCGCGCGCCGCCGCTGCGTTCGCTGTGTGCGTTGTGTGCGTTGTGTGCGGCGGGCCTCGCGGGCGAGGGGCAGGTAGCGCGGTCGCTCGGGAAGGAGCGGCACCAGCACCCGGACGGCGCGGCCGAAGCGGGCGCAGCGCGCGCAGCCTGCGGCCCTCCGCCGCCGCCCGCTCCCCGCCGTACACCCACAGCTGCACCGAGCGCAGTGAGCGCTCGCCGCGCCCCCACGGGTCGGTGCGGAAGACGGAGTGCCGGTATGTTCCCGGCGGGACGGCCGAGGGGCTTCACACCAGTGGTGAGACAGCAATACTGGAGAACCCGACCGAGGATTCCGATCGTGCAGCAGGGCGGAGAGCGAGGCGCGGCGCATGGCGAACACCGACATGGCGACCACGGACACCGAGGAACCGACGCTCACCGTCGACGAGTTGGCGGCCCGCGCCGGGGTGACGGTCCGTACGGTGCGCTTCTACGGGACCCGGGGGCTGCTGCCGCCGCCGGTGATCGGCCCGCGCCGGGTCGGCCACTACGGGCCCGAGCACCTCTCCCGCCTGGCGCTGATCGAGGAACTCCAGCACCACGGCATGACGCTGTCCGCCATCGAACGCTATCTGCGGCAGCTCCCGCCCGACCTGAGCGCGGACGACCTGGCCATCCACCGCGCCCTGGTCGCCTCCTGGGCGCCCGACGCGCCGGAGGAGGCCTCCCGGGAGCAGCTGACGCGGCGGGCCGGACGGCCGCTGTCGGAGGAGGACATCGACCGGCTGGCCGCGCTGAACGTGCTGGAGCGCACGGACGACCCGGACGTCTTCCGCATCGACCCCGGTGTGCTGCACCTGGGCATGCGGCTGCTCGATGTGCCGATCGCGCTGGAGACCATCCTGGCGGCCCATACGGTCGTCCTCGAACACTCCCGGTCCGCGGCCCGCGAGCTGAGCAGGCTCTTCCGCGAGGAGGTGTGGGGGCCCGACCAGGAGGGCGGGTCCGGCGCGTCGGGCCCCGAGCGGGTCAGGGCGAAGAAGTCGCTGTCGGCGCATATGCAGCCGCTGGTGGTGCAGGCGCTGGTGATCGCCTTCCAGCGGTCGATGAAGCGGGAGCTGCGCGGCTGGTACGGGCAGGACGCGGCGGAGGGCGAGGACGCCGCCCACCGCGCCTGAGACCCCGTCCCGGCTAGTCGGTGAACGTCTCGCCCTTGGCTGCCTTGTCCAGCAGCAGCCGCGGCGGCGCGAAGCGGTCGCCGTACCTGTCCTGGAGCTCCCGGGCGCGCGCGACGAAGCCGGGCAGCCCGCCCCGGTAGCCGTTGATGTACTGCAGCACGCCGCCGGTCCAGCCGGGGAAGCCGATGCCCAGGATCGAGCCGATGTTCGCCTCGGCGACCGACGTCAGCACGCCTTCCTCCAGGAGCCGGACGGTGTCCAGCGCCTCGGAGAAGAGCATCCGCTCCTTCATGTCCTCGAAGGGCACGGCGACATCGGGCTTGGTGAAGTGTTCGCGCAGACCGGGCCACAGGCCGGTCCGCTCGCCGGTCCGCTCGTCGTACGCGTAGAACCCGGCGCCCTGGGCGCGGCCCGGCCGCCCGAACTCCTCGACCATCCGGTCGATGACCGCGTCGGCGGGGTGCGCCTGCCAGGCGCCGCCCGCCTCCTCCACGGCCCGCCGCGTCTCCTCGCGGATCTTGCGCGGCAGGGTCAGGGTCAGCTCGTCCATCAGCGCCAGCACCTTGGCGGGGTAGCCGGCCTGGGCGGCGGCCTGCTCGACGGAGGCGGGATCGACGCCCTCCCCCACCATCGCCACGCCCTCGTTCATGAACTGGCCGATGACGCGCGAGGTGAAGAAGCCGCGCGAGTCATTGACGACGATCGGGGTCTTGCGGATCTGCCGCACCAGGTCGAAGGCGCGGGCCAGGGCCTCGTCGCCGGTCCGCTCGCCCTTGATGATCTCCACCAGCGGCATCCTGTGGACGGGCGAGAAGAAGTGGAGGCCGATGAAGTCGGCGGGGCGCTGGACGCCCTCGGCGAGCAGGGTGATGGGGAGCGTGGAGGTGTTGGAGCACAGCAGGGCGTCGGGCGCGACGACGCCCTCGATCTCCTGGAAGACCTTGTGCTTGAGCGCCGGGTCCTCGAAGACCGCCTCGATGACCGCGTCACAGCCGGCCAGGTCGCCCGGGTCGGCGGTGGGGGCGATGCGGGCGAGCAGCGCGTCCCGCTCGGCCTCGGTCGTACGGCCCTTGGCGACGGCCGCGTCCAGCAGCCCCTGGGCATGGGCCTTGCCCTTGGCGGCGGCCTCCTCCGACACGTCCTTCAGGACCACGTCGATGCCCGCCTTGGCACAGGAGTAGGCGATGCCCGCGCCCATCATCCCGGCGCCCAGCACAGCCACCTTGCGGACCTGCCGCGGCGCGACGCCCTCGGGCCGGCCGGCGCCGGAGTTGACCGCCTGGAGATCGAAGAAGAACGCCTGGATCATGTTCTTGGCGGTCTGGCCGGTGACCAGCTCCACGAAGTAGCGGGCCTCGATGATCTGCGCGGTCTCGAAGTCGACCTGGGCCCCCTCGACGGCGGCGGCCAGGATGTTGCGCGGCGCCGGGTAGGGGGCGCCGCCCAGCCGCTTCCTCAGATTCGCGGGGTAGGCGGGGAGGTCGGCGGCGAACTTCGGGTGGGCGGGGGTGCCACCGGGGATCTTGTAGCCCTTGACGTCCCAGGGCTGCTGGGATTCGGGGTGGGCGTCGATGAAGGCGCGGGCCTTGGCCAGCATCTCCTCCGGGGAGTCCGCGACCTCGTGGACCAGGCCGGCCTCCAGCGCCCGCCGGGGGGAGTACTGCCGGCCCTCGAGCAGGACCGTGAGCAGCGCGTCGGCGACGCCGAGGAGCCGGACCGTACGGGCCACGCCGCCGCCGGCCGGCAGCAGCCCCAGGGTGACCTCGGGGCAGCCGATCTTCGACCCGGGGGCGTCGAGGGCCACGCGGTGGTGGCAGGCGAGGGCGATCTCGAAGCCGCCGCCGAGGGCCGCGCCGTTGATCGCGGCGACGACGGGCTTGCCGAGCGTCTCGATGCGGCGCAGGCCGCGCTTGACCTCCATGCTCGTGTCGTACGCCCGCTGGGCGTCCTCCGGCCCGATCTTGATCATGTCCTTGAGGTCGCCGCCCGCGAAGAAGGTCTTCTTGGCGGAGGTGACGACGATGCCGCGGATCGACTCCCGCTCGGCCTCGAGGCGGTCGGCGACCGCGGTGAGGGAGGAGACGAAGGCGGCGTTCATGGTGTTGGCGGACTGGTGGGGGTCGTCCAGGACGAGGGTCACGATGCCGTCGTCGCCGCGCTCCCAGCGGATGGTGGACTCGGCGGTGGGGCTGGTCATGTTCTTCGGTCTCCCTGGGAAGTCGTGGGGGCGGGCGGCCAAGGCGCGCTGGACGCGCTAGACGCGCTCGACGACCGTGGCGATGCCCATGCCGCCGCCGACGCACAGCGTGGCCAGCCCATAGCGCTGCCCGCGCCGCTCCAGCTCGTCGATGAGGGTGCCCAGGATCATCGCCCCGGTCGCGCCGAGCGGATGCCCCATGGCGATCGCTCCGCCATTGACATTGATCTTCTCGAGGCCGAGCCCCATCTCCCGGGCGAAACGCAGCACGACGGCCGCGAAGGCCTCGTTGATCTCGACCAGGTCGATGTCGTCGATGGTCAGCCCGGCCTTGGCGAGCGCCTTGCGGGTGGCGGGGGCGGGGCCGGTGAGCATGATCGTCGGGTCGGCGCCGGAGACGGCGGCGGAGACGATACGGGCGCGGGGAGTGAGGCCGTAGCGCTCGCCGACCTCGGCGCTGCCGATGGCCACCAGGGCCGCGCCGTCCACGATGCCGGAGGAGTTTCCGGCGTGGTGGACATGGTCGATGGCCTCGAGCCAGTGGTACTTCTGCAGCGCGACGGCGTCGAACCCGCCCGCCGCGCCGATGGTGGCGAAGGAGGGCCTCAGCCCGGCCAGGGACTCGGGCGTCGTCCCCGGGCGGATGTGCTCGTCGTGGTCGAGGACCGTGAGGCCCGCGCGGTCCCGGACCGGGACGACGGAGCGGTCGAAGCGGCCCTCCTTCCACGCCTGGGCGGCGCGCTCCTGCGAGAGGGAGGCGAACGAGTCGACGTCGTGGCGGGAGAAGCCCTCGACGGTGGCGATGAGGTCCGCGCCGATGCCCTGGGGCACGAAGCCGGTCTCGTAGTTGGTCATCGGGTCGGCGAACCAGGCGCCGCCGTCGGAGCCCATCTTGACCCGCGACATCGACTCGACGCCGCCCGCCAGCACCAGATCCTCCCAGCCGGAGCGGATCTTGGCCGCCGCCAGGTTGACGGCTTCGAGGCCGGAGGCACAGAAGCGGTTCTCCTGGACGCCGGCGACCGTCTCGGGGAGCCCGGCGGCGATGGCGGCGATCTTGGCGATGTCGGAGCCCTGGTCCCCGAGCGGGCTGACGACGCCGAGCACGACGTCGTCGACGGCCGCGGGGTCCAGGCCGGGCAGGCGCCGCCGGATCTCGTGGATGAGGCCCACCACGAGATCCACCGGCTTGGTGCCGTGCAGGGCCCCGTCGGGCTTGCCGCGCCCGCGCGGGGTGCGGATGGCCTCGTACACATACGCTTCGGTGCTCACGACAGCAGCCTTTCGGGGGTGGGGGACGGCAGGGAGCGCGGCACGGCCGCGGCGGTGCGGCGCCTCACGACGGCTCCTCCCGCGGGAAGGGCGGCAGGCCCCACTCGCGGGCCACCTCGTCGGCGTCGGCCCCCGGCCGGGCGGGCGGGCGGCGCACCGCGCCCGGGGTGGCGGAGAACCGCGGCGCGGGGGCGGGCTGGGTGATGCCGCCGTGGTCGACGAAGGTGGCGCGGGCGGCCAGGTGGGGGTGGGCGGGGGCCTCGCGGAGGGAGAGGACGGGGGCGACACAGGCGTCGGACGAGGCGAAGACCGCCGTCCACTCCTCGCGGGTGCGCTGCTTGAAGCGGTCGGCGATGAGGGAGCGCAGCTCGCCCCAGCGGTCGAAGTCGCGGCGGCCCGGGGCGTCCTCCGCGATGCCGAGGAGCCCGGTGAACTCCGCGTAGAACTTGGGCTCGAGGGCGCCGACGGCCATATAGCCGCCGTCGGCGGTCTCATAGGTCCCGTAGAAGGGGCAGCCGCCGTCGAGGAGGTTGGCGCCGCGCCGGTCCTGCCAGCCGCCCGCCGCCATCATGCCGTGGATCGCGGCCGTCAGATGGGCGGTGCCGTCCACGATCGCGGCGTCGACGACCTGGCCGGTGCCGGAGGTGCGGGCGTGCTGGAGGGCGGCGAGGACGCCGATCACCAGATAGAGCGCGCCGCCCGCGTAGTCCCCGAGGAGGTTGGCGGGGGCGAGGGGCGGGCCGTCCGAGGCGCCGATCATGCCGAGCGCGCCGGTGACGGCGATGTAGGCGATGTCGTGGCCGGCACGGTCGGCGAGCGGGCCCTCCTGGCCCCAGCCGGTCATCCGGCCGTAGACCAGGCGGGCGTTGCGGGCCAGGCAGGCGTCGGGGCCCACGCCCAGGCGCTCGGCGACGCCGGGGCGGTATCCCTCGAGGAGGATGTCGGCGCGCTCGGCGAGGTCGAGCACGGCCGCCCGGCCCGGCTCGGTCTTGAGGTCGAGCAGCACGGAGCGCTTGTTGCGGTTGGCCAGGTCGTACGCCGGGTCGACCTTCAGCCCGCCGGTGCCGCCCGGCCGGTCGACGCGGACGACGTCGGCGCCCAGGTCGGCCAGGAGCATGGCGGCGAACGGGCCGGGCCCGATCCCCGCGAGCTCCACCACCCGCACCCCCGTCAACGGGCCGTGCTCTGTCGCCGCCATGCCGCCCATCCCCAAACCGTGTGACACCACCGCTGTAACACCGCTGATGCTAAGAAGGCGCCCGGCATTCCACAAGCCCCCGGGCGGGCCTGTGGAAAACCGGACGGGCTCTCAGAAACACTGCTCCGACCAGGTGTTTGACCAGCGGTGCCGCATGCGCGGCGCCGGCCCTCAGCCGGCCTTCTCCACGCTAGCGGCAGGGGACGACAACGGCCGCTCGGGCACGAGGTGGTCATCGGGCCCTTCCGGGTCGGACAGCCGCCCGAGCCGCTGTGGGACATTGCCGCCGACCAGCACGATCACCAGCAGGGTGAGCCCGAAGGTCAGCACCGCGAGCGCCCGCCCGAGGGACATGCCCTCCGCCAAGTGGGCGCCCAGCACCGGCGCCACCGCCCCGCCGAGCGCCCCGGTGTTGTAGACGAAGCCGAGGGACGCGGCCCGGCTGCCGGTCGGGAAGTGACCCGCGATGTACTTGGGCAGGATCCCGGAGATCCCCTGGCTCAGGGCGAGCAGGAAGAACAGCAGCACCCCGAGCCCGACCAGGCTGTCCTGCACCGCGAAGACCGGGAAGACGAAGGCGAGTGAGGCCAGGAGGGTCCAGGCGTAGGCGCGCCGGGTCCCCAGCCAGTCGCCCATGAACCCGGCGAGCCAGCAGCCGACCATCGTCCCGAACCCGGCGTAGAACATCATGTCCGTGACCTGGGCCGGGTCGTAGCCGAGCTCCTTCTTCAGGTAGGTGGGCAGCAGCGCCTGGATGGGCCAGCTGTAGAGGAAGGCGCAGAACACGGTGCACATCAGCGCCACGTACACCACCCAGCGGCGGCGCCCGCCGAGCTGGGCGGCGAAGGCGAACAGACAGCCCGCCGCGAGCAGTGCCAGCGGCCACACCATCCCCTCGCCCAACGGGGTGAAGACGCAGAACAGCGCGGCGCTCGCGGCCACGGCGAGCGCCGTGTTCAGCGAGGCCCGGCGGCGCCCGGTGAACAGCGGCCGGAACGGGTTCGGGCGCGCCTCGCCGCGCGCCGTCGCGCTCCAGTCCCCGGCCTCGGGGAGCGCGCGCCGCACCCACAGCGCCACGATCACCGGCAGGACCCCGATCCAGAACAGCGGGCGCCAGCCCCAGTGGGGCACCACCCACTTGTAGAGCTCGGCGGCGAGGATCGAGCCGCCCGCGAACCCGGAGATCAGAAAGCCGGAGGCGCGGTTGCGCACCCGGGCCGGCCAGCTCTCCAGGACGTAGGTCGCGCTCGCGCTGTACTCCCCCGCCATCCCCATGCCGATCAGCAGCCGGGCGGTGAAGAGGCTGAAGTAGTCCCAGGCGAAGCCGCAGGCGAAGGTGCCCAGGGAGTAGAGCAGAATGCTGGCGATCATGGCGGGTTTGCGCCCGTAGCGGTCCCCCATCGCGCCGAGCAGCGCCCCGCCGAGCCAGCGGGTGATGAACGCCCCGGAGACCAGGCCGGCGGCCGAGGCGTCGCTCAGGTCGAACTCGTCGGCTATCTCCGTCAGGACCAGCGTGATCAGGACGAAGTCGAAGCCGTCGAGCAGATAGCCGATCCAGGCGGCGAACATCGCCTTCCACTGCCGGGGGGTGACTTCCCGGTACCAGGGCAGGGGTGTGGTCACTGGAGGAGCCCTCCGTCCTCGAGGATGTGGCGTACGGAGTCCACGGCGGCGTCGTCCAGTGGCACCTGGGGAGGGGCGGTGGCCGGGCAGTCGATGACGCCCAGCAGGTGGAGGGCGGCCTTGAAGCCGCCGAGGGCGGAGGAGCTGCCTCCCATGGCGGCAGGGTCGCCGACGTCGGTGAGGGCGAAGAGGGCGGCCAGCCGGTCCTGTTCGGCCGCCGCCTGCTTCCAGCGGCCCGCCCGGGCATGGTCGTACAGTCGTACGAAGCCGGCCGGGTCGACGTTCCCCAGGCCGGGGACGACACCGTGCACCCCGGCCAGCAGCGCCCCGTCCACGGCCAGCTCCGAGCCGGTGAGCACGGAGAAGGAGCCGTCCAGCCCGCGCCGGCGCACCTCGACCAGGAGGCGGCGCAGCGCGCCGTCGTCCCCGCTGCTGTCCTTGAGCCCGGCCAGCGTGGAGTCGGCGGCGAGCGGGAGGACGAGGGCCGGGGTGAGCTTGGTGTGCACGGAGGCCGGGATGTCATACGCGAAGAGCGGCAGCCCGGCGCCGCCGCGGATGCGCCGGAAGTGGTCGGCGATCTCCGCCGAGTGGGTGCGGGTGTAGAACGGCGCGGTGGCCACCAGGCCGTCCACGCCCGCCGCGGCCGCCGCGCGGGCGTGGTCGAGCACCCGCTCGGTGGTCATGTCGATCACCCCGGCGAGCACCGGCACCCGGCCGGCCGCGGCCTCGGTCACGGTCTCCAGGACGGTGCGGCGCCGACGGTCGCTCAGATAGGCGGCCTCGCCGCTGGACCCGAGGGCGAACAGACCGCTGACCCCGGCGCCGATCAGCCGCTCGGCGAGCGCGGCGAGGGACCGGGTGTCGACCTCGCCGGTGCGGGTGAGGGGGGTGCACAGGGGCGGAACGACACCGGTGAGCGGAGTCGGCAGACTCATCGGAACCCAGCCTTCTGACGAGCGTACGAATATGTCGGGCATTCATGTTCTGGTCATTCAGGACATCGGACGTCCCACGTCCGCGGGCTGAATCTGACGGAGGGCCAGCACGGTGTCAAGCCCCCGCGCACGCCGGCGTCCGCACAGCGCGCCGTCCGAATCCCGCCAGCTCGGCCCGCCCCCGGCGGCCAGCATGGACGGCATGAGCAAGGACTACGAGATCCGGGCCATCGCGCCCGACGTGCTGAAGCAGCTGCGGACCGGCGACGACGCGGGCAACCCGCCGCGCACGGTAGTGGACGACGAGGGCGGCAACCCGCTGCGCTGCTGCCTGAGCCGCAGCCGTCCGGGCGAGACGATCGCCCTGGTCTCGTACGCCCCGCTGCGCCGCTGGGCACGGGAAACCGGCGCCACGCCCGGCCCGTACGACGAGGTGGGCCCGGTCTTCATCCACCCCGAGGACTGCGGCGGCTGGCAGGGCGGCGACTACCCGGACGCCATGCGGGGCGAGCAGCGGGTGCTGCGGGCGTACTCGGCCGCGGGCGACATCATCGGCGGGCTGCTGCTGGACGGCGGGGACATGACGATCGAGGAGGGCCTGGCCGAGGTCTACCGCCGGAATCCGGAGGCGGCCGTGGTCCATGTGCGGTCCGTGGTGTACGGCTGCTTCCACGCGGAGACGCGGCGGACGGCGCGCTGAGCGACGCGGCGTGCGTGCGAGTGCTGTCCGCGGGCGGGCGCGCCCCGTGCGCCCAGTACGGCGCGGACGGCTCGTGCGGGTGCTGCCCCGCGCGTGGGCGCGCGGGCGGGCGCGCGCTGAGCGACGCGGCGGGCGACGCGGGCGCTGCGTACGCGCGCTGCCCGCGCGCGGGCGCGCCCGGTGCGGCGGGCGCGGTTCCCGCGGGTGGCGCGCCCAGTGCGGCGGCGCGTGCGGCGCGCCCCGTGAGGGTCCCTCAGGCGGCCGCCAGCGCCTGGCGGCACAGCGCGTCGGCACGCCGCGTCGTCTCCGGCAGCCGGTAGTCGCGGGCCAGGTGAAGGGCGTAGGCGCAGGCGGCCGCGAGGGTTACCCGGTGGCCGACGGAGACGAAGACCGGCTTGACGCCGTCCTGGGTGCGCAGCGCGCGGCCGACCTCCTCCGCGCCGTCCAGGAGCGGTGACCAGTCGCCGCGGCGCGGGCCCGGGGCGTCGTGGTGGAAGGTGAAGGGGTTCTTGGCGACGCCGATGGTGGGCAGCCCGGTGAGCACCCCCAGGTGGCTGGCCAGCCCGAAGCGGCGCGGATGGGCGAGGCCGTAGCCGTCGCAGACGACCACGTCGGGGCGGTGGCCGAGCCGGTCCAGGGTGGCCAGCGCGTCGAGGACGGCCGGGATCTCGCGGAACGCCAACAGGCCGGGCACGTACGGGAAGGCGACCGGGCCGACCGCCGTGGCCTCCCCCACGACCGTCAGGCCGCGCGGGTCGAGCGCGACGGCGGCCGCCGCGACCCGCCCCCGCTCGTCGTCGTACGCGACGTCCACGCCCACGACGGCGCCCGTGCCGGCGCCCGGCGCGGGCAGATCCCCGCCCACCAGGACGGAGCCCCGCAGCCGCTCCTGGACGGCGGCCGCCTCGGCCTTTGTCGCGGGCCAGCCGGGCGGAAGCTCGTAGCGGGGAGCGGCGGGGGGCCGGGGGTCGGACGTGCTGGTCATGATGCGCTCCACGGTACTAGCCTCGCGATCATGTTCGTTCTGGAACTCACCTACACCGCGCCCCTCGAGCGCGTCGACGCCGTACTCCCCGACCACGTGGTCTGGCTGGAGGGCCACTACGCCTCCGGGGTCTTCATCGCCTCCGGCCGCAAGGTGCCCCGGGAGGGCGGGGTCATCCTGGCGGTCGGGGACGACCGGGCCAGGATCGAGGAGCTGGTGGCGACCGACCCGTTCTCGGTCGCGGGCGTGTGCGAGTACCGGATCACGGAGTTCCTGGCCACCAAGACCGCTCCGGAACTGGAGGCCTACCGCCAGCAGCTGCCGTCCTGAACTCCGCCCTTCCTCCCCCCGGCCCCTCGCCCCCTGGCCCTTCACCCCCCGTCCCTCAGCTCCGGGCCGGCTCCAGACGGGCCACGCGGCCCTGTTCGCCCGCCGCCCAGCAGCCGAGGTCCGGGGCGCAGTCGACGGTGTCGTACGAGCCCGGGTCCACCGTGCGCCAGGTGCGGCCGCCGTCCGTCGTCACATCGGTGCCCGTCGGGCCGACCGCGAGCGCGGTGCGGCGGCTGTGCGGCAGCCAGGTGACGCCCGAGCGGTAGGCGGGCGGCGGCGCGGCGGCCTCCGTCCAGCCGGCCCCGCCGTCCGCCGTGACGGCGGCCGCCTTCGGGGAGGCCTGCCCGGCCCGGTAGTCGCCGCCGACGGCGAGGCCGACGCGGGCGTCGCGGAAGGCGAGCCCGAAGACGCCGCGCGCCGGGTCGCCCGCCGGGAGCGGCGTGTCGGCCACCGTCCAGGTGCGGCCGCGGTCGGCGGAGTGGAAGACGCGGGCGCCGGCCGCGCCGCCCGTGGCGAACCACGCGTCCCGCCGCCCGGAGCTGACCAGGCACTGCCCGCTCGCCGCGAACGCGGACTCGCCCGGCTGCGCGGCGGGCATACCGTCCGAGGGCAGCACGCGCCAGCTGCGCCCGCCGTCGCCGGTCGCCAGGACCCGGTACTTCCCCTCGACCGGGTCGCTGAGCGCGATCCCGTTGCGCGCGTCGAAGAAAGTCACACAGTCGTAGAAGGCGCGCGGGTCGGTGTTGCGGAAGGTCTCCGTCCAGGTCGCCCCGGCGTCGTCCGTACGGAACACCCGGGAGGCCTCGCCCTCGCCGATGGCCAGCACCACGGCGCGCCGCCCGTCGAACGCCTCGACGTCCCGGAACTCCAGCCCCTCCGCGCCCGGGGGCGACACATCGCGCCAACCGCGCCCGCCGTCGTGCGTGAGCAGCACGGTCCCCTTCGAGCCCGCCACCCACGCGGTCGTACGGCTGACGGCGGCGAGCCCGCGGAACCGGGCGTCCGTGCCGCTGTCCTTCAGCCGCCACCCCGCGCCCGACACGCCCTCCGGGCGCGCCTGCCGGGCCTGCGCGGGCGCGGCGGCGACGGCCGTGGCGAGCGCCGCGCCGCACAGCCCGACCGCCACCACACGTCTCATCATGCTCATGATCCCCTGGTCCCTCATGGGGCCGGAAGCTAGCCCATCGGCGGGACTCCGTCCACGGATGAGTGAGCCCGGACGCCGAATCGCGGGGCGGGCCTTCCTATGTTGAATCCTCCCCTCCTTAAAGGGAGGGGATTTCTGGCTCAGGCCGCCTGCGGGAGCAGCGCTCCCGCAGGTCTTACGCCCTCGGCACCAGCCGGGTCGAGACCTGCCCGGACCAGCATCACGCGGGCGGAGTTCTTGTCCCTGGGGGAGACGGCTCCGCACGCGGTGCAGGTGTAGGTACGTTCGGACAGTGGGAGTGCGTGCTTGGTCCTCGCTCCGCACCGCGCGCAGTCCATGGTGGTGTACGCGGGATGCACGAGGCGGATGTCCCGCCCGTGCTTGCGTCCCATCTCGATCAGGGCCTTCTTCGTCGCGCCGATCGCCGCGTCCGCCGCCTTCCGCGCCATCGAGGACTTGGCCAGGAACCGGGGTTTGAAGTCCTCCACCGCGATGGCGTCATGGTCGGTCACGGCCTTCTTCGCCCACTTGCGGCCGGTGTCCTGCCGCTGCCGGGCGATCTTCCCGTAAGTCTTCGCCCGCCACTTCCTCGCCTGGCGGTAACCCTTCGAGGCGGCCTGCCCCTTCTTCGGCCTGCGGCGGGCCATCATCCGGTCATACCGGCCCAGCCCGGCCTGCGCCTTGCGGCCGTACTGGGCGTGCGGGAGATCATGCGCGTGGGAGGTGGTGGTCGCTATCTGCTTCACGCCCCAATCCACGCCCAGCACCCGCCCGGTCCCAGGCAGCGGCTCCACCTGGGCCGGAACCACGAACGAGCAGTACCAGTGCCCGACACTGTCCTGGTACACGCGCACCGAGGAAGGCTCGGCGGGCAGGCCCCGCGACCACACCACCGACACCACGATCCCACCCGCCAGATGCAGACGACCGTCCCTCAGCCGGAACCCGCGCCGGGTGTAGTTCAGCGTCGGAGCGGCCCCACGCTTCCTCTTCCACCCCGGCATGCCCGCCCGCCGCCGCTGAGGCACCCGCTCCCGGATGTCCTTCTGAGCCTTGGCACGCGACCTGCCGAAGTCCCGGATCACCTGCTGCTGCACCACACTCGAGCCCTCACGCAGCCACGGCGTACACTCCCGCGCCCGCGTCAGCATCCTGTCCAGCTGCGCTGGGCCACAGGTCCGCTTCTCACCCGTAGTCTTGTTGTGCAGGTGGATGGCCCTGGACTTGGCCACGCACTCGTTCCAGATCCACCGGCACCGAGCCCATTCCGCCAGCAGCATCGTACGGGCGGTCGAGGACACGCGAAGCCGGTACGTGTACCGGGCATACCCGGCCCCCTCGACTTCACGTGGCGTCGTCATGCCGCTAACGTAACGTCACCGCCCGGCGGCCACTCCGGATTCCGGCAGCACTACTCGAACGGGTGACCGCCCAGCCGCCACGGACCGCCGGTCCCCCAGCAACTCCGGGACCCACCGGCCTTCTTCGCAGTCGTCCTCACCGCTCCCCGGGCGGACGCCTGATCGCCCGACGGCGATCCGGCTTCCCCCTGCCCCGCTACGCGGGAATCCGGATTTCTCCCCGGTCCGAAGGCCGGGGCATCCTCCGGGAATCCCGGTGAGGGCGGGGCGGGGAGCGAGGAGGCGGCGGTATGGACGGCGAGCGCTCGAAGCCGTATGTGGGAGCCATGGTCACGATCCACTACGAGGCGGAGCGATGTCTGCGCGCGGGCGAGTGCGTACGGGCACTCCCCCAGGTCTTCGACCCGGACCGGCAGCCGTGGATCCAGCCCGACGGCGCGCCCGCCGACGTGGTCGCCGAGATCGTCCGGCGCTGCACGTCGGGCGCGCTCCGCTACCGGATGGCCAACGGCCAGACCGAGACGCCGGTCCGCCCCACGGCGGTCGCCCGTACGGACTCGGGGCAGATCCTCGTCCGCGGCGACCTCGTGGTCGAGACCGCGGCCGGGCCCCGCCGGGAGACCCGCGCGACGCTGTGCGGCTGCGGGACCAGCGCGAACGCCCCGTACTGCGACGGCTCCGGGCCCTGCGGCGGCCGGACCGCGCCCGGCGGCACGGGCCTGGCCGTCGGCACCGCCCAGCCGTGTTGAGGGCTCAGCCGTATTGAGGGCCTAGCCGTTCTCCCAGCCGTCCCGGCCGTCGCGGCCGTCGCGGCCGGCCGCCGGGGGCTGCTCGGTCGGCTTGGCCGGCTTGGCCGAATCGGTCGGTGTGGGCTGAGCGGTCGGCGTGGCCGGCTCCGTCGAGGGCGACTCGGTCGGCGTGGCGGTCGGCCCGGCCGTCGCGGTCCCGGTCGGTTCCAGGGTCTTGGTCGGCTTGGGCGTGGCGCTCTGCGAGGGCTTCGCGGTCGGCCGCGTGGCCGGCGGCCGGGTGGGGGTCTTCGCGCCGCTCCCGGACGGTGTGGACGGCCCCGCGGACGCCGGCGCGCTCCCGGGTGCGCCGGGAGCCGACGAGGACGGCGAGGACGGCGAGGCAGACCCCGAGGAGGAGGACGGCGACCGCTCCGGTGACCGGTCGGCGGCGCCGGACGGGGTGCCCGCGCCAGGGCGCCCCGAGGGCGCGACGCCCGACGCCTTCCCGTGTCCCGCCGGGTCCGACCGCGTCGCCTCCTGCCCCCACGGCGGGGAGCCGAAGCCCGAGTCGGGCGCCGAGGCCGCCGTGCGCTGTTCGTCACCGGGCGTATCGCCGCCCGTGAGGACGAGCCCGGCCGCCACCGCCGCCCCCGCCACGGCCAGCGCGCCGGCCCCGGCCGCGACGGCGACCGGCCGGCCCGCCCGGGTCACCCGGCGGCGCACGAGATGACCCGCGGAGCGGGCCGCGGAGGTCAGGGGGCCCGAGGGGGCGGCGTGGGCCCCGCCCGCGGACAGGGCGGCCACCGCGCCGCCCGCGCGGGCCAGCGGCACCAGGTAGTCCGCGCTCCCCCGGGCCAGCAGGGTCAGCAGCGCCGGGCCCAGCAGCGCGGACAGCCGGGCGTCGGCCGCCATCAGCCGCTCCGTCCGCGCCCGGCAGTCGGCGCAGCCGGCCACGTGGACGGCGACCTGCTCCGCCTGGGACGGCGAGTCCACGCCCCGTACGTGCTCGGGCAGCCGCTCCCAGCACCAGCCGCAGGCCGGATCGGCCGGGGTGCCCGGCTGGGCCCGCAGGAAGTGCTGGCGCACGCCGTCCCGGGCCCGCTCCAGGGCGGCGGCGGGGCTCGCGCCCGCCGCCGGCCGGCGGCCCGCGGCCACCGGCGGCTGCCGCTCCGCCTCCGCCTGCCACAGCGCCTTGACCCACCGCTGCGGCAGCTCCTCGATGACGCGGGCCAGCAGGTCGACGTAGGAGACGCGCTGCGCGCGGTCGCGGCTCGCCGCGGACCTGGCGAGGTCGCGCACGGTGGCCTTCAGGGCGGCCGGGACGTCATCGACGGGTTCACCGGACCGCAGGCGCCGCCAGACCAGGAAGTACGCCTCGGCGACGGCGTCCTCGGCCGGCCAGGGAGTGCCGATGAGGGTGCGGGCGTAGACGAGGAGCGCCGAACGGTGGTCTTGATGGAGCCGGATGTAGGCGTCCGCGTCCAGCTCTGCGGGACCTTCGGTCATGGTGGAACAACCCCTGAAGTGGTGCCTCGCCGCCGCCGCGGTTTTGTAACAGCTCAGCACGGCACCTGAGACTTTGCGTGGATTCCGCAAGCCTAAATGTCGCATCTCCACCCGAATACATGGTCGTGACACACGTCACGTCCGCCGCGGGTGCACTGGGGTGATCGCCCATACGTCTTAAGGACGTAGAGAGAGGCCAAGGACCCGCCCGATCGCAAGGGAGCAGGCGTTGTGACCACCACCGTCATCGATCAAGCCGTCCAGGCACGCCTCATCGCGTCGACGCCCGAGGCACGCGCCATCCCCGCGTACCTGCGCTACGAGCGCGAGGACCCGTTCGCCGTCCACGTCTCCTTCCCGCCCGCCGCGTCCCTCGACGGGGCGGCGGTGGAGTGGACCTTCGGGCGCGAGCTGCTGACGGCCGGGCTGAGGGGCCCGGCGGGCAGCGGCGACGTCCAGATGTGGCCGTGCGGCCCGCAGCGCACCGTTCTGGAGTTCCACGCCCCGGAGGGCATGGCCATGGTCCAGTTCGACACCGACGATCTGCGGCTCTTCCTGGACCGCTCGTACGCCCTGGTGCCCGAGGGCAGCGAGAGCGGCCGGCTGGACCTCGACCACGCCCTGGCCGCGCTGCTGCGGGAGGCCTGAAGCGCGGCGGGATCACCCCCTGACCGCCGAACCCGCCCCTGACCGATCGGCCTCTCCTCAGTGGGCCCGGGTCCGGCCTGATCCCCGCGCCGTACGGTCACGTCGCCCACACCCGGCGTGACGACGACGCGCGCCCCCCTTGCGCGCGCGTAGCCGCCACGTCCGGATGGGGTGCCCCGTGGCCGGCGAGTGCCGTACGAGCCGCTACTCCTGGTAGAGCTTGACGACCGCGGTCGTCGTGGTGTGCCTGAAGGCGTCCACCGGGGCCTGGTCGTAGCCGCCCATCTCGCCCCACCGGACGATGGTGACGGTCCGCCCGTCGCGGCCCACCCCGAAGAGGTGGATGCCCGGCTCCGAGTCGGGATGCGAGGTGTGCACGCCGTACACATGGGCCCCGTCCTCGGCCTGGACCGTCCCGTAGTCCCGCCAGGAGGCGGTGCCCGCGGGGACCTTCCGCTCCCAGTCGGCCGCGCAGTTCTGGATCTTCTTCTCGGCCGCGGCGGCGAGCTTGCGGGCCGCGTCCACGGTCCCGGTCCTGACCACGATCTGGGTCGCGTTCGTGTCGTACTCGGTCCAGAACGTCCGGTGGGTGGCTCCCGCGGAGGGCAGCGTGTTCTCCACGCAGAACGGGGCGCTCTCCGGCAGCCCCTTGATGACGTCGCTCGCGTACCAGTCCGACGCCGGGTGCGGCGGCAGTTCCCTGGGCGCCAGGTGAGCCGGAACGGCCTGAGCGCTCGCCTGGGCCGGTCCGGTCCCGACGACGGCCACGACGGCCGCCGCGGCCACCGCGCCGAGGGCGGCGGCGCGGTGGGAGCGCTTGTGCTTGTGCCTGTGCATGCAGTGTTTCCCGTCTCTTCGGTCCGCGTCCCCGCGGTCCGGGTCGGTGATCCGCCGCTGCGGTCGCGGCGACTGGTCCCCAGCGTGGGCGCCGCCGTGCCGGGGCCGCTACGGATGGCGTGGCATCCGGGACGCCGGAATGCCTGCACGTACTCTGACTTGGGGGAATGACAACAGCCTGGAACGCGCCCGCGGGACGGTGGAACGTGAGCGCGGGTGGCGGTGTATGGATATGTGGGGGGTGGTCACAGGTGGCCGGCGGGGAAGAGATCATGGAGTTCGCGGAGAGTCTGCGCGGACTGAAGGACCGTTCGGGTCGCAGCTACGGCGCGCTGGCCGCGCGGCTGCACGTCAGCACCTCGACGCTGCACCGCTACTGCAACGGCGACGCGGTGCCCGCGGAGTACGCGGCGGTGGAGCGGTTCGCGCGGCTGTGCGGAGCCGGTCCGGAGGAGCTGATCGCCCTGCACCGCCGGTGGATCCTGGCGGACGCGGCGAGACGGTCGCCCTCCGGCCGGGGCGGGCCCCGGGGGGAGGGCCTCGCTCCGGCGGGTACGTCCTCGGACGGTGATCCGTCACCGCCCGACGATGCCACCCCGTCGGGCCCGCCGGGCCCCACGGCCGGAGGCGGCCCGGCCGCCCGGGCCGAGGACCGCGACGCGGCGGCCGGCGCACCGCAGGACCCCTCGGACGAGCCGGGCCGCCCGGCGGAAGACGCGACCGAGCGGGGAAACACCACCGACCTGCGCGACGCGAAGGCCGGGGCCCGGGGCGCCGTGGCGCGCGGGCGGCTGAGGCCCGTGCCGGTGGCGGGTGGGGCCGCCGGGCGGTCGGGTGGGCTCCACGCCTGGCGGACCCGGCCGTGGGCGTTACTGATGGGGGTGGCCGCCGCGGCCGTGCTCGCCGTCACGGCCGTGCAGGTCCGGCCGACCACCGATGACGAGCGGAAGGAGGCCGCCTCGTCCCCCGCGCCCTCCTCGGCGGCGTCGGGCTCCGCGCCGGCGGCGGGCCCCACCGCGCGGGGCGAGCTCAAGAAGGACGACACGACCAAGGAGCGCGCTTCGGCCTCGCCCCGGGGCGGCGAGCGGCGCGGCGACGGCGCGTCCGCCTCCGCGTCGCCGAAGCGGGACGGATCCGGCACCGGCGGCTCGGGGGGCGGCGGCCGGGACGACAAGCCCGGCGGCGGCACCCCGCTCACCCTCAGCACCCGCTCCCACGTCTGGGAGAACCGCTGTGATCACCGCTATCTCATCGACCGGCCCCCGTCCCAGGTCGCCCCGCCGCCCGTCGAGCAGGACGCCGCGGCCTGGGCATCCGCCCACGGCGCGGTGCACGGCGGCACCACGAACGTGGAGGTGACGGTGAAGGGCCGGTCCGAGTCGGCCGTCGTGCTGCAGGACCTGCACGTCCGCGTGGTGGGGCGGCGCGCCCCGCTGCCCTGGTCGTCCTTCGCGATGGAGAACGGCTGCGGGGGCTCCCTGACCCCGCGCGCCTTCTCCGTCGATCTGGACGCCGACCGCCCGCTGCCCATCCCCACGGACGGCAGCGACGCGGGCGAGCCGATACCCGCCGTGCGCTTCCCGTACCGGGTCTCCGCCACGGACCCGGAGGTGCTGTTGGTCAACGCCCGTACGTCCGGCTGCGACTGCAGCTGGTACCTGGAGCTCGACTGGACCAGTGGCGACCGCGAGGGGACGATACGGATCGACGACCACGGCGCGCCGTTCCGCACCAGCGGCGTCAAGGGGCGCCCGGAGTACGGCTATCAGTACGACGAGGGCGTGTGGCGCAGGAATGACTAGGCGTCGGGCTCCGGGACGTCGGGTCCCTGGGCATCGGGTCCCTGGGCATCGGGTCTCTGGGCATCGGGCTCGCGGCGCGTCACTCCTGCGCGGTCGCGAGCAGCAGCGCGGCGTCGCGGACGTCCGGGTGCCGGTGGTGGCGCAGCGCGCGCAGCCGGGTCCGCCAGGGCTCCGCCCATTCCGCGCGCGCCCCGCCCACACCGGTGAGGGTGACGGCGAACAGCCCGGAGGCGAGCGCTCCGTCGTCGCCGAGCTCCCGGGCGGCCCGCAGCAGGGCTTCGCTCCGTCCGGGCCGCGCGGCGGTGCGCAACCTTCCGTGCAGGGTGTCGGCGGTGCGGGCGGCGAGGGACGGCCGGGTGGCGTGCAGCCGGGCGAGCCGGCCGAGCGCGGCGGTGAGCTCACCGGGTTCGGCGTCCAGGTCGATGGCGTTGACCAGGACGTGGGCGGCGTCCGCGACGAACGGCTCGTAGCCCGCGAGGAGTTCGCCGGCCGCGGTGGCGACGGGCCGCATGGTGCCCGGCCGCATCCGGCTGTGCTGGGCGAGCCGGGCCGTGATCCGCCCGATGCGGCGGCGGGCCGGACGGTCGCGGTCCGGTTCGGCGTCGGGCGTGTGCGGGTGGGCGTCGGCGGCCGCGAGGGCCGCGAGTACCCAGGCCAGGGGGTTGTCCTCGGGCATGCCGCCGGGGGCGGCGGCCATCAGGTCGATCAGCGCGTCGGCGGCGGAGTGCCAGCTCGCCCGGTTGTCCAGGTCGGTGGCGGCGGCGACCAGCACCGCCGCCGCGTCGGGCGCCCAGGGGGACCAGACGGCGAGCGCGGTGTGGCCCGCCCGGGCGACCTCGGGGTCGTCGGTGTCGCACACATCCCGCACGAGCCGGGCGTAGCGGGCGCGGTGGGGCTCGGGCAGGTCGAGCGGGCGGGTGCGCAGTACGGCCCAGCGCAGCTCGCGCCGGCCGCGGGCGGCGGCCGACAGCAGCTCCCAGGCGGACTCGCGGCCGAGCAGCCCGGTCGCGAAGGCCACGCAGGCCGCCTGGACGTCGTGGTGCTGGCCCGGCGCGTCGTAGGCGTCGGCGAGCAGCGCGGCCGCGGCGGGGGCCGGCAGCCGGGTGGCGGCCAGCCGCGCGGCCTCCTTGCGGCTGGTGACCTTGGCGGGCACGGCCGTGGCGAGCACCCCGCGCAGCAGGACCTCCAGCCGCGACGGCGCCACGTACAGGGACGCCCTCGTCGCCGCGTAGACCGCCACCCGGGCCCGGTCGCCGCCCGCGTGGGCGAGCAGCAGGGGCAGTTGCTCGCCCGGGCGGTCGGTGTGGGCCAGGGCGGCGAGGGCGGCCTCGGCGAGGACCACGTCGTCCGCGTCGGTCCAGGCCAGGGCGGCCTCGGCGCCGTGGCCCGGGATGCGCGCGGCGGCGGCGATGGCGCTCGTGCGCTGGTCCGTGCGCAGCGAGTCGTCCGCGGCGGCGCGGGCGAGGATCCGGGCGGCGGCGGCGCGCTGCCGGGGCAGCCAGCGGCTGGTGCCGTGGTCCACCGGCGGCGTCCAGTGGCTGCCGGGCGTCAGGAAGCGGCCGTAGGGAGGGGTGTCGTCCAGGACGAGGTCGAGCAGGTCGGTGCGGCGGTGCGTCAGCACCGCGAGGACGGGCGGCAGCACGGCCGCCGAGGGCTCCTGCGCCAGCAGTTCGTCGACGCGCGCGTCCCGCCGCGCCGGGTCGTCCAGCCACAGCCCCACGGCCGTGCGGACCGTGGCGTCGCCGCCGAACCGGATGGCCTGCCGCAGCAGGTCCTGGAGTTCCGGCAGGGCGTGGGCGCGGCGCCCGAGCGAGCGGGCGAGGGCGAAGGTCAGCTCGTGGTCGACCCGGTCGGCGCCCGCTTCCAGCCATGGCCGCAGCGCTTCGAGGACCGCCTGCTCCTGGCCGCGCCGCAGGGTGTGGTCGAGCCGCCCGAGGTCGGTGGGGCCGATGTTTCCGGCGAGCCGGGTGATGGTGCGCAGCGCCCAGCCGATCAGCTCCCGCCGCCCGGTGACCGCGTGTTCCCGCAGGAGGGCGACTGCGAGCCGGCGCAGGGCCTGCCGGGTGGCGGCCGAGGAGTCGCGGGCCTGGATGGCGTCGGTGGCGATCTTGTCGAGGTGTTCGGCGGCGGCGTCGAGGAAGAGGGAGGGGTGGGTGCCGGCGAGGGCGCCCAGCGCGGCCGACCGCACCGGGTCCCGCTCGTTGCGCAGCCGCTCCAGCAGGGCCAGCAGCGAGGTGACGGCGTCCGGGTCGCCGGAGCGCGCGGTGTTGTGTATGAGGAGCGGGTAGGCCAGGGCGCGGTCCTCGGCCGAGGAGCGGCGGGTGGCCTCCAGCAGGTCGTCGCGCGCCTCGCCGACCGGGAGGTACGCGACCGCTTCCAGGACCGTGGTCCAGTGCGCGCCGCGCTCGCGCGCCCGTGCGGCCATCCGGCGTGCCTCCGCTTCCCGGCGCGGCCGGGGCACCACCTCGAGCAGGGCGGATTCCACGTCGGCGTGGCTCAGGTCGCGCTCGGCGACGGCCGCGTCGAAGACGTCGGGGCGGCGGGCGGGCGGCAGGGCGGCCAGCAGCCGGGCCAGGGCGTGGGCGTCGTGGCCCAGCGCCCGCGCCAGCTCGGCCAGTTCGGGCGGGTCCGCGCGGACCAGGCGGCGCAGCACGGCCCGTTCCAGGCCGCGGCCGCGCAGGACACCGGCGTGTTCGGGTGCCAGCAGGAGCCGTATCGTGCGTCCGGGCTCGGCGGCGGCGAGCGTCCCCAGCCGGTGCCGCACGGGCAGTGGCAGTGGGCTGTGGCACAGCCGCTCGAGCAGGTCGAGGGCGCGCCGTGGCTCGGCGGGCGCCGCGAGGGCGACGCAGGGGGCGTGGCGGAACCACCAGTCGCCGCGCAGCGCCTCCGGGAGCGCGGACAGCTGCCGTTCGGCCTCGTCGAGGACGGCCGCGGGATGGCGGGAGGAGAGGGCGCGCCAGCTGCCGACGGCGTGGAAGAGGTCGGGGAGCAGCCGGGTGACGGTCGCGGGCCCGCAGGCGGGCAGCAGCCGGGCGGCCGGGGCGTCGCCCCACCGCTCCCGCAGGGGGTCGACGAGCCGGTCGGCGAGCGCGGTGCGCCGGCCGGCGACGACCGTACGGATGAGCCCCCGCCGTACGGCGGCGGGGGCGTCCTCGAAGGCCGCCTCCAGCGCGGCGTCGGCGAGCCGGCCGCGGCGCGCGGCCCCGAGGGCGTGCCCGCGCACGACGGGGTCGGGGTCGGCCAGCCGCTGTTCCAGGTAGTCGGTCCGGCCGCCGACCGCGGCGGCGGTGACGGCCAGCGCCCGCTCGTATCCGCCGCGCCGCGACAGCTCGTCGAGCAGCCCGGACAGTTGCCCGCGCGCGCTCGCCGCCCTCGCCCGCAGGGCCAGCTCCCGCATCCGGCGCGGGTAGGGCAGCGGATCGAGGGCGGCGAGCAGCTCGTCGGCCAGGGCGGGCGAGGCTTGGGGATCACGGGCCATGGCAGGGATTGTGCCTGCGGCCCGGACGGCCTGGGACGCCGCCCCGCCCCCTTTGACGGCAGACGCTGGTTTGACGGCAGACGCCGGGCCCGGCCGCCCGCGGAGGCGGTCAGTGGTCGACGGTGACGACGATCTTGCCCACCTGGGCGCCCGCCTGCATGTACCGGTGGGCTTCGGCGATCTCGTCCAGGGGGAAGGTGCGGTCCACGACGGGTCGGAAGGCACCGGTGCGCAGGCCGGAGGAGACGAACGCCTCGGCGCGGCGCAGGCGCTCGGGGTGCGCGGTCAGCTCGCGGGTGACGGTGTAGGTGCGCATGTTCATCGCGGGCATGCCCAGTTCGAACCCCGGGTAGGGGGTCGTCTCGCCGCTCAGCGCGCCGTACAGGAAGAGCGTGCCGTCGGGGGCGACCACCTTGGCCAGGTCCACCACTCCGGGTCCGGCGACGGCGTCGAAGACGAACTCGGCCCCCCGGCCCCCGGTCAGGTCGAGGACGCGGTCGACGAGGTTCTCCTCGTCGGTGACGATCACCTCGGCCGCGCCCGCCTCGAGCAGCGCGTCCTTCTTGGCGCCGGTGCGCGTGGTGGCGAGGGGCACCGCTCCGACGCGTCGGGCGATCTGGAGGGCGGCCAGCCCCACGCTGCTGGACGCCGCGGTCAGGACGACGGTGTCGCCGGCGCGCATCCCGCCGACCTCCACCAGCGCGCCGTAGGCCGTCAGATACGGCATCCACACCGCCGCCCCGGCCACCGCGTCGAGCCCCTCGGGGCGGTGTACGACGGCGGCGGCGGGGACGATCGCGCGCTCCGCGTAGACGCCGTAGTCGTTCATGGAGAACGCGGGCACCACACTGACCGGCTGACCGATCCGGAACCCCGTCACCTGGGCGCCGACGGCCTCGACCACGCCGGCGGCCTCGGTACCGAGCCGGGCGGGAAACCGCCTGACCTGCTCGATGTAGTGGCCGCCGCGGAAGAGCACTTCGGCGCGGTTGAGGCCGATCGCGTCCACGCGGATCAGCAGCTCCCCGGGGCCGGGCTCGCCGACCTCCACGTCCTCCAGCCGCAGCACCTCCGGCCCGCCGTGCTCATGGAACCGTACTGTTCTGGCCATCACGTCTCCCCCTTCTCGCACACGGTGACGGCCGCGCGCGGGCCGCGCCGCCGTGGCTCGACCCAAGCGGAAAGTACGATGACTGTCAAATTTCGACCGTCATCAAACTTAACGCCGGGGCGGACCACTCGGCGCCACGGCGGGAACCGACGCCCCCGGGATCTAACGCCACTGCGGGGCGGATGCCGCGGCGCCAGGGGTCGCGGCCTCGATGCGGCCGCGGATCTCGCGCATGACGGTGACGATCCGCCGCTCGTGCTCCTCCGTCAGCCGGGCGGTCGGCACCGAGCAGCTGATCGCGTCGACGGCGGGCGAGTCGTAGCGCAGGGCGAACCCGAAGCCCGCGATCCCCGCGACGCCCTCCTCGCGGTCGATCGCGTAGCCCCGCTCCCGCACCCGCGCCAGATCCGCGGCCAGCGAGGCGCGGTCGGCGTGGGTGTTGGGCGTCAGCCGCTCCCAGGGGCCGTCGGGCAGGGGCAGCCGGGCCTCGTCCCGCTCGGCCAGGAGCGCCTTGCCGAGCGCGCCCGCGTACGCGGGGAGCCTGCGGCCGACCCGACTGAAGGGCCGCAGATATTCATGTGACTCACGGGTGGCGAGATAGACGACGTCGCCGCCGTCGAGCCGGGCGAAGTGGATGGTCTCGCCGAGCGCGTCGGACGCCTCGTCGAGGTACGGCCGGGCGGTGCGCACCCGCGGGTCGCTGTCCAGGTAGTTGGTGCCGGCGAGCAGGGCGCGGATGCCGATGCCGTAGAGCGAGCCGGTGGCGTCGGTGCGCACCCAGCCCCGGTCGATCAGCGTCTGCAGGAGCGCGTACATGCTGCTGCGCGGCACCCCGAGCTGGTCGGCGAGCTCGCGCAGCCGGGCCGGGCGGTCGCCGCGCGCGGCGAGCAGTTCCAGCAGCTCGACGGTGCGGGCCGCGGACTTCACTTCGCGTACGCCGCCGGTATCGGACATGCGTCAGATCGTAAACGGCGCGCCGCGACGACCGCCGTCACGGGTATTGACGGGCCCTCGTCCACCTCCCTAGCCTCCATCTTCATACATAGACGCTATCTATATAGGGAGACGCCATGACCGGCGTAACGGCCTGCGTAACGGCCCCCGGCCTCGCGGGAGACACCCGATGACCCCGACGCCCCCGGCGACCCCGACGGCCCGCATCCCCGACCTGACCATCAGCGAGGTGCGGCTGACCCCGATCCTGGTGGCCGATCCGCCGCTGCTGAACACCCAGGGTGTGCACCAGCCCTACACGCCCCGGCTGATCATCGAGGTGGTCACGGCCGGCGGGGTGACGGGCCTCGGCGAGACCTACGGCGACACCAAGTACCTGGAACTCGCCCGGCCGCTGGCCGCCAAGCTCGAAGGGCGCGCCGCGAACGACCTGAACGCGCTGTTCGCGCTGGCCGACGAGGTCGCGGTGGACCCCGCCCAGGTCGAGAACGCGCTGGACGTCGGCGGGCAGCGCGGGGTGCAGACCGCGGACAAGCTGCGGCTGTCGATCCTCTCCGGATTCGAGGTGGCCTGCCTGGACGCCTGGGGCAAGGCCGTCGGGATGCCGGTGCACGCCCTGCTGGGCGGCAAGGTCCGCGACCGCGTCGAGTACAGCGCGTATCTGTTCTACCGCTGGGCCGAGCACCCGGGCGGCGCGGGCGAGCCCGACGACTGGGACGCGGCGCTCGACCCGGCCGGCGTGGTGGCGCAGGCCGAACGCTTCGCCCGCGACTACGGCTTCGGCTCCTTCAAGCTCAAGGGCGGGGTGTTCGAGCCGGACCAGGAGATCGCCGCGATCCGGGCGCTGGCCGAGCGGTTCCCCGGGCGGCCGCTGCGACTGGACCCGAACGGCGCCTGGTCGGTGGAGACCTCCCTGAAGGTCGCCGGGGCGCTGCGCGACGTCCTGGAGTACCTGGAGGACCCCACCACGGGCACCGAGGGGATGGCCCAGGTCGCCGCCGCGGCCGGGGTGCCGCTGGCCACCAACATGTGCGTGACCACCTTCGGCGAGATCCGAGAGGCCTTCACCCGGGACGCGGTGCAGGTGGTGCTGTCCGACCACCACTACTGGGGCGGGCTGCGCAACACCCGCGACCTGGCCGCCATCTGCCGCGCCTTCGGGGTGGGCCTGTCCATGCACTCCAACACCCACCTGGGCATCAGCCTGGCCGCGATGACCCATGTGGCCGCGACGGTGGCCAACCTGGACTACGCGTGCGACAGCCACTACCCCTGGCAGACCGAGGACGTCGTCACCGAGCGGCTCACCTTCCGCGACGGCCACTTGGACGTGTCCGACGCGCCCGGCCTGGGCGTCGAACTCGACCGCGCCGAGCTGGCCGCCCTCCACCAGCGGTGGCTGGACGACGACGGCACCCTCCGGGACCGGGACGACACGGCGGCCATGCGCGTCGTCGAGCCGGACTGGGTCACCCCGTCCGTTCCGCGCTGGTAGCCCGCGACGGCCGACCGTACACAGACCGCACGGAAACCGGTCGAAGCCCGACGCGCGTTGTCGCTTATCGCATTACGGCTGCGCGACGCCGCGGCGAGGCGGGACACTCTCAGTCCGAGGAACGGGACCGTACGTGAGTCACGGGACCAGCGGAGGATGTCATGCACTCACCGCAGGACGCGAGCGAGGCGGTCGGCCTGATGTGGGACCTGGTCACCGCCCTGGAGAAGGGGGAGCGGGACTATGTGGACAGTGGGGCCGAGGTCGTCCAGCTCACCTTTGTGCAACACCCCACCATGATGCGGGAGGCACTGGCCGAGTTCGAGCGCCAGGTGGCGCTCGACCCGGCCCCCGCGGGGGCGGTACCGGAGATCGTCGAGACCGTCCGGGATGTCATCGGCAGCCCGGACGAAACCTTTTGACGACCTTTCGGTTCGAACTTTCAACAGGGATTTTCGAACCTGGTCACCTCTCTTGACGTTGAACCGATTCAACGCTTCCATCGTGGGCGCGCCCGCGATGGGAGCGCTCCCCCGGTTCCCGGGCCGGCGCCCGCGCCCACCCCCGCCAGAGAGGACGGCCCATGCAGCCGACCGCATCCCCCGTCAGGAGATCACCCGCCCGTGCGGTCGCCCGCGCGGCACGCGGAATGCTTCTGCTTGTCATGACCACGTCTGTTACCGTCTGGGGTCTGGCCCCGGGCGGCCCCCGCGCGCACGCCGCGGCGCACGCCATCCAGGGGGCGCACGTCGCCCAGGCGGCGCACGCCACCCAGACCCTGGGCAACGGCTCGGTAACCGACCCGAACATCTCCTACGTCGGCCGCTGGGACCTGAGCTCGGGCACCGCCGCCGTGCCCAACTGGACCGGCGGCTATCTCCAGACGGCCTTCACCGGGACGACCGTGAAGGTCAAGGTCCGCGACGCGGTGAACTTCTACGCCGGCGTGGACGGCGGCGCCGACGTCTTCTACGCGGGCGTCAGGGGCACCGTCGACCTCACCCCGCGGCCCCTCCCCCAGGGCAATCACACCCTCCGGATCTCCTACCGCTCGGGTGACACCGTCTTCCAGGGCCTCGTCCTGGACCCGGGCGCGGGCACGACCGCACCCCAGGTCCCCGCGAAGCTCATCGAGTTCGTCGGGGACTCCATCACCGCCGGCGCCCTGACCGACCGCCTCGCGCTCGACTCCTACGCCTGGAAGACCGGCGAGCAGCTGGGCATGCGGCACACCCAGATCGCCCGCTCGGGCTACTGCCTGGTGGGCAAGGACGGCTGCACCGGGCTGGCCACCCAGTTCTTCAAGACCGCCTCCACCGGCGACCGGAACTGGGACTTCTCCCGCTACCAGGCGAGCGCGGTGGTCATCAACCTCGGCACCAACGACATCGGGCACGGCGTCACCGGGGCCGAGTTCCAGGCGGCGTACACCGGCCTGCTCCGCGACATCCGCGCCACGTACCCGAACGCGGTCCTCTTCGCCGTCCAGACCCTCAAGAAGCGGTATGTGACCGAGACCAAGGCCGCCGTCAGCGCCCGCAACAGCGCCGGGGACGCCAAGGTCTCCTACGTCGACACCACGGGCTGGCTCACCGACGGCACCGACTACGAGGACGGCAACGGGCACCCCAACGAGTCCGGCCACACCAAGTTCGCGGGCCGCCTCGCCCCGATCGTCGCCGCGAAGCTGGGCGCCGCCGCCACCGAGGCGGCGGCCGTCGCCCCCGGGGCCCCGGGCGACCCCAACGTCAAGTTCACCGGCCGCTGGGACACCAAGACCTCCACCACCGCCTACACCCCCTACTGGGCGGGCGCCTACGTCCGCACCGGCTTCACGGGGCGCACCGTCAAGCTCAAGCAGCGCGACGCGATCGACCTGTGGGCCGGCATCGACGGCGGCCCCGCCACGTTCTACGACGAGGCGAAGGGCACGGTGAACCTGACCCCGACCCCGCTGTCCGCCGGAAACCACACCCTGCAGGTCAACTACCAGGTGGTCGCGGGCTCCTATCACGGTGACGCGGTGTTCCAGGGGCTGGCCCTCGACAGCGGGGCCACCACCTTCACCCCGCCCACCCCCAAAAAACTGATCGAATTCATCGGCGATTCGATCACCGTCGGCACCACGACGTCCCAGAACGCCCGCACCGCGTACGGCTGGCTCATCGGCGAGCGGCTGGGCGCCGACCACACCCAGATCGCCCAGGGCGGCGCCGCCCTCGTGGACACCGCGGACGACCGCATGAGCCTGGAACAGCAGTTCACCAAGCTGAACCCGAACGCCATCACGCCCGACTGGGACTTCTCCCGCTACCAGGCCAACGCGGTGGTCATCAACCTCGGGACCAACGACGTGGGCCGCGGGGTGACCTCGGCTCAGTTCCAGGCCGCGTACTCCAGCCTGCTGCGCAAGGTCCGCGCCGCGTACCCGAACGCCTGGATATTCGCCTTGGAGACCTTCCGCGGCCGCTTCGTCCCGGAGACCCAGGCGGCCGTGAACGCCGCCGTGAGCGGCGGCGACGCCAAGGTCTCCTTCGTCGACACCACGGGCTGGCTCGCCGCCGACGAGCTCTCCGACTCCGTCCACCCGAACGACAAGGGCCACCGCGCCATCGCCGACCGTCTGGCCCCGATCATCTCCGCCAAGCTCGGCTGACCCGGACCCGCGCGCGCGATATCCCGGGGTCCGGCGGACCGCGAAGCGGCGCGCCGAAGCGCCCGCCCATTCGGCTCGTTCCCGCCCCAGCCGCTCCCCTCGCCCCGGCATTCGATCAAGAATCGCCGCCGCATCTCCGCAGCGCAATGACTCACCCAAGTCGGACTCAAGCGAAAAAGATCTAGAATTCCGGGATCACCGAAATGACCGGAACGCCTCCTTGACCCGCGTTGAAGAGGGGAAAGAAACTCAAAGAGGCAAAGAGGCACTGATGCATCAGGAGCCGCAAGCGACGGCTCAACCCTGCGGTACCGATTTCGCGGGGTGTGTGACGGGGGAAGTGCTGGAGAAGGTGTGCGCAAAGCGGCCGCACGACCGCGCGTGTCCTTCACTTCCCCTCCTCATCTCTTGATGCACTCAGAGAACGGAGGGGGAATGCCGACGCACGCGGGCTGTCCCGGCGTATACATCGAAGAGCTTCTCAGCAGCGTCCGCGCCATCGCCTCGGTCACCACGTCGGCGAACGCGTTCCGACCAACTGCCCACCCCGCGGCTGCCCGAGGCCGTGCAGCGCCCGATCGCCGAGGCGGCGGAACGGGCTGCGCTACGCGCCGCTGGCGTGGGTGACGGCCGATCCCGGGCGGCGGCCGAAACGGAGCCGGAGGCCGGGCCTCAGCGGGAGGCGTAGGCCCGCGGGTTGAGCCCCACGCCCACGAGATCCGTACCTCACCACGTCCCCCTCATCGAAGGAGCACATCACGATGGCCACTCCGTTGACCGCCGACCGCCTGCTCAAGGCGCTGCGCGACGAGGGACTGGAAGTCCACGAGTACCGCAGCTGGCGCACCCACAACCGCAACTCGAAGGGGCCCTGGGGTCCGGTGAACGGGGTGATGATCCACCACACCGTCACCAAGGGCACGGCCTCCTCCGTGGAGCTGTGCTACGAGGGCCACTCCTCCCTGCCGGGGCCGCTGTGCCACGGCGTCATCGACAAGTCGGGCGCGGTCCACCTGGTCGGCAACGGCCGGGCCAACCACGCGGGCCTCGGCGACCGCGACGTGCTCAACGCCGTGGTCAACGAGACCGCGCTGCCCCGCGACAACGAGGCCGACACGGACGGCAACCGCCACTTCTACGGCTTCGAGTGCATCAACCTCGGCGACGGCCAGGACCCGTGGCCCGAGGCGCAGAAGCTGGCGATCGAGAAGGTGGCCGCGGCCATCTGCCGTGCCCATGGCTGGTCCCAGCGGTCGGTGATCGGCCACCTGGAGTGGCAGCCGGGCAAGGTGGACCCGCGGGGCTTCTCGATGGACACCATGCGCTCGCGCATCGCCAAGCGCCTGGGCGCGAAGCCGGACGGCCCCAAGCCGCAGACCCCGAAGCCGCCCGCGAAGTACGAGCCGTTCCCGGGCTCGGCCTTCTTCCGGATGGGCCGCGAGAGCAGGATCATCACCGCGATGGGCAAGCGCCTGGTCGCCGAGGGCTGCGGGCGGTACGAGGAGGGGCCGGGCCCGGAGTGGACCGAGGCGGACCGCAAGTCCTACGCGGCGTGGCAGCGCAAGCTGGGGTACTCCGGCGATGACGCGGACGGTACCCCGGGCCGCACCAGCTGGGACAAGCTGCGCGTCCCCAACGTGTAGCCCCTCGGCGCCGCCGTGGTGAGTA
>NZ_MAXF01000124.1 GCF_001704635.1 Streptomyces sparsogenes | reverse complement strand
ATGAGACAGCGACACGCCGACGTTACGGCGTGTCGCTGTCTCATACTCACCACAAACTCAACTCCGCTCGCGGGCCGCCGGGGCCACGGACAGCAGCGGGCGGTAGTGCCCCGCCGGGTAGGGCTCCCCGATGGGCTCGCCCGCGACCTCGATCCAGGCGTGGGCCTCGAACGGGCTGGTGCGCACCCCCGTGCACCAGGTGGGCCACACGCCCCGGCCGCGGCACAGCAGCGCCGCCGCGATGGACCGCTGGAGACACGCCTGGCCCGCGCAGCGCAGGCTCACCGCCACCACGGCCCGCCGGGCGGCCAGCGCCTGTTCGGCGGTGGCGGGCCGGGCGCCGCGCCGCAGGAACTCCAGCACCGCGCGCACCCGGGCCGGTTTGGCGCGGGCGAGCAGACGGGCCACGACCACCGCGAGCCAGGGCATCACCCGCCGGTGGAGCGGCAGCCGGTCGCGGTCGGGCAGCGCCACCGGGGCGCTCATCGGGCCTCCGTGAGCAGGTGCGCGGCCCGCAGCTGGGACACCAGGCGGGACACGTCGCGGCGGGCGTCGGCGGTGTCGAGGCGGTGGCGGGCGGCGAGCTGGTCGGCGGCCTGCTCGTCCGTACGCCCGTCCAGCAGGGTCTTCAGCACGAACACCCCGGTGGGGTTGAGCTGCCAGTAGCGTCCGGTGCGCTGGTGGAGCAGCACGGCGCCGTCGTCGGTCTCGGCCATGGACACGTCCTGATGCAGATTCAGGGACATCATCGCTTCCCAAGAGGTTTCCCGTGGGGCTTCCCCAGGGGTTGAGGTTGCCGTGCCGCGCGGGCCCAGGTCTCACAGCCCAACAGCTTTTCGGTGGCGATGTCCCGGGAGATGTCGGCGTGCGGTGTCAGCAGGTAGTCGCGCAGCGCCCCCGGGGACACCAGGCCCATGTCGGCCAGGGCGGAGTCGGAGAACACCTCGAGCAGCGCGGACAGGTTGCGTCGCCGCCCGGCCCGCACATCGGCGCTGAAGTCGCCTTTGGTGATGCGGCCGAGCACCACGTCCGGCACCAGGCCCCGCATGGACGCGGCCAGCAGCGGCTTGTACCGCCATGGTGTGACGCGCTCGTGGAGGCGCACCGCCAGCGCCGCCTCCACGACCCGGTCGTCCAGGTAGGGCTGGTGCAGTTCCACCCCCGCCGCGCCGAAGAGCCAGGACACCTGCCGGTACGCCGGCGCGGTGATCCGCAGCGCGGTCAGGTACTGGTGTTGGCCCCGGTCCTCGGCGAACGGCGCGGCGTGTTCGGCGGCCTCGCGCAGCGCTCGGCGCGCCGCGTCCACGGCGTCGGCGGTCGCCCAGACCGGGGCGCGGAGCGGTGTGAGGCCCCAGCCGAGGGAGGGGACTCTGCGGGGCGGGGCGGGGCTGGTCAGCTGCTCGGCCTGGGTCAGCCACCACTGGGCCGGGCCGTCCGTCCGCACCAGTTGGGCGAGGGTCGGGGCGAGGGACCAGCGGCTGAGCGCGCGGTGTCCGCGCAGATGCCGGAGCGCCGTCAGGGGCCGGCGGCGGGCCAGCCGGTGCAGATAGCCGGGGACCGGCCCGAAGAGCTCGTCGGCGCCGTGTCCGGCCAGGTGCGAGCGGGACCCGCGCTCGGCGAGCAGCCGCGCCGTGTACCGGACGCGCGCCAGGGTGCGCGGGTACAGATACGGCCGCTCGGTGTCGGCCAGGGCCCCGGGGTCGGTGAAGATCGACGGCAGGTCCCGCTGCCCCACGACCAGATGGCGCGCCTCGGGCAGCGAGCGGGCGGCCTGTTCGGCGAAGCGGGCGTCGTCGTTTCCGGCCTCGGCCTCGGCCCATCGGAAGGTCAGCAGGGTGGGGGTGTGCCGTGCGGCCAGGAAACTCAGCGTGGTCGAGTCCATGCCGCCGGACAGGTCCGCGCTGAGCCCGCCTCCCGCGCGGCGGCGCCCGTCCACGGCGGTGATCAGCGCCCCTCTGAGCGCCGATGCGCCTTCTTCCAGGCCGAGTTCGGGAGCGGGCGGCCGCCACCACCGCACCTCGCGCGCCCCACCCGGCTCCAGCCACAGGCTGTGGTCGTGCGCCACCGTGGCCACGCCCGCCCACACGCTCCGGTCGGCGAGCGGCGGCGGCAGCATGCCCCCGCACACGACGCGCACGGCCAGCGTGTCCGCGTCGATCCCGGCCCCGGTCATCGCCGCGAGCACATCGGCCCGGTCGGCGGCGATCGGCACCCCGCCCAGCCTGGTGTGGAACACCTGGCGCAGGCCCGTCACGCCGCCCTGCACACGTGTGGTGGCGCCGACGGCGGCGACCAGATGGAAGCTCCCCGGCAGCGCCTTGGCCACGGCGTCCACCTCGGCCACCGTGCGAACCCGCCGGCACAGCTCCTCGAGCCGGCCGGTGGTGACCGGGCAGAACCCGATCACCACCAGTCGCACGGGCCCGGTCGCCACCTGACGAATCTCATCCGGCTCCCACCGCCCCACCAGCCACGGTCGGCCGGACGGGTGCGGGATCAGCCGGGGAGCCTCAAAGGGATACGCATCAAACGAGAGCTGTGTACCCGGCGCGTCCGGAAGGACGACAAACCCGGCGCTCATCTCAAACGGTCCGGAAGGCTGCCGTCACCCCCAGCCCTGCTCGCCGAGCACGTCCTCGTACCGGTGGCCGAACCCCAGCGTGTCCTCCGAGAACTCGCCCACGCCCACCAGCGCCGGCGGCTCGTAGCTCTCGACGGTCTCGTCCGTTCTCGACTGCTTCTCCATGGGTTTCCTCCAGAGATTGATCCAGTGAATCGACCCCGAGGTCGCCCAGTCCCTACCCGCCCCCCACACCCCACTAGCCACAACGCGGCGGCAGCTTCCTGACACGTCGGAGCGGACTCGTTCCTGACACGTCGCTCAGACCCGGGTGGGCAGCGGCCCTCCGTTGTAGGCGATCGCGTCGGCGAAGGTCCCGAACGGGTCGAAGTCCGCACCGGTGCGGTCCGCGTACGCGCGGTGCAGGTTGAGGACGATGCGCTCGGCGTCGGGCAGACCGCCGAATTCGCCGAGCGAACAGCCCCGCGCGGCCTCCAGCGGCGTCAGCCCGTCCCGCAGACCGGCCTCGGCGGTGTCCACCACCAGCCGGTAGTAGCGCCGGTGGGTGTCCAGCACCTCGGGCAGGGTGTCCGCGTCGATGAGCGGGCCGTGCCCGGGTACGACACGCTCGGGCTCGAACGCGGCGATCCAGTCGAGCGAGCGCAGCGCGCCCTCCAGCGAGCCCATGAACACCAGCGGAGTGACCTGGTGGAAGAGCAGATCCCCGGCGAACAGAACACGCTCCCCGGAAAGCCACGCGACGGCGTCGCCGGGGGTGTGCGCGGCGTACCCCGGGTGACGCAGCTCGATGCGCCGCTCCCCCACGTGCAGCGTCAGCGCCGTACGGAAGGTCACCCCGGGCGCCCGCCGCGCCACCCCGCCCCAGTCCGGCAGCGGATGCCACGCGGGCGGACACCCGTCGATCACGGTGTCCGCCAGGATCCCCTCGCGGGTCGCCTCGTGCGCGACGATCGTCGTGGCCTCGGGCAGCAGGCTGTTCCCATGGGTGTGGTCGCCGTGCAGATGGGTGTTGACCGCGTACCGCACGGGCGCGCCACCGGTGGCTTCGGCGACGGCGCGCAGCAGATTGCGGGTGCGGCGCTCGGTGGCGCAGGTGTCGATCAGGACGACACCGTCGTCCGTGGCCACCACCCCCGCGTTGTTGACCCACCACGAGCCGTCCGGCTGGACCCAGCCGTAGACGCCGTCGGCCACCGGCTGGAGGGTGCCGGTCTGCGCGCTCATCGGTGGGTGGCGAATCGCAGGAACCGGGTCCAGGCGAGTTCGTTCGCCCTCATAGCTCTCCTCGCAGTCGCTCCGGCAAGTCCCCGCGCGTCCTGGTCAGTCGGGGCCTGGGAGCGCAGTGTGTCACACCGCCGATGGAGCGGACGCGCCTCTGTCGAGTCGGCCTCCTCCCCATCGCGGCTCCACCGGAATTCCGGTGCGTGCCGGTATCCAGGGACTGTCGGTCGGTCTGGGACGGCCACACCGACCGCAGCCCTCGGAAGGAGTCAGGCATGATGCGCCGCCTCACCACCACTGCCGGGATTCTGGCCGCAGCGGGAGCCCTCACCCTCTCGATGGCCACCTCGGCGTCCGCCGCTCACGGCGACCTGTTCAACAGCACCTGGCGTGTCGTCAACCCAACGGGCTGCGTCCGGGTGCAGCTGGAGGACAACAGGTTCCACGTGTACAACGACACCAACGAATACGCTCTCGCCTACGCGAACAACGACTGCAGCGGGCCGGTCATCGATGTGATCCCGCCCGGCGGCCGCTCCCAGGAGGGCGAGATCGCCATCCTGGGCCGGGCCGTCTGGATCCGTTGACGTAGGCGAGGCCCGCAACCGACGCACGTGGCCTGGCCGGCCGGCGCGCTCATGGCCCCGGGGTTCCCGCCTGTTGGTCGGACCGGAGGCCGACCGCGCGCAGGAGGGCGTCGCGGCAGGCCAGGATCGCGGGGTGTCGGCTGCGGCCGCGGCGTACGACGGTGAAGATGCGGCGGGTGCGGTGGCCGCGGGGCAGCGGCCGCAGGGTGACGGTCGGGGGTTGTGCGCTCCAGACGAGGTCGGGCAGGAAGGCGGCGGCGTGTTCCTGCTCGACGAGGCGGAGGTGGAGCAGGAGGTCGGTGGTCTCGAACCGCACATCGGGTTCGAAGCCCGCGTTGCGGCACAGGGTCATGGCCCAGTGCCGGGCGGCGGTGCCCTCCGGCTCCATGACCCAGGGCCGGTCGGCGAGTGAGCGCAGCGCCGCCATCGGGCCGCCGGTGGCCACCTCCGGGCGGTCGGCCGGGGCGGGCAGGGCCAGGCGCAGGGGATCGTCGAGCAGGTCTTCCTGTTCCAGTCCGGCGGGCCGCGGGTTGGGGTTGCCGGGGTATTCCTCGGCGATGACGAGGTCGAAGTCGCGGGCCTGAAGGGCGGGCAGGGACCTCTCCGGCTCCATGTGGGTCACGTGGACGCGCAGCCGCGGGTGGAGGTCGCGCAGCAGGCCGAGCGCGGTCGGGACCAGCGCCAGGGCAGCCGTCTGGAACGAGGCGACGCGCAGGGTGCCGGTCAGGTCGGTGAGGGAGGTGGCGATGTCGGCCTCCGCCCGCTCCAGGCGTTCGAGGACGGCCTCGGTGTGGGCGACGAGGATCTCCGCCTGCTCGGTCAGCCGCACCCGCCGCCCGACGGGCTCCAGAAGACGGACACCGACCTCGGCTTCCAGCTGCGAGAGCTGCTGGGAGACGGAGGAGGGGGCGTAGGACAGGGCGGCGGCGACGGCCGCGAGGGTGCCGCGGTGCTTCAGCTCGCGCAGCAGACGCAGTCGGTGCAGGTCGAACACCGGCGGTCTCCTCTGGACTCGCCCTTCAGCAATCATCGGTGGTTCCGACGACTATAGGTCGAAAACATTCGCTGGACCGATCGTGGCCGTCCGTGGACCCTGATCGTGTGCCTGAGAACGCTCCCTCCCTCCGTACGCCCGCCCTCCACACGCCCTCCCTCCGTACGCCGCCGTGGACCGCGCGGTCGGCCGCCCGCGGCTGGCGCTGCGCACCCGCCCCCGCCGAGGTGCGTGGCTTCCACGCCGCGCTGCCGGGCTACTCCCCCACCCCGCTGACCGAACTCCAGGCCCTGGCCATCGAGTTGGGGGTCGGCCGGGTCTTCGTCAAGGACGAGTCGTGCCGTCTGGGACTGCCCGCCTTCAAGGCGCTGGGCGCGTCCTGGGCGGTCCACCGCATCCTTGCCGAGGCGGCCGCGGACGGCGCCGAGCCGGGCCCGGTCACCCTGGTGACCGCCACCGACGGCAACCACGGCCGCGCGGTGGCGCGCACCGCGCGGCTGCTCGGGCAGCGTGCCCACGTCTTCGTTCCGCGGGGTGTGCATCCGGGCGCCGTGGCGGCCATCGCCGCCGAGCAGGCGGAGGTCACCCAGGTCGCGGGGCCGTACGACGAGGCCGTGCGCCTGGCGGCCGAAGCCGCCGCCGCGCCGGACGCGGTCCTGGTCCAGGACACCGCCTGGCCGGGCTACGAGCGGATCCCCGGGTGGATCGTCGAGGGCTACTCCACCCTCTGCGCCGAGATCGACGAGCAGCTGGCGGCCGCGGGGGCCACCGAGGGACCCGATCTCGTCTCCGTACCGGTGGGCGTGGGGTCCCTGGCCCAGGCCGTGATCACCCACTACCGCAGCCGCCCGTCCGGGCGGGCTCCGGCGCTGCTGTCGGTGGAGCCGGAGGCCGCGGCCTGCGTCCTGGAAAGCCTCACCCGCGGCGAACCGGTCAGCGTCGCCACCGGCGACACCACCATGGCCGGGCTGAACTGCGGCACCCCCTCCAGCATCGCCTGGCCCTACCTGCGGGGCGGCCTGGACGCCGCCGTCGCCGTCCCCGACTCGGCCGCCGCCCACGCCGCCGCCCGCCTCGCCGCCCTCGGCGTCGCCTCGGGCCCCTGCGGGGCCGCGACGCTCGCCGGCCTGCGGGTGGCGCTCACGGGCGCGGGCGCCGAGGAGCGCCGGGCGGCGCTGGGGCTCGGCCCGTCGTCGGTGGTCGCGCTGCTCAGCACGGAGGGCCCGGCGGCCAACCCCCACGCGGCCACCGCCCACTGACCACCGACCACCGAGCACCGCCCTCCGCGCCCTTCGCCGGTTTCCGGCACCAGAACACCAGACATCCGGGAGAGAGCCCATGCCCGCCCCCACCCCCACCCCCGCCACGATCACCGTCAACGGCGACCGCCTGTGGCAGTCGCTGATGGACCTCGCCGAGATCGGGGCGTACGACGACAAGCGCACCGGCCTGCGCGGCGTCAACCGCCTCGCCCTGACCGACGCGGACGCGGCCGGCCGCCGCCAGGTCATCGCCTGGATGGAACAGGCCGGCCTGGCCGTCCGCGTGGACCGGATGGGCAACATCTACGGCCGCCGGGAGGGCACCGACCCCACCGCGGCCCCGGTGCTGACCGGCTCGCACATCGACAGCGTCGCCACCGCGGGCGCCTTCGACGGCTGCCTCGGCGTCCTCGGCGGCATCGAGGTCGTCCGCACCCTCGACGAGCGCGGCATCGCCACCCGCCGCCCGATCGAGGTCGGCGTCTTCACCGAGGAGGAGGGCGTCCGCTTCGGCACCGACATGCTCGGCAGCGCCGTCGCCGCGGGCCGCCTCACCCTGGAGTACGCCCACGCCCTGACCGACCGCGACGGCCTCACCCTCGGCGGCGAACTCGCCCGCACCGGCTTCGACGGCCCCGCCGACGTACGCCTCGCCCCGCCGCACGCCTACGTCGAGTGCCACATCGAACAGGGCCCCGTACTCGCCGAGCGCGGCGTGGAGATCGGTGTCGTCACCGGCGTGCAGGGCATCTCCTGGCAGGAGATCACCATCCACGGCCGCGCCGCCCACGCCGGCACCACCCCCACCCGTCTGCGCGCCGACGCGGGCCTCGCCGCCGCGCAGATCGTCGTCCACCTGCGGTCCCTGGTGGACTCCGGCGCGTACGGAGACCTGCGGGCCACCGTCGGCCACCTCACCGTCCACCCGGACCTGACCAACATCGTCCCGGCCCGCGCCGAGCTGACCGTCGATCTGCGCAACCCCGACGACGGCCAGATGGCCCGGGCGGAGGAGGCCCTGGCCGCGTTCCTGGGCGACCTGGAGGACAGGTGGCCGGGCCTGTCGCTGACCACCCGGCGCATGGCCCAGACCGCCTACGTCCCCTTCGACGAGGGCGTGCAGAAGGTCATCGCCCAGGCCGCCGACGACCACGGCCTGGACCACGTCTCCCTGCTCTCCGGCGCCGGACACGACGCCCAGGAGATCGCCGCCCTCTGCCCCACCGCCATGATCTTCGTACGCGGCGAGTACGACGGCATCAGCCACAACCCCCGCGAGTACTCCACCCCCGAGGCCTGCGCCCACGGCGTCGACGTCCTGGCCACCACCCTGCTGCGCCTGGCCGACCAGGACTGACCGCTCACGCCGCTCCCGCGGCGTCGAGATCCGCCACTGGAAAAGCGCCCCGGCCGGCCCTCACTCGTCGCGACCGCCCGCGCCCCCGGCGGCGGCCGCTCCCTCATGCGGCCTGGCGCCGAGGGAGTGCTGGAGCCCTTCACCGCCGACGCGGCGCGCGTGCCGGCGAGCGCGCCCCGAGCGGTCGCGGCCCGCCCGTCGGGGCTACGCCGGCGGAAGCTCCCACCTGATCTCGCCCTCGTGCCGGTGATCGGTGGGCGCCAGGCCGGCAGCGGCGGCAACGGCACCGGACGCGTGGTGGTCCGGATGGATGTGGGCACGGATCGCCCGCACTCCTTGCTCCCGCAGCCACCCGACCAGCCCTCGTGCCGCCTCGGTGGCGATCCCGCGCCCTTGCCACGGGGTCCCGACCACCCAGGCGACCTCGGCCGTACAGCCGCGCCCCGCGGTGGTGATCGTCGCCTGCACCGTCCCGGTCAGACATTGCTCCTCGCGGAGCCGGATCACCCAGTTCCACCACGTCCGGGCGGGGTCGGGCGAGCCGGCCACCAGGCGTTCGTACCGTGCCCGCAAGGCCTGCGGAGAGTGCGGGGCGCCGCCGATGAAGACATGCAGAGCCGGGTCGGAGAACACCTCGGCCATCTCGTCCGCGTGCTCGACGGCGAGCGGCACGAGGCTCAGCCGGCCCGTCTCGACAGCCTTGATCTCCATGGCGCTGACGCTACCCCCTGCCCCGTCCGGCCCGCCTCACCGCGCCGCGGGCTCGTCTCCTGCGAACACCTCGCGGTTCCGGACGATCTCCGCCTGGTGTTCCCGCACCCAGCCCACGACATGCGCGACGGATTCGCTGAGCGATCGGCCCAGCGGGGTGAGCTCGTATTCGACCCGGGGCGGTACCTCGGCGTAGGCGGTTCGCGTGACCAGGCCGTCGCGGGTGAGGGAGCGGAGCGTCTGGCTCAGCATCCGCTGGGACACCCCGGCGATCCGCTGGTGCAGGGTCGTGAAGCGCAGCGGTCCCTCGGCGAGCGCGGTGATGACCAGGACGGTCCACTTGTCGCCGACGCGCGCGAGCACGTCCCGCACGAGCTCGATGGTCGCCGCGCACTCCGGGGCGACCCCGGCGGCCGCCAGTTGGGAACGCAGCGCGGAGCCCATGGGTCTGTTCCCCTCCAGTGCGTAGCTTCCAGTGCGTAGCTGACTTCAAAGTGCGTGACGGCGGGCCCTTGATCGTGGCGACCGCGTCCCCGTTACATACGGATGGTAACCACGGGGCGCCCGCCCCGATCCGCGACTGCCACCTGAGGGAAGCATGGCCACCACGGAAGCCACCGCACCTGACCCGCCCGCCGACGGGCACGTCGGCGACCCGGTCCCGGGGGTGCGCCACGACACCTTCACGGTCGGTCTCCACCTGGCCGCACCCGCGAGCGCGGTCTTCGAGGCCTTCGCCGACACCTCCATCCGGCGCCGCTGGTCCAAGCTGCCGGGCCGCCACGTGTCGTACGAAAACGACTTCACGGTGGGCGGCGGCGAGACGGCCTCGAGCCTCTTCCCGGTTCCCGGCGCGGCGCCGGAACGGCTCGGGTACGAATCCCGGTACCTCGACATCACCCCGGACTCCAGGATCGTCTACACGTACACGGCCCGCGTGGACGACGTGCCGCGGTGGACCTCGTTGGTGACGGTCGAACTGCTCCCGGAGGCCGCCGGCACCCAGCTGCGGTGGGTCGAGCAGGCGGCCTTCCTCACCGCCTCCGCGGAGCCCGACCACGACCTCCCCCACCTGCGCGGCGCCACCCGCCTGCGGTTGAACGGCCTCGCTGCGGCCCTGAGGCCCGGCCCCGGCCGCGCCGGTTAACACAACGGCGCGGGCCGTGACCCTTGGGTCACGGCCCGCGCCATCCGTCTGTGTGGATCGTGTCCGAGGGGGGACTTGAACCCCCACGCCCGATAAAGGGCACTAGCACCTCAAGCTAGCGCGTCTGCCATTCCGCCACCCGGACAAGGTGTGCTCCGCGGTTGCCCGCGGCGACAGGGACAACGATACCAAGGTTTTGGAGTGCGTTTCACCTGCGTAAGGGGCCCGCCCCCGGGCCGCGCCGACCTGCGGGGACGCGGCCTGGGAGCCGGTGGGGGGCCGGTCGGGGTCACGGTGGGTGGTCAGGTGGGCATCAGGTGGTAGTCGGGGAAGTTGCCGGGGGTGCGGTCGGGGTCGGGGCCTTCGGTGACGGCGTGGACGAGGAGGTGGCCGCCGACGAAGGCGCCGCGCCAGGAGGCGCCGAAGCCGCCGAAGAGCTCGTCGCGGTCGCCGCGGGAGCGGGGGGTGCCGTGGCCGGTCTTGAAGGCGCGGATCTGGGGGGCGAGGCGCTGGTAGGTGGCGGGGTCGTCGCAGGAGAGGGTGGCGACGAGGGCGCCGTTGCTGGCGTTCATGGCGGCCAGCAGCTCGGCCTCGGTGTCCACCAGGACGAGGGTGTCGACGGGGCCGAAGGGCTCGGCGTGGTGGAGGGGGGAGGACGGGGGCGGGTTGAGGAGGGTGACCGGGGCCAGGTAGGCGGAGCGGTCCTGGTCGGGGAGGAAGTGGCCGGCGGCGAGGTCGCCGCGGTGGAGGGGGACGGCGCCGCGGTCGATGGCCTCGGCGACCTGGTCGCCGAGTTCCTTGGCCTTGGCGGCGTTGATCAGCGGCCCGAAGTCGAGGTCGGGGAGGGGGGCGGCCGGGTGTTCGACGGCGAGGGGGTGGCCGAGGCGGATGGCGCGTACGGCCGGGAGGTAGACGGCGAGGAAGGCGTCGAAGCTGGAGCGCTGGACGACGAAGCGCGGGTAGGCGGTGCAGCGCTGCTTGGCGTAGTCGAAGGTCTTGCGGATCTGCGGGCCGAGCCGCTCCCAGCCGGTGAAGTTCCACACGCCCCAGGTGTTGAGGCCCTCCTGTTCCAGGATGTGGCGTTTGCCGAGGTCGGCGACGGCGGTGGCGACGCGGGCGCCGGTGTCGCGGCCGCCGACGAAGGAGACGCAGCCGATCTCAGGCGAGCGGACCAGGGCCTCGGACAGCTCGCCGCCGCTGCCGCTGACCAGGGTGACGGGGACGCCCTCGCGGGCGGCGAGGGCGCAGGCGAGGGTGAGGCAGGCGAGGCCGCCGTCGGTGGGGGTCTTGGCGATCACGGCGTTGCCCGCCAGGGCCTGGACCAGCATGGCATGGGCCAGGACGCTCATCGGGTAGTTCCAGCTGGCGATGTTGGAGACCGGGCCGGGCAGCGGGGAGCGGCCCTCGAGCATGCGGTCGATCTCCTCGACGTACCAGCGGACGCCGTCGACGGCACGGTCCACGTCGGCCCGGGCGAGCCGCCAGGGCTTGCCGATCTCCCAGACGAGGAGGAGGGCGAGCAGGTCCCGGTGGGCGGCGAGCGCGTCGAGGGTGGCGGAGACGCGGGCGCGGCGCTCGGGGAGGGGGAGGTGGCGCCAGGCGCGGTGCTGGTCGAGGGAGGCGCGTACGGCCTGGCGGGCGGGGGCCGCGTCCAGCCGGGGCGGGCCGGGGATGGGGGTGCTGTCGATCGGCGTGGTCGCGGGGAGCGGGTGGCCGTCGTCGTGCCAGCGGCCGTCCCAGAGGTTGCGGACGCGGTCGTCCTGGAACGCCTCGGGCGCGGCGGCCCGGCTGCGCTGCCAGGCGTCGGCCCAGGCGGTGCCGGGCTTGAGGGTGAGGGTGGCTGCCATCCTCATCACCTTCCCGACCGGTGGCGGGCCGCATCACCGGTGTCCGCCAGAAGGGCGAACACCAGCTCGGCCGTCTCCGTCGGGGTGGCCCCGACCCGTACGCCGGCGGCCTCCAGCGCCTCTTTCTTGGCGCGGGCGGTGCCCAAGGAGCCGGACACGATGGCTCCGGCGTGGCCCATGGTTTTGCCCTCGGGGGCGGTGAAGCCCGCCACGTAGCCGACGACCGGCTTGGTGACGTCGGCCTTGATGAAGTCCGCGGCCCGCTCCTCGGCGTCGCCGCCGATCTCGCCGATCATCACGATCAGGTCGGTGTCGGGGTCGGCCTCGAAGGCGGCCAGGGCGTCGATGTGGCTGGTGCCGATGATCGGGTCGCCGCCGATGCCGACGCAGGTCGAGAAGCCGATGTCGCTCAGCTCGTACATGAGCTGGTAGGTCAGCGTGCCGGACTTGGACACCAGGCCGATCCGGCCCGGCTTGGCGATGTCGGCGGGGGTGATGCCCGCGTTGGACCGGCCGGGGGAGATCAGGCCGGGGCAGTTGGGGCCGATGATCCGGGTGGCGCGGGCCCGGGCGTGGGCCTGGAAGGCGACCGCGTCGTGGACCGGGATGCCCTCGGTGATCACGACGGCGAGCGGGATCCGGGCGTCGGCGGCCTCGGTCACCGCGGCCTTGGCGTGCGGCGGCGGGACGAAGACGACGGTCACGTCCGCGCCGGTGGTGGCCACCGCCTCCGCCACGGTGCCGAAGACGGGCACCGTACGGTCGTCGAAGGCGACGCGTGTCCCGGCCTTGCGGGGGTTGACGCCGCCGACGACGTTCGTGCCGGCGGCGAGCATCCGGCGGGTGCGCTTCCTGCCCTCCGCGCCGGTCATGCCCTGGACGATGACCTTGCTGTGCTCGGTGAGGAAGATTGCCATGCCGTGAGCCTCCTCAGGCCGCGAGGTGGGCGGCCCGCGCGGCGGCGCCGTCCATGGTGTCCGCCTGGTGTACGAGCCGATGGGCGCGCGCGGCGAGGATGGCCCGGCCGCGTGCCGCGCTGTTGCCGTCGAGCCGGACGACCAGCGGCTTGGTGAGGGTGACGGTGTCCAGGGCGCGGACGATGCCCTCGGCCACCGCGTCGCAGGCGGTGATGCCGCCGAAGACGTTGACGAGCACCGACCGTACGTCGGGGTCGCCGAGGACGAGCGCGAGGCCGCCCGCCATGACCTCGGCCGAGGCGCCGCCGCCGATGTCGAGGAAGTCGGCGGGGCGGGCGCCGCGGCTCGCCACCACGTCCAGGGTGGACATCACCAGGCCGGCGCCGTTGCCGATGACGCCCACGTGGCCGTCCAGCTTGACGTAGTTCAGGCCCTTGGCCGCCGCCTCCGCCTCCCGCGGGTCATCGGCGGTGTCCGCCGCGTACGCGCGCGGGCGGCGGAAGCGCGCGTTGTCGTCCAGCGTGACCTTGCCGTCCAGCGCGACGATCGCCCCGTCCCGCGTCCTCACCAGCGGGTTGACCTCGACCAGCAGCGCGTCCTGCTCGGTGAGCACCCGCCACAGGCGGCGCACGGTCGGCGCGGCCTCGGCCGGCAGCCCGCCCGCCGCGGCGATCTCGGCGGCCTTCGCGTCGGTGACGCCCTCGTCCGGGTCCACCGGGATCCGGGCCACCGCCTCGGGGCGGCGCGCCGCCACCTCCTCGATCTCCATGCCACCCTCGGCGGAGGCGATGGCCAGGAAGCGGCCGGCGGCGCGGTCCAGGGCGTAGCCGAGATAGAACTCGCGCTCGATCTCGACCGGTTCGGCCACCATCACGCGGTGGACGGTGTGCCCCTTGATGTCCATGCCGAGGATCTGACGCGCGGTCAGATACGCGGCCACCGGGTCGGCGGCGAGCCTGACGCCACCCGCCTTGCCCCGTCCCCCGGCCCTCACCTGCGCCTTGACGACGACTCGGCCGCCCAGCCGCTCGGCGGCCGCGCGGGCCTCGGGCGCCGAGTCGGCGACCTCCGCCCGTGGCACCAACACGCCGTAGTGCTCGAAGAGTTGCCGTGCCTGATGTTCGAACAGGTCCATGCCCGCTCCTTCGGTCCGGGTCGCAGCGGCCCGGTCGCAGCGCTTGGTCAAACCCTTGCCGAACGCCCCCTGGACATCGATCAGTCGATGCGGGATAACAATGTTCATACCGCATAACGTCGACTGTATGCAATCTGCCTCCATGTGAGACACGCGAGACCGCACCCCCACCCCCGACGAAGGGACGCGCATCGCCATGCCCGACGACAGCCAGGAACTCATCTCCGGCGGGCACTTGGTCGCCAAGGCACTCAAAGCCGAGGGGGTCGACGTGATCTACACCCTCTGCGGCGGCCACATCATCGACATCTACGACGGCTGTGTCGACGAGGGCATCGACGTCATCGACGTACGCCACGAACAGGTGGCCGCCCACGCCGCCGACGGCTACGCCCGGATCACCGGCAAGCCCGGCTGCGCGGTCGTCACCGCGGGACCCGGCACCACCGACGCGGTCACCGGCGTCGCCAACGCCTTCCGCGCCGAGTCCCCCATGCTGCTCATCGGCGGCCAGGGCGCCCACACCCAGCACAAGATGGGGTCGCTCCAGGACCTGCCGCACGTGGACATGATGGCGCCGATCACCAAGTTCGCCGCCACCGTCCCGGACACCGCCCGCGCCGCCGACATGGTCTCCATGGCCTTCCGCGAGTGCTTCCACGGCGCGCCGGGGCCCTCCTTCCTGGAGATCCCGCGCGACGTCCTGGACGCCAAGGTCCCGGTCACCAAGGCCCGGGTCCCCGAGGCCGGGAAGTACCGGGCCTCCACCCGCACGTCGGGGGACCCCGAGGCGGTCGAGAAACTGGCCGACCTGCTGGTGCGGGCCGAGAAGCCGGCGATCCTGCTCGGCAGCCAGGTGTGGACCTGCCGGGCCACGGACGCGGCCATCGAGCTGGTGCGGACGCTGAACGTGCCCGCGTACATGAACGGCGCGGGGCGCGGCACGCTGCCGCCCGGCGACCCGCACCACTTCCAGCTCTCCCGCCGCTACGCCTTCGCCAACGCCGACCTGATCGTGATCGTCGGCACCCCGTTCGACTTCCGGATGGGCTACGGCAAGCGGCTCTCCCCCGACGCCACGGTCGTCCAGATCGACCTCGACTACCGCACCGTCGGCAAGAACCGCGACATCGACCTCGGCATCGTCGGCGACGCCGGGCTGGTCCTGTCGGCCGTCACCCAGGCCGCCTCGGGCCGCATCGACGGGGGCGCGGGCAAGCGCAAGGAGTGGCTGGACGAGCTGCGCGCCGCCGAGCAGACCGCGCTCGGGAAGAGGCTGCCGCAGCTGCGCTCGGACGCCTCCCCCATCCATCCGTACCGGCTGGTCAGCGAGATCAACGACTTCCTCACCGAGGACTCGGTCTACATCGGTGACGGCGGCGACATCGTCACCTTCTCCGGCCAGGTGGTGCAGCCCAAGTCGCCCGGCCACTGGATGGACCCGGGGCCGCTGGGCACCCTCGGGGTCGGGGTGCCGTTCGTGATGGCCGCCAAGCAGGCCCGCCCCGACAAGGAGGTCGTGGCCCTCTTCGGGGACGGGGCGTTCTCCCTCACCGGCTGGGACTTCGAGACGCTGGTCCGCTTCGACCTCCCCTTCGTCGGCATCGTCGGCAACAACTCCTCGATGAACCAGATCCGTTACGGCCAGAAGGCCAAGTACGGCGAGGGGCGCGAGCGGGTCGGCAACACCCTGGGCGATGTGCCGTACGACCAGTTCGCGCGGATGCTCGGCGGCCACGGCGAGGAGGTCCGCGACCCGGCGGACATCGGCCCGGCCCTGCGGCGCGCCCGCGAGTCCGGCAAGCCGTCGCTGATCAACGTCTGGGTGGACCCGGACGCGTACGCCCCCGGAACGATGAACCAGACCATGTACAAGTGAAGGGGCCGCGAGATGACCAAGGCTCTTGAGGGCGTGCGCGTCCTCGACATGACGCACGTACAGTCCGGTCCCTCCGCCACCCAGCTGCTGGCCTGGCTCGGCGCGGACGTCATCAAGCTGGAGTCCACCACCGGGGACATCACCCGCAAGCAGCTGCGCGACCTCCCCGAGGTCGACTCCCTCTACTTCACGATGCTCAACTGCAACAAGCGGAGCATCACCCTCAACACCAAGACGGAGCGCGGCAAGGAGATCCTGACCGAGCTCATCCGGCGCAGCGACGTCATGGTGGAGAACTTCGGCCCGGGGGCCGTGGACCGCATGGGCTTCCCCTGGGAGCGCATCCAGGAGATCAACCCGAGGATCGTCTACGCCTCGATCAAGGGCTTCGGCGACGGCCCGTACACCAGGTTCAAGGCGTACGAGGTGGTCGCGCAGGCCATGGGCGGGTCGATGTCCACGACCGGCTTCGAGGACGGGCCGCCGCTGGCGACCGGGGCACAGATCGGCGACTCGGGCACCGGGGTGCACTGTGTGGCGGGCATCCTGGCCGCGCTCTACCAGCGCACCCGCACCGGGCGCGGCCAGCGGGTCAATGTGGCCATGCAGCACGCGGTGCTGAATCTGTGCCGGGTCAAGCTGCGCGACCAGCAGCGGCTGGCGCACGGGCCGCTCGCGGAGTACCCGAACGAGAGCTTCGGGGACGAGGTGCCGCGCTCGGGCAACGCGAGCGGCGGCGGGCAGCCGGGCTGGGCGGTCAAGTGCGCACCCGGCGGGCCCAACGACTACGTCTATGTGATCGTGCAGCCGGTCGGCTGGCAGCCGATCACGGAGCTGATCGGCCGGCCGGAGCTGGCGGAGGATCCGGAGTGGGCGACACCGGAGGCGCGGCTGCCCAAGCTGGCCAAGATGTTCCAGCTGATCGAGGAGTGGTCCGCCACCCTGCCCAAGTGGGCGGTGCTGGAGGCGCTGACCGCCCACAACATCCCCTGCGGGCCGATCCTGTCCACCAAGGAGATCGTCCAGGACGCGTCGCTCGCGGCCAACGGGATGGTGGTGAAGGTCGACCACCCCGAGCGCGGCACCTTCACCACCGTCGGCTCGCCGCTGAAGCTCTCCGACTCCCCGGTGGACGTGGAGCGCTCGCCGCTGCTGGGCGAGCACAACGAAGAGGTGTACGTCGGGGAACTGGGCCTCGACGGCGAGGAACTGCGGCTGCTCAAGGCGAACGGAGTGATCTGACGGTGGCGGAGCCAACGTATGACACAGCGGCCGTGCGGGCCGTGCTGGACACCGCCCGCGCCGAGGGCCGCTCGGCGCTGACGGCGCCCGAGGGCAAGCGGATCACCGACGCGTACGGGATTCCGACCCCGGCCGAGGGGCTGGCGGAGTGCGCGGACGACGCGGTGGCGCTCGCGGACCGGATCGGCTTCCCGGTCGCGCTCAAGATCGTGTCCCCGGACATCCTCCACAAGACCGACGCGGGCGGGGTGCGGGTGGGCCTGGCGTCGGCGGCGGAGGTGCGCGGCGCGTTCACCGCGATCGTGTCGAACGCCCGGGCGTACGACCCCAAGGCGCGGATCCAGGGCGTGCAGGTGCAGCAGATGGTGCCGGCGGGCGGCCAGGAGGTCATCGTCGGCGCGGTCACCGACCCGACCTTCGGGAAGGTCGTCGCGTTCGGCCTGGGCGGGGTGCTGGTGGAGGTGTTGAAGGACATCACCTTCCGGCTGGCCCCGGCGAGCCGGGACGACGCGCTGTCGATGCTGGACTCCATCCGCGCGGCCGAGGTGCTGCGCGGGGTGCGCGGCGGGGCCGCCGTGGACCGGGAGGCGCTGGCCGGCCTGGTGGTCCGGGTCTCCCGGCTGGCGGCGGACTTCCCCGAGATCGCGGAGGTGGACCTCAACCCGGTGTTCGCCTCGCCGAGCGGGGTGCTGGCCGCCGACGTACGGATCCTGATCGGCGACGCGCCGCCCGCCGAGCGGCGCCGCTACTCGCGGGAGGAGATCCTGGCCGCGATGCGGCGGCTGATGCAGCCGCGCTCGGTCACCGTCATCGGCGCCTCCAACGAGCAGGGCAAGATCGGCAACTCGGTGATGCGCAACCTCATCGACGGCGGTTTCCCCGGCGAGATCCACCCGGTGAACCCGAAGGCCGACGACATCCTGGGCCGCAAGGCGTACCGGTCGGTGACGGAGGTGCCCGGCGAGGTGGACGTGGCGGTGTTCGCGATCCCCGCGAAGTTCGTCCCCGCCGCGCTGGAGGAGGTCGGCCGCAAGGGCATCCCCAACGCCGTGCTGATCCCGTCCGGTTTCGCCGAGACCGGCGAACACGAGTTGCAGCGGCGGATCGTGACGATCGCCGAGGAGCACGGGATCCGGCTGCTGGGGCCGAACATCTACGGCTACTACTCGACCTGGCAGGATCTGTGCGCCACCTTCTGCACCCCGTACGACGTCAAGGGCCCGGTGGCGCTGACCTCGCAGTCCGGTGGTATCGGGATGGCGATCCTCGGCTTCGCCCGCACCACCCGCACCGGCGTGTCGGCCATCGTCGGCCTCGGCAACAAGTCGGACGTGGACGAGGACGACCTGCTCACCTGGTTCGGTGAGGACCCCAACACCCGGTGCATCGCCATGCACCTGGAGGACCTGAAGGACGGCCGCGCCTTCGTCGAGGCCGCGCGCGCCACCGTGCCGAAGAAGCCGGTCGTGGTGCTCAAGGCGGGCCGTACGGCGGCGGGGGCCAGGGCCGCGGGCTCGCACACCGGGGCGCTGGCCGGTGACGACGCGGTCTACGACGACATCCTGCGCCAGGCCGGGGTGATCCGCGCCCCGGGGCTGAACGAGATGCTGGAGTACGCGCGGGCGCTGCCCGTGCTGCCCACGCCGCAAGGTGACAACGTCGTCATCATCACCGGCGCCGGGGGCTCCGGGGTGCTGCTGTCCGACGCGATCGTCGACAACGGGCTGTCGCTGATGGAGATCCCGGCGGACCTGGACGCGGCCTTCCGCCGCTACATCCCGCCCTTCGGCGCGGCCGGCAACCCGGTGGACATCACCGGCGGCGAGCCGCCGGCCACCTACGAGGCGACCATCCGGCTGGGCCTTGAGGACCCGCGCATCCACGCGCTCGTCCTCGGCTACTGGCACACCATCGTCACCCCGCCCATGGTGTTCGCCGAGCTGACCGCGCGGGTCGTGGAGGAGTTCCGGGCGCGCGGCATCCGCAAGCCGGTGGTGGCCTCCCTCGCGGGCGACACCGAGGTCGAGGAGGCGAGCCAGTACCTCTTCGAGCGCGGCGTGGTGGCCTACCCCTACACCACCGAGAAGCCGGTGGCCGTCCTGGGCGCGAAGTACCGCTGGGCCCGGTCAGCGGGGTTGCTCACGTAGAGCCCGCCGTTCTCCCGAGCACGAAGAGTTTGGACAGGGGGCGCTGGCCAGTTCCTTCGAAGCCAAGGGGACGTCATGAGCACAGAGCAACACCGGAACGGGACCGTGCCGTACCGGGAAGTGCGGGACGGCAAGGGGCGCGTCTACCGCGTCGGCGAGACGGACCGCGACATTCTCGGCCACAGCCGGAAGCTGATGGTCTACCTGCCGTGGGTCGCGATGATGGCCATCAGCGTGTCCGAGTACGCGTACGGATCGGCGGAGGACACGCTCTCCGATGCCCACGGCTGGAGTCAGAGCAACACGTTCTGGATCCTGAGCGTGTGGGTGTTCTTCCAGGCGGGGATCGCCTTCCCCGCCGGCTGGCTGCGGGAGAGGGGGATCCTGACCGCCCGCAGGGCGATGTACACCGGGTCGGGCCTGTGCCTGGTGGGCTTCCTCGCCCTCTCCCACCTCGACAACGTCTCCGCCGCGATCTGCGGCTTCGGCGTCATCGGGGGGCTCGGCTCCGGGCTCGTCTATGCCACGTGCATCAACATGGTGGGCAAGTGGTTCCCGGAGCGGCGCGGCGCGAAGACCGGATTCGTCAACGGCGGCTTCGCCTATGGCGCGCTGCCGTTCATCTTCATCTTCAACTACTGGTTCGACACCGGGAACTACCACGAGGTACTCGACCTCATCGGTGTCTACGTCCTGCTCGTGGTGGCGGTCTGCGCCTGGTTCTTCAAGGACCCGCCCAAAAACTGGTGGCCGGCCCACATCGACCCGACCCGCGCCGGCGGCACCGCCAAGAGCGCCGCGAGCCTGGCCAAGAACCCGCCCGCGGTGCGGCAGTACACGCCCAGGGAGGCCATCCGGTCCGGCATGCTGCCGCTGATGTGGCTGGCGCTGGTGATGACCGCCGGGGTGTCCATCTTCGGCATCTCCTTCCAGGTCGACTACGCCAAGGACGTGGGTTTCGGCCCGCTGGTCGCGGCCTCGTCGATGGGCATCATGTCCGTCATCAACGGCGTGGGGCGCGGGGTCGTGGGCTGGCTCTCGGACATCTGGGGGCGCAAGACGACCCTGGTGTTCGTGATCGTGCTGCTGGGCCTCGCGCAGTTCGGGGTGATCTGGGCGGGACATCTGCACAACGAGGCGCTGTTCCTGGCCTTCGCCTTCCTCTCCGGCTTCGGCGGCGGCGCGTTCTACCCGATGTTCGCCGCCCTGACCCCGGACTACTTCGGCGAGAACTACAACGCCACCAACTACGGCCTGGTGTACAGCGGAAAGCTGGTCAGCGGGCTGTTCGGCGGCGGACTCGGCTCCATGGTGGTCGACGCCTGGGGGTACGACGGCGCCTACGCGCTGGCCGGCGGCATCTCCATGCTGGCCGCCGGGGTCGCCCTGCTGCTGCGCCAGCCGGGCCGCCCGAGGGTCCGCGACATCGCGCCCAACCCGCGGCCGATCAGCCGGGAGGCGGTGTGACGGCGACATGAGGACGGCCGCCCGACGGCGGCCGGTTCGGGACGGCGGCACGCCCGGCACCACGGGCGTGCCGCCGTCCGTTTCCCGGCGGGGCGACGGACCCGCGTCCTCGTTAGGATCGCGGAGCATGGAACTGACAGTGGTAGCCCTGCTCATCATGGTCATCGCGACGATGTGGTCGGCCATCGAGCGCAAGGTGGACAAGCTGAACCGCAGGACCGCGCAGTTGACCCGCAAGGTCGACCTGATACTCGAACACCTGGGCATCGAGGAACCCCAGCCGGATCTGGCGCCCGTGCGGGCCCTCGTCGTGGAGGGGAAGAAGATCCACGCCGTCAAGGCCTACCGGGAGATCACCGGGGCGGACCTCAAGGAGGCCAAGGAGGCCGTCGACCGCATGGGGTGACACGCCTCCGCGGCGACCCGGCAGCCCGTCAGTCGCGCTCGCGCTCGTGATACGTGCGGCGGGTGTGTTCGGTGTGGGCGCGCATGACGGCGGTGGCGCGCTGTTCGTCGTGGTCGGAGATGGCCGCGATCAGCTCACGGTGTTCGATCCAGGACTGCTTGCCGCGCTGCCGGGCCACCGGGGTGTAGTACCAGCGGACCCGGCGGTCCACCTGGGCGGCCAGCTCGGCCAGGACCGTGTTTCCCGCCAGCTCCATCACCTTGGCGTGGAACTCCGCGTTGGCCGCGACCGCGCCGTCCACGTCGTCGGCGAGCACCGCGCGCTCGCCCCGGGCGCACAGCTCCTCCAGGGCCTCGACGCCGGACGGGCCCGCGCTCGCGGCGGCCAGCCGGGCGGCCTCGGCCTCCAGGAGGGTGCGGACCGTGAGGAGCTGGTCGGCCTCCTCCTCGGTGGGCTCGTGGACGAACGCGCCCTGGGCGGGGCGCAGGTCCACCCAGCCCTCGGTGTTCAGCCGCTGGAGCGCCTCGCGCACCGGCTGGCGGGAGACGCCGAGCTGGGCGGCCAGCTCGCTCTCGACGAGGTGCTGACCGGGGCGCAGGGCGCGCGTGGTGATCAGCTCGAGCAGGGCCTCGTAGACGCGCTCGCGGAGCGGCCCCGGCCGCTCCAGCCTGGGCACCGCGCCCTGCGGCAGTCCTCTCACCGTCATCGGGCCCCCTAGGGACGGACTCTGCGGATTGGCTATTGTCTACAGTTTACTCATACTGTCCACACATAGCGGCCTGACATCTGGTCAGGCCGTGGCCGAATCCATAGAGTCGCGGCCATGCCCTCCACTCCCCGCCCCGGCCTCCTCGACCGCTCCCGCTCGCTCGCGCCGCCGGGCTGGAGCCGCTGGCTGGTCCCGCCCGCCGCGCTGTCCGTCCATCTCGCCATCGGCCAGGCGTACGCGTGGAGCGTGTTCAAGCCACCGCTGGAGTCCTCGCTCGACCTGTCGGGGACGGCGAGCGCGCTCCCCTTCCAACTGGGCATCGTGATGCTGGGCCTCTCGGCGGCCTTCGGCGGCACGCTGGTCGAGCGCAACGGCCCGCGCTGGGCGATGTTCGTGTCGCTGGTCTGCTTCTCCTCGGGCTTCCTCATCGCCGCGCTGGGCGCCGCCACCCGCCAGTACTGGCTGGTGGTCCTCGGCTACGGCTTCGTCGGCGGCATCGGCCTCGGCATCGGGTACATCTCCCCGGTCTCCACGCTGATGAAGTGGTTCCCCGACCGGCCGGGCATGGCCACCGGCATCGCCATCATGGGCTTCGGCGGCGGCGCGCTCATCGCCTCCCCCTGGTCGACCCGGCTGCTGGAGGCGTTCGGCACCGACAGCTCCGGCATCGCGTCCACCTTCCTGGTGCACGGGCTCACCTACGCGGCCTTCATGACGCTCGGCGTGCTGCTGGTGCGGGTCCCGCCGGACGGCTGGCGGCCGGCCGGCTGGGTGCCGGCGACCGCCCCGGCCCGCCTGATCAGCACGGCGGACGTCTCGGCGCGCAACGCGATCCGCACCCCGCAGTTCTGGTGCCTGTGGGTCGTGCTGTGCATGAACGTCACGGCGGGCATCGGCATCCTGGAGAAGGCCGCGCCGATGATCTCCGACTACTTCGCGGACACCTCCACCCCCGTCACCGCCTCCGCCGCCGCGGGCTTCGTGGCCCTGCTGTCGGCGGCGAACATGACCGGGCGGCTGGTGTGGTCCTCGGCCTCGGACCTGATCGGCCGCAAGAACATGTACCGGATCTACCTGGGCGGGGGCGCGCTGATGTATCTGGCGATCGCGCGGCTCGGGGACTCCTCCAAGCCACTGTTCGTGGTCTGCGCGCTGGTGATCCTGTCCTTCTACGGCGGCGGGTTCGCGACCGTGCCGGCGTATCTGAAGGACCTGTTCGGCACCTATCAGGTGGGCGCGATTCACGGGCGGCTGCTGACGGCCTGGTCGCTGGCCGGCGTCCTCGGCCCGTTCATCGTCAACAAGGTCGCCGACCACCAGAAGGAGGCCGGACACACCGGCCCCGGCCTCTACTCGCTCTCCATGTCCATCATGATCGGGCTGCTCGTCGTGGGCTTCCTGGCCAACGAGCTGATCCGGCCGGTCCATCCGCGCTTCCACGAGCCGGCCGGAGATCCGGTCGGGATCGCAGAAGCCGCCCCGCCGAGAAGGGAACCGACCGATGAGGAACCGCACGGCGCTGGCCGTCGCCGCCTGGGCCTGGGTCGCGCTGCCCTTCGCGTACGGGGTCTACGAGCTCGTACGCAAGGCCAGCCGGCTCTTCACCGGCTGAGCCGAGAACTGCGGCGTCCGGCCAGGTCTCACACAACTGGCGGATCACAGGCAGCGGCCCCGGCCGTCCGGAAGTGCCGGACCGGGGCCTCTTCGTCTCGTCGCCGGGCCCGGGGAAGGCCCTGGAGCTTGCCCTGGAGAGCGAGTCTCTCGGAGTTGACCAGCCGGTTTCAGCTTTGAGCGGCAGGGTCACGGGTCGAGGTGGTCGCGCTCCGAAACCAGCTCGCTGTCCGGAGCTCTGGGTCAGGCCCGCGTCGCGCGCAGCGCCGCGTACTGCAGGGCCGCGAAGCCGCCGACCGTGACGGCCTGCAGCGGGATCCACACCGCACCCGCCGTCGTCGGCGCCAGCCAGGTGGCGAGCGCGATCAGGCTTACCACGGCCCAGGCCACGTTCGACTCGATGACGGCACGGACCGGCAGCACCGGCGGGCTCTTGCGCGTGGCGAGGATTCCGACGCCCGCGCCGAAGAGCGTGAGGAAGGCGCCGAGTCCCAGCAGCAGCCCCTGGCCCATGCCGAGAAATCTGCCGAGCGGCCCGGAGGCGGCGAGGTAGGCGAGCCCGTTGCCGGTGGTGACGACGGCGTCGACGGCGAGGAAGCGGCGCAGCATGGTCTGCGGCTCGGAGGTGCGGGCCAGGGCGGCGAGCTGTACAGCGGACATGACGGATCGGCCTCCGTGGGCGTCGGGGTCCCGTGGGGATGGTCTGCCAGGGCTCGGGCCGGAGTGCGCCGGCCCGCGGCCTGGTGGAAACCACTCTGCCCGGCGGGATTCGGACGGTCGATTACGTCAGGGGTAATGCGCGTACGCCGCGGCTGCACTGCAAGGACGCTGCGGAACCCTTCCCTGACAACCTCAGTAGGCATACTGTATTCAATATCCTGTCGACATGCCCGCGTTGCCGACGATGTATGAGCCGTCATGCCGTCATAAGGAGCCCGCCGTGGCCCGTCCCCGCGACCGACAGCCCAGGCGCTATCCACGTCGCGCTGCTGCGCGAGGTCGGGCAGGCGATGCGGGACGCCTCGATCTGCGGTCTGGGCCAGACCGCGTGGAACGCCGTCGAGTCCGCCATCGACCGGCTCGGCGTCTTCGGGCAGGCCGAGAAGGGAGTTCGCTCATGACCGCCGTCCCGCTCCAGCCGCCGCGCCGCCTGGTCGACCTCACGCTCGACGGGGAGCCGGTGCGCGCCCCCGAGGGGTCCACGCTGCTGGACGCCTGCCGCGCCGCGGGCAAGGACGTCCCGACGTTGTGCCAGGGCGACACGCTCACGCCGAAGAACGCCTGCCGGGTGTGCGTCGTGGAGGTGGAGGGCGCGCGGACCCTCGCCCCCGCCTGCTCGCGCCGCGTGGAGCCGGGGATGGAGGTGCGTACGGACACCGAGCGGGCCCGGCACAGCCGAAAGGTCGTCCTGGAGCTGCTGGCCTCCTCGGTCGATTCGTCGACGACGCCGCGTGCCGCGGAGTGGATCGAGGAGTACGGGGCCGAGCCGGGCCGCTTCGGGCCGGACGCCGCCCGGGTGGACGAGGAGCCGAAGATCGACAACGACCTCTATGACCACGACCGTGTGCGCCTACTGCGGTGTGGGCTGCAACCTCACGCTCCATGTGCAGGACAATGAGATCGTGAAGGTCACCTCACCCCACGACAACCCGGTGACCCACGGCAATCTCTGCATCAAGGGGCGCTTCGGCTACCAGCACGTGCAGAACAGGGACTGACGGGACTGATATCGATATGGGACGGGTCACCGAGCGCCGCCGCGTCATCCGGATCCGGGACGGCGCGATCAGCGCGCGTGCGGACACCCTCGTCGCCGAGGAGCCCCTCGAGATCCGGCTGAACGGCAAGCCGCTGGCGATCACCATGCGGACGCCGGGCGACGACTTCGCGCTGGCCGCCGGTTTCCTGGTGAGCGAGGGGGTCCTGGGGCGGGCGGACGAGCTGGCGAACATCGTCTACTGCGCGGGGGCGACCGAGGACGGCGTCAACACGTACAACGTGGTGGACGTGAAGCTGGCGCCCGGCGTCCCGGTCCCCGACATCACCCTGGAGCGCAACGTCTACACGACCTCCTCGTGCGGGCTGTGCGGCAAGGCCAGCCTGGACGCGGTGCGCACCACGGCCCGCTGGCCGGTGGGCGACGACGAGAACAACCCGGTGCGGATCGACCCGGAGACGCTCGCGGCCCTCCCCGACCGGCTGCGCTCGGCGCAGCGCGTCTTCGACCGGACCGGGGGGCTGCACGCGGCGGCGCTGTTCACGCCGGACGGCCGGCTGCTGGACGTACGGGAGGACGTGGGCCGGCACAACGCGGTGGACAAGCTGATCGGGCGGGCGCTGCAGCAGGGGCTGCTGCCGCTGTCCGGAGCGGTGCTGCTGGTCTCCGGCCGGGCCTCCTTCGAGCTCGCGCAGAAGGCGGTCATGGCGGGGATCCCGGTCCTCGCGGCCGTCTCGGCGCCCTCGTCGCTGGCCGTCGACCTGGCCGCCGAGACCGGGCTGACGCTGGTCGGCTTTCTGCGGGGCGCCTCGATGAACGTGTACGCGGGCGAGCACCGGCTTGCCCTGCGGACGGCGGCCGGCGGCACCTGACACCGGTCCGCGTACCGGTCCGCACACCGGTACGCCCGCCCGCTGCACGGGATGACGGACCGGCCGGTGAGGAGCGCCCCCTGCGCCGGCCGGTCCTTCCCCCGGCGCCTCGTGACGCGCATCGCTCGCCGGACCTATGACGAACATATATTGACCGATCGTTCTGGTTGACCGTAGAGTCTGCGCCATGGCCAGAACCAAGGAATTCGACCCCGACGCCGCACTGCAGTCGGCCCTCGAGCTGTTCTGGCGGCGCGGCTACGAGGCCACCTCGATGGCCGACCTCGTCGAACACCTCGGTATCGGCCGCGCCAGCATCTACGCGACCTTCGGCAACAAGCGCGAGCTGTATCTGAAGGCCCTGGACCGGTACGCCGAGACGCACGACCCGGCGGTGCTGGGCGAACTGTCCCAGCCGGGCCCGGCGCTGCCGGCGGTGCGGGCGGTGGTGCGCCGGTTCGCCGCCGAGGCCGCCTCCCCCGAGGAGCGGCGGCACGGCTGCTTCGTCACCAACAGCGCGGCGGAACTGGCCCCGCACGACCCGGCGGTGGCCCGGCGGGTCGAGATCAGCTGGGAGCACATCGAGACCCCGCTGTACGCGGCGCTGGTCCGCGCCCAGGCCCAGGGCGAGCTGGCCGAGGACCGCGACCCGCGCGCGCTGGCCCGCATGCTCTTCGTGCTGCTGCAGGGCCTGCGGGTGGTCGGCAAGGCGTCGCAGGACCCGGCCAGGGTGAAGGAAGCGGCCGAGCAGGCGCTGGCCCTGCTGGACTGAGCCGCAACCGGGCCGCAACCGAGCCTCGGCTGAGCCGTACACGCCGCTTCGGAGTCTTACGCGGCTCCCTTGTTCACACCCACATAATGAACCGTTCGGTCAATAATCAGGTCACGACATCGGGGGGATCATGACCGCCACCACCCGGCAGCGCGGCGCCTTCGTCCTGCTGGGCGGCGTCCAGGCCACGCTGATCTTCACGCTCGCCGCCATCTCCGTACCGCTCCCCCGCATCGGGCGCGAATTCGGCCTTCAGCGCTCGGACGTGATCCTGCTGAGCGCCGCCTACGGGCTGACCTTCGCCGGGCTGCTGCTGTTCGGCGGGCGCCTGGCCGACCGCTACGGCGGGCGGCCGACCCTCACCGCCGGGCTCGCGCTCTTCGCCGCCGCCTCGGCCGCCGCCCCGCTCGCCCCCGGCATCGAGGCCCTGCTCGCGGCGCGCTTCGCACAGGGCGCGGGGGCGGCGCTCAGCGCGCCCGCCGCCATGGCCGTGCTGCGCGCCCTCTTCCCCTCCCCCGCCGCGTACGGCAGGGCGATGGCGACCTGGGGCGGCCTCTCGGTGCTCGGCGCGACCGCGGGCAATCTGCTCTCCGGCGTCATCTCGACGCTGCTGTCGTGGCGCTGGAACTTCGCCGTGCCGCTCCTGGTGGCCGGCGCGGCTCTCGCCCTCGCGCCGCGGCTGCTGCCGGACACCGCGCCCAGCGGGGGCAGGGCGCTCGACCTCCCGGGCGCCGCGCTGGCCACTTCAGGGATCACGCTGGCCAGCTACGGGCTCGTGGTCACCGACGGCCGCCCCTGGTCATCGGCCGACGTGCTGGTGCCGCTGCTCTCCGGGGCGGCACTGCTCGCCGCCTTCTGGCGCGCCGAGCGCCGGGTCCGCGACCCGCTGCTGCCGCCCCGCTTCCTGCTCGACCGGCGGCGGGCCCTGGCACTCACGGCGATCGCGCTGACCGCCTGCGGGACCGCGATGACCTTCGTGATCCTCTCGCTCCACCTCCAGCAGGAGCGCGGCTGGTCGGCGCTGCGCACCTCGGCCGCCTTCGCGCCGTTCGCCGCCGCGCTGCTCGTCTCCGGGCGGGCGGCGGGACCGCTCATCGCGCGGTACGGCGCGCGGGCCGTCACCGCCGCCGGGCTCGGCACCGCCGGGGCGGGGCTCGCGCTCCTCGCGCTCGGCGGGCTCGACACGGACACGTCGTACGCCTCCGGGCTGCTGCCCGGGCTGGTGCTGCTGCCGGCCGGCACGGCGGCCTCCTTCGCGGGCGCCGCCGTGCTCGCCACCGACGGCGTGCCGCGGGAGCAGTCCGGGCTCGCGGGCGGCGTGATGAACACGGCGATGGAGTTCGGCCCGACCGTCCTGTTCGCCGTCGTGCTCACCCTCGGCGGCGACGCCTCGTCCCTGGCCGTGACGGGGACCTCGCTGGCCGCGCTGGCCGCGCTCACCGCGCTGAGCCGGCGCCCTTCCTGAACCACCTCACTTTTTCCCAACCTGTTCCGCTTCACCATCACTCAAGGAGTCACCCATGAACCGCTTCCCCGGCAGGACCGCGCTCGTGACCGGCGCGGGCTCCGGCCTCGGCCGCGCGATCGCGCTCGCCTTCGCCGCCGAGGGCGCGTCCGTGGTCGCCGCCGGGCGCACCGCGGCCACGCTGGAGGAGACAGTCGAGCTCATCGAGGCCGCGGGCGGGACGGCCGCGGCCGTGGCGGCCGACGTGACCGACTCCGGGGAGGTCCGCGCGCTCGTCCAGGAGGCCGTCACCCGCTTCGGCGGGCTGGACATCGCGGTGAACAACGCCGGGATACTGCGCGGCACCGGGCCCGTGGCCGAGGTGAGCGAGGAGGACTGGGAGGCCGTGCAGCGGACCAATGTGACCGGGGTCTGGCTGGCCATGAAGCACGAGATCGCGCACATGAAGGAGCACGGCGGCGGCGCCATCGTCAACATCTCCTCCAACCTGGGCGCGCACCGCCGGGCCCCGGGCCTCGCCGCGTACATCGCCTCGAAGGCGGCGGTGTCCGCGCTCACCCGCGCCGCCGCCCTCGACCATGTCCACCAGGGCGTCCGCATCAACGCGGTGAGCCCTGGGGCCGCGGCCACCTCGATGTCGCTGCGGCCGGGCGAGACGGAGGCGGAGCGGGCCGAGCGGATGAAGCGGGAGACCCCGCTGGGCCGGGTCGCCGAGGTGGACGAGGTCGCCGCGGCGGTGCTCTACCTGGCCTCGCCCGCGGCCGGCGCGGTGGTCGGCGCGGACCTGGTCATCGACAGCGGGGCGTCGGCCTGAGGGCCCTTCGCGCGGATCGCGGGAGGGGCGGGGCGGGAGGGGTAGGGCTGGCCATACCCGCGGAGTAGGGCTGGCGCGACCTTGGAACTAGGGCTGGCGTGATGGTCCCACCACCACCGGCTCCGCGATGGTGGTGGGCATGAAAGAGCCCACCATGACCTGTACGTCATCCTCCGCCCCGACATCGGGGAAAAAGCCCCGGTTAAGGACTCGGGCCGTCGCGGCCGCGGCGCTTGCCGTGGCCGCGGTCGGTGGCGTCGCGGCGGTCCCGGCCGGAGCGGCCCCGGCCGCCGCGGCGCCCCACTCCTCGCCCGGCGCCTCGCTCAGCCAGGACGAGTTGCGGCGCGAGGTGGCCGACACCCTCCGCGAGGCCGGGTACATCGGCATGACCGTGGAGGTGCGCGACGGCCGCCGCCGGATCCACGCCCGCGCGGGCGAGGCCGAGTTGAACACCGGCCGCCCGGTGCCGTACGGCGCGAACTTCCGGGGCGCCAGCACCACCAAGACCTTCGTGGCCACGGTCGTGCTTCAGCTGGCCGCCGAGGGGCGGCTGTCGCTGGACGACACCGTGGAGAAGTGGCTGCCGGGCGTGGTGTCGGGCCATGGCAACGACGGCAGTCGCATCACGATCCGAAATCTGCTCCAGCACACCAGCGGCATCTACAACTACGGCCTGGAGGAGGACCTGGGGGGCACGGCCGAGGACTTCGAGCGGACGAAGCTCTACCACGTCGACCCGGAGCAGAGCATCGCCGGAGCGATGCGGCACAGCCCCGACTTCCCGCCCGCCGACCCGGACGACCCGGAACCGAAATGGAACTACTCGAACCCCAACTACATGATCGCCGGCCTGATCATCAAGAAGGTCACCGGGCGGCCCTGGGCCGAGGAGGTGCGCGACCGCATCATCCGGCCGCTGGGGCTGAAGGACACCTATGAGCCCGGGGACGACCCCTATCTGAAGCAGCCGTACGCCCACACGTACCACCGCTTCACCGGCTCCGACCGGTGGACCGACACCACCGTTCGGAACATCTCCTGGGCCGATGCCGCCGGGTCGCTGGTGACCAGCCAGCGGGACCTGGACCGGTTCTTCACGGCCCTGTTCGGCGGTCGCCTGCTGCCCGCCGCGCAGCTGGCCGAGATGCGCCGGACGGTCCCCGTGGGCGCCGACTTCGAGATGGCGTTCCCCGGGCTGCGGTACGGGCTCGGGCTGATGCAGCAGCCGCTGAGCTGCGGCGGGGACCGCTGGGGCCACGGCGGCGACCTCGAAGGCGGCACGGTGAGAACGGCGTTCAGCGCGGACGGACGACGCTCGGTGGTGATCAGTGCCAGCGGGACCACATCGGACGACGAGCGGCTACTCAAGGCCGAGAAGGCCATGCAGTCGCTTCTGGACCGGGTGATGTGCGGTCAGGTGGTGCGCCGGTGAGCACCGTCGGGCGCCGCCTGGCCGCGTCCCTGGCCGCCCTGGCGGGTGTCGCCGCTCTCGTGGCGGCGGCCCCCGCCGCCCCGGGCGGGAGCGGCGCCCCCGGCGGGAGCGGCGCGGAGGTGTTGCGCCGCAACACGCGGGCGGTCCACCGGGCCGGGGCGGTGGGGGTGGCGGCCGTGGTGGACACCCCGTCCGGCACGGCCACGGCCGGCGCGGGGAAGGCCGATCTGCGCACCGGCGCGCCCATGCGGGCCGACGCCCACTACCGCGCGGGCAGCACGGTGAAGACCTTCGTGGCCACCGTCGCCCTGCAACTGGTCGGCGAGGGCCGGCTGGCGCTGGACGACACGGTGGACCGGTGGCTGCCGGGCCTGGTGTCGGGCCACGGCAACGACGGGCGCCGCATCACCGTGCGGCAGCTGCTCCAGCACACCAGCGGGCTGCGGGGCTACACGAGCATCCCCGAGCTCTTCCCGGCGGGATACTCCGCGCGCGGCTACTACGAGAACCGCTTCCGCCACTACACCGCCGGGGAGCTGGTGGCCGCCGCGGTGGGCCGTCCTCCGAACTCCGAGCCCGGGGCGGCGTACCGCTACTCCAACACCAACTACGTTGTCACAGGAATGATCATCGAGAGGGTCACCGGGCGCCCCTGGCGCACGGAGGTCCACGACCGGATCGTCCGCCCGCTGGGGCTGTCCGCCACGACCCTGCCGGGCGACCAGCCGTATCTGCCCGCGCCGTACGCGCATGGGTACCACGCCTATGCGGAGGAGGGGCGCCGCGTCGACACCACGGTCTTCAACGCCACGGCGGCCGACGCGTCAGGCGACCTGGTCACCACTCCGCACGACGTCAACCGCTTCTTCGGCGCGCTCCTCACCGGCCGGCTGCTGCGCCCGGCGGAGCTGGCCGAGATGCGGCGGACCGTCCCGATACCCGACGAGCCGGGGCGCGGCGCCGGTCTCGGCCTCGAGACGACCCCGCTGAGCTGCGGCGGCTTCTACTGGCACCACGGCGGCAACGCCCTGGGCTACTCCAGCGAGAACGGCGTCACCGACGACGGGCGACGGGCGGTGACCGTGTCGACCAACAGCTTCGACGAGTCGGACACGGCACGGCAGGAACGGACGGACAAGGCGGTGAAGGCGCTCATAGACGACGTGCTGTGCCGGCGCGCCGGGTAAACTCTGACATCCGTTGGAGACCTGTGGCGCGATGAGGGGACATGTCATGCGCATCGGTGAACTGACCCGGCGCACCGGGGTGAACGAGCGGCTGCTGCGCTACTACGAGCAGCAGGGTCTGCTCCAGCCGGAGCGGCTGCCCAGCGGCTATCGCGTCTACCGGGAGTCCGACGTGGCCGCGGTGAACCGCATCCGCTCGCTGCTGGCCGCCGGGCTGTCGACCGCCACGATCGCGCAGATCCTGCCGTGCCTGCGGGAGGAGGGCGAGCGTCTGGTACCCACCTGCCCCGACCTCATCGCCCAGCTCCGGGCGGAGCGGGAGCGGATGACCTCGGCCATCGAGGAGCTGGAGACCTCGCGCTCGCTGCTGGACTCGGTGATCACGGCCGGGTTGGCGACGACGGCCTAGCCGGCTCGGATGGGCCGGGCGCGCGCCGCCGCTCGTACGCCTCGCGCGCGTCGAGCAGCCGGCCCAGGTGGCGCCGCCCCCATTCGCAGGCGGCGTCCATCGGGCCGAGCAGCGAGCGCCCGAGGTCGGTCAGCGCGTACTCGACGCGGGGCGGGTTCTCGGGGTAGGCGGTCCGCGTGATCAGGCCGTCGCGCTCCATCGCGCGCAGCGACTCGCTGAGCACCTTGGGGGTCACCCGGGCCAGCGGCACCCGCAGTTCGGAGAAGCGGCGGGGACCGCCCTCCAGACAGCGGATGATCAGCCAGGCCCATTTGGCATCGAGCCGGATGAGCGCGCGGTTCGGGCACTCGGGGCCGAACATGTCGGCGGTCAGTGGCTGGGGTGGCCCGGGCAGGGGCTCGGTGAGTGAGTCGGTCACCGCTCCGACGGTAGCCGACGCGGGTGGCCCGCGCCGCCGGCAGCCGCCAGTAGCCGCCGACGGCCGCCGATATCGTTGAAGTAACCGGCACTTCCGCCGTTACGGTCCGGGCAGTCCAGCAGTCCAGCGACTGAACCGAAGGGAGTGCCGCCATGGCACGCATCGCTGTTTTCGGGGCCGGCGGAAGGGTCGGCCGGCATCTTGTCGCCGAGGCGGACGGCCGCGGTCACCAGGTCACCGCGGTCGTCCGCGACCCGGCCAAGTACCCCGGGCTCGCCGCCGGGAATGTCACGGTCGTGGCGGGCGATGTCACCGACCCGGCGGGCGTGGCGGCGGCCGTCACCGGACATGACGCGGTGATCAGCTCGATCTACCGGGAGGACATCGACGCGAAGGAGCTGTACGGGGGCGCGGCGCGGGCGCTGCTCGCGGGGCTGGGCGAGGCCGGGGTGGGGCGGCTGGTCGTGATCGGGCTCGCCGCGACGCTGGAGACGGAGCGGGGCGTACGGGTCCTGGACGCGCCCGACTTCCCCGAGGCGTTCCGTACCTTCGCCCTCGGACACGCGGCGGGGCTGGAGGTGCTGCGCTCCGCGCCCCCGGAGCTGGACTGGCTGGTCGCCAACCCGCCGATGAACTTGGAATGGGAGGGCGCGCGCACGGGACGGTACCGCCTCTTCGGGGGCCAGCTCCCCCCGGGCGGGGGCCGGATCTCGTACGCGGACCTCGCGATCGCCGTGCTCGACGAGATCGAGACGCCCCAGCACCACCGCACCCAGCTCGCCGTGGCCGACTGACCGTCCGAGCCGACCGAGTCGGGCGAACCGGTCAACCGGCGCGGCGCGCACACGATCTGACGCACGCTCCTTGTGGGGCGTGGGGGCGAGACGGGACACTTCTCCGGCACCACTCGATCAGACGTTGGATGTCTTGATGTCGTGACGTCCAGATGCACGTCTCTCGTGATGTCCAGTCGCATGTCCAGATGCCGCTGAAGGGCAGGTCGGTGACGATGACCTCAGATCTTCGCGCTCCACGCAAGCGGTCCAGACCATGGCGGCGCCGGGCGGCGGTGTTCCTCGCCGCCGCCGCGCTGGCCCTGATTCCGATTCCGGTCCGGGCCGCGGAAGCGGAATCCTCCGCTTCCGCGGCCCGTACCGACTTCGAGCAGCACGTTCTCTTCAAGTCTTCCCAGGACAGCGGGTACTCGTGCTTCCGGATCCCCGCCGTCGTCAAGTCGAAGGACGGCACGCTGCTGGCCTTCGCCGAGGGGCGGGTGAACAACTGCGGCGACGCCGGTGACATCGATCTCGTCCTCAAGCGCTCCACGGACGGCGGCCGCACCTGGGGCCCGCTGCAGGTGATCAACGAGGGCGCCCGGGACACCCACGGCAATCCCGCTCCCGTCGTGGACCTGCGCACCGGCCGCATCCTGCTGGCCAGCACGTACAACACCGGGCGCGACGACTCCCAGGGCTGCGATGTGCCCTGCGACCGGACCCCGCACCTCCAGTACAGCGACGACGACGGCGTCACCTGGTCCACCCCGCGCGATCTGAGCGACTCGCTGCTGCCCGCCTCGTGGAACTCCTGGTACGCCACCGGGCCCGTGCACGGCATCCAGCTCACCCACGGCCGGTACCGGGGGCGGCTGCTCTTCACCATCAACACCGAGAGCCACGACGGCACCCGGATCACCGCCAACCACGCTGCGCTGGCCTACAGCGACGACGGCGGCGACACCTGGCGCGTCGGCGCGGTGGACAGCTGGCCGGTCACGGCGGACGGCACATTCCGCCAGAAGCCCTCCGAGATGACGCTGGTGGAGCGCGAGGACGGCTCGGTCTACGTCAACGGGCGCGAGCAGGACGGCACGGACCTCGGCCATCGCGACTTCGCCGTCAGCCGCGACGGCGGCGAGAGCTTCACCGGGCCGTTCCGCACCATCCCCGACCTGTACACGCCCCAGGTACAGGGCTCGATCCTGCGGCTGCGGAGCGAGGACCGGGACGGCTACAGCCGGCTGCTGCTCGCCGCGCCCGCCGACCCGGACCGCCGGCGCACCATGACCATCCGGTCCTCGTGGAACGAGGGGCGCGACTGGGACAGCGCCGACCGCGGCAAGGTGGTGACCACCGACTGGTCCGGCTACTCCGACATGGTCCGCGTCTCGCTCGACGAGGTGGGGCTGATGTACGAGGGCGGCGCGGTGGACGCCCGGGACGAGATCCGTTTCGCGCGGTTCACCGAGGACTGGCTCGGGCCGCGCCGCGGCCCCGACCCGACCACCGCCGACCGGGCGCCCGGCGCCCGCCCGGCCACCGTCCTCGGCGGCCCGGCCAGGACCGAGGGGCGGTTCGGGCGGGGGCTCTCGTTCGACGGCACGGACGACGCCGTCCATGTTCCCTTCCGGCCCTCGCTGCCGCTGGGCACCCGTGACTTCACGGTGAGCCTGTGGTTCCGCTACACCGCCGCCACGGGCCAGCAGCCGTTCCTGTGGATGGGCGGCATCGGCAACAAACAGCCGCAGGTGTGGCTGCGCGGCGAGCCCTCGAGCGGCCGGGTGCGGGCGCTGATCACCACGGTGAACGGCACCGCCACCTTCACCAGCGCCTCGGTGAGCACCGGCTCGGCGTACAACGACGGGCAGTGGCACCACGCCGCGCTCATCCGCGCCGGGGGCCGGCTGAGCCTGGCCATCGACGGGGGCACGCCCGTCTCCGCCGCCGACGTGCCCGGGCCGGTCACCCGCACCTCGCCGTTCGGCATCCATGTGGGCGAGGCCGTCGACAGCCGCTCGCACCTGACGGGTGCTCTGGACGAGGTCCGGGTGTGGGGGCGCGCGCTGTCGGACACCGAGCTGCGGCAGGTCCGGGAGTTCAACGCCACCCCGGACGGCCACGGCGACCCGGGCGACCGGGGCGACCGAGGCGGCAAGGACTACTCCGCGCTGGTCCGGCTCCCCTTGGACCGCGTCCGCCCGGCGGACGACCGCTGAGGTTCTCGGTTCGGGGTGACGGCGACCAGCGCGGCCACCGCCATGACGTCCATGACGTCCACGGCGTCCATGACGTCCACGGCGTCACCCCGAACCCGACCCCGCCGACGGCGGGGTCAGGCGGGCGGCAGCGCGGCGGCGGCCGAACCGGCGAGATCGGTGGCCAGCTCACAGGGCCGGTCCTCGCGGCCCACCCCCTTGATGACGACGGCCACCCGCTCGGTCCCCTTCACCCGGTCCACGGTGGTGTAGTCACGATGCACCACCTCGACGCGGCAGGTCCTCGGGCCCTCGTGCTCCGGCAGCACGATGGCCTGGTGATCGCCGAGCCTGGTCGACCGGGCGTTGTCGTCCGTCGGCAGCCCACCCTGGTCGAACCGCAGGTCCACCTCGAACTCGCCCGTGGTGCTCTTCCACTGGCAGTCCCAGCGGCCGAACCCGACGTCCGGATCCCGGGCGTCGACACCTGGCACCTTCTCCAGGGCCTTGCCGTCGAGCAGCGTGCACGCGTCCTGGTGCGCCAGCGAATTGGCCGGGAAGCCGGGGGAACGACGGGGGATCTCCCCGCGGTTGAGCACCGTGACGGCGAAGCGCGCGGCGATGTCGGCGGTGTCACACAGCGGCTCCCTGACCTCGGCGGGCCGTCTCGCGACCGCGGTGACCCGCAGGCTGTTGCCACGAGCGCCCGTCACCGCCATGCCCCGCTCGCACTCGTCGCCCTCGGCGTCGCGCTCCACGACGGTGACCCTGCCCGCAGTCCTCCTCGTCACGGCCTCCGGCAGCGGGTCGGCGTCGAGCTCAACCCTGACGTCCACCACGTCCTCGCCGCGCTGCTTCAGGATGACGTCGCAGCGGTTGAAGTTGCCCTCGTCGCGGTCCAGTTCGGCCTCTTCGTACCGATCGAACGCGGTGGCGCTCAGCAGAGCGCAGGGGTCGGCCGTACGGGGGTCGCCCATGAAGCCCGGCGCGCCGCTCACGCGGGACGGCGACGGGGCGGCCCTGTCCGCCCCCGCCTCGCCGTCCAGGCTCATCACGAGGAACGGAACGGCGACGGCCAGTCCGGCGCCCGCGACGACACCGGCCGTGAGCAGCGGACTGCGCCGGACGAGGGTCGCCGTCCGGCGCCGCTGCGCTCCCGGCGGGTCCCCGCCGACCGAAACGGTGTCCGCGCGGGACGTGGTCACCGAGGTCACCGAGGTCAGCGGGAGGGTCGGGAGTCGGTCCGGCGATCCCGCGATCCCGGCGAGCGCGCGGAGCGCCTCGGTGGCGGTGGGCCGGGCCCTGGGGTCGGCCCGGAGCATCGCGCCGAGCACCCCGCCGAGCGGCCCGACCTGGGGGCCCAGGGCTTCCAGCCGCACCACGCGTCCGGGGCCGCGCAGCGGTGGAGTCCCCGTGACCAGCCGGTACAGCGTGGCGCCGAGGGAGAACACGTCGGACGCCCGCTCGGGAGCCCCCGCGAACGCCTCGGGGGCGGCATAGGCCGGGGTGAGGCTGATCTGCCCGTTGGGGGTGATCGTCTCACCGCCGTCCACCCGGTACGCGGCACCGAAGTCGGCCAGCTTGGCCACTCTGTCCCGCGTGATCACGATGTTGCCTGGCTTGACGTCGCAGTGCACGATGCCCTTGGCGTGCAGGGCCGCCAGCGCGCCCGCGATCTGCGCGCCGATGTGCGCCGCGAGCTCCGGGCCCATCTTCACCGGGACGTCCAGGCTCCCGCCGGTCACATGCTCCATCACCAGCCAGAACGTGGCCCTCCTGCCCCTGCCCACGCGGACGGCGTCATAGAGGGTGACCACATGCGGATGGCTGAACTTCGCCAGAGCGCGCGCTTCGGCCAATAACTGGTCGAAGACGGCCTGGCTGTTGTCCTCCAGCAGGGCCCGCTTGAGGACGACGGGCCGGCCCAGCTGGGTGTCGACGGCGAACCAGACCGCGCCCTTCCCGCCCTCGACGGGCCCCTTGGTGAGCCGGTACCTGCCCACCTTCTCCCCCCGGCGCACAGCGGCACTCCCCTCCCGCACGACCAGAATCTCTGCCGTTACCAGGCACGCGATCCGAACTTACTGCGTACCGGGAGGGGCTCACACGAACTACGGGAATTCACATATCACCCCAGAAATCCGCACCTTCTGTAGAGGCGCGGGCGGAACCCGGAGGCGCATGCGCGTTCGCGCCCGTTGGGTCAGGAGTGGATGACCTGGATGCGGGATACGCGGACCTCGCCGTAGTTGTCGCTGTCGCACGGGTCCGAGTTGTCGCAGTTGGCCTGCGTGTACGCCCCCGCCTTGAAGTAGTTGGTGTCGCCGTCGTGGGCGATCGTGGTCTCGAGCCTCCCGTTGTAGTACACGTCGATCTTCCCGTTCCGCGCCACGAACCTGGCCTCGAACTCGGTGCCCAGCTCGTAGTCGTCGGTGACGAGGTGGTGGTGGGAGTCGTCGCCGTCGGTGATGTAGAGCTTGCCGCCTTCGAGGCGGAAGACCGTGACGTCGTCGTCCCCGCCGTGGACCTGGGCGCCGACGAGGTGCGGCTTGTCGTCGGGAAGCGCGAGGAACGCCTCTTCGACCACCAGCGTGTGGGTGCCCTCGGTGGTCGACCAACTGGCCTCCTCCTCCCCGCCGTCCGTCATCTCCCGCAGCTCGGAGCGCGGGTAGCGGGAGCCCCCCGTCGTCACGCCGTCGACGGGCGCCCGGAACCGGACCGCGGTACACCCCGCGGTGGCCTGGAACCAGGGCTTGGCGGAGAAGGTGGCGAGCCGCGGCTGTGTGATCTCGGTGGGGTCCTCCTCGTCGCCGGTGGGGAGGGTCAGCTTCCAGTCGGTGAGGTCCAGGACGTCGGCGGGGTACTGGCACCGGGTCGCCGTGGTGTCATGGCGAACGGCCGGGGTGCCGGCCTGCGCGGGGAGCGCGAGGGCGGCCGTCGAGGCCACCGCGGTGAGGCCCGCGAGGGCGATGCTGCGGATGCGCGTCACGGGATCTGCCTTCCTGTTCGGGGGAACGGGCATGGGTCGGCCCATTGTTCGCCGCCGTTTCCGGGAGGGGGCCCGAGGAGGAGCCCCGGGGAAGGAGGGGCCCCGGGGAAGGAGCGGTCCGGTCAGACGCGGGCCGGCGCCCTCGTCTCCCGCGCCGCCGGCGTCGCGCGAGCCGACTCCGGGCCCGCCGACTCCAGGGCCGCCTGCTCCGGCGCCGTCCTGGCGAAGCGCCTGGCCAGCACCGCGCACACCATCAGCTGCATCTGATGGAAGAGCATCAGCGGCAGCACGGCCAGGCTCGCCTGCGCGCCGAACAGCACGCTCGCCATGGGCAGTCCGGCCGCGAGGCTCTTCTTCGACCCGGCGAAGACGATCGCGATCCGGTCCTCGCGGCCGAAGCCCAGCCGCCGCGAGCCGTACGAGGTGAGCAGGAGCATCACCGCGAGCAGCACCGCCTCGACGGCCAGCAACGCGCCCAGCCGGACCGGGGTCACCTGGTGCCAGATGCCCCGGACCATGCCCGCGCTGAAGGCGGCGTAGACGACCAGGAGGATGGAGCCGCGGTCGGCGTAGCCGAGGACCTTGCGGTGGCGGGCGACGAAGCCGCCCACCCACGGGCGCAGCAGCTGCCCGGCGAGGAAGGGCACCAGCAATTGCAGGGCGATCTTCACCATCGCGTCCGCCGAGAACCCGCCGCCCCCGCTGCCCAGCAGCAGGGCGGCCAGCAGCGGGGTGAGGACGATGCCCACCAGGCTGGAGAAGGAGCCCGCGCAGATGGCGGCCGGGACATTGCCGCGGGCGATCGAGGTGAAGGCGATCGAGGACTGGACGGTGGAGGGCACCAGGCACAGGAAGAGCAGTCCTGTGTAGAGCGGGTGCGTCAGCACGTACGGCACCAGGCCGCGGGCGGCCGTGCCGAGCACCGGGAAGACCACGAAGGTGCAGGCCAGCACGGTCAGGTGGAGCCGCCAGTGGCGCATCCCGTCCAGCGCCTCGCGGGTGGAAAGCCGCGCGCCGTACAGGAAGAAGAGGAAGGCGACCGCGACGGTGGTGGCCCCGTCGGCGACGGTCGCGGCGCGGCCGCTCGCGGGCAGCAGCGCGGCGAGGCCGACGGTGCCGATCAGCGCGAGGATGAACCAGTCGAGGGGGAGCCAGGACGGGAGGGTGATCTTACGGCGGCGCATGTGCTCTCTTTCTCGGCGTCCTGTTCTCGGCATGTCCTCGACAACGGCCCAGCGCGGCACAGCGCCCAGCGGCGGCACGGACGGTGCCCTCTCCAGCTTGCGCTTGATCAGCGCTATCGGGAATCCCACTGACCGCTCTGACTGTCATCGCCTTCCGTGATGACCGCCGCCTACACTGGCGGTGTGTACGACCCGTCCCAGCTGCGGACCTTCCTCATGGTCGCCCAGACGCTGAGCTTCACCCAGGCAGGCCACCGCCTCGGCCTGCGCCAGTCCACCGTGAGCCAGCAGGTGCGCAGGCTCGAGGCCGCGGTCGGCCGGCCGCTGTTCGCGCGGGACACCCACGGGGTGGAGCTGACCGAGGACGGCGAGGCGATGCTGGGCTTCGCGCGGACGATCCTGGAGGCGAACGAGCGGGCGGCGAGCTGGTTCCGGGGCACCCGGCTGCGCGGGCGGCTGCGCTTCGGCGCCTCGGAGGACTTCGTCCTGAGCCGGCTGCCCGAGATCCTGGAGGGCTTCCGCCGGGACCACCCCGAGGTGGACCTGGAGCTGACCGTCGAGCTGTCGGGCACGCTGCACGAGCGGCTGGCGGCGGGGAAGCTGGACCTGGTGCTGGCCAAGCGCTCCGAGGACCGGCCGGGGGGCCGGCTGGTGTGGCGGGACAAGCTGGTGTGGATCGGCGCGGAGCGGCTGCGGCTCGACCCCGACCGCCCGCTGCCGCTGATCGTCTTTCCGCCGCCCGGCCTGACCCGGGCCAGGGCGCTGGAGGTGCTGGAGCGGCACGGCAGGCCCTGGCGGATCGTGTGCACGAGCGGCAGCCTCAACGGGCTGGTCGCCGCGGCCCGCGCGGGCCTGGGGGTCATGGCGCACACGCGCGGCCTGATCCCGCCCGGCCTGGCGCCGGTCCCGGACCGGGCCGGGCTGCCCGATCTGGGGCCGGTGGAGTTCGTCCTGCTGCACGGGAGGCGGCAGCGGGACTCGGCGGCCCGGGCCGCGGCCGACCGGCTGGCCGCCGCGATCCTGGCGGGCCCCGTGCCCTGAGCCGTACCCTGCGGGCCTCGCCCCCTCAGCCGATACCCTGCCCCAAGCCCCGCGCCGTGCCCCGCGCCGCGCCTCGCGCCGTGCCCCCCGCCCCGCCCCGCGCCCCCCGCCGC
>NZ_MAXF01000123.1 GCF_001704635.1 Streptomyces sparsogenes | reverse complement strand
CCATGCCCCGCGCCGCGCCTCGCGCCGTGCCCCGCGCCATGCCTCGCGCCGTGCCCCGCGCCGCGCCCCGCGCCATGCCCCCGCGCGCCCACGCCGTGCCCCCACCCGCTCCCCGAGCCCGGCCCCGAGCTGTGCCCCGATGGGAGAGATTCGGTGGAGAAAGTCGTCACACATGAGTCGCACATCGGGCTCATAGGACCAGATCAGATACGGTCACGGCGCCGTGCGGAGCGCTTCGAGGAGCATGTCATTGCGCGAGTTCACCGTCCCCCCGCTGACGAGCCCGCCGCGGGCCGGAGGACTGGCGGATCCCGTCTTCGAGCACGCGGACGCGGATCCGGACCGGGCGGCCCTGGGGCGGAGGACGGCGGAGGGTCAGTGGCGGGACGTGTCCGCGGGCGAGTTCCGTGACGAGGTGCTGGCGCTGGCCAAGGGGCTGCTGGCGCAGGGGGTGCGCTTCGGCGACCGGGTCGCCGTGATGTCCCGCACCCGCTACGAGTGGACCCTGTTCGACTTCGCGCTGTGGTCCATCGGGGCGCAGAGCGTGCCGATGTACCCCACCTCCTCCGCCGAGCAGGTCTTCTGGATGCTGCACGACGCGGGGGTCTCCGCCTGTGTCGTGGAGCACGAGGACCACGCCATGACGATCGGCTCGGTGGTCGGGCGGCTGCCGCGGCTGACCCGGCTGTGGCAGCTGGACGCGGGCGCGGTGGACGAGCTGACCGCGGCCGGGGCGGCGGTGGACGACGCGGTGGTGCACCGCCACCGCAAGGCGCTGCAGCCCGAGAACCCGGCGACCATCGTCTACACCTCGGGCACCACCGGCCGCCCCAAGGGCTGTGTCATCACCCACGCCAATCTGATGGCCGAGTGCGACACCGTGGTCGCCCGCTACGAGGAGGTCTTCCACTCCAAGCGGGGCGACGAGGCATCGACGCTGCTGTTCCTGCCGCTCGCGCACGTCTTCGGCCGGATGGTGGAGGTCGCCGCGATCCGGGGCCGGGTGAAACTCGCCCACCAGCCGAGCCTCACCGGGGCCGCGCTGCTGCCCGATCTGCAGTCGTTCCGGCCGACGTTCATCCTGGCCGTGCCGTACATCTTCGAGAAGGTGTTCGCGGCGGCGCGGATGAAGGCCGAGGCGGAGGGCCGGACCGGCCCCTTCGAGAAGGCCGTGGACATCGCGGTGCGGTACGCGGAGGCGCAGGAGGCCAGGGCCTTCGGGCTGGGCCCGGGGCCGAGCGCCTCGCTGCGGGTGCAGCACCAGTTCTTCGACAAGATGGTCTACAGCAAGGTGCGGGCGGCGATGGGCGGCCGGGTCCGGCACGCCTTCTCGGGCGGCTCGGCGATGGAGCGGCGGCTCGGGCTGTTCTTCGCGGGCTCGGGGGTCACGATCTTCGAGGGGTACGGGCTGACCGAGTCCACCGCGGCGGCCGTCGCCAATCCGCCCGACCGGACCCGCTTCGGCACGGTGGGCGTCCCGCTGCCGGGCACCACGGTGCGCATCGCGGACGACGGCGAGGTGCTGCTGGCCGGCGACCAGGTCTTCGCGGGCTACCTGGACGACCCGGAGGCGACCGACGCCGTGCTGCGGGACGGCCGGCTGGCCACCGGCGACCTGGGCACGCTGGACGACGACGGCTATCTGACCATCACCGGGCGGAAGAAGGAGATCCTGGTGACCTCCAGCGGCAAGAGCGTCTCGCCGGTGGTCCTGGAGGAGCGGGTCAGGGAGCATCCGCTGGTCGCGCAGTGCATCGTGGTCGGCAATGACCGGCCGTACGTGGCGGCGCTGGTGACGCTGGACGCGGAGGCGGTCTCGCACTGGCTGGCGATGCGCGGCAAGCCGGAGCTGGCGGCGCGGGAGCTGGTGCGCGAGCCGGATCTGGAAATGGAGATACGGCGGGCGGTGATCGCCGCCAACACGCGGGTTTCCCAGGCGGAGTCGATTCGTACGTTCCGGATACTTGCCGCTCAGTTCTCGGAGGAGCATGGTCTCCTGACGCCTTCCCTGAAATTGAAGCGGAAGGCGATCGAGCAGGCGTACGCCGTCGAAATCGAGGCGCTCTACCAATCCTGAGCCGCAAAGGGGGCACGGAAATGATCGACATCATTCTCCCCGAACTTCCCGAGCGCGAGCTGGCACTGGTATCCGAGGAATTCTCCCGGCCTTCGGGCCATGTCCCGCCGCGGTCCGCAGCGGCGCCCGCGCTGACCGGGCGGGTCGCGCTGGGCGGGCCGCTGTCCGTGCCGGTCACGGCGGAACTCGTCGGGCGGGTCCCGGAGCTGAAAGCGTATGTGGAATCGGAAGCCAACAAGGCCGACCGGGCAGACAGCGCTGCCTACCATTTGGTGCACTTTTCGGTCAACTGCACAGAAGAAACGGGCAATCCTCAACTGCAAACGGTCAATCTCGATCTCACTCTTTCGGCCGACGCGGCCGGAAACCGCCGGGCCGCCTTCCAGCCGGTGGCCTGGTCCATGACGCCGCTCCAGCTCAGCGGGGAACTCCCGGACACCGGCCCGGCCCACCTCGGCCCCCGGCTGGGGTTCGTGGGGCGGCACCGGCCCGCGCCCGGCACGCGGATCTGCCTGGAGGCGCGGCGCGAGCTGAGGTCCGACCCGGGCTGGGAGATCCGCCGCACCCCCACGGCGCGCATCCGCGGCACCTACCGGCTGGCCATGGTGGTGCGGGCGCCGCGCGCCACGGTCAGCCGGGCCGCGGTCGAGGTGGGCGCGACGGTACGCGAAGGGCATGTGCTGCGGCGGTTCCGGGCGGAACTGCCCGAACCGCTGCTGCTGGCCGCGGTGTGACGGCGATCCGGGAACGGTGAACAGTGGGCGCGGACGGGGAGTTGACGGCCGAGGAGATCCGGGAGCTGGCGCGGGTCTTCCCGCCCGGCCCCAGCGCCGAGACCCTGCTGCACAGGGCGGGTGTCCCGGCCCCGCACCGGCCCCCCGGCCCGCCCAGCCCGCCCGGTCCGCCCGGCCCCTCCGGCCTGCCCGGTCCCTCCCGTCCGCCCGGCCCCTCCGGTCCGCCCGGTACCGCCGCCCACGCGTACTGGTCCGCGGTGGCCGACGCGGTCGCCGGGGGCCGGGTGGCCGACGGCCGGCTGCGCCTGCTGGCCGCGGCCTGCCGCACCTACCCGCACAACGAGGTGTTCCGCGCGGCCGTCCGCGAACCGGGCCGGGGCGCCGTCCGGCGGGTGCTGGTGAGCGGCGCCCACCCGGCCGGCCCGGCGCGGCTGCGGGCGCAGCGGGAGTTACGCGCCGTCCAGCGCGCCGCGCGCGGCGCGCTGGCGGTGGACTGGTGTCCGGCCCGGGCGGTCACCGACGTCCGCGGGCTCCTGACGCTGCGCCCCGATGTGCTGCACCTGGTGTGCCACGGCCACGACGACTGCCACAGCGGCAACGGCGGCGACGACGGTGGCGACGGCGGCGGCGAACTGGTGTTCAAGGACACCCGCCGCGGGGCCCACCCGGTGTCCGCCGCCCACCTCGCCGCGCGCCTGGGCGCCTACCGGCGGCTGGCCGGGGCGCGGCTGCGCGGGCTGGTGCTCTCCTCCCGCCACGGCGAGCGGGCCGCCCGCCTCTTCACCGACGCCGCCGCGGTGGTCGTCGCCCACGGCGGTCCGCTCGACGACGCCTCGGCGGTCGCCTTCGCGGCCGAGCTGTACGGCCTGCTGGACACCGCCCCCGCGCTTGACGAGGCCGCGCACCTCGCCGCCGAACGGACCGCGACCGCCCGAAACCGCCCTGACCTGCGGAAGAACCTGGTGGTGCTGCGCGGCTGAGCCGGGGCGGGACCCGGGCGGTGGCTCGCGCGGGGTGTGACCCGGGGGTCCACTGGGCACTGAGGGACAGTGGGTCCGGGCGGGAATGCGACCCCGCCACCGACCGTTGACCCTGAAGACGTACGCACTCGTATTCGACGTAAGGATCGACCGCTCGTGAGCAAGGTCCCCTTCATCACCCTCAACAACGGCGTCCGCATGCCGCAGCTCGGCTTCGGCGTCTGGCAGGTCCCGGACGACGAGGCCGCCGACGCCGTCAGCACGGCCCTGGAGTCCGGTTACCGCAGCATCGACACCGCGGCGATCTACGGCAACGAGGAGGGCACGGGAAGGGCCATCGCCGCGTCGGGTCTCCCGCGCGACGAGCTGTTCGTGACCACCAAGCTGTGGAACTCCGACCACGGCTACGATTCCACGCTGCGCGCCTTCGACGCCTCGCTGTCCAAGCTCGGCCTGGAGTACGTGGACCTGTACCTGATCCACTGGCCGGTGCCGGAGGCCGACAAGTACGTGGACACGTGGAAGGCGTTCGAGAAGATCTACGCCGAGGGCCGCGCCAAGGCCATCGGGCTCTCCAACTTCCACCCGGCCCACATCCAGCGGCTGCTCTCGGAGACCGAGATCGCCCCGGTGATCGACCAGATCGAGCTGCACCCGCAGCTCCAGCAGGCGGAGCTGCGCGCCTTCAACTCCCGCCACAACATCGCCACCGAGGCCTGGTCCCCGCTCGGCCAGGGCAAGGGCCTGCTGGAGGACGCCCGGCTCGCGGCCATCGCCGACAAGCACGGCAAGTCCCCGGCGCAGGTGGTGCTCCGCTGGCACCTGGACCTGGGCAATGTGGTGATCCCCAAGTCGGTCACGCCCTCCCGCATCAAGGAGAACATCGACGTGTTCGACTTCGAGCTGGACGCGGACGACCTCGCCACGATCGACGGGCTGGACTCCGGCAACCGCCTCGGCCCGGACCCGGACACCTTCAACGTGGCCTGAGCCGGGCCGCCCCCGGCCGCATCGCGCCCCCGTCCTCCCGGAGAGTCCACACCGGACTCCCGGGGAGGGCGGGGGCGCGGTCGCGCAACCGCTGAGTTGGCGGCGGCTGTTCGGGTGGCGTCGCCGCGCCCCGGGGCCGGGCGGGGAGGAGGGCCGGCCGGGCGCCGGGCGGCCTCCGGCGGCGAGTCCGGGGCGTCGGGCGGGGGTGTCCGGCGGGGCGCAACCGAGGGGTGCGGGCAGGCGAGCGGCCCGTGTCGTACCGGCTTACGTTGACGCCAGCCCCCGCGACACAGCCCCGACACGAGGAGACACCCCGATGCTCCGCAGCCACAGACCTGCCCTGACAGCCGGTTGTGCCATCGCCATCGCCGCCCTCTCCCTGACCGGGATACCCGCCCTGGCCGCGATACCCGCCGCCGGCCCCGGCCCCACGGCCGGCGCCCGCACCGGGGTGCCCACCGAGGTCCCCGCCGAGATGCTCGACTCGATGCGGCGCGACCTGGGGCTGACGGCCGAGGAGGCGAAGGCCAGGATCACCAACGAATACCGGGCCGGCACGGCCGCGCCGGCGCTGCGCAGGAGTCTGGGGACCGCCTTCGGGGGCGCGTGGGTGACGGGGAAGACGGCCGAGCTCACCGTCGCCACCACCGACCAGGCCCGGCACGGCACGATCACCGCCGCCGGCGCCAAGGCCGTGACGGTCAGCCACAGCCTGGACGACCTCACCACCGCGAAGGCCGCTCTGGACCGCGCGGCCGAGCGCCGGGCGCCGACGGCCGGGGCGGCCTCCGTCTGGTACGTCGATGTGAAGAGCAACAGCGTCGTGGTCCAGTCCGCCGACCCCGCCAAGGCGTCCGACTTCGTGGCCGCCAGCGGTGTGGAGCGGGACGTCGTACGGATCGTGGAGTCCGCCGAGGAGCCGCACCCGCTGTACGACGTGCGCGGCGGCGAGGCGTACTACATCAACGGCACCGCCCGCTGCTCGATCGGGTTCTCGGTGACGAAGGACGCCCAGGGCGGCTTCGTCACCGCCGGCCACTGCGGCCAGGCGGGCGCCACCACCACCGGGGTCAACCGCGTCGCCCAGGGCACCTTCCAGGGCTCGCGCTTCCCGGGCAACGACTACGCGTGGGTGGCGGTCAGCGGCGAATGGGCGCCCGGCCCCGTGGTGCTCGGCCCGGGCGGCGCCGCCGTCACGGTCGCCGGCTCCCAGCAGGCACCGGTGGGCTCCTCCGTCTGCCGCTCCGGCTCGACGACCGGCTGGCACTGCGGCACGATCGAGCAGCTCGACACCAGTGTGCGGTACACCGAGGGCCTGGTCAGCGGCCTGTCCCGGACGACCGTGTGCGCCGAGCCCGGCGACTCCGGCGGCTCGTACATCTCCGGCAGCCAGGCCCAGGGCATCACCTCGGGCGGCTCCGGCAACTGCACGGCCGGCGGCACCACGTACTTCCAGCCGGTCAACCCGATCCTCGAGGCGTACGGCCTCGCCCTCAAAACCGGCTGACGGCAGGGCAGCGCGCCCGGGCCCCGGCCGCCGCCGGGGCCCGGGCGCGCGGCCCGGACGCCGGGCGCCGGGCAGGGCGCCGGGCTCAGTCGGCGGGCCGGACCGCCGCGTGGACGGTGGTGGCGCTCAGCCAGAACACGTCCGACCGGCGCAGCACGCCCGCCTCGTCGTCGGGGTCGAGCAGCCGGTCGAGCGTGGCGCGGTCGGTCGCGTCGAGGCGGTCGGCCAGCCGTTCGGCCAGCCGGGCGAGCTCGGCGTGCAGGAAGCGGCGGGCCGGGGGGTCGAGCGGGGCGGGCAGGTCGAGCAGGAAGGACTTGCTGCGGGCGCCGGTCAGCCCGGCGGCCGTGAGCATGGCCGGCCAGTCCTCGACCGTCTCCTCGGCGCCGGGCAGCCCGGCCCGCATGTCGGCGTACCCCTCCTCCTGCGCGGCGTCGAGGCGGGTCAGCAGGCCGGGGCGGCCGATGCCGATGTCGCGGGGCAGCACGCGCGGCTGCAGCCCGCCCTCGGCCACGGCCAGCACCCCACCGGGGCGCAGCGCGGCGGCGAGCCGGTTGAGGGCCCCCTGCTGGTCCCCCAGGTGGTGCACCGACTTGCTGGCCCAGATCAGCTCGGCCTCCCCCGCCCCGGCCAGCCCGTCGGGCAGGTCGGCCAGGTGGGTCCGCACGCGGTCGGCGACGCCGAGCCGGGCCGCGCGGTCGCGGGCCAGGGCCAGCAGCTCCGGGGTGCCGTCCACGGCCACCACCTCGGCCTCGGGGAAGGCGCGGGCGAACAGGCAGGCGGCGCCGCCGGGCCCGCTGCCCACGTCGAGCGCGCGGCGCACGGCCCCGGTGAGCAGCCCGCGCAGCCACTCGGCGGCCTGCTCGACGACGGGGGTGTGGAGATCCGCGCTCTGTTCGAGGACCGGTCCGAAGGAGGCCCAGTCGAAGTCCTCGGCGTCGCCGTGCCCGTGGCCGTGGCCGTGGCCGTGGCTGTGGGTGTGGGTGTGGGTGTGGTGGGTGTGGGTGTGCTGGTGTCCGGTCATGTCAGGAGGGTGCTCCGGTCGCCGTGGCGACGGCAAACTTTGTTGCCGGTCCCGCAAGCGGAGGGTCTGATACCGGGGCCCCGCCGGGCGCGGGCTCCGCGGGCGCGGGCCCCAGCCGGGGGGCGGCTAGGCCACGCCCTGTACGCGGGCGATCTCCTCGACGCGGCGCGCCAGCCGGAGGTCCAGCTCGGTCACCTTGCCGCCGGCGCTGTGGGTGTTCACCGAGACCCCGACCTTGTTGTAGCCGAGCGTCAGGTCGGAGTGGTGTCCCAGCTCCTCCTGCGCCTCGGCGACCTCGGCGACCAGCCGGGCGGCGGCCAGGTGTCCGGGAAAGGAGTACGTGCGCACCAGCCGGTCGTCCCGCAGCGACCAGCCGGGGAGGTCCGCCAGACCCCGCTCGATCTCCTCGTCCGTCAGCGGCTCGACTGCCATGGGGTATCCCTTTCGTCGCGACTCCTCCCACCTTCCCACGCGCCGCGCGGGCCACGCGCGGGGCGGGGACGCGCGTTCGGTTACCGTCGGGGCATGACGACTGCCGTGATTGCCCCGGGGGTGGGGGCGCTGCTGCGCGAATGGCGGGACCGGCGGCGGATCAGCCAGCTCGAGCTCGCGCTGCGCGCCGACTCCTCCGCCCGCCACATCAGCTTCATCGAGACCGGGCGGGCCAGGCCCAGCCAGGAGATGGTGCTGCGGCTCGCCGAGCACCTCGACGTACCCGTGCGCGAGCGCAACGCCCTGCTGATCGCGGCGGGTTACGCGCCGCACTACCCGGAGACCTCGGTGGACGATCCGTCGATGGGGCCCCTGCGCGAGGGCATGGAGCGGCTGCTGACGGGCTACGACCCGTACCCGGCGGTCGTGGTCGACGGCATGTACCAGGTGGTGGCGGCCAACCGGGGCATGGGGATGCTGCTGGAGGGGGTCGCCGAGCACCTCCTCCGGCCGCCGATGAACGCGATGCGCATCACCTTGCACCCCGACGGCCTGGCCCCGCGCATCCGCAATCTGCGGGAGTGGCGCGGCCATCTGCTGGAGCAGATGGAGCGGCAGCTCGCGCTGATGCGGTCCTCGCCGCTGCGGAAGCTATACGAGGAGGTCAGCGCCTATCCGGTGGGCGTGGGGGGCCGGGAGGAGGCGGCCGTGGGCGGGGACCACGCGCCGTTCGCGCTGCCCATGGTGATCGAGCACGCCGGGCATGTGCTGTCCTTCGTCTCCACGATCGCGACCTTCAACACCCCCATGGACGTCACCGTCTCCGAGCTGGCCATCGAGACCCTGCTGCCGGCCGACCCGGAGACGGCGCGGACCCTGCGGCGGCTCATGCCGTAGGCGCCGCCGGGACCCGGTCCAGGAAGCCGAGGACGGAGCGGATCCGGCCGTCCTCGGCCAGGGTGATCACATCGAAGCCGGCGACCGGCGCGGAGCCGTCGGCCGTGGAGACCAGCTCCCAGGTGAAGCGGGCGGTGTGGTGGTGTCCGTCCACGGTCCCGGTGTGCTGGAAGACGAAGCCGGGGAACTGCTCCTGGGCCCCGGCGATGACCGCCGCGAGCTGGTCGTGGCCGCTGACGTCGGCGAGCGGGTCGGTGTAGCCGCCGTCCTCGGTCCAGGCGGCGGCCACGGCCTTGGCGCGGGCCTCGGGGTCGGTCGCGTTCCACGCCTCGAAGTAGCGGGCGACGGCGGTCTCGTACTGCGACTGGGCGGTCATGGCAAGGCTCTCCTCGGTCATGGCGTCATGAAACGCGCTGGTGGGGCCGGGTTCCGAGCCGGAGTGCGCCGGCCCGGAACCCGATGCCCCAACCTTGCCGTCGCCCGGCTTCCCGGTCGATTACCCGCCAGGTAATGGAGCCGGCCCGGCTCGGGAAGGCCGCTCGGGACGGCCGCTCAGGACAGCTCCGACCAGGCCTTCTCCACGAGGTCCGCGACCTTGGCGGGCCGGTTGGCCAGGCCGCTGCCGCTCGGCCGGATCTGGACGGTGAGCCCATCGCCCGTGCGCTGGCAGTAGGTGACATGCACGGACTCCGCGGTGGGCTTGGAACCGGCCGGTGTGGGCTGGTTGTAGAGCACGCAGGAGACCTCACCGATCACCTTCAGCTCGTCCGGCGGCACGGCCAGGGCGAGCCTCTCGCGGTCCTCGTAGGGGACGTACGGCTTCGGCGAGCGGCTGCGGACCGCCACCAGGGTGACGGTTGTCCGGACGTCGTCGTCGGCGTACCGCTTCACCACGGCGGCGGCACCGCCGTACGCGTCGGACAGGCGCTCACCGCTCTTGCGGTCCTCCTCGACGAGGCCGTCCGCCATCTTCCCCGCCTTGGGGGCGCCCTCTTTGCGCTGGACGTCCGCGAAGGGTCTGAGCTCGCCGAGTTTCGCGGGTGCGGTGAGTTCGGCGCCGCCGCCCCCGCCGCCGAAGCCCGCGCCGCCGTCGTCGTCCGAGAGCAGGACCGGTATGCCGGCCAGGGCGAGCCCGACGACGAGCCCGATCACCCCGCTGACCAGGGGGTGACGCGGCGAGAACCGGCCCGGCCGCGACGGCCCGGCCGGGGCGGCGGAGAAGGCGGGGGGCGGTCCGGGCTGGGAGGGGACACCGGCGGGCTGAGGGGGCGTCGGCGGATACTGCTCGGTCATCTGGGCCTCACGTTCTTCCAGGGCGTCGGCTTGCCTTGGCGCCTCATTCTGTCCCAACGCGTCGGCGGGGAGGGGAAGTAGGCCGACCGGGAAGCCGAGTAGACAGTGTCTACGCTCTTTGGTAGACAGTGTCTATGAGTGAGCAGGAAACGGGGCTGCGGTCCCGTCTGATCGAGGTCGGCGTCGACCTGGTGACCAGCGAGGGGATGCAGTCCCTGTCGCTGCGGGAGATCGCCCGCCGGGCCGGGGTCTCCCATGGGGCCCCGCGCCGCTACTTCCCCACCCACCTGGATCTGTTGTCCGCGATCGCGCGCCAGGGCTTCGGCGCGCTGGCCGCCGAGGTCGCCGAGGCGGTCGGCGACGGCCGGGCGGGGCCGCGCGACCAGCTGATGGCGCTGGGCCGGGCCTATCTGGAGTTCGCCTTGGGCAACCGCGGCATGTTCGAGCTGATGTTCCGTCACGACCTGCTGGAGAGCGACCGCCTCGGCCTGCGCGACACCAGCCTGCCGCTGTTCGAGGTGCTGGTGGACCTGGTGGCCCGGGCGCGGCCGGCGGCGGACGCGGAGGCGCGGGTCGTCGCGGGCGCGCTGTGGGCCAATCTGCACGGCGTCGCCCAGCTGTGGGGGTGGGGCAGCCTCCAGCTCGCGGTGGCCACCGACGACGTCGAGCCGCTGCTGCGCGCCACGCTGGAGGCGCACCTGGGGCCGACCCGCGGGCCGGAGGAGGGATGACCCCACCGCGCCCCCGCCACCAACTGCTGACGCTCGTCGGAAGCGTCACCGGGGCCGTGATCGTCGCCCTGGACGGCACGGTGCTGACCATCGCGCAGCCCGCCATGCGGCGGGACCTGCACGCCTCGTTCACCGCCGTCCAGTGGACCAGCACCGGCTATCTCATCGCCGTGGCGGGCCTGCTGGTCTTCGCCGGCCGCCTCGGCGACCGCTACGGCCACCAGCGGCTCTTCGCCGTCGGCACCCTGGGCTTCGCCGCCACCTCGGCGGGCATCGGCCTGGCGCCCGGGATCGGCTGGGTGATCGGGCTGCGCGTCGCCCAGGGGGTCTTCGGCGCGCTGCTGCAACCGGCCACCCTGGGGATGCTGCGGGCCGCGTATCCGCCGGACCGGATCGGCGTGCCCATCGCCTGGCGCACCAGCGCCATCGGGGTGGCGGCCGCGACCGGGCCGGTGGTCGGCGGGGCGCTGACCGCCCACCTGGGCTGGCGCGCCGTCTTCTTCCTGAGCGTCGTACCGGCGCTGGCGATCGGCGTCGGGGCGCTCGTCGTCCGCCTCCCGGCGCCGAAGGCGGCGCCCGGCGTCCGGCTCGACCTGCCCGGCGCCTTTCTGCTCGCGGTGGCGCTGGTGTGTCTGGTGCACACGCTCGTCGCGATACCGGAGACCGGCTGGACGGCGGCCACCGCGCTCGGCCTCGCCGCCGTCGCGGCCGCCGGCGGCGCCCTCGTCCGGCACGCGCGGCGCACCGCGCACCCCCTGGTGCCGCCCGGCCTGCTGCGGTCCGCGCCGGTCGCCTCGGGCCTGAGCGTCCTGGTGGCCGCGTCGGCGTCGGTCTTCGGGGCCCTGTTCGTCGGCACGTACTTCCTCCAGGACGTGCTCGCGCTCGACCCGCTGGAGAGCGGGCTGAGAGCGCTGCCGCTGCCCGCGATGATGGTGCTGGGCGCGCCGGTCTGCGTCCGTCCGCTGCGCCGGTACGGGGCGCGCCGGACGGCGATGGCGGGGATGGCGCTGCTGGCGCTCGGCCTGCTGCTGTTCTCCCGGCTCGACGCGGGCTCGACGGCCCTGGCGATCGGCGGCTGTTTCCTCCTGATGGGCGCCGGCTTCGGCGCGGTGATGGTCACCACGACCTCCGTGATCGTGCGCCACGCGCCGGTGGACCACGCGGGGGTGGCCGGGGGGCTCCAGCAGACCGCGCTGAACGTGGGCCCGACGCTGGGGGTCGCCGGGGCGACCACGCTGATGGCCCTCGCCGCGCCCCGCGCGGGCGGCGGTCCGGGCGGCGGCGGGCCGCTGTGGGCGGGCGGCGAGTTCCTGCCCGCGATGGGCGTCACGCTGCCGGTGCTCGCGGCCGTGGCCGCGGCCGGTGTGCCGCTGGCGGCGGGGTTGCCCGGGCGCGCGGCCGCCCGGGCGCGCAAGGCCTGACGCGGGCGCGTAAGGCGCGCGTCGGCCCTCAGCCGACGGTCTCGGCCGCCGGGGACGCGCCGTCCGCCGGGGCCGCCTGCGGGGCTGTCTGCGGGGCTGTCTGCGGGACGGCCCGCGGGTCGGCCTGCGAGGCGGCCCGCGGGTCGGGGCCCGGCCGGGTGGCGGCGCGGCGGGCGGCCATCAGGACGTACACCAGCACACCGGCGAAGAGGAAGAGCGTGCCCTGGTACACGGCGGCGTATCCGGCGCCCGCGACCAGCCAGAAGGAGAAGCCGAAGCCGACCAGCGCGAGCACCAGGTCCCGGGCGAAGCGGCGGGGGCGCACCTCGTCCCGGCGCCCCGACAGCAGGAAGTGCACCTGCGCGCCGGTGGCCAGCAGATACGGGACGGTCGCCGAGAAGGTGGTGATGAGGACCAGGGTCTCGAACACCCCGCCCGAGCCCGAGGTGTAGTTGATCACGGTCAGCAGCGAGGCGAGGGCCGTGCCGACCAGCACGCCGAAGGTCGGCACCCCGCGCCGCTTGGTGGCGAAGGCGGCGGGGAAGAGCCCGTCGCGGGCCGCCGCGTAGGGCGCCTGGGCGCTCATCAGGATCCAGCCGTTGAGCGCGCCGACGATGGACACCACGGCGGCCAGGGCGATGAGGGTGCCGCCCCAGGAGCCGCCGAACATGGCGTCGACGGCGTCGGAGAACGGCGCGGTGGAGTGCACCAGGTCCCGGTGGGCGACGGTGCCGAAGACCGACAGCGTGCCGATGAGGTAGACCACGGCGGCGCCGACGGTGCCCAGCACGCTGGCCCGCCCCACGTTGCGCTCCGGGTCGCGCACCTCGCCCGCGCTCATCGACGCGGACTCGACGCCCACGTAGCTGTAGAGCAGGATCGCGGCCGCCGCCGAGAGGCCGCCGATCCCGCTGCCGCCGCCGGTGTTGAACGGGCCGAGGTTGTGGGGGTCGAAGAAGAAGAGTCCGGCGACGGCGACAAACAGCAGCGGCACGAACTTCAGCACCGTGGAGACGATCTGCACCGCGCCCACCCAGCGCGTGCCCGCCAGGTTCGCGAGGGCCGGCAGCCACAGCGCGAGCAGCGCCACGGCCAGGTCCACACCCTTGGACTCGTGCCCGGGGGCGAGCACGTGGACGTAGCCGACGGCCGCGACCGCCAGCGCCGCGTTGCTCACCCAGGTCATGGTCCAGTACGACCAGGCGGACAGGAACCCCGCGAAGTCGCCGAACGCCGCGCGCGCGTAGACATACGGCCCGCCGGTGCGCGGGTCGCGCTCCGCCAGCCGCCCGAAGACGAGCGCGAGCGCGACGGCGCCCACGGTCAGGACGGCGAAGGCGAGCAGGCTGACGGTGCCGTACGGGGCGACGGAGGCGGGCAGCAGGAAGATGCCGCCGCCGATGATGTTCCCCATGACGAGCGCGGTCGCCGTGGGCAGGCCGAAGCGGCGGGCGGGGTGCGGGTCGTGCATTCTGCCATGGTCAGGGAAGGTGCACGGTACACAAAATCACCGGGTTTTGTCCGGCAGGGGCGGCGGGACCGCCGGAGATGCTGCGGCGAGGGGGCCGGGCCGCCGTGATTCCTCGCCCGTGCCTGGGCCCGCGCCCGTGCCCGTGCCCGTGCCCGCTGCCGCGGCAGCGGCGGCCACCTGCCGCGGGATCTGCGGGCCGTCCGCCTCCCGCAGCCAGCGCCGCAGCACCGCGTGCACCCGCTCGGCCCCCACCAGCTCCTCGCCCGGCCGGGTGGGCGGGCTGAGCTCGACGGGCCACAGCAGAAACGGGTGGCTCTGCGCCCCGCCGAGCCCGCCGTGCGAGCCGATCTGCCCCTCGAAGGCGTGCACCTCGCCGGTCACCGGGTCGTACGCGGAGTTGACCATGATGTCGGCGGCGTTCGGGAAGCGCGCGGTGCGCCGCACGGCGGCCACGGCGCCCTCGCCGAACACCTCCAGCGGGCTGCGCCCCACGACCCGGCCGGTGTCGAGGTGGTGCTCGGCCCCGTCCGCGCCCAGCACCACCGCGCCGTGTCGCTCGGAGCGTACGAGCAGGAAGCCCACGCCGGGGTGATCGGCGAGGGCGCGCAGCAGCCCCGGGTGGCGGCGGTCGATCTCCTCGCGGCTCATCCGCCCCGGCACGTCGGGGAAGGACACCAGCCCGAGGTTTCCGGAGGCCAGCACCACGGGATCCGACGGGCCGTAGCCGTCCGACCCCGTGTCGGACGGGCAGTGCCCATCGCCGGCCCGCTCGGGGCGGCGCAGGGCGGCGCGCGCCGTCTCGCGGGCCTCCGCTCCGGTGGGGGTGCGCTCGGCGCGGCGCGGCACGGGCAGTCCGCATCCGGCCCTGACCAGGTCCTCCAGCGTGAGGCCGTAGGCGTCGGCGAAGGTCGCGCCGGGGCTCTGCCCGTGGTCGGAGAGCAGCACGATCCGGTAGTCGCGCGGCGCGTGCTCGACGGCCCTGGCGATCAGGGCGACACAGCGGTCCAGGCGGCGCAGCACCTGGTGGGTGTCGCGGCTGCGCGGTCCGGAGTGGTGGGCGACCTCGTCGTACGCCACCAGGTCGGCGTAGATCGCGGTGCGCCCGGAGAGGACGTCCCCCATCACCGCGGCGACCACCACGTCCCGCTCCACGACGGTGGCGAAGGCGCGGATGAAGGGGTACAGCCCGCCACGCCCCACGCGCGGCGTCTCGCGGCGCAGCCGGGCGCGCGTGGACTGGCCGAGTTCGCGGAGGACCTCGGCGAGGAAGGAGCCGGCGGTGCGGGTGGCGTTCGCCGGGTCCCTGAAGTACGCGAAGTAGCCGCTCCTGGAGCGGTTGTGTCTGCCGCGCCGGGCGGCCACGGAGAGCACCAGGGCCAGTTCCTCGGCCCCGCCGGTGAACAGGTTGCCGCGGCTGGCCCCGTCGACGGTGAGCAGTCCCTCGTGGCCGGTGCGGGCGGCGGCCCGGCGCTGCAGTTCGGCGGCGCTGGTGGGCCGGTTGCTGACCATCACCCGGCCGGTGTCCTTCTCGTACCAGCGGAAGGCGGGCACGTCCTCGTTGGAGCCGTGCAGGATGCCGAGCTGGCTGGCGCCGGTCTGGCTGGACCAGTCGGTGCGCCAGGGGGTGAGCGTATGGGTGGTGTCCACCCAGCCGGCGAGGGTCGGCATGAGCGGCGGCCGGTTTCCGCGGGGCCGCACCGCGTCCCGCAGCACATCGTGTCCCACCCCGTCGAGCTGGAGGAACACCGTGCCGGGCGGCTGGGGCCGGCCGTCGCCGCCACCCAGCCGGCGGCGTCTTCGGTCCGCGAGCCGCACCAGCCGCCGGTGGTAGGCCTCGTCGTCCCGTACGGTGAGGAAGGTGCTGGTCGCCGAGGACGCGGCGGACATCACGGCCGCCACCACCACGGCGGTCTCCGGCTCGGCGGTCCCGCGCCCGTCGGGGATCAGGTTCAGCGCGAGCAGCAGCAGCGAGCCGTTGAGCGCGAAGACCAGCAGCCCGAGCACGAAGGCGGGCACCAGCAGCAGGGCGCGCACCAGCAGGGGCCACACCAGCGCGCTGAGCAGGCCGAAGGCCCCCGCCCCGCTCGCGGCGGTGACGGCGACCCGGGTCGCGCTGTCCCCGTCGGGGGACTGCAGCCGGAAGTCGGGCAGGATGCCCGCGAGGGCCAGCATGGTGAGCGTGGACACGGCCCACACCGCGATCACCCGCAGCAGGGCCGCGCCCACGGATTTCCAACGGGCCATCTGCACGCCGCACTCACCTCGCGTATCCACGCCCGCTCGGCACACGCGGGCGCCCCCAGCGTGTCACAGCCGACCCGAGGCCCGGCGCGCCCGGTTTCCCTACAAGCCCGACCACGGGGTGGGCATCACGCGGGGCGGCCTCCGCGGGACGGCCTACGCGGGGCGGCCCAGCTCCTTGCGGAACAGGGCCAGGAGGTTCCCGCCGAGCACCTTGGCGATGTCGGCCTCGGGAAGGCCCCTGCGGACCAGCGCCTCCGTCACCAGCGGCAGGCCGCGGGGGCCCTCGAGGCCCGGCACCACCAACTCCGCGTACTCCAGGTCCTCGCAGCACGGCGGGCTGGTGTCCGCGCTGACCTCCTTGATGAAGTCCGGCCCCAGGCCCACCCGGTCCACGCCCGCGACCTCGGCGATGTGCAGGATGTGGTCGGCCAGCCGGTCCACCGTGCGCTCGGCGGGGTCGGTGGCCAGGAACTCGCCGAGGAAGTTCACGCACACCATGCCGCCGGTGCCGACGATGCCCCGGATCTGCTCGTCGGTCAGGTTGCGGTGGTGGTCCAGCAGGGCGCGGGCGGAGGAGTGGGTGGCCAGCACGGGCCGGGTCGCCAGCTCCAGCACATGGGCGACGCCCGACGCGCTCAGGTGGGAGACGTCGAAGAGGATGCCCAGGCGCTCCATCTCCGCCAGCGCCGCCACCCCCGCCTCGGTGAGCCGGCTGCCGGTGGCGTCCTCGCCGCTGCCGTCGGCCAGGGCGGTACGGCCCCAGTGGGCGATGGACGCCACGCGCACGCCGAGCCGGTGCAGGGTCGGCAGCAGCTCCACGTTCGCGTCCAGGCCCGGGGCGCTCTCCAGCGCCAGGACCAGCGCGATCCTGCCCTCCTCCAGGGCGCGGTCGATGTCGGCCCCGTCCAGGCACAGCCGTACCTCGTCCGCGTTGCCCTCGGCCAGGGTGTGCGCGCACTCGATCATCCGCAGCGTCTCGCGCAGGGCGCCCTCGGGACGGAACCGGTCCTCGATGAAGACCGGCAGCACCTGGAGGTCCACCCCGCCCGCGCGCAGCTGGGGCAGCCACTGGTCGCGGAAGAAGGAGGCCCAGCGGCGCGGCGGGCGGGCGGTGACCGCGATCAGCAGGTCGTTGTGGGCGTCGGCGACCACCGCGCGACGGTGCAGTTCCGAGGACACGTACGGGCCTTCCTTCGGGGTGTGCGGGCGGATGTGGCAAGGCGTGCGGATCGGCGCGTCAGGAGGCGGGCCCGGGCTGGGCGAGTCCGCGCCGGATGGCCCGCTCGACCGGCGAGTAGTCCCCGTCCTCCCGCTCCAGCCGGATCGGCTGTCCGGGGGCAGGGTACAGCGGCGGCTGGGCCATGAACCGGGGCTCGGTGCCGCGGTGCGGCTGGGCGGCGTGCACCAGGAAGGGGTGGCAGACGAACACGTCCCCGGCCCGGCCGGTGGCCAGGGCCTCCGGCAGGTCGGCGGTGGCGTCGAACAGGCCGGTGGCCGCCACGTCGAGGAAGCTCAGGCCCTCCTCCCCCGCCGGGCGCAGCCGGGACGGGGCGTACAGGTGGGAGCCGACGCGGATGCGGGTCGGGGCGTCGTCCTCGGACACGTCGGAGAACAGGAAGAGCGTCAGCAGGGCTCGGCCGCTCGAGCGGACGTTGACGTACGGGGGCCAGGACTCGCCCTGGCGGGTGTAGCTGCCCTCGATGTGCCAGCCCTCGTCGCCGGGCGGGTCGGCGTGGGGGAAGCGCACCGGGCAGGTGCCCAGCCCCTGGAGCGGCTCCCAGCGGCCCTGCCCGACCAGGGTGTCGAAGGCCGCGTGCAGCCGGGGCATGGTGGCCGCGCGGCGGAAGGGCTCCTGGGCGTAGCCGCCGAGGCGCACGACGGGCCGGGTCCAGGTGGCCGGGTCGCGGGGATCACAGCCGGTGTCGCGCCACAGGATGTCGCGGCACTCGGCGGCCACCTCGCGCGGGAAGGCCTCCCGCAGGACGACGAACCCGTCCCGGACGAAGCGCTCGGACAGCTGGGCCGGGTCGTCGGTCGCTTCGGGTATGTCGGGCGGCAACGGCGGTCGTCCTCCTCATGGGGTCGGTGGCCGCCATCGTGCCGTACGGGTGGGTGCCCGGGCCACGGAATATCGCGCGGGACCACGGCAGCGGTTCGCCCCGGGCCCGCTCAGCTCCCGGGCCCACCGGCGGCCCCGGGGGTGGTGTGGCTGTCGGGGGTCTCGGGCCCGTGGCCCCGCGCCGCCCGGTCGGCGGCTCCGACGGGGCACGCGACGCCCTCGGGCGTACACGCGGCCCGGTCGCACAGGCGGCACATCCGGTCGGCGTCGCCACAGCCGCGGTACAGCCCGTCGAGCAGCTTCTCCAGCAGTCCGCCGAGGGCCCGGACCTCGGCCCGGTCGAGGGCGTCGAGCGCGGTGGCGAGGCGGGAGGTGCGGGCGGTCAGCAGGTGTTCGGCGGTCCGGCGGCCCTTGGCGGTGGGGTGGACACCGGTCCAGTTGCCGATGGAGCGCCGCCGCTCGACGAGCCCGCCGCGCTCCAGGCCGTCGACCATCCGCACCGCCGCGGACTGGGTGAGGCCGACCCTGCGGCCGAGTTCGGTCACGCTCACGCCCGGGTCGGCGTGCAGCACCACCAGCGCGGCGGCCGCGCTCATGCTGAGGCTGGAGGCCGCCACGGGGGCGGTGAGCAGGTCGTCGGTGATGGCCAGCGCCGCGGCCCCGAGCAGGTTGGCGACGCGTTCGGTGTCGTTCGCGCGTACATGCATGAGTCATGCATACCCCGAGGGAGGCCCTTCAACCGCCGACCGTGCTCAGTGAGAGGATCGACGGGCACGCGCCCGCCGGCGCGGGCGGCACGACGAGGGAGGGAGGCTCCGGGTGTCGGTGGAGGTCACCTGGTGGGGGCATGCCACGACCACCGTGCGGGACTCCGGCGTGCGGGTGCTGACCGACCCGCTGTTCGTACGGCGGCTGGCGCATCTGCGGCGCCGCCGGGGCGCCGTGCCGCCGCCCGCCGCCGCGGTCGCCGATGTGGCGCTGGTCTCCCATCTGCACGCCGACCACCTCCACCTCGCCTCGCTGATGCGGCTGCGCCCCGGCACCCGGCTGGTCGTGCCGCGCGGTGCCGGGCGGGCTGTGCCGGGGCTGCGGCGGGTGGCCGTCGCGCGCGACCTGCGGGTCACGGAGGTGCGGCCGGGCGAGGAGATCGCGGTGGGCGAGGTGCGGATACGGGCCGTGCCGGCCGCGCACGACGGCAGGCGGCTGCCGTACGGGCCGAGCCGGGTGCCCGCGCTCGGCTACGTCCTGCGCGGCGAGGCGACGACGTACTTCGCGGGCGACACCGGGCTGTTCGACGGCATGGCGCGGGCGGTGGGCGACTGCGACGTGGCGCTGCTGCCGGTCGGCGGCTGGGGCCCCTACCTCGGCCACGGCCACCTCGACGCCCACCGCGCCGCCGAGGCGCTGTCCCGGCTGGGCGCGCGCAGCGCGGTGCCCGTGCACTACGGCACGTACTGGCCGATCGGCCTGGACGGGGTGCGGCCGCACGAATTCCACGCGCCGGGCGAGGACTTCGTCCGGCACGCCGCTCGGCTGGCCCCCGACGCGGCGGTGCACGCCCTGGGGCACGGCGAGTGCGTACGTCTGGAGACCGCCAGGTGATCGACCGCCTCCTCGACGAACTCGGCGACCTCGCGCGGAGCGTGCCGACCGAGTCCACCCAGCAGGCGGTGGGCTACCCCTCGCTGTTCCTGCTGGTGGTGCTCGGCTCCCTGGTGCCGGTGGTGCCGACGGGCGCGGTGGTCAGCTCCGCGGCGGTGGTGGCCATCCACCAGAGCGTGCCGCCCCTGTCGCTGCTCATCGTCTTCTCCCTCGCCTCCTCCGCCGCCTTCCTCGGGGACATCTCCCTGTACTGGCTCGGCCGGCGCGGGCTCCGCTCCAAGAACGGCTCCCGCTGGCTCGCCCAACTCCGCGGCCGCGCCGCGCCCGAGCGCCTGGCCCAGGCCCAGGGCCGCCTCGACGAGCACGAGGTGGCCGTGCTGGTGCTGTCCCGGCTCGTCCCGGCCGGCCGGATCCCGGTGATGCTCGCCTGTCTGCTCGCCCGGATGCCGCTGCGCCGCTTCGCGCACGGCGACGTCCCGGCGGTGCTGGCCTGGTCGGGCACGTACGCGCTCATCGGCATCCTGGGCGGCTCGCTCTTCGACCGCCCCTGGGAGGGCGTGGCGGCCGCGATCGCCCTCACCATCCTGCTCGGCGCCGCCCCCGCCCTGTGGCGCCGCACCCGCGCCCGCCGCCGCGCGCAGAGCGAGGCGACGGGCTGAGGTTGTTGTGCGTCCAACCCTCCGTGCCAGGTCGGACCTCAGTAACGCTGTCGGCCACCGGGGTAGTGAATCGACTCACGGCATTCCGGCACACCGGCGGGAGCGGGCTGATTGCCGAGCGCGTAACACAGAGCGGCGTGCAGTTGCTCCGCCTCGGCCGTCGTCAACACCAGTGCGGTGAGGGCGACATGCTCTCGCTGCCAAGCTTCGGGCCACCGTCCGGGTCGTCTAGCGGTTCACTGTCGGCGCGCCTGGGCAGCCGCCCGCCCCGGCTCTCGGCGACCCGCAACGCGTCGCACAGCGCCTCACTCAGGCACTTCACGAGGAACCGCGGTTCCCGCGCGCTGACCTTGTGATCGCTGAGCATCTCGCTCGTATGGCCGAGGAGTTCGGCCCCCGCCTTGAGCTGTACAGCCTCGAATTCGTCGGCCAGGCTCGACAGACAGCTGTCGCCGTCCCCAACAGTTCGAACGTCCAGCAACGGGGCCAGGAAGAGAAGTCGTGGGTGAACGCGTACGGCGCACCCGTCTGGCACCTCCGCCGACACCGTGAGGATGGCATGTTCGACACCTACGTCCAGAGCTTCAACGCCGTGTGGACGACGGCGACGCCGGTGGAGGAAAGGTGACCGATGGCGCGGACCGAGTATTACGACGATCCCGACGCCCCTGAGCCGAACAGCTTGGTTGTCGCCGCGTCCGCCGTCGTCACCGACGACACCGGGCGAATCCTGCTCCAGCGGCGCCGGGACAACGGCCTCTGGGCTCTGCCCGGCGGCGGCGATGGCCGAC
>NZ_MAXF01000122.1 GCF_001704635.1 Streptomyces sparsogenes | reverse complement strand
GATGGCCGAATCCCTGCCGGGAACGGCGGTCCGCGAGGTCAGGGAAGAGACGGGACTCGAAGTAGAGATCACCGGACTCGTCGGCACGTACACCGACCCGCGCCATGTCATCGCCTACACGGACGGCGAGGTCCGCCGACAGTTCAATGTGTGCTTCACCGCCCGCATTGTCGGGGGGCAGCTTGCGATCTCCGAAGAGTCCACAGAGCTTCGATTCGTGCCGCCGGAGGAACTCGCCGATCTCCCCATACACCACACCCAGCGGCTCCGGCTCCATCACTTCCTGGAACATCGCGAGCAGCCGTATCTCGGCTGAGCCCGTGAGCCGGGGGCGCGTCAGTCGACCTTCTACGATGAGAACCCATGGACCACAGCAGTGGGTTATCACGGTGGGGCGTCCTGGCCCTGACACTCCTCCTCGCGCTTGCGACCGCGTGCTCACAGCATGAAGACACAACACCCGACCACCGGATGTCACCGAAAGCACGGACGTATCTCACGGCGGCACTGGACCTCATCCAGAAGCGGGCGCTGAAACGGGACGAAGTCGACTGGGCCGAGGTGCGCCGCACAGCGTTCACCCAGGCGGCGGACGCCCGGAAACCGAGCGGCACATACCCAGCGATCGAGGGGGTTCTCAGTGCCCTCGGGGACGGCCACAGCCGCTTCTTGACTCCGGCGGCAGCAAAGCAGTCATCGGGGACATCCTTGGACACGATTCCCGGCCTGGTCGCCAAACGGTTGCGGAGCGGTCCGGGGTACGTGGCTCTCCCGGGTGTGCAGGGCTCGACGCACACGTATGACACGTACGTGCGTCAGGGCCAGTCCGCGGTGGCGGCGGCCGACCGGAAGGGCACCTGCGGCTGGGTGGTGGACCTGCGCGGGAACAGAGGCGGAAACATGTATCCCATGTTCGCCGTCGTAGCGGCGATCCTGGGCGACGGACATGTGGGCGCCTTCGTGGGGGCCGACGGCAAGCGCACCGTGTGGACGGTGAAAGACAGGAACCTGAAGGTCGGCACCAACCCGTCCCCGCTGCCGGCGGCCAGGCCGCTGTCGCGTACGCACCCGACCGTGGCCGTCCTGACCGACAGCCAAACCGCGAGTGCCGGAGAAGCGGTCACCGTGGCCTTCCGGGGCCGCCCCGCGACCCGCAGCTTCGGCATGAGGACCTCGGGGGTTCCCACCGGCAACCGCCGCCACCGCCTTTCCGACGGTGCGGCGCTCGTGCTCACCGAAATGATGGAAGCGGACCGAACCGGACGCACATACGACGGACCAATCCCGCCGGACGAGGAGTTCCTCGTCGAGCCCAAGGACATCGGCACCAACCGTGACCGCGCCCTGGCCGCAGCCACCCTCTGGCTCGGGAAACAACCCGGCTGCCAGTGAACGATCGATGCTCGCCATTGCGAGGCGAGGTGCTGACCTCACCTTCCCCCGTTGCCGCGCCACTTTTCCGGCGAGGCGTCGAAGGTTCCCTCGGTGAGCACGGGCACGAGCCCGCTCGCGTTCAACTCGACCGCGATGGCCACGTCCTCGGCGAACCCGCCCTCGGCCAGCTCGATCCCCGAGAGACAGGCGGCGACGGCGACTCCCCCGCGGCGATCACCGCGAGCGGCCGCTCCGGGCTCCCGTAGCCGTGCCCCGCCAGCCACCGGCCGAAGTCGCGGTGGCGGCGCGCCGGCCCACGGCCGGCTCGGCGGCCTTCTGCCGGGCAAAGGCGACCGCCGTCTCGTCGCGCCAGGCGTACGGGAGCACCCCGCGTGCCCGCCTCGACCGCGACCGTCACCGAGGTCGTGAACGACAGCACGTCGACCACCACAAGGCAGGCCGCCTCCGGCGCGAGCCGCCGGGCCCCGCCCGGCCCCCACTCGAATCGGACCCCGTACTCACGCTGGGGAAGCCACTCGCTCATGGCGATCAAGTCTGAACGGTGGTGTTTTCGGGGGGAGTACCGGGCGAGGAGGGCCGCCGGGCGGTGTCGCGCCGGGTGATCGCCTCGGCGACTTCCCGGATGGCGGAGCGGAGCAGGTCGCCGTAGGAGTCCCGGGGGAGGCCGGGGGCGTGCTCCGCGGCGGCGTCGATGTGCTCGGTGGCGGCTTCGAAGGATCCGAGCCGGCGGTAGTTGTCGGCGAGGTTGAGGTGCAGGGAGGGGTAGAAGCCCGCGATGTGGAGCCCGGCGTGGTGCTGCTGGACGCGCTGATCGGTGACGGCGTCGGCGGCGTCCAGGGCGCGGATGTCCCAGGCCAGGGCCTGGGCGGGGTCCTCGTGGAGATCGGCGAGGTAGTGCGCGAGGGTGCAGCGGTGCAGGGGGTCGCCGGTGACGCCGATCGCGGACCAGAGGTCCAGGAGTTTCCGGCGGGCGGAGGCGGCGTCACCCGCCCGGCCCTCCGTGACGGCGTGGCCGATGGCCTCCATGGTCGGGTCGGGGGTTGTGGGAGTGGCGGTCGTGGGAGTGGCGGTCACGGGGAGGGTCCTCCTGCTTGACGGGCATGGCCACGGTGGTGAGGTCACCACGGTCGGCGGAGCGGATGGTGGCGGGGCGGTCGGGGCCCCTCAGGTCGAGCATCACCTCGGGGCCGAGGGCGGTGCTGACGGCCGGATAAAGCGTCGTCAGCTCGAAGGAGACCGACAGGGTCCGCCCCGTCACGGTGGCGGGGAGCGGGGTCCCGGGGTGGTTGTCACCGGGCGGCAGGACGTGCGCTCCGTGGTCGGTCAGGCGCAGCGTGATCCGCTCGCCGGGGTGGTCTTCCAGGGCGCGCAGGAAGACGTCCTTGGACACCGTCACACGCGTGGTGGCCTCGCCCAGTGACGCGAGCATCAGCCGGTAGTCGGGGAACTCCTCCGTCAGCAGCCCGCAGTGCGGGTCCTCCTGGTCGTCTCGCCGGCCCGCCCGGCGCAGCCGGATCGCGTGCGGTGTGGCCTCGATGCGGACCAGCGGGCTGCGGCGGATCTCGGCGGCCGCGGCCCGCAGCTCCTCGCCGCCCACCGTGCCGGCCCAGGTGGCGGTCGTCGGCTCGGCGGGCACGAGCGTGCGGGTCGAGAGCCGGTAGCGGTCGGTCGCGGTGAGGGTGACCGCTTCGGGGGTCACCTCGAGGCGCAGCCCGCCGAGTACCGGCAGGCCCGGCTCTCGTACGGTCGCGGTGAGGATCTGTTCGACGGCGTCGGCCAGCACGGGGCCCTTGAGGGCGGCGAGCGGCCGGCTCGGCACGTCGGCGAGCGTGGACTTGAGGAGGGCGGCCTTGTGGCGTGCCGCCATCGCCTCGCCGAGCACGTTCGCGAGGTGCTCGTCGATCAGCCGGGACGCCTCCTCGGGGCCGGCGGCGAGGACGGCCCCGACGGCGGTGAGGGGCATCGCGAGCTCTCGGAGGCGGCGGAGCGCGACCGCCCGCGCCACCTGGTCGGGCCGGTAGTAGCGGTAGCCCGAGACGGGGTCGGTCTCGGCGGGGCGCAGCAGCCCCGAGTCGGCGTAGAACCGCAGCGCGCTCGGGGTCAGACCGCTGCGTCGGGCGAAGACCCCGATGGGCATCAGCTCGGATGGTGGCACGCGGCCATCATCGGGCTTCAACCAACTCGAAGGTCAACGGGCAGGGGCGGGGACACGGGCAGCGGCCCGGGCCCGGCCGACGCGGGGTCGGCCGGGCCCGCCCGCACGGGGCCGGGTCAGCGGCAGAGAACCGATTGGAGGACGTCGGTCAGGACCCGCTCCGGCTCGCGTTCGGCCCCCCGGGCGCGCCAGGCGACGAAGCCGTCGGGGCGGACGAGGACCGCGCCCTGGGGGGTGGTGCCGTGGAGTTCGGTCCAGTCGGTGCCGGGGTCGGGGGTCAGGTCGTGGGTGGGGTCGGGGCCGATGCGGTAGGCGGCGAGGGGGATGTCGAGGCGGTCGGCGACGCGCAGGGCGGCGCCGTGCCAGGCGGCGCCTTCGGGGCCGGTGAGCAGCACGCAGGTGCGCTCGTAGAGGTCCAGGGTGGACATCCGGGTGCCGTCCCGGTCGACCCACAGGTGCGGGGCGCGGCTGCCGGGTTCGCCGGTGGCGGTGAAGCGGTCGGGGACGACGGGGGTGGCGGGGTCGGCGCCGTGGATCGCGTCGGAGGCGTAGCGGTAGCCCATGGCCACCGCGAGGACATCGCTCTGCCGGCCGGTGGTCGGTGGCGCGCTGTAGCCGGGGTGGCTGTGTTCCGCGGAGCGCGCGGCGGCGCGGGCGCTGGTGGCCACGGCCACCGGCTGGCGTTCGGCGCCGTAGGTGTCCAGCAGGCCGGGGCCGGCCCAGCCGCCGAGGACGGCGGCGAGTTTCCAGACCAGGTTGTGCGCGTCCTGGATGCCGGTGTTGGAGCCGAAGGCGCCGGTGGGGGACATCTCGTGGGCGGAGTCCCCGGCGAGGAAGATCCGGCCGTCGCGGTAGCGCTCGGCCACCCGTTCGGCCGCGTGCCAGGGGGCCTTGCCGGTGATCTCGACCTCCATGTCGCGGACGCCGGTGGCCATGCGGATGTGTTCGGCGCACCGCTCGTCGGTGAAGTCCTCCAGGGTCTCCCCGGTCTCGGGGTGCCAGGGGGCGTGGAAGACCCACTGTTCGACGTTGTCCACCGGGAGCAGGGCCCCGTCGGCGGCCGGGTTGGTGAGGTAGCAGGCAATGAAACGGCGGTCGCCGACCACGTCGGCGAGGCGCTTGGCGCGGAAGGTGATGCTGACGTTGTGGAACAGCTCGCCGCGGCCGGTCTGGCCGATGCCCAGGCGCCGGCGTACCGAGCTGCGGGGGCCGTCGGCGGCGATGAGGTAGTCGGCGCGCACCACGCTGGTGCGGCCGGACTCGCGGTGCTCGACGACGGCGGTGACCCCTTCGGCGTCCTGCTCGAAGGAGATCAGTTCGGTGGAGAAGCGCAGCTCGCCGCCCAGCTCCTGCGCGGTCCGCAGCAGGACGGGTTCGAGGTCGTTTTGGCTGCACAGACACCATCCGGTGGGGCTGAACCTGCTCATGGCGCCGCCCGGGTCGATCTCCCGGAAGAGCCAGTGGTGATCCATCCCGGTGAGGGATTCGGCTTGCAGGATGCCGTGGTTGCCGGCCAGGACGGACGCGGCTTCGCGGACCGCGGACTCCACCCCCGCGGTGCGGAACAGCTCCATGGTGCGGAGGTTGTTGCCGCGCCCGCGCGGGTGCGTGGAGGTGCTCGCGTGTTTCTCCACGAGCAGGTGTCCGACGCCCAGCCGGCCCAGGAAGAGTGAGGCGGACAGGCCCACCAGGGAGCCGCCCACGACGAGTACTGGCACACGCTCATCGACATGGGAATTCATCTTGCTGCTATTCCCGGGGTTTTGGCCTGGTCAGGCGCCCGGTGTGGCCCTTCGTCCGGATGGCTCACATATCTCGCGGCATCCGTGGGAGCGCTCCACGATCGTATCCACGGGCGTCATGTCCGGCGATGGACGTGCCCGGAGGAGGAGTGGAAACCTATGAGCACCCTGCCCAGGACTTCGCGGCCCGCGAAGTCCACGACGACGGCCGAGCCCCCGCCTCGGCCATCCATGCTCACCGACGCCCGGCTCCGCGTGGTGCTGCTGGTGTCGGTGCACGCCGGCGCCGAAGAGCGCTTCCTGGATGCCTACGACCAGTTGTCGCGACAGGTGGCCGCGGTCCCGGGCCACATCAGTGACCAGCTGTGCCAGTCGATCGAGAACCCCTCGCAGTGGCTGATCACCAGCGAGTGGGAGAGTGCCCCGCCGTTCCTGAGCTGGGTGGAGAGCCCGGCGCACCGCGAGATGGTCAAGCCCCTCCACGGGTGTGTGGAGGACACCAGGTCGCTGCGGTTCAGCGTGTTGCGGGAGACCTCCTCGGCCGAGCCGGCCAAGGGCGGCTCGGCCCGGCGCGCCGCGGCCCCCGGGCGGGTGGTGCCGCGGGTCGGCGACGGCCTGGTGCGGCACGCCCTGACCTTCACCGTCAAGCCGGGCAGCGAGCAGACCGTCGCCAAGATCCTGTCCGACTACGCGGCGCCCGAGGCCCGGGTGGACGACACCACGCGGCTGTGCCGCACATCGCTGTTCATGAGCGGCAACCGGGTGGTGCGGGCGGTGGAGGTGAAGGGCGACCTGGTGGCGGCGCTGCGCCATGTGGCCCGGCAGCCCGAGGTCCGGGCGGTGGAGGAGGCCATCAACCCGTATCTGGAGGAGGACCGCGACCTGGACGACCCGGAGGCCGCGCGGGACTTCTTCATGCGGGCGGCGCTGCCCGTGGTGCACCACCTGACGGCGGACCCCAGCCGCCCGCCGAACCTGCGGCGCCACATGTTGCTGTACCCGGTGAAGACCGGCTGCGGGCCGGCGGTGGCCAGCCTGCTGGCCCGTCAGGACGACCTCGCGGTCAGCAAGGCCAAGGCGGCGATGGCGTCCGGCGGGGGGCAGCACACCATCGTGAGCAGCACCGTCTTCCAGCGGGACGACATCGTCGTGCGGATGGTGGACATGGGTGTGCCGCTGGAGCGGGACCCCGCGATGGCGGCCGGGGTCAGCGGGCCGCGCGCGGCCGCGGTGCTCGGCCGGCTCCTGGACCCGGGTGCGGGCGGCGGGAAGATCGATCTGTCCGGCGAGGCCGGGCTGCGGCGCTTCCTCGCCGACTGCGACATGGACCCGGTCACCGACCGCCGCGCGGCGGACTACTGACGCTCCCTCCCCCCGCCCCGCTTACGTCCCCCTACCTCGCCCGTTCCGTCCCCCGTTACGTCGTGCACGGCGGCCGCACCGCCTTCTGGAGGCCATTATGACCACGCAGTCCCACCTCATCGTCGACCTGTCCGGGGTCGCTCCCAACCGTCGCCGCGGCGGCGATGTGCGCGCCATGCTCACCCCCACCACGGTGGGTGCCACGAGCGGCTTCATGGGCATGGCCGTCGTGCAGCCCGGCGAGCGCGTCGGGGAGCACTACCACCCGTACTCCGAGGAGTTCGTGTACGTGGTGTGCGGCGAGCTGGAGGTGGACCTGGACGGGACGGCGCACCCGCTCCGTGCCGACCAGGCGATTCTGATCCCCACCCACATGCGCCACCGGTTCCGCAACGTGGGCGACACCGAGGCCCGGATGGTCTTCCACCTCGGCCCGCTGGCCCCGCGCCCGGAGTTGGGCCACGTGGACACCGAGACCGCCGAGCCCGCCGAGGCGGCGTCGTGACCCGAAGGGTGGTGGTCACCGGGCTCGGTGTCGTCGCCCCCGGGGGCGTGGGCGTCCCGGCCTTCTGGGACATGCTCACCGCGGGCCGCACGGCGACCCGCGGCATCACGCTGTTCGACGCCGCGCGGTTCCGTTCGCGGATCGCCGCCGAGTGCGACTTCGACGCCGAGGCGTGCGGGCTGTCCGCCGAGCAGATCGAACGCTCGGACCGCTATGTGCAGTTCGCGCTGGTGGCGGCCACCGAGGCGATGCGGGACGCGGGGATCGCGCCGGGCGGCGGGGACCCGTGGCGGATAGGCGTTTCGATGGGTTCCGCGGTGGCCGCCTCCACCCGTCTGGAGCAGGACTACGTCAAGGTCAGCGAGTCCGGTGCGCGCTGGGACGTGGACCACCGGCGGGCGGGTCCCTATCTGCACCACGCCTTCTCGCCGAGCGCGCTGGCCTCCGGCGTGGCGGAGCTGGCCGGCGCGCACGGGCCGGTGCAGACCGTCTCGACGGGGTGTACGTCCGGTCTCGACGCGATCGGCTACGCCTTCCAGACGATCGAGGAGAACCGGGCCGACGTGTGCGTGGCCGGGGCGGCGGACACCCCGATCACCCCGCTCACCGTGGCCTGCTTCGACTCGATCAAGGCGACCTCGACGAACAACGACGACGCGGAGCACGCGTCCCGGCCGTTCGACGCCGATCGTGACGGCTTCGTCCTCGGCGAGGGCGCCGCCGTCCTGATCCTGGAGGAGCTGGAGCACGCCCGCGCCCGGGGAGCGAAGGCGTACTGCGAGTTCAAGGGGTTCGCCACCTACGGCAACGCCTACCACATGACCGGTCTGACCCGGGAGGGCCTGGAGATGTCCGAGGCGATCAACCATGCGCTCGGTCACGCCCGCGTCGACAGTACGGAGGTCGACTACGTCAACGCCCACGGCTCCGGCACCAAGCAGAACGACCGGCACGAGACGGCCGCCGTGAAGCGGTCGCTGGGCGACCACGCGTACAAGACGCCGATGAGCTCGATCAAGTCGATGGTGGGGCATTCGCTGGGGGCGATCGGGGCGATCGAGCTGGCCGCCTGCGCCCTGGCGCTGGCCCACCAGGTGGTCCCGCCGACCGCGAACTACGAGACCCCGGACCCCGAGTGCGATCTGGACTACGTCCCGCGCACCGCGCGCGCCCTGCCGCTGCGCAATGTGCTGTCGGTCGGCAGCGGGTTCGGCGGCTTCCAGTCCGCGGTGGTGCTGGGCCGGGCGGGAGGTGCCACATGAGTGCCACATCGCCGGTGCACACTCGTGGGGCGGTGGTGACCGGGCTCGGGGTCATCGCGCCGAACGGCGTGGGGAGCGACGCGTTCTGGAAGGCGACCCGGGAAGGGATCAGCTTCCTGGACCGGCTCACCCGCCGGGGCAGCGAGAACTTCCCGGTGCGGATCGCCGGGCAGATCCGCGGCTTCGACCCGGCCACCATGATCGAGGAGCGGCTGCTGGTCCAGACCGACCGCTTCACCCATGTGGCGCTGGCCGCGGCCGACCTCGCGCTGGAGGACTCGCGGCTGCCGGTCGACGACCTCTCGCCGTTCGCGGTGGGGGTGGTGACCGCGGCCGGCTCCGGGGGCGGCGAGTTCGGCCAGCGGGAGCTGCAGCAGCTGTACGGAAAGGGCCCGCGCCATGTGGGCCCGTTCCAGTCCATCGCCTGGTTCTACGCGGCCAGCACCGGCCAGGTGTCCATCCGCGGCGGCTTCAAGGGCCCCTGCGGGGTGGTCGCGGACGACGAGGCCGGCGGACTGGACGCGCTGGCACACGCACGGCGGTCGATCCGGCACGGGGCGGACGCGATCGTCGTGGGCGCCACCGAGGCGGGGCTCGCCCCGTACTCGATGGTGTGCCAGATGGGGTGGCGGGAGCTGAGCCGGGCCCGCGACGCGGGCCGGGCCTATCTGCCGTTCACCACCGACGCGTGCGGCTTCGCGCCCGGCGAGGGCGGGGCGATGTTCGTGGTGGAGGAGGAGGGGGCGGCCCGGCGCCGCGGGGTGCCGATCCGCGGGTTCATCAGCGGCCATGGGGCGACCTTCACCGGGGCGTCCCGGTGGGAGCGGTCCCGGGAGGGGCTCGCCCGCGCGATCCGCGTGGCGCTGGACGACGCGGGGTGCGCGCCCGAGGAGATCGACGTGGTGTTCGCGGACGCGCTCGGCGTGCCGGAGGCGGACCGGGCCGAGGCGCTGGCGATCGCCGACGCCCTGGGCCGGCACGGCACCCGCGTCCCGGTGACCGCGCCGAAGACCGGCTTCGGCCGGGCGCACTGCGCGGCTCCCGCGCTGGACGTGGCGGCCGCGGTGCTCGCCATGGAGCACCGCATGGTGCCGCCCACGCCCTATGTCACCGACGTCTGCCATGAGCTCGATCTGGTCACCCGCAGCCCGCGCCCCGCCGAGCTGCGGTGCGCGCTGGTGCTCAGCCGCGGGCTCATGGGTTACAACGCGGCGCTCGTGCTCCGCGGCCCGGAAGGAGATATGTGATGTCCAGTCAGTTCACCTACCAGGAGCTGGCCGCGCTCATGAAGAAGTGCGCCGGCCTGACCGTCGACCCGGCCCAGCTCGAGGGGTCCCCCACCATGACCTTCACCGAGTTCGGCCTCGACTCGCTCGGCCTGCTCGCCATCGTGGGCGAGTTGGAGAACCACTACGGCACCCCGATCGAGCCGGGCGCCGAGAGCTGCAAGACCCCCAGTGACTTCATCGACGTCATCAACGCCTCAATCACCGCAGGAGCCTGAGATGCCCGGCCACACCGACAACGAGATCACGATCGCGGCGCCGCTGGACCTCGTGTGGGACATGACCAACGACATCGAGAGCTGGCCGGACCTGTTCAGCGAGTACGCCTCCGTGGAGGTGCTGCGGCGGGAGGGCGACACCACCACCTTCCGGCTGACCATGCACCCCGACGAGAACGGCAAGGTCTGGAGCTGGGTGTCCGAGCGCGAGACGGCCCGCGATGTGCACACCGTGTGGGCGCGCCGGGTCGAGACCGGCCCGTTCGCCTTCATGAACATCCGCTGGGAGTACGACGAGACGCCGCAGGGCACCCGGATGCGCTGGACCCAGGACTTCGAGATGAGACCCGACGCGCCGATCGACGACGCCGGGATGACCGACCTCATCAACCGCAACAGCAAGGTCCAGATGGAGCTCATCCGGGACAAGATCGAGCAGCGCGCCCGCGCGACGGTGGAGGCCTGACGATGTACCGCACCATGATCGTCGCCAAGATGAACCGGGACGCGGGGCCCGACATCGCCAAGGTCTTCGCCGACTCCGACCGAGGCGAGCTGCCGAAACTGATCGGCGTCACCGGCCGCAGCCTGTTCCAGTTCGGCGATGTGTATCTGCATCTGATCGAGGCCGAACGGCCGCCGGCCGAGCAGGTCGCCAAGTACGTCAGGCACCCGGAGTTCCGGGACGTCAGCGAGCGGCTCCAGCCGTACGTCCAGGCGTACGACCCCGAGACCTGGCGCGAACCGAAGGACGCCATGGCGCACGAGTTCTACCGCTGGGAGCGCGACCGCGCCTGACGGCCGGAAGGGAGCTGGACCGTGGTCGCGGACTGGGTGCGCTGCGAGCGCTGCGCCGACCTGATCTACGGCAAGAGGTTCGCGCGCACGCTGCGCGTATGCCCGGACTGCGGCTGGCACAGCCCCTTGACGGCACGGCAGCGGCTGGACCAACTGCTCGACGCCGGCTCCGCGGCGCCGCTCGGCGAGGTCCGGCCGCTGCACGATCCGCTGGAGTTCACCGACACCCGGCCCTACCCCGAGCGGCTGGCGGAAGCGCGGGCCAGGACGGGCCTCACGGAGGCGGTGATCTGTGTCCAGGGCCGCGTCGAGGACCGGCCGGTGGTCGTGGCGGCGATGGACTTCCGGTTCCTCGGCGGCAGCCTGGGCTGCGGGGTGGGCGCGCTGGTCTGCGAGGCGGCACGCGCCGGCCTCGCGCGGCGCCTCCCGCTGCTGCTGGTCACCGCCTCCGGCGGGGCCCGGATGCAGGAGGGCACGCTGGCCCTGATGCAGATGGCCAAGACCGCGCAGGCCATGGCCGAACTCGACGAGGCCGGGATCCTCACGGTCTCGCTGATCACCGATCCTACGTACGGGGGTGTCGCGGCGTCCTTCGCCACCCTCGCCGATGTGATCGTCGCCGAGCCGGGCGCGCGGCTCGGCTTCGCCGGGCCCCGGGTCATCGAGCAGACGACCGGGGAGCGGCTGCCGGAGGGGTTCCAGACGGCGGAGTTCCTGATGGCCCACGGCATGGTGGACGACATCGTCCCCCGCTCCGCGCTCCGCGCCACCCTCTCCCGTCTCCTCGCGCTCGGCGCCCCGCCCGTACGGCCGCACGCCACCGGCACCCCGCGGGCCCCCGACACGCCGTACGCCGAGCCGCGCCCCTCCCCCGACGGCCACCCGGGCGGGCGGGGCGCGGAGGGGGCCGGGGGCGAGGAGGGGACGGCGGGCGCGGAGGGGACGGCGGGCGCGGAGGGGGCTGGGGGCGCGCGGGGGACGGTGGTGCGGCGGGTGGAGGACGTGGCGGAGCGGGACGCGTGGGAGGCGGTGCGGGGGGCGCGCCATCCGGACCGGCCCACCGTGCCGGACTACCTGGGCCACATCCTCGACGACTTCCAGGAGCTGCGCGGCGACCGGCTCGCCGAGGACTGCCCGGCCGTGGTCGGCGGGCCGGGGCTGCTGGCCGGGCGCGCGGTGATGGTGATCGGGCAGCACAAGGGCGGTGCGAGCCTGATGGAGCGGCAGGCGCACCGGTTCGGGATGCCCGCGCCCAGCGGCTACCGCAAGGCCGCGCGGCTGATGCGGATGGCGGCAAAGCTCGGCCTGCCGGTGGTCACCCTGATCGACACGCCGGGGGCCCATCCGGGCCCCGCCGCCGAGCGCGGCGGCCAGGCGGTGGCCATCGCGGAGAACCTGCGGCTGATGTCGCGGCTGCCGGTGCCCCTCGTGGCCGCGGTGGTCGGCGAGGGGGGAGGTGGCGGCGCGCTCGCGCTGGCGGTCGCCGACCGGGTGCTGATCAGCGCGGGCGGCGTCTACTCGGTCATCAGCCCCGAGGGCTGCGCCGCCATCTTGTGGAAGAAGCCCGAGGCGGCCCGGGCGGCCGCGGCGGCCCTGCGGCCGACTCCGCGGGACCTGCTGCGGCTCGGGGTGGTCGACGGGGTGGTGCCGGAGCCGCCGGGCGGCGCCCACCGGGACCCCGCCGAGGCCGCCGCCCTGGTCGGCGACGCGCTCGCCGAGACCCTCAGCGAGCTGGTGCCGTGGGACCCGGCCCGGTTGCTGCGGGCCCGGGCGGAGCGGTTCCGCCGCTTCGGGCTCGATACGGGGCTCGATGCGGGGCTCGATACGGGGGCCCACGACAGGTACGCCGACGCGCGGCCGCACACCGGGAGAGACGCGCCGTGACTTCTCCGCGGCGGGTGCCGGCGCGCCCGGAGTTCCGGTCGGCGACGCACACCACAGGGCTGATCGGAACGATGGGCCGAAAAGATGATCCGACGTCAGTCCATTCGCGCGGCGAACGAGTGAAGACCGCCGATATCTCCACCCGGAGGGCTTACAACCGGCCCGAAGGCTGGCCGCGTCAAGTGGCAGCTGGGCCCCGTGTCGCTGACGGTTGATAAGACACCTACACGATCCCTTTATCTGGCAAATGTCAGTAATCGTGCAGGTGCCGGAAGGAATGACTCATGCGATCTACTCGCGCACTCATCGCCGGGGCGGCGCTCGCCGCCTCCCTGACTCTGGGCGCACCTGCCGCCGCGTTCGCCGCTGACGTCTCCGACCCGGGCGGCCACGGGGGCTACTCCAACGGCCAGGAGTCCGAGGACTACGGCTCCGGCGGCTCCTGGAAGGAGAAGGAGAGCAAGGGCAAGGAGGAGGGGGACTTCGGTAAGGGCAAGGAAGAGTCCGGCTTCGGCAAGGAAGACTTCGGCAAGGGCAAGGAGGGGTACGGCAGCTGGGGCAGCGGCAGCTCGTGGAAGGAGCGCGAGCACGGCAAGCCGCACGGTGGTGTCCACACCGGTGGCGGTGGCATGGCCACCACCGGTAGCGGCATGGCCGCCGGCTCGGTCCTGCTCCTCGGTGGCCTCGGCGCCGGCGCCTACGCCCTGCGCCGCCGCAAGCCCGTCGGCAACGCGATCTGAGTCTGACCGCTTTTCGTAGCCCCGCTGCCGTGGCCAACCCCGCTTGTGGCGGTTGGCCACGGCAGCGCCACGCTCTCCGCCGGCGAGAAAGGCAGTTTCCCCATGGGCAAGCAGGGCGGTGCCGACAGCAACACCCGCGTTCTCCGCTGGGCCGCCGCGTCGGCCCTCATCGGCGTCTTCCTGATCTACAACTCGGTCGACGCGGCCTCCACCCAGACGCCGCCGAAGAAGTCCGCGGTCACCGGGCCGACGCTCACCCCCCGCCCGGAGCCGACCGCGCCCCAGGAGGTCCGGCTCGGGCCGGCGCTGCCGCGCTCGCCCGCCCGGCACCTGGACATCCCCGCCATCGGGGTGAGCGCGCCGTTCACCGAGCTGACGCTGGACCGGTCGGGGGTGCTGATCCCGCCCCCCTCCGACAACAACAACCTGGTCGGCTGGTTCAACGGCGGGCCGTCACCCGGCGAGCGGGGCAACGCGATCGTGGCCGGGCACGTGGACACCAAGACGGGCCCCGCGGTGTTCTATCTGCTGAGCACGCTGAAGAAGGGCGGCCGGGTCACCATCACCCGCGCCGACGGGATCGTCGCGACGTTCGTGGTGGACTCGGTGGAGACCTTCAGCAAGGCCGACTTCCCCGACGACCGGGTGTACGGGCCGACTCCCGACGCGCAGCTCCGCCTGATCACCTGCGGTGGTTCGTACGACCGCAACGTCCGCGACTACACCGCCAATGTCGTCGTCTTCGCCCACCTCGACTCCTTCCGGTGGGCGTAGCCCGGACGAGAGACCACCGACGAGAGACCCCACGAGATGCCGGCCGGGTGGCCGCGTGACCACCGTCACGCGGCCACCCGGCCGGAGTGCCGCTCACGCCGGGACGCGGCTGTCGAACGCGTGCAGATAGGGGTTGACGGGGCGGATGCCGGTGACGGTGAGCCCGGCCTCCGTCATGCGCGCCACCAGACCCTCGGAGGAATGTTTCCGGCCCCCCACGTTGAGGAGCAGGAACAGGTCCATGGCGGTGGTGAACCGCATGGAGGGGCTGTTGTCGAGCAGGTTCTCGATCACCAGGACCCGGGCCCCCGGCCGGGCCGCGGCCACCACGTTGGCCAGGGTCCGGCGGGTGGACTCGTCGTCCCACTCGAGGATGTTCTTGATGATGTAGAGGTCGGCCTGGACCGGGATCTCGCGCCGGCAGTCGCCGGGCACCAGCCGGGCGCGCGCGGCCAGCGGCCCGCCGTCGCGCAGCCGCGGGTCCGCGTTCGCCACCACCTGGGGGAGGTCGAGCAGCGTGCCGCGCAGCGTCGGGTGCTTCTCCAGCAGCGACGCCAGGACGTGTCCCTGCCCGCCGCCGATGTCCGCCACGTCCGCCGCCCCGCCGAGGTCGAGGAAGGCGGCGAGCTCCACGGCGGACTGCCGGCTGGAGGTGGTCATCGCCTTGTCGAACACGCGGGCCGAGTCCGGCGCGTCCTCGTGCAGATAGGTGAAGAAGTCCTTGCCGTGGATGTCGTCGAAGGCGCAGGTGTCCGAGCGCACGGCCTGGTCCAGGCGCGGCCAGGTCTCCCAGGTCCACGGCTCGGTGCACCACAGGCAGATGTACTTCAGGCTGTCGGGGGCGTCCTCGCGCAGCAGCCGGGACATCTCGGTGTGCGCGATCCGGCCGTCCTCGGTCTCGGCGAAGACCCCGCAGGAGGACAGGGCGCGCAGCAGCCGGCCCAGCCGGTCGGGCTCGGCGCCCACCGCGGTGGCCAGCTCCGCGACGGTGGCGGGCCGTTCGCCCAGGGCGTCGGCGACGCCCAGGGCGGCCGCCGCGCGGACCGCCGCCGCGCGGGCGGCGCCGAAGACCAGCTCCCGCAGCTGCGGCGCGGCCTTCGGCGGGGCGCCGTCGGCGGGCGCGGGGCCGTCCGCCGTGGTGGGTGGGGCGGTCCTGATCGAGGTCATGACGTCCTACCTTTCTTGATGTGGGTCTGAACTGGTCATTCGTAAGATCGGTGGGGCCCGGGGGTCCCGGGTATGGCTGCCATGACGTCGCCGTTTGGATGGCTCAGGAGACTTGGCCGCCCGGGCCCCGCGACGACTCGACCGCTAATTGGAAGACGCGACGCGATCGCTGTGTAGGACAACGTCGGCGAGGTCGTCTGCTGGGTTCATGTACGACGAGCTGGCGGAGGTGGCCGTGCCCGAGATCTGGGCCGGAGTGGACATCGGCAAGGAACATCACCACTGCGTGGTGATCGACGCCCAGGGCAAGCGGCTGCTGTCGCGTCGGGTACTGAACGATGAGGCTGAGCTGCTCAAGCTCCTGGCCGACGTGCTGGAGCTGTCTCAGGACGTGCTGTGGGCGGTGGACATCAACCACGGTGGTGCCGCGCTTGTGCT
>NZ_MAXF01000121.1 GCF_001704635.1 Streptomyces sparsogenes | reverse complement strand
GGCCCGCCGCCGGGCCAACGTCCTGTGGGCCATGATCCGCGACGGAGCGTGCTACCAAGCCACACCACCAGTCACGGCAGCGGCTTGACAACGTCATTGGAAAGTCTCCTTGGCGCACCGGCCGACGGGCTCGGAGACGGTGCAGGTGTTGCCCTCGAAGGTGTTGCCGGGCCCGGCGTCCCGGTCGGCGAGGTCGGCGGGCTTGTTGTGGGTCAGCACGTTGTCCTTGATGGTGTTACGGGCGTTCTTGGTGCCCACCACGCTGGGGAAGAGCACGATCCCGCCGGACATCGGCGACGCGCCCACGTTGTCCCGCACCGTGTTGCCCGTCACCCGCGCGTCCTCCACGCCGGTGAGGAGGATGCCGGTGCCCTGGATGAAGTCCAGGCGGGGGTTGGGCGGGCAGTACTTGTTGTTCTCGTAGACCTTGTTGTTGAGGACGGACAGGTCGCCGGCGCGGGGCGTCCCCTCGTCGCCCACGACGAACACCCCACCGCAGTTGCCGGTGAGGGTGTTGCCCTGGACCGTGAGCACCCTCAGGCGCCGGACGCCGACCCCGACCCGGTTGCCGGTCAGGTGGTTGTCGCGGACGACGGTGCCCTTGGTGTCGAGGGCCGCGCCCTCCTCGTCGACGGTGTTGGCGAGGAAGACGCCCCCCTGGCCGTTGTCCTTCGCGGTGTTGGCGCGGAAGGTGCCGCGGGTGGACTTCTCCTGGCCGATGCCCTGCTGACCGTTCTTCACGGAGGTCACGCCGCGTACGTCCATCCGGTCGGTGTACTTCCCCCAGATGCCGTTCTTGGCGAAGCCGGTGACCTTCAGCGAGCGGATCCGGACACCGGTGACCGGCCGCTGGGCCGTGCCGGTGACGCAGATGCCGCTCTCGGCGGTGGCGCAGGAGTTCCCGGCCGCCTTCTTGGCCGTCTTCCCGGGTGTCGTCCTGGCCGTCTTCTTGTCTGTCGTGTTGGGTGTTTTCTTGGGTGTCGTGTTGGGTGTTTTCTTCGACGTGTCCTTGGCGGGGTTCTTGGCGGCCTTCGCGGGCGGCTTGACGACGGTCTTGTCACCCGACCCGCGCAGGGTCAGTCGAGAGGTGGTGATCAGCACGTTCTCCCGGTAGGTGCCGGGCTGGACCACGATGGTGTCGCCGGGCTTGGCGGCCTCCACCGCGGCCTGGATCGACTCGCCCGGGTGGACGACGTGCTGGGTCTTGGCGTGGGCGGCGGGCAGCGGACCGAGTTCGATGACGAGGGCGACCGAGAAGGCCGCCAGGTAGCGAAGCTGTCGAGTGCGCATGAAAAGGAAGCTAGGTGGGGTACGCACCACCTGCCACTTATGTCCACTGATGCACTAACTACCGCTACTCGTCAGGTCTAATGAGGACGCGTGAGGCCCCGACCGGCAGGTCCCACAGCGCCTCGCGCGGCAGCCGCGCCGCCTCCCACGCGGCGCGGACCCGCTGCAGCGGCTCCAGCGGGGGCTCGGCGGAGAGCAGGAAGGTGGACCAGTGCATGGGCATCATGGCCCGCGCCCCGAGATCCCCGAACGCCCGGACCGCCTCCTCCGGATCGGTGTGCACCGGCCGGAGCATCCAGCGCGGGTCGTACGCGCCGATGGGCAGCAGCGCCAGGTCGATGCCCGGGTAGCGGTGGCCGATCTCGCGGAACCAGTGGCCGTAGCCGGTGTCGCCCGCGAAGTAGATCCGCCGGCCGCCCGGGGCGGTGATGACCCAGCCGCCCCACAGGGAGCGGCAGGTGTCGGTCAGGGTGCGCTTGCTCCAGTGGTGGGCGGGCACGAAGTCGAAGCGCACCGGGCCGTCCGGGCCCGGCACTTCGGCCGCCTCCCACCAGTCGAGCTCGGTGACGTCGGTGAAGCGGCGCGCGCGGCACCAGGCGGCGAGCCCGGCCGGTACGAACAGGGGGGTGTGGCGCGGGAGCCGCTTGAGCGTGGGGGCGTCGAGGTGGTCGTAGTGGTTGTGGCTGATGACCACCGCGTCGATGGGCGGCAGGTCCTCCCAGCGCACCCCGACGGGGGTGACCCGGGCCGGGGTGCCGAGGATCCGGCGGGACCAGACGGGGTCGGTCAGCACGGTCAGCCCGCCGACCCGCAGCACGCAACTGGCGTGCCCCGCCCAGGTGACCGCCGCCTCCCCGGGCCCGACGACCGGCGGCGGGCCCGGTTCGAAGGGCAGCTCGGGGATCTGCCGCAGCGCGTCCACGGGCGGGCGCAGCCGGCCCTCCCGGGCGAGTCTGGCGATCGCCCGGACGCCGGGCAGCGGGGAGGTGAGGCGGTGGGCGAACGACCGCGGCCAGGTGCGGAGCTCGCCGCGGGGGCGCGGGGCGGCGAGCGAGGGGGGCGCCGCCTGGCCCGGGCGGGTGCGCGCCCCGGCGGGGCGTCGCTCGGTCGGTTGGGCCTGGTCGGCCTGGTCGGTCATGGAAGTGGGCTCCCTTCGGTGCCGGTCGGCCTCGGTCCGGTCCGGGTCAGCTCGCGGAAGGCGGTCTCGAAGGCGGTGAGCGCCTCGGCCACGTGCGGCAGGCGCAGCGGGTCCGCGGCGGCCAGGGCGGCCAGTCGCTCCTGGTCCCCGGTGCCGAGCAGCGGCAGGGTGGACAGCCGCACCCGCAGGGTGTGCGGGGCGTCGCCGAAGCGGTGGCCGCCCGGTACGGGCCGGCCGAGCCGCCGGGTCAGCTCGCGCTCCAGCTCCACCGAGTCGGTGATGCCGCGGGCGGCGAGGCCACCGCGCAGCTCGTCGAGGTCGGCGTACAGCTGGCGGCCGGCCTGCGGGGGGCGGCACAGCGCGCCGACCGCGGTGAGCGCGCGGTAGGCCGCGGCGGCCACCGCCCCGTGGGCGCGGGCCGCGGCCGCGGTCCGCTCACGGACCGGCTCGGGCTCGTCGAGGGCGTGGGCGGCGGCCGCGGCGACCGGCGGCAGCGGCACGGCCCGCACCGCGTCGAGGGTGGACAGCACCCGCTCGCGCAGCTCGACGCCGCGCTCGGTGGCGGGGAACCGGGCCACCGCGGCGGGCCAGCCGGGCGGAGTGAAGGCGCCCGCCAGGTCGGTGAGCACCACCACGTCCTCGGGGCGCATCTCGGCGGGGCTGAGCAGCACCGTGCCGTGGGGGTGGTGCACGGTGTCCCGCCAGGTCTCGTCGCTGAGGATCAGCAGCCCTTCGGCCACTGCGGCCTCGCACACCTCGTGCAGCAGCTCGGGCGGGGCGGTGGTGCCGGTGGGGTCGTCGGCGCCGGACAGCAGCAGGGCCCGCGGCTCGCCGTCCTCGGCGCGGACCCGGCGGACGGTCTCCAGCAGCGCGAACGGGTCGGGGACGCCGCCGCACTCGGCGGGCACCGGCACATGGTAGGCGGGGCGGCCGACGAGCCGGGCCAGCGGCGCGTACCAGGCGGCGCTGGGCCGGGTCAGCAGGACGTCGCCGCCGACCGCGGCGAGCAGGGCGAGCAGCAGCGGCTGCCCGCCGGGGGCGGCCACGACGTGCTCCGGGTCGGTCCACAGGCCGCGCCGCTCCCAGTAGCCGCGGGCGGCGGCGCGCAGCGCCGGGGCGCCGCCGACCGGCTCGGGCGCGGTGCGGCCGGCCGCTTCGGCGAAGCTTGCGGCCAGCTCGGGGAGGACCGGCAGGCCGCCGTCGTCCGGGGCCGCCGGAGCCGGGGCGGCCAGCTCCCGCTGCATTCGAAACACACCTCCGGATCGACAGACTGGACTGACTGTCTCCCCGCCCTGTCCACCTTCGCAGATCGGCGGATGCGGCGGCGGAGCCGACACGTGGCCGGTGCCGTTCGCCCGGGGCGGCGACGGCCGTTTGCCCGGGGCGGCGACGGGCACCCGGCGCGCATGACAGCGATGCCTCAGCAACACGACGTCGTGGACCTGCTCACCGCGGACCACCGCGAGGTGCAGGACCTGTTCGAGGGGTACCGGGCGAGCGCCGACCCCGGGCAGCGGCGGCTGCTGGTGGACCGGATCACGGTGGAGCTGGTGCGGCACTCGGTCGCCGAGGAGCAGTATCTGTACCCGACGGTCCGCAAGGCCCTGCCCAACGGCGACGAGGTCGCCGAGCGGGAGATCGAGGAGCTTCTGGAGGCCGAGCGGATCCTGGGCGATCTGGACCGCTTGGACCCGGCGGACCGGCGGTTCGACTCGCTGGTGCGCGATCTGTTCGACGTGGTGTCCATGCACATCCGGGGAGAGGAGGACGTGATCTTTCCGGAGCTGCGCGAGCGGCTCACCGCGGAGGAGCGGCTGGCGCTCGGGCTGCGGGTCGGCGAGGCCAAGACCGCCACGCCGACCCGTCCGTATCCCGGCCGCGGGCAGGGCGGCGGCGGGCAGGGCGGCACCGGGGGCGGCGAGGAGCGGGGCGGCGAGACCGGCGGCCCGTCGGGCGAGGCCGCGTCCGGCGCGGGGGTCAGCACGGGTCGTCCGCTGGCCGAGCGGGTGCGGGACTGGCTTGCCGGCCCATCCTGATCAGCTCCGGCTCGATGCCGCGGCCCCGGGTGCGCACCACGGTCTCGGCGAGTTCGGCCAGCTTGCGGTTGGTCCGCTGGGAGGTGCGCCGCAGCAGGTCGAAGGCGGCGTCCGCGTCGCAGCCCAGCACGTACATCACGATCCCGCACGCCTGGTCGACCACCGGGCGCGAGCGCAGCGCGGTGTCCAGCTGGTCGATCTCGGTGAGGGCGGCGCGATAGCGCCGGTCGCGCGCCAGGCTCTCGGTGGCGAGGTCGCCGAGCAGCCGGGTGGCTCCCTGGGCGGCCTCCTCCAGGGGGCCGGGCCGCAGCCCGTAGACGGAGATGGTCACGGTCAGGCCCTCGCTGACGAACGGCAGGGTGGCGCTGGAGCGCACCCCCGCCTCCAGGGCCCTGGCCCGGTACCGCGGCCACCTGCGGTCGTGCAGCAGGTCGTCCGCGCCCGTCGGGCGGCCGGTGGCCCGGGCGGCCGGGATCGGGCCCTCGCCCGAGGCGAGCTGCACCGAGACCAGCGGGGACAGGTCGGGGTGGGTGGCGGCGGTCTGCTGTTCCTCCAGGGCGCTCCCGCCGGGGTCCGGGCCGAGGAGGGCGGTGGCGGTGGCCCCGCAGCTGTCCGGAGTGCAGGAGGCGGCCTGTTCGGCCAGCTCGGCGAGGCCGCGGTCCAGGGACGGCGCGTCGGTCTGCCAGGCCCAGACGCGCGTGAGGGCACGATCCGGCATGCTCGGGTCCACTCCTTTCACTCCGCTGGTCACTCCGCTGGTGGTGGTGGTGGGGGGGTCTCCGCGTAGCGTCCCGTCTCCTCGGCTGCCCGCTCCGCCCCCGGGAAAACGGGCCACGGTGCGAGGGCCCCTCTCCGGGCGGGTTACCGTGTGCGCATGTCCGGGGCAAACGAGTACGGCGCCGAGCTGACCGACTTCCGCAGACGCGTCGCCGAACTGCAGACCGCGCGTGCCCTGCCCGCGCACCAGCGGCTCTCCGCACTGGACGCCGCCCTCATCGAGCTCCAGCACGTGGCCGACGTGCTGTGGCCGCGGTACGAGCAGCTGGCCTCGGCCGCCCGGGCCCCCGGCGGGGGGCGCGCCGACCCGCGCGAGCAGCAGCTGCTGCGCGCCCTGTTCCAGCGGCTGCCGATCCCCGTCGTCCTGCTGGACCGCGACTGTGTGGTGCGGCGGATGAACTTCTCGGCCACCCAGCTGTTCCAGACCCGCGCCGGCTACGCCACCGGGCGCCCGCTGACCGAGTCGCTGCGGCGCGACGGGCGGGCGGTGCTGCGCTCCCAGGTCGCCGCGGTCGCGCGCGACGAGGGCGGGCGCAGCCTGGTGGTGCACCTGCCGGGGCCGGGGAGCGACGGGGCGCTGCGGGTGACGCTCGCCGGGCTGCGCCCGCCGGGCGAGCCGCACTCCGCCGTGCTGGCCACCTTCCAGCCCACCGGCGAGGGCGCGGTGGCCGTCGCGGCCCCCACCGTCCCGGGCCAGGCCGGCGGGGTCCGGCCGCCGGGCGCCCGGCGGCCGGACCTGGACGAGGTGACGCGCCACGCCGAGCGGCTGGATCTGATCGACGACATGGCGACCACGCTGCTCGGCACGGTGGCGCTCGCCAACAGCGGGCCGAAGACCGTGCTGGACCGGGCGGCCGCCGTGCTGCACGGCCGCTTCGCGGACTGGGTGATCGCCGATGTGGCCGCCGACCCGGCGCGGCCCGAGACCGCCCGCCGGGTGGTCGCGCTGGGCCCGCCCGACGCCACGGCGGACCGCGTGACCTCGGTGGCCGAGCAGGACCCGGCCGGCTGCCCGCTGGTGGCGGAGGCGATACGGGACGGGGTCTCCGCGTTGCAGGTGCGGCCCCATGACGCGGACGCGTTCGGCCGGGACGCCTCGGGCGCGCCCGTCCTGGTCCGCGAGGACGTCACCTCGCTGCTGTGCGTCCCGCTGCGGGTCTCGCCCGCGGAGCCGGTGCTGGGCGCGCTCACCCTCTTCCGTACGGGTGGGCGCGGGGCGTTCGAGATGGCGGAGGCGGGCGTGGCGGACCGGCTCTCCCGCCACATCGCCCTCGCGCTGGGCCGGATCTCCCACCAGCCGCCCCCGTCGGAAGACGGACAGCAGCGGCCCGAACGGGCGGTGGCGCCCGGCTCCTAGGGCGCGTTCGGACAGTCCTTTCCTCCGCCCCCGCGGCCTCGCCCGCACCGACCGATTTGCCGGTGCGGCAAAGCTCTTTGCCAGTCCTGGGCATGCGTGTGCAGGCTGTATCCGGAAAGGGCCGGCTCACCAACCACAGCCGGCACTTCTCGGACTCGGCCGTGTTCCCTCCAGAAGTCGTCATTGCCTTACAGGACAGAGGGGCAGCAGATGGAAAATCGCCATGTCGTGATCATCCCGATTGAGATCGACGAGGATAAGGAAAGCGCTTATCTCGACGCCTGGCAGGGCGCCGCGGACGTGATGGCCGCTCAACCCGGTTTCATCCGGACGTACATGTTCCGCACGATCGTCCCGGGGAGCACATTCCGTCTCGTCAACGTGGCGGAATGGGAGTCCACCGCTCACTGGGAAGAGGCGATGAATGTCTGCCCGATGCTGGGACAGCGGATAGCCGTCGCCCATGCCTCGAACTACGAGGCGATTCGGACGGTCCTGCCCGCCACGCGGCAGGGCCTGGGCCCCGGCGACGGTCACACACCCGCCGACCTGTCTCCCGCCGAGGCGTGGCGCCGCGTCGCGGACGGGGAACTCACTCTGGTCGATGTCCGCGAAGACGATGAATGGGCAGCGTGTCACCCGACCGGCGCGGTCCATGCAGCGCTCAGTACGTTGCCGGCCTCGCTGCCGGATTTGCCTGACGGCCCGCTGGCCTTCGTATGCCGCACGGGCACACGCAGCGTGCAGGGCGGCGCGCAGGCGATCCGCGCAGGCCGGTCCTCCGTCTACAGCGTGACAGGGGGCCTTGAGGCATGGGAATCGGCAGGGCTGCCGGTCACCTTCCCCGACCGGACACGTCCGCTGACGTGAGGCCGGACGGGCACGCCACCCCCCGCGCACCCTCGGGAATTCTCCATTTCAGGCGCTGATCGTCTGTGCACATGGCGGCGGTTTCCCGAGACGGGAATTTCCTGGGTACGCCATCCCGGAAAGGAGTCTTACCGTGTTTTTTGTCGAAACCCTGGAGTTCGAGGGGCTGGGAAATCGCAGTTACCTGGCCGGCGGTCCGCGAGCGGCGGTCGTGGTCGATCCGCCGCGGGACGTCGACCAGGTGATCGCCACCGCCGCCCGGCGAGGGGTGCGTATCGCCTACGTAGCCGAGACGCACCTGCACAACGACTACGTCAGCGGCGGGCTGGAACTTGCCCGCCTCACCGGCGCCCGCTACCTGGTCCCGGCCGGCGCCGACGTCTCCTTCCCTCGCACTCCCGTCACGGACGGCGACACGTCCGAGGTGGACGAGCACCTGATGCTGCGTGCGATAGCCACCCCGGGCCACACCCCGCACCACACCTCATACGCGCTGGAGGAGGACGGCCGCGCGGTGGCGGTCTTCACCGGCGGCTCGCTGCTGATCGGCACCGTGGGGCGTCCGGACCTGGTGGACCCGCGGCTGACCGAGCACCTGGCCCGCGCCCAGCACACCTCCGTCCACCGGCTGGCGGCCATGCTCGACGACGAGGTACCCGTGCTGCCCACGCACGGCTTCGGCAGCTTCTGCTCCTCCTCCCAGGCCGAGGGCGACGCGACCACCATCGGCAACGAACGCACCAGCAACGACGCTTTCGCCCTGGATGTGGACGCCTTCGTGAAGCGGCTCCTGGCCGGGCTGGACGACGTGCCCGCCTACTACACGTACATGGGCCCGGCCAACGCCGCCGGCCCCGGGCCTGTCGACCTGACACCGCCCGAGCCCGCCGACGCCGCACAGATCGCCGAACGGCTGGCGGCGGGTGAGTGGGTGGTGGACCTGCGCAGCCGGGTCGCCTTCGCCGACGGCCATGTGGCCGGATCGTTCAACTTCGAGGGCTCGGGGAATCCGGCCACCTATGTGGCCTGGCTGATCCCGTGGGGCAAGCCGGTCACCCTGCTCGGCGACACTCCGGCGCAGATCGCCGACGCGCAGCGGGAGCTGACCCGGGTCGGTATCGACCGCCCGGCTGCCGCCGCCACGGGAGACCCGGCCACCTGGGTCCGTGAAGGGGAACAGCTCGCCTCCTTCCCCCGCGCCGGTTTCGCCGACCTCGCCGAGGCACACGAGCGTGGCGGGGACGTGGTGGTACTGGATGTGCGCCGGGATTCCGAACGCGCGAACGGCTTCATCGAGGGCTCTGTGCACATGCCACTCCACCAGCTGCACGCCCGGGTCGGCGAGGTGCCGGACGGCACGGTGTGGGTGCACTGCGCCGGCGGGATGCGCGCGGCGATCGCCGCTTCCCTCCTGGACGCGACCGGGCGCAAGGTGATCGCCATCGATGACGGCTTCGAGGCCGCCGCCGAGGCGGGCCTCAGCGTTATCCGGCCATGACCGCCCTGATCCTGGCCGTGATCGCCGGAGCCGTCGTCGGCCTGACGCTCGGCGCCCTCGGTGGCGGCGGCAGCGTCCTGGCGGTGCCCGCCCTCATCTACCTGCTCGGCTTCACCCCCGCCGCGGCCACCACCGCCGGCCTGATCATCGTCGTCTTCACCTCGCTGACCGCCCTGTACGCGCATGCCCGGGCCGGGCAGGTGCGGTGGAAGGCCGGGGCAGCGTTCGCGGCCGCCGGGATTCTTCCGGCGGCCGCCGCCGGAGCCGCCGCCACCCACCTGCCCCAAGCCGCCCTCACCATCGCCTTCGCCGCTACAGCCGTCCTCTCCGCCCTCAGCATGCTCCGGCCTGCCGGCACCACCCGCCCAGGGAGCGGCGGCGTGCGGCCGGGCAAGGCAGCCGGGGCCGGTGCCGGCCTGGGCGCGCTGACCGGACTGCTCGGTGTGGGCGGCGGCTTTCTCGCCGTCCCCGCCCTGGTCACCGTCCTGGCCTTCGAGATGGAGGCCGCCGTCGGCACCAGCCTGCTGGTCACCACGGCCAACTCGCTGGCCTCACTGGCCACTCGTTCCGGCGCCGCCACCTCGCTCGACTGGGCGTCGATCGGCCCGTTCGCCGGAACCGCGATGCTGGGTGCCTGGGACGGCAAACGCATGGCCGCGAAGGTCTCCGGGCCCCGCTTGCAGCGCATCTTCGCGGTGGTCCTGCTGGCCGTGGCCGCCTTCATGCTGGCCGACGCCGTGACGTGATGGCAGTTCAGGCCGACGACAGGCCCGCGTCCAAGCCGAACGAGTGCCGGGTATGTCGAAGCGTCGTCAGTGGCCCGGCCCGAAGGAGCAGTCCTAGAAGTCGTACGGCTTCTCGGTGTTCCAGTTCAGCACGTCGGCCTCGTTCCAGCTGAACTGCTGCTTCTGGCCCTTCATGACGACGGAGTAGTAGGGGCTTTCGTGGCCGTCCGCGCCGCGCAGCGCGATGGCGAGCCCCTGTGCCGTCTGGTGCCGGGAGTTGTAGTCGAAGAGGTTCACCGCGCTGTAGACCTTGCCGCCGGGCTGGAGGGTGATGCGCTTGTCGCCGCCCGGGTTGTCTTTCTTCGAGTGCGGCAGTTCGAGGCTGTCGTCGCCGAGCCTCACGGCCGGGTAGGAGGTCACCCAGCACGGCTTGGAGCCCTGGTTGGACGCGGTGAGCAGCAGGTGGTCGCCCTGCTGCCCGGCGAACCGGTGGACCGCGGTGACCAGCATCTCATCGCCCACGCACTGCTGGGCGCCGACCCTTGCGCCCTTGCTCGCGACCTCCTCCGAACCGGCCGAGGCCTTGTCAGGGGCGCTGTTGGCCTGCTCCGTGCCGCCCTTGCCGTCCTCGTTGGACGCGGGCCGGCTCTGTGCGGTGGCGGCGGTCTTCTCGCCGGCCGATGCCTTCGAGTCGCCGTCGCCGCCGCCGCAGGCGGTCAGGCCCAGCGCCAGCGCGGCGGTGACGGTGGCCAGGGCGGCGGTGCGAATCCGGGAAGTACGCATGATCAGGATCCCCCTGCGTTCCGTGCGGGATTCCTCTTTGGCGGCTCCCGCGGTGTGGACACCACTTTTCCCGGGGCCGCTGACGTTCTGGAAACGTCTCACTCACGTCCCGCAAACGCACCGCTCGCGCACGGCTGAGTCCAGCACTGCTCCATCCGGCCGGGCAGCGTGCCGGCGGATTGTCGGCCCCGTCGTCAGCGCCGGCTCAGCCGGCGCGCGATGGCCTCCAGCAGCTCGTCCAGCGTCGCCTCGCGTGTCCGGCCCTTTGGCCGGGCAAGCCCCACCCGGCTCGGTGAGACCCCGCGGACCGGACGGAACACCACGTCCGGGTGGGAGTAGAAACGGGCCGTCGACGCCGGGGCCAGCGCTACACAGCCGGCAGCCACCGCTCCGAGCCACTCGTCGGGCCGGCTGGTGACGGCGCCGACCCGGACCGGGTGGCCTTCCCGCTCCTCCGCCGCCAGCCAGTGCTCCCTCCAGGCTCCGGTCTCGGCTCCGGCCGCGACGAAGGGCTCGTCCCAGAGCTCCCGGAACTCCACCGTCCCGTTGTTCGCCAGCGGATGCCGGGCCGGCAGCAGCACCCCACGCTCCTCGACGAACAACTCCCGCACGTTCAGCCCCTCCTGCCCCGGAAACGGCAAACGCACCACCGCCGCATCCACCTCGCCTCGGGCCAGGCCGGCACTCGGGTCCGACCAGTCGAACTGACGCAGCTCCACACGCCACTCCGGCCGCGCCCGACGGAACTCGGCGATGACCTCGTGGACGGCGCCCACGGCGCCCGCGTCCAGGAAGCCCAGGCGCAGCAGCCGCGCCGCCCGGCCGGTTGCCTGTACCGCCTCGTCCCAGCCGTCCAGCAGTGCGGGCACCCGCGCGGCGAGCTCGCGACCGGCCTCGGTCAGCGCCATCCCGGACCGCGAACGCACGAAGAGCGGTACCCCCAGATCGTCCTCCAAGCGCCGGATCTGCTTGGTCAGCGCGGGCTGCGAGACGAACAATTTCTGCGCCGCCCCGGTCAGGGTGCCCTCCTCCGCCACTGCGGCGAAGTACCGGAGCAGGCGCGTGTCCACATCCATGCCACCAGGTTATAGAAGCAGGTATTGGACGGTGCCGAAGCGCCTGCGGACCCTGAAGGCATGACCGGTACCCAGCTCGCATTCCTCGTCGTCACCTTGTTCACCGCCGCTGCCAACGTCGGAATCGCCGCAGCTGACCTCGCCGGGGCGCGCTTCGTGCTGGCCAACTCGGCGCGGGTGGGTGTGCCCCGATCCTGGCTGCCCCGGCTGGCCGCCCTCAAGCTGGCTGGTGCGGCGGGTCTCCTCCTCGGCCTCTCCGACGCGGCGCTGCGCCCCCTCGGCGCCGCCGCGGCCTGCGGTCTCGTCCTGCTCTACCTGGGCGCGCTCGCCTTCCATCTGCGCGCCCGCGTGCTCGACAACCTCGCGTTTCCCGGTTTCTACTGCGCCACCGCCGTCGCCTCGTGGGCCTTGACCGTGTCCTCCTGATGGTGGCGGCACCCCCCATGGCGCCGCTCGCCTGCCGGGATAGGTTTTCTTCCTCGCACCCCGGTTACCCGTCGCCTCGTGGCACCAGCGCCTTGACCGGCACCAGCGTTGCGAGGAGGGCCTTTCCATGACCCAGTACGGCTATTTCCTGGCCGCCGAGGAACACGGCCCCACCGAGCTCGTCGAGCAGGCTCGGATGGCGGAGCAGGCGGGCTTCTCCGCCCTGTGGATCTCCGACCACTACCACCCCTGGAACGACGCGCAGGGCCAGTCCTCCTTCGTGTGGTCGGTGATCGGCGCGCTCGCCCAGGCCACCTCGCTGCCCGTGCAGACCGCGGTGACCTGCCCCACCATGCGTATCCATCCGGCCGTCGTGGCCCAGGCGGCCGCGACCAGCGCGGTGCTGCTGGGAGAGGACCGCTTCCGCCTGGGAGTGGGCAGCGGAGAGGCGCTCAACGAGCATGTGCTGGGCGGCCGCTGGCCGCAGGCGCCCGTCCGGCTGGAAATGCTGGAGGAGGCCGTGACGGTGATGCGCCAGCTCTTCGAGGGCCACGAGGTCAGCCACCACGGCAAGCACTACACGGTCGAGAACGCGCGGCTCTACACGGTGCCCGAGGAGCCGGTGCCCATCGACATCGCGGCGTTCGGCTCGGCCGCCGCCGCGCTGGCCGGGCGGGTCGGCGACGGCTTCATCACCATGGTCCCCGACGCGGAGCTGGTGGCGCGCTTCCGGCGCGGCAGTGGCGCGGGCGGCAACTCCAAGCCGGTCAGCGGGGGCCTGAAGGTGTGCTACGGCCCGGACGCCGACGAGGCGCTGCGTACCGTCCACCGGCTGTGGCCCAACATGGCGCTGCCCGGCGAGCTCTCGCAGGTCCTGCCCACCCCGGCCCACTTCGAGCAGGCCAGCGAGCTCGTCCGGCCCGAGCATCTGGCCCCGAGCGTGACCTGCGGGGACGACCCGGAGAAACATGTGGCCGCGCTCAGCGCGTACGCCGACGCCGGATTCGACACCGTCTACGTCAACCAGATCGGCCCCGACCAGCGCGGCTTCTTCGACTTCTACCGCACCAAGGTGCTGCCGCAGCTGACCGGCTGAGCCGGTCGACAGGAGTGACCACCATGAGCATGAAAGTCGCCGACTACGTCCTCGCCCGACTGCGCGAGTGGGGTGTGGAGCAGGTCTTCGGATACCCGGGCGACGGAATCAACGGCCTGCTCGCCGCGTGGGGGCGGGCCGACAACGAGCCCCGGTTCGTGCAGGCCCGGCACGAGGAGATGGCCGCGTTCGAGGCGACCGGGTACGCCAAGTTCAGCGGGCGGCTCGGGGTCTGCGCGGCGACCTCCGGACCGGGCGCCATCCACCTGCTGAACGGCCTGTACGACGCGAAGCTGGACCATGTGCCGGTGGTGGCGCTGGTCGGCCAGACGCACCGCAGCGCGATGGGCGGCTCCTACCAGCAGGAGGTGGACCTGCACAGCCTCTTCAAGGACGTGGCGTCCGACTTCCTGGAGACGGTGACGGTCCCCGAGCAGCTGCCGAACGTGCTGGACCGGGCGATCCGCACCGCGTACGCCCGGCGCTCCCCCACCGCCGTGATCATCCCGGCGGACGTCCAGGAGCTGGACTACTCCCCGCCCACCCACGAGTTCAAGATGGTGCCCTCCAGCCTGGACCGCAGCGGCTGGTCGGCGGTGCCCTCGGCGAGCGCGGTGGAGCGTGCGGCCGAGGTGCTGAACGCCGGCGAGAAGGTGGCGATCCTGGTCGGGCAGGGCGCCGCGGGGGCGCGCGCGGAGGTCGAGCGGATCGCCGACCTGCTGGGCGCGGGGGTGGCCAAGGCGCTGCTCGGCCTCGATGTGCTCAGCGACGAGCTGCCGTATGTGACCGGCTCGATCGGGCTGCTGGGCACCCGGCCCTCGTACGAGCTGATGCGGGACTGCGACACGCTGCTGACCATCGGCTCCAGCTTCCCGTACACCCAGTTCCTGCCGGAGTTCGGCAAGGCCCGGGCCGTGCAGATCGACCTGGACCCGCACATGATCGGCATGCGCTACCCGTACGAGGTCAACCTGGTCGGCGACGCGCGCGAGACCCTGCTGCGGCTGATGCCGCTGCTGCGGCGCAGGGAGGACCGCGGCTGGCAGGAGGAGGTCGTCGCGGGGGTGCGGCGGTGGCGCGAGGTGATGCGGCAGCGCGCCGAGGTGAGCGCCGACCCGATCAACCCCGAGTACGTCGCCCACTGCCTGGACCCGCTGCTGCCCGGCGACGCCATCCTCACCTGCGACTCCGGCTCGGTGGCCAACTGGTACGCCCGCCACCTGCGGATGCGCGGCCAGATGCGCGGCTCGCTGTCGGGCACGCTGGCCACCATGGGCAGCGGGGTGCCGTACGCCATCGGCGCCAAGTTCGCCCAGCCCGACCGGCCCGTGGTGGCGCTGGTCGGGGACGGGGCGATGCAGATGAACGGCATGGCCGAGCTGATCACCGCGGCCAAGTACCGGCACGCCTGGGACGACCCGCGGCTGGTGGTCGCGGTGTGGAACAACCACGACCTGAACCAGGTGACCTGGGAGATGCGGGCGATGAGCGGCGCGCCCCAGTTCCTTCCGTCGCAGCAGATTCCGGATGTGCGGTACGCGCGGTTCGCCGAGTCGCTGGGGCTGACCGGCATCCGGGTGGAGAAGCCCGAGCAGGTGGAGCAGGCGTGGCGTGACGCGCTGAACGCGGACGGCCCGGCGGTGGTGGAGTTCCTGACCGACCCCGCCGTGCCGCCGATCCCGCCGCACGCCACCTGGGAGCAGATGGAGGCCACCTTGGGGTCGATCGTCAAGGGCGACACGGACCGGGCGGGCATGGTGCGCCAGGGCCTGAAGGCGAAGGTGCAGGAGTTCCTGCCGCACCGGACGCACCGCAAGAAGAGCGAGGAGTGAGCGGCCGTGATGGCACGGCTCACGCGGGACGCGCGGACCCTCGCCCGGGTCGGCCGCCTGGCGCGCCGCCCGGCCGCCCGCCGGGCCGCGCGGCTGGCCCGTGATGTGCGGTACGGGCGGCTGGAGCGGTCGCTCTCCCTGGCGACCGCCCTGGGCTCGGCGATCACGGCCGCCGAGATCTATCTGGAACACGACCGTGCCGGGTTCGGCAACCGCGTGATGTGGTGGCCGGTGGCGCTCGGCCCGGTCGGGGTCGTCGCGGGCGTGGCGGGGTTCGCCGACCGGCGGGCCGCGCACACCGCGCTCCCGGTGGCCTCGGCCGCCATCGTGGCCAACGGGCTGCAGGGCACGTATCTCCATGTGCGCGGGATCGCCGCCAAGCCCGGCGGCTGGCGGATGGCCCGCTACAACATCGAGCTGGGCCCGCCGCTGTTCGCGCCGCTGCTGATGTGCATGGTGGGCGGGATGGGCCTGCTCGCGAGCGTGCTGCGGAGGGAGCGGTGACGGCGCGGCGTGGGAGAGCCGAGCCCTCATCGGCGAAGAAGGGCCCGCTGAGCCAGATACCGACGTGGGACGCGGCGACGGGCGGGGTGGTGCTGGCCAGGCTCGGGCCGCGGCCGCCGCTGAGCTTCTTCACCCCGGCCGAGGAGGCGGCCGCCGGGCCGCTGCTGGACCTGCTGCTGGCGCGCCGGCACGACGATCCGCCGATCCCGGTGCTGCCGGTGATCGACGCCCGGCTGGCCGCCCGCGAGTTCGAGGGCTGGCGGTTCGCCGACATGCCGGAGGACGACGAGGCGTGGCGCCGCTCGCTGGCCGCGCTGGACGAGGAGACGAAGGTGCGGCACGACGGCCGCACGTTCGGCCAGGTGACCCACGGCGACCGGCACCGGCTGCTGCGCCACATCCAGGACCTCGGGTCGCACGACTGGTACGGCATGCCCGCCGGGCACGTCTGGACGCTGTGGTCCCGCTACGCGTGCACCGCGTACTACGCCCATCCGTACGCCTGGGAGGAGATCGGCTTCGGCGGCCCGGCCTATCCGCGCGGCTATCTGCGGCTGGGGCGCGGCACGCGCGAGCCGTGGGAGAGCCCGCCGGCCGAGGAGCCGGCGACGGAGACGGACTGCTGAGCCCGGGCGGCGATGTGGGAGGGCGGCCGATGGAAGGACCGATGAGCGGAAAGCGGTGGTGGCGCCCGGCCACCGGCACGCTGCGCGAGACGCTGCGCCCCCAGGGCGACGTACGGGCCCGCAACGCCTCCGCCTGGCTGCCGCATGTGACCCGGCTGCGCTCGGACATGCGGCGGTTCGAGGACGACGACGAGGTCGACATGGTGGTGGTGGGCTGCGGCGCGGGCGGCGCGACCTTCACCCAGCGGCTGGCGCACGCCGGGTGGCGGGTGGTGTGCCTGGAGGCGGGGCCGTTCTGGGACCCGGAGCACGACTGGGTGAGCGACGAGGCGGGCTCCCGCCACCTGTACTGGAACGAGCCGCGGGTCATCGGCGGCAGCCACCCCGTGCCGCTGGGGGCGAACAACTCCGGGCGGGGCGTCGGCGGGTCGATGGTGCACTTCGCCGGCTACACCCCGCGCTTCCACCCCTCCGACTTCCGGACCCGCAGCCAGGACGGCGTGGGCGCCGACTGGCCGATCCGGTACGAGCAGCTGCGCCCGTACTACGAGCGGCTCGAGCGGGAGCTGCCGGTGGCGGGCCAGTACTGGCCGTGGGGCGACCCGCACCCCCACCCACACGCCCCGCACCCGGTCGGCGGCAACGGCGAGGTGATGCTGGAGGGCTGCGCACGGCTGGGCATCCGGGCCCGCGTGGGGCCGGTGGCCATCGCCAACGGCCGCTTCGGCAACCGCCCGCACTGCATCTACCGGGGCTTCTGTCTCCAGGGCTGCAAGGTGGACGCCAAGGCGTCCCCGCTGATCACCCATGTGCCCGACGCGATCACACACGGCGCCGAGATCCGCGACGGCGCGATGGCCACCCGGGTGGTGATGGACGCCGCCGGGCGGCGGGCGACGGGCGTAGCGTATGTGCGCGAGGGCCGGGAGCGCGTCCAGCGGGCCAGGGCGGTGGCGGTGGCGGGCTACTCCATCGAGACGCCGCGGCTGCTGCTGAACTCCGCCGGGCCCGGCCACCCGCACGGCCTGGCCAACGGCCACGACCTGGTGGGCCGCTATGTGATGGTGCAGGGCGCCCCGCAGACCGCGGGCCGCTTCCCCGACGAGATCCGGATGTACAAGGCGCCGCCCCCGGAGGTGTCCAGCGAGGAGTTCTACGAGACCGACCCCGCCAAGCCGTACCGGCGCGGCTTCTCGATCCAGACGGTGTCCCCGCTGCCGATCACCTGGGCCGAGCACGTCGCCGCCCAGGGCCACTGGGGGGCGGATCTGCGCTCCCGGATGCGGGACTACGTGCACTGGGCGACCCTGGGCGCGCTGTGCGAGTTCCTGCCCCAGCCCGACAACCGGGTCACGCTCGCCGACGAGACCGACCGGCTGGGCCTGCCCGTGGCCCGCTTCGACCACAGCCAGTGCGCCAATGACGACATGCTGATGGAGGCGGCCCAGAAGGTCATGGAGGACATCCTGCGCGCGGCCGGGGCGGGCGAGCTGATGACCATCGGGCGGTACGCGCACCTGGTGGGCGGTTGCCGGATGGGCCGGAACCCCGAGGAGGGCGTGGTGGACTCGGACCTGCGCACCTTCGCCGTGCCCAATCTGTTCATCACCGACGGCAGTGTGCTGCCGACGCAGGGCAGCGCCAACCCGGCCCTCACCATCATGGCGCTCGCGGACCGGGCCGCGGACCGGCTCGTCCACGGCCGGGTTCCCGAGGCCCCCGCCCGGAAGGCCGCCCGGCGATGAAGGTGGAGCGGCTGGAGGTCACGGCCTACACGGTGCCGACGGACTCGCCGGAGGCGGACGGCACGCTGGCCTGGGACGCGACGACCGTCGTGGTGGTGGAGGCCCACAGCGCGGGGACCCGCGGGCTGGGCTGGACCTACGCCCCGGCGGCCGCCGGGCCGGTGGTGCGCGACCTGCTGTGCGGCCAGGTCGTGGGGCGCTCCGCGCTGGACGTGGCGGGGGCGAACGAGGCGATGAGCCGCGCGGTGCGCAACGCGGGCCGGCCGGGCCTGGTGGCCTGCGCGATCTCCGCGGTGGACCTGGCGCTGTGGGACCTCAAGGCGCGGCTGCTGGGGCAGCCGCTGGTGCACCTGATCGGCGCGGTGCGCGCGGAGGTGCCGGTGTACGGCTCCGGTGGCTTCACCACGTACCACGACACCCATCTGGCCACCCAGCTGACCGGCTGGGTCCACGGCCACGGCATCCAGCGCGTCAAGATCAAGATCGGTGAGTCATGGGGGCGGGCCGTCGAGCGCGACCTGGCGCGGGTGCGCCACGCCCGCCAGACCATCGGCCCGCACGCCGAGCTGTACGTGGACGCCAACGGCGCGTACACCCGCAAGGAGGCGGTGCGGGTGGGCCGGGCGCTGGCCGAGCAGGGGGTGGGGTGGTTCGAGGAGCCGGTGTCCTCCGACGACCTGGAGGGGCTGCGGGTGGTCCGCGACCAGGTGGTGTGCGATGTGGCGGCCGGCGAGTACGGCTACGACCTGTCGTACTTCGGCCGGATGGCGCCGGCGGTCGACTGTCTGCAGGCCGACATCACCCGCTGCGGCGGGATCACCGTCTGGCTGCGCGCGGCGGCCGTCGCCGAGGCCCACGGCCTGGAGCTGTCCGGACACTGCGCCCCGCACGCGCACGCCCACGCCGCCGCGTGCGTGCCCAATCTGCGCCACCTGGAGTGGTTCCACGACCATGTGCGCATCGAGTCCGAGTTCTTCACGGGCTCGCTGGACCCCACGGGCGGCGTGGTGCGGCCGGGGGCGAGCGGCGAGCCGGGACACGGCATGACCTTCCGGCACGAGGCCGCCACCGCGTACCGCGTGCTGTGACACCCCCGACCGGCCCCGCCGACCGCCGCCGACCGCTCCCGGCCCGGCCCCGCCGCCCGCCGCTGATCGGGTGACATCCCGGTTTCGGCCCGTTCCGGCTGGCTACCCGCACTACCGGATCGGACGACCAGCCGGGAGGACCCCGCGATGGACCATTCGCACGCCCCCGTTCTCGACGCGCTCGCCGAGTACCGGCGGCGCCACAGCCGCCCCTTCAGCCCGCCCGGGCACAAGCAGGGTGCCGGGGCCGATCCCCGCGTCGTCGAGATACTGGGCCGCGGGGTCTTCGCCTCGGACCTGCTGCTGATGAACGGGCTCGACGACCGCCGGCTGTCCGGCGAGGTGCTGGCCCGGGCCGCGGCCCTGATGGCCGACGCGGTCCACGCCGACCACACCTTCTTCTCCACCTGCGGCAGCTCGCTGTCGGTCAAGTCCGCGATGCTCGCGGTCGCCGGGCCGCACGAGAAGCTGCTGGTGTCGCGCAACGCCCACAAATCCGTGGTGGCGGGCCTGATCATCGCCGGGATCGAGCCGGTGTGGGTCCACCCCCGCTGGGACGTCGGCCACCACTTCGCCTACCCGCCCGGCCCGGAGGAGGTCGAGGAGGCGTTCGCCCGCGCGCCGGACGCCAAGGGGATGCTGCTGATCTCCCCCACCGCGTACGGCACCTGCGCCGATCTGCGGGGCGTCGCCGAGGTGTGCCACCGGCGGGGCAAGCCGCTGGTGGTGGACGAGGCGTGGGGCGCCCATCTGCCTTTCCACGAGGACCTGCCGAGCTGGGCGATGGACGCGGAGGGGGACCTCTGCGTGACCAGCGTCCACAAGATGGGCTCGGGCCTGGAGCAGGGCTCGGTGTTCCATCTGCGCGGCGACCTGATCGACCCCGACGCCCTGAAGGCCCGCGAGGACCTGCTGGGCACCACCAGCCCCTCGGTGCTGATGTACGCGGCCCTGGACGGCTGGCGGCGCCAGATGGTCGAGCGGGGACACGAGCTGCTGGGGCGGGCCCTGGACCTCAGCCGCCGCACCCGGGCGGAGATCGCCTCGCTGACGGGTCTGCTGCCCCTGGGCCGGGAGGAGCTGACCGGGCCCGGGCGGGCCTTCGACCACGACCCCCTGATGGTCACCATCGATGTGTCGGGGCTGGGTACCAGCGGCTACGGCGTCGCCGACTGGCTGCGCTCCAACCGCCAGATCAACGTCGGCCTGTCCGACCACCGCCGGGTGGTCGCCCAGCTCACCCACGCCGACACCGAGGAGAGCTGCATGGACCTGATCGACGCGCTCACCGAGCTGGTCAAGCAGCGCGACGAGATGCCCCCGCCGGCCGGGGTCCACCTGCCCAGCCCGGCGGGCCTGGAGCTGGAGACCGTGATGCTGCCGCGCGACGCGTTCTTCGGACCTGCCGAGCAGGTCCCCATCGAGGAGGCGGTGGGCCGCGTCGCGGCGGAGATGGCGAGCCCGTACCCGCCGGGGGTGCCCGCGGTGGCCCCGGGCGAGCGGATCAGCCGCGAGGTGGCGGACTACCTGCGCAGCGGAGTCGAGGCCGGGATGTACGTACCGGAGACCGCCGACCCGTCGCTGCGCACCCTGCGGGTGGTGGCGCGGTGAGGAGCTGCCAACAGCGAGAACAACCAGAACAACGAGAACACCAGCAACACCGGCAACCAGCAACACCGATGACCCAGATCCGAAAGGACGTGAAACACCATGCAGGTCGCCTTCCTCGTCGCGCCCGAGGGCGTCGAGCAGGTAGAGCTCACCGACCCCTGGCAGGCGGTACGCGACGCCGGCGGCACCCCACGCCTGGTGTCCACCAAGTCCGGCCGTATCCAGGCCTTCAACCACCTCGACAAGGCGGACACCTTCGCCGTTGACCAGGTCGTCGCGGACGCGACGGTCGACGAGTACGACGGTCTGGTGCTGCCGGGCGGGGTCGCCAACCCCGACTTCCTGCGCATGGACGAGAAGGCCGTGGCCTTCGCCAAGGGCTTCTTCGAGGCGGGCAAGCCGGTCGCCGCGATCTGCCACGCCCCCTGGACCCTGGTGGAGGCCGACGTGGTGCGCGGCCGGACCCTCACCTCCTGGCCGAGTCTGCGCACCGACATCCGCAACGCGGGCGGCACCTGGGTGGACGAGCAGGTGAAGTTCTGCGACGGCGGCCCCAACACCCTGATCACCAGCCGGAAGCCGGACGACCTCAAGGCGTTCTGCGAGGCGTTCCTCGACGTGTTCGCCCGGTCCGGCTCGAAGGGAGCGCCCTGATGACCGAGGACCGCAAGCAACGACAGCGCGAGGAGCACCGGGCCGCCGACCCCGCCGAGGGCCCGCTGACCACCGACCAGGGGGTGGCGGTCGACCACACCGACGACTCGCTCAGCGTGGGCGAGCGCGGCCCCACCCTGATGGAGGACTTCCACTTCCGCGAGAAGCTGACGCACTTCGACCACGAGCGGATCCCGGAGCGGGTGGTGCACGCCCGGGGCGCGGGCGCGTACGGCTACTTCGAACCGTACGAGTCCTGCGCGGAGTTCACCCGCGCCGCCTTCCTCCAGGACCCGTCCGTGCGCACTCCGGTGTTCGTGCGCTTCTCCACCGTGCAGGGGCCGCGCGGCTCCTCGGACACGGTGCGCGACGTGCGCGGCTTCGCCACCAAGTTCTACACGTCCGAGGGCAACTACGACCTGGTCGGCAACAACATGCCGGTGTTCTTCATCCAGGACGGCATCAAGTTCCCCGACTTCGTGCACGCGGTCAAGCCCGAGCCGCACAACGACATCCCCACCGGCGCGTCGGCGCACGACACGCTGTGGGACTTCGTGTCGCTGCAGCCCGAGACCACCCACATGATGATGTGGATGATGTCCGACCGGGCCATCCCGCGCAGCTACCGCATGATGCAGGGGTTCGGGGTGCACACCTTCCGGTTCGTGGACGCGCGGGGCCGGGGGACCTTCGTCAAGTTCCACTGGAAGCCGAAGCTCGGGGTGCACTCGCTGGTGTGGGACGAGGCGCAGGAGTGCCAGGGCCGCGACCCGGACTTCAACCGGCGCGACCTGTGGGAGGCGATCGAGGCGGGCGAGTACCCCGAGTACGAGCTGGGGGTGCAGCTGGTCCCCGAGGAGGACGAGTTCACCTTCGACTTCGATCTGCTCGACGCCACGAAGATCATTCCGGAGGAGCAGGTGCCGGTGCGGCCCATCGGCCGGATGGTGCTCAACCGCAACCCGGACAATTTCTTCGCCGAGACCGAGCAGGTGGCCTTCCACACCGCCAATGTGGTGCCCGGTATCGACTTCACCAACGACCCGCTGCTCCAGGCCCGCAACTTCTCGTACCTGGACACCCAGCTGATCCGGCTGGGCGGGCCGAACTTCGCGCAGATCCCGGTGAACCGGCCGGTGGCCCCGGTCCGCACCAACCAGCGCGACGGCTACCACCAGTCCGCCATCCACACGGGAACCAACTACTCCCCGAACTCGCTGGGCGGCGGCTGCCCGGCCATCGCCGGCGCGGACGGCTACGCGTTCTCGCACTACACCGAGCGGGTCGACGGCCACAAGATCCGTCAGCGCAGCGAGAGCTTCAAGGACTTCTACAGCCAGGCCGCGCTGTTCTGGAACAGCATGAGCGACTGGGAGCGCCGGCACATCGTCGAGGCGTTCCGCTTCGAGCTGGGGAAGGTCAACGCGGTACAGGTGCGCGAGCGCACGGTGGGCCAGCTGGCGCATGTCGATCACGGCCTGGCCACTGCGGTCGCCGAGGGCGTCGGGGTGGCCCCGCCGGCCCCGGCGAACAACGAGCACAAGCCCGTGGCCTCCCCCGCGCTCAGCCTGGAGAACCTGCGCGGCGACGGCTCCATCCGCACCCGCCAGATCGCGGTGCTGGTCACCGACGGGGTGGACACCGCCCAGCTCACCCAGGCCCAGGAGGCGCTCAGCTCGCAGGGCGCCGTCGTCGAGGCCCTCGCCCCGCACGACGGGAAGGTGCTCGGCAGCGACGGCAACGGCTACGCGGTGGACCGCGCCCTGCCGACGGTGGCCTCGGTGCTCTACGACGCGGTGCTGCTGCCCGGCGGGCCCGTCGGCACCCCGGGCGTGCGGTCGGACGAGGCGGCCATGCGGTTCGTCCGGGACGCCTACCGGCACGGCAAGGCGATCGGGGCGCTGGGCTCGGGAGTGGGCATCCTGACGGCGCTGGACCCGGAGGGGCTGCACATCGCCTCGGGCCACGGGCACGTGTGCGCCGACCGCGGGGTGGTCACGGACTGCACGACCGGGACGGCGAGCGAGGAGTTCACCCGGGCCTTCACCGAGGCCATCGCCGCCCACCGGCACTGGGACCGGCCTCAGCTGCGCTGCTGAGCCGCACACCGGAGGGAACACGACCGATGGGCACCGCGCGGGGCGCGGTGCCCATCGGTCGTGTTTGTTCGTCGCTCTGTCAGAGTCAGACTTCCCGGCCGAGCAGGGCGAGCAGCTTGGCCTGGGCGTCGGCGCCCGACGGGGGCTCGACGGCGGCGGCGAACATCCCGCTCTTCTCCAGCTCCGCCGCGTACGGCGCCACCGCCCGCACCGAGAAGTCGACCAGCGGCTTGGGGATCCGCTCGTCCACCCCGATGGCCCGGGACAGGTCCCAGGCGTGGACCGTGGCGTCGATCGTGATCTGCGCGCAGTACTCCTCGGCGGGGGTCTCGCCGAAGGAGAGGTCGACCGTACGCTCCAGCGCGCCCGGGGCGGTGAACGCCTCGCGGGCCGCCGCGGCCGCCTCGTCCCAGGCGGCGACGGGGTCCTCGCCCAGCAGGTCGCCATCAAGGGCGTCGCCCTGCTCGGCGATCGTCCGGCCGTCCCGCACCAGCGGGGGCACCCACATCTGCTCGACCGCCAGGTGGTTCACCAGGTCGCGTACGGTCCACTCGGTGCACGGCGTGGGGTCGTCCCACTGGTCCGGCCGGATGGCGTGCACCCGCTCGGTGAAGAGGTCGAGCGCCTCGCGGTGGCGGGCGAGCAGCGGATCGTGGGGGCTGGGGCGGGTGTTCCGCCGGTCCCGGTCCCGCTCAGCCATGGCGTCCACACCCCTTCCGCAGCCGGGCGGCGGCGACCGCGCCACCGACCCCGGCGGCCAGCGCGGCGGCGGTGAGCGCGGGGCGGTGGCGGCCGAACCAGGGCTGCACCACGCGCCGCGCCACCTGGTCGTCGAAGCTGCCGTGCGCGCCGAAGTCATGGCCGCCGGTGCCGTCCGCGGGCAGCCACAGGTTGCCCGGGGCGTCGGTGTCGGTGGGCTCGGAGCGCTGCTGGGAGGAGAAGCCGGTGCGGCCCAGGTAGCGGTCCAGCAGGCCCGGGGCGACGGCGTTGGCCAGCAGCGTGGCGACGGTGCTGCCGCCGACCCAGTACTCCCGGCGGCGCGGGTGGTCGGCCGCGTACCGCACGGTGCGGGCGGCGACCTCGGGCTGGTAGATGGGCGGCACGGGCTGGGCGCGGCGCGGCAGCCGGGTCAGCACCCAGTCGAACTGCGGGGTGTTGAGGGCCGGGAGCTGCACCATCGTCACCCGCACCCGGCTGTGGCGGTGCAGCAGCTCGCAGCGCACGGACTCGTTCCAGCCCTGGATGGCGTGTTTGGCGCCGCAGTAGGCGGACTGCAGCGGAATGCCCCGGTAGGCGAGCGCGGAGCCGACCTGGACGACGGTGCCGCGGTCGCGGGGCAGCATATGGCGCAGGGCGGCGCGGGTGCCGTTCACAAAGCCCAGATAGGTGACCTCGGTGACGCGCCGGAACTCGTCCGGGCCGATCTCGGTGAAGGGCGCGAACACCGTCGTGAAGGCGTTGTTCACCCAGATGTCGATCGGGCCCAGCTCCTCCTCGACCTGCGCGGCCGCCTCGTCCACCGCCTTGTGGTCGGCGACGTCCACGGGCACCACCAGCGCCTCTCCACCGCGCCGCGACACCTCCTCCGCCGCGGCGGCGAGCCCGGTGCCGCCCCGGGCCAGCAGGGCCACCCGGTCACCGCGATCGGCGAACGCGCGGGCGGTGGCCCGCCCCACGCCGGCGCTGGCACCCGTCACCACCACGACCTTCGACTTATCGGTCATATGCGACAAGTACCCATGACCTGGACGGCCTAACACACCGCCGGCCCGGCCCTATGGACCCGGCCGTACGGCATCCGCGCCCCGGCACAGGCGCTCCGGCGCAGGGCATCGGGCGCGGGCCCCTGACAGCCCCGCGCCCGATGCCGCTTCCCACTCCCAATGGCCGCTCGGCCGACCACCGGGTCCCCACCCGTCCGCCGGGTCAAACCTCGTGTCGATGGGCGCGCGACGGGTACGCGTGGAGGACGCGAAACCGGGATCTCCCGGGAGGGAACACATGCGACTCGGATTCCTCAATCCGCTCTTCGAACGTCCAGGTCCCTGGGCCACCGTCTATTTCGACACCTCGCACCACGACCAGTCCTCGGCCGAGGAGCGGGAGCGCGCCGCCCGCGACGCCTGCCGCCGGCTGGAGCGGCAGGGCGCCGACCAGGACACCTGCCGCGCGGTGTACGACGCGCTGTGCGCGCTGCCACCCGCGGTGGAACCGGTGGGCCGGGCCGTCTTCGCCACCCAAGGCGAGGTGGTGCTCGACCCGCCGCTGACCGTCCCCCCGGGCGGAGCGCAGGCCTGCTGGTCGGCGCTGCCGCACGTGGGGCCGCTGCTGGACTTCGGCGGCGAGGACCCGTCCTGCCTGGTGGCCTACATCGACCGGACGGGCGCCGACTTCGAGCTGCGCGGCGCGCGGGGCACCGCCCCCGCCGGGGGGCTGAGCGGACGGCAGTGGCCGGTGCACCGCACCGCCACCGCCGACTGGTCCGAGCGCCACTTCCAGCTCAAGGTCGAGAACACCTGGGAGCACAACGCCGCCCGGATCGCCGACGAGCTGCGCGCCCGCCAGGAGCAGACCGACGCCGATCTGCTGGTCCTGGTCGGCGACGCGCGGGAGCGGCGGGCCGTGCACGACCGGCTGCCCGAGCAGCTGCGCTCCGCGACCGTCGAGACCGAACATGGTGGCCGCGCCCCCGGCTCGGCGCCGCGCGGCACCCACGCCGCCCGGCTGCTCGACCAGGATGTGGAGGAGGCACGCGCCCGGCACACGCGCCACCACGTCGACGAGGCCGTCGACCGGTTCCGGGCGGAGCGGGTGCCCGTCGACGGGCGGCTGGACGCGGCCGAGGGCGTGCCCGCGCTCATCGACGCGGCGCGCGAGCACCGCATCGACACGCTGCTGGTGCGGCCCGACGGCGCCGATGTCTACCGCGAGGTGTGGGTGGGCGCCGACCCCGACCAACTGGCGCTGCGCCGCACCGACATCCAGTACCTGGGCGACACCCGGCCCGCGGCGGCCCGCGCGGACGACGCGCTGATCCGCTCCGCGGCCGCCACCGGAGCGGAGGTGGTCGCCGTGCGCACCGCGCCGGACGACCCGGACGCCGTGCCGGTCGGCGGGCTCGGCGCGCTGCTGCGCTGGCCGTACGAGGGAGGCCCGGCAGGGCCGTGAACCACGAGAGCGAGGAGGACCACACCATGCAACGAGGCAGCGATCGGCTGAGCGTCCACAAGGACGACGAGATGAAGCACGAGCTGCAGGGCCTGATCCGCTCGGGCCACCCCACCCGGGCCGAGGAATGGCACGACCCGGAGCCGGGCGCCGACGACGACCCCGACGTCACCACCGGGCCGGTACCGCCGCGCGGCGCGGGCGGCGAGGCCGAGGCGCTGCGGTTCGAACTCGCCCGCCACCTGGGGCGCACCCCGTTCCCGGCCAAGCGCGGAACGCTGCTGCGCGCCCTGCACGAGGCGCATGCGCCGGACCGACTGATCGAACTGCTCGGCCACCTGCCCGAGGACCGCACCTATCGCAACGTGCAGGAGGTCGTCTCCGGCCTCGGTCTGCGGCCCCGCGCCTAGCGCCGCACAGCACCCGACGCATAGGTGCCGCGCAGGAGGTGCGCAGGCGGTGCATACCCGGGGCGGCCCGGGGTACTGCGGCAGCACTCCATCGCAGCAGACCAGCGAAGAGAAGGCGAGCAGACATGGCACAACAGGTGAAGGACGTCATGACGCCGGCCGTCGCGACGGTGCGGCCCGACGCCTCCGTGGTCGAAGCGGCCCAACTGATGCGCGCTCAGGACATCGGCGATGTGTTCGTGGCGAGGGACGGCGAGCTGCTCGGCGTGCTCACCGACCGCGACATCACGCTGCGCGCGGTCGCCGACGGGGTGGACCCCCTGACGGTGAGCTGCCAGGCGGTGTGCACCCCGGATCCGGTGAAGGTGGGCCCGGACACGGACGTCACCCAGGCGGTCACGCTGATGCGCCGCCACGCGGTGCGCCGGCTGCCGGTCGTGGACGGCGGGCGCCCGCTCGGGGTCGTCAGCATCGGGGACCTGGCGCAGGAGCGCGACCCCGATTCCGCGCTCGCGGACATCAGCCGCGCGGCCCCCGACAACTGGCCGACCCCGGGATCGACCATATAGCGAGACACCCCTCTCGATATGCGAGATGACGGCGTACGGTGGCGATGTCGTCAGGTCGTCTCGATGTCGTCGAGATGTCGCCTCGAAGGGGAGCCGAGCCATGCCCGGGAACACCACCGCCGCCACCGCCGCCACCGCTGCCACCGCCGTCTACACGCATGGACACCACGAGTCGGTGTTGCGCTCGCACACCTGGCGCACCGCGGCCAACTCCGCCGCGTATCTGACCGGGCACCTGAGGCCCCATATGCGGATCCTGGACATCGGCTGCGGCCCCGGCACCATCACCGCGGACCTGGCCGAGCTGGTCCCCCAGGGCGAGGTCGTGGGCGTGGACACCGCGCCCGCCGTGCTCGACCAGGCCCGGTCGGTGGCCGCCGGGCGCGGGCTGTCCAACGTCCGGTTCGAGACCGGCGATGTCCACGCCCTGGACCATCCCGACGACTCGTTCTGCGTGGTCCACGCCCACCAGGTGCTCCAGCACCTCGCCGACCCGGTGGCCGCGCTGCGCGAGATGCGCCGGGTGTGCAAGCCCGGCGGGCTGGTGGCGGTCCGCGACTCCGACTACGCCGCCATGACGTGGTACCCGGCCGTCCCCGGCCTGGACGACTGGCTGGACCTGTACCACCGGGTGGCCCGGGACAACGGCGGCGAGCCGGACGCCGGCCGCCGGCTGCTGTCCTGGGCCCGCCGGGCGGGCTTCACCGAGATCACCGCCACCGCCGGGACGTGGTGCTACGCCACGCCGGAGGAGCGGGCGTGGTGGAGCGGCCTGTGGGCCGACCGCACGGTCGCCTCCTCGTACGCCCGGCGGGCCGTGGACGGCGGCCACGCCACGCAGGAGGACCTGCGGCGGATCGCGGACGCGTGGCGGGAGTGGGGCGAGCGGGAGGACGGCTGGTTCACCGTGCTGCACGGCGAGGTGCTCTGCCGCGTCTGAGACCGCGTCCGAGACCGTGTCCGAGACCGTGTCCGGGACCGTGCGGGTGACCTCCTCCGGGCCTCTTATGACGCCCGGCGCGTGTCAACTAGAAGGCTCATGAAGATCTTGAAGAGGGGGCCATCCGGCCGGAGGCCGGGTGGCCCCCTCTTGGCTATGGGGTGGCTGGGGTGAGGTGCCAGGTGCCGCTGGTTCGGGTGAGTCCGAGGTTGATCAGCCGGCGGAGGTTGAGGGCGGCGGCGCGGTGGTGGAGCCAGATGTTGTTGGCGATGACGCCGCGGTAGCGGACTCGACGGTTTCCCTTGGCGACCAGCCAGGCGATGGCGCGTTCGACCGGGGGCCGCCATCTGCGGTATTCGTCCTGCCAGGCGGGGTCGGTGGCCGCCTGGTGGCGGGCCGCGGACAGCAGTTCGCGCTGGGGGTGGACGTTGAGGGTGCGCCCGGTCTTGGACCTGGTGCAGCGCCCGCGCAGGGGACAGTTGGTGCACAGGTGCTTGAACTGAGCGGTGCGGGCACCGTCGGCTTTGACCTGTCCGAGGTTGGCGGTGTGTCCGGCCGGGCAGGTCGCGGTGCCGGCCGCCAGGTCGATGTGGAAGTCGTCGATGGTGAAACCGCCGGGGACGGCCTGCCGCAGCGGCGGCGGCTTGATGACCGGGGTATGGCCGTCGGCCTGCAGGTGTGCACGCAGGTCGCCGGTGCCGTAGGCGGAATCGCCGAGCACGGTTAACCGCGTGTCCGGTTCCTCGTCGGCGAGCAGGCGGGTGGCGACGGCGGCCTCGTGGTTGTCGGAGCCGTGGCCGCTGGTGAGCGCGACGGCGGTGAACAGCCCGGTCTCCGGCTCGAAGGACGCATGTCCTTTGAAGCCGTCCTGGTGGCGGGTGCGGTTTTTGTGGATGTGGCGTGCGTCCGCATCGACGGTGGACACGGTCCGGTCCGCGACTGTGCGCCGGGCGATGCGCCAGCGTCCGTCACGCCCGTCGGAGTCTTCGGCCGGCTCCACGTCCTGGCCCGCGACCAGGGCCAGCAGGCCCACCGCGTTCGCCGCCTTCTCGCCGAGTTCCCGCTCGGGCAGGTGTCCGAGCAGGTTGATCGCGTCGGTGACCAGCGCGTCGATCAGCGTGGCGCGTGCTTGCTCGTCGGCCCAGGCGATCCTCGGCTTGCCCGGGTCGGTGTAGTCGTGCGCGCGGCACCACTGCGCCGCCGTCTCCTCGCCTCCGGGGACCTCGCGGATCACCCGGCGGATCGCGGAGATGATCTGGGTGACGGTGTCCTGGGTGGCCACCGCGTCATCGAGGACGGTGGAGTCCAGTGCCCGGCGGTGCTTGCCCTTGAGGACACCGGTGGCCTTCACGACTTCACGCACGGCCTCAAAGACCCGGTTCGGGCGGGTGGAACGGCCCAGACGACGGCGGAAGTAGGCCAGGAGCGACGGGTCGAAGGCCATGTCGTTGAGGCCCAGCCCGCAGGCGGCCTTCCACCGCAGGTCGCAGCGCAGTTCCTGGACCGTCTCGAAGTCCGATAGCCCGTGCAGGGCCTGCAGGGTGATCGCAGCGGCCAGGATCTGCGGGGGCATGCTCGGCCGCCCGTTCGCCGATGGATACATGTCCGCGAACATCTCCACCGGAAACAGCGCACCACGATGCTCGGCCAGGAACGCGAACACACTCCCCGCCGGAATCAACTCCCGGCAGGTCTCCCACACATCCGGCCCGACCGTCTCTCCGGACCATTCACCCATCACCACAACAACGAGTCTGGCCCCGCCGCTCACACGGCGGGGCCAGAACCCCAAGATCTTCATGAATCTTCTAGGCTCGCCCGCATGGACATTCTCGGGACCTCGCTACGGGTGTGCGTCAAGGATCTGGACGCCGCGATCGCCGTATACGAACGACTGACCGGCACCGAGGCGCTCCGCTTCCAGCGCGGCGGTGTCTCGGTGGCGGCCGTCGGGTGCTTCTTCCTGATGAGCGGCCCGGAGGCGGAGCTGTCCATCCTCCGCAAGATCACCGCGACGATCGCGGTGAAGGACGTGGACGACGCGGTGGCCGATCTGCGGGCCGTGGGCGCGGACATCATCGCCGGTCCGCTGCCCACGCCCATCGGCCGCAACCTGGTGGCCCGTCACCCCGACGGTTCGGTCTTCGAGTACGTCGACCGGCAGCAGGGACAGGCGGCCTGAGCCGCCGCCGGCCGGGCCCGGCCCCCGGCTGAACCGCCCCCCCTGAACCGCCGCCGACCGGGCCCGCCGTCAGCCGGGCCCGGACTCGGCCGTCAGGCGGGCGGGAAGGGCTCCTCGCCGAGGTCCTCGTCGTCCTTGATGCGGACCGCGTCCTCCTCGGCGGACAGCCCGCTGGTCGAGCCCTCCTGGGAGTACACGTCCTGCTCGCGCGGCAGGTCGGGGTCGGGCTCGTCGTAGAGCAGCCCCGCCCGTTCCTCCTCCACCCCGCCGGGCCGCTCCCACAGCTCCGGCTCCTCGTCGCGCAGCCGCTCGTCGAGGGACTCGCGCTCCCGCGCGCCCTCGTTGGTGGTGGCGCGGTACTCGGCGATCGTCGGCTCGTCACCGGGCACCGGCAGCTGCTGCGGATCGCTCGCGCGCTGCTGCTCGGGGGTGCCGTCCTGGAGGTCGGGGATGCCCTCGTCCTCGGGGTCGGCGCCGGGGTCGTGCGGCGTGTTCACCGTCGCGGCTCCTTCCGTGTGTGAGAACCGGATGTCCGGTTCCGTGGCCGGCCCCGGACGTCCGGTTCCGCTGGTCCCGGACGTCCGGCGGGTGCCCGCGACGGCCGCCGTTATGCGGGCCGCATCCGGAACTCGTAGCGCTCCGGCAGCGGGTGCTCGGCGCGCGCCCGCTCCCGTACGTCCTCGGTCACCGCTCCCCCGTCGCCCGCGACGAGCCGCTCCGCGATCGCGTACCAGGTCTCGCTCAGCGCCTCGTCGCCCTCGCGCAGATCCGCCACCTCGAAACCCTCGTCGAAGATCGCCCGCGCGGCCGCGGCGTCGCCCCGCGCCAGCAGCGCCTGGGCGGTGAGCAGCCGGAAGCGGCCGCGCTCACGGACGGCGGGGCGCAGCGTCCCGAGCACGGTCAGCGCCTCCCCGGCCCGCCCGGCCGCGAGCAGCGCGGTGACCGTCTCACGGCCGAGCGCGGCCTCGGCGGCCTCCGTCGCGGCCGGGTACGCGAAGCCGGCCGGCGGGGCGGGGGCGACCGGCGCGATGCCCACCTCCCCCGGGGCTCCATCGGGCACAACGGCGCCGGGGGCGCCCGCGTCATGGCCGCCGCCCGCCCGCGCGGGGGCGTGCGCCGGCGTGCCCGCACCCCGCGCGCCCCCGGCGCCCCCGGCGTCCAGGGCGCCCACCCCGGCGGTCGCCGCGGCCGGGACCCGGGCCGGCCGCCCGTGCGGGCCCGGAGCCCCGTCCTCGTCCACGGCCACGCCCACGCCCGCACCCGTGCTCGCGCCCACGCCCACCTCCGCCGGCGGCGGGGCCGCGGCCAGGACCAGGTCCATCGCGCGCAGCAGGCGGTCCGCGGCGCGGGCCGGGTGGCCGGCGACGCTGTCGGCGACGGCCAGGCAGCGCAGCGCCCACGGCGTCTCCGCCCACCGCAGCGACCGCTCCCAGCTGCGGGCGGCCTGGGCGCGGTCGCCCGCGTGCCACTGGGCCACGCCCAGGTGGTACTCGGCGGCGGCCGTGGAGGGCGCGGCCTCCAGCAGGTCGCGCCAGGGCGGGGAGACCAGGGAGCAGCCGGGGTCGGTCAGCGGCTCGTCCGCCTCCCAGGCCGGAAAGGCGCCGGTGCGCAGCAGCCGGCGCCACGGCTCCTGCTGCTCGCCGAGGGTGTCCGGGTCGAAGGGCGTGCCGGGCAGCCGGTAGCCGCCGCGCTCGACCTCCAGCGCTCCCCACCCGGAGCCGGTGGCCAGCCGCTCGCCGGGCTCGGCGTCGGCGTACGGGCGCCAGGCGGCGTAGGCCGCCGCGACGGCGGCGCGCGGCGCGGCCGACTCCAGGCGGGACTCGACCTCCCGCCGGGCCGCGGCCCAGTCCTCGCCGTGGACCGCGGCCGGGTCGGCGGCCAGCGGTCCGTACGCCTCCAGCCAGGCGAACTCCTCGCCCGCCTCCAGCGGCACGTGCTCCAGCTGGGTGCGGGCGAGCCCGGCCTGGATCTCGGCGTAGCCCCCGGTGCCGGGCTCGGTCAGCCACCGCTGCCAGCGCCGGCCGCCCGGCCCGGCGCCCCACAGGAAGAGCTTGCGGCCGCGCAGCAGGTCGGTGGAGGTCTGGACGAGCCCGTGCCCCTCCTCGTCGAGCGAGGCGATCCAGGGGCGCGCGTCCTCGGGCAGGTCGTAGAAGTAGTCGGCGGGGTAGGCGCCGCGCAGCGGGTACGTACGGTCGGCGCCGTCCCACGCGGGGACGGGGACGTGGCGCAGGGTGCGGCTGTAGCCGAAGTGCCAGGCGGCGTCGGCGGGGGCGAGGACGCGGGTGCCCTCCGCCTCGGGGACCGCGATGTTGGACCACCAGTAGACGGGCGCGGGCCGGTGGTGCGGATTGCGGATCCGCACCCCCACGTACAGGAAGTCGGAGTCCTCGGGCAGCCACAGGTCGACTTGGAAGGGCAGGTCGCGCAGCCGCTCCCACTCCCACAGCCGCACCATCTCCCCGCCGTCGGGCGCGGGGACGCGGGCGGCGTGCAGCGGGGCGCAGGCCAGGGTGGTGTGGCCGGTGGCGCCGATGTTCCACTCGATGCCGCCGGAGAACCAGGCGCCGTTCAGCGCGAAGTCGGCGGGCTGCACCACGGGGTTGCGGTACAGGAGTTCGCGGCCGGTCGGCTTGTGGTGGAGGGAGTGCACGCGGCCGCCGAGGCCGGGCAGCACGGTGACCCGCAGCCGGTCGTTCTCGAGGACGAGGGCGTCCAGACCGGCCGGGGCCCGCCGGCGCCCGTAGCCGTCGCGCAGCCGCACCGGCAGCACCGAACGCAGCGGCTCGTACGCGGTCTGACGGGCCATGTCGGCGGGCAGCGCGGCCCGCGTGGTCTCGTCGATACGGTGCACCTCGCGCGGAAGCCGCAGCGCGGGCAGGGGGTTCTCGGGCCCGAGCGGGGCGGTGGGAAGGGTCAGGGTGGTACGTCGCACGCTCGTTGCCACGGGCTGCCTCACTCCGACTGCCTTGGGTCGCCTCCGGCTACGGCGACCGTGTGATGACCATGGAACAACGGCGCGGCGCCGCTGACCAGAGCGTCCCCGCCCCGAACACCCGCGCGCCGCGCTCCGGCCGCGGCCGGAGCGCCTCAGCCCAGCAGCGCGTACGCCGCCGCGTACCCCGTCCCACCGGTGTCGGCGGCATCGGCGGCGGCCGCGGCCAGATGCTCGCCGGGGATGTCGGTCAGCGTCCAGGGCCCGACCGGCACCGGCCGCTCCCCCGTGCCGACGTAATCGAGCGCCGGGTCCTGGGACAGGCCCGTGCCGAGGCCCTTGAGATACGCCTCCTTGCGCGTCCAGCAGCGCGCGAAGGCTGCGGGCCGGTCGGCTTCCGCGAGCGACTCCAACTCGGCGCGCTCGGCCGGGTGCAGGCTGCCGGCCACCTGGGCCACGACGGACGCGGGCTGCACCCTCTCCACGTCGGCGCCGATCGGCGCGCCCGCGAAGGCGAACAGCACCAGGTCGCCCGCGTGCGACAGGTTGAAGTGCAGCGGGGTGCCGGCGACCGCGGGACGGCCGTGGGGGCCGCCGCAGCCGGGGCAGGCCTCCCGGGTGAACGGCACCGTCGCGGGGTCCAGGTCGAGGTAGCCGCCGAGCAGCTCCCGCAGGCCCAGGTGCGCCGCCGTGTACCGGTGCCGGTCCTCTGTCCGTACGAACCGCGCGGCCCGCTCCCGCTCGTCGGCGTCCAGGATCTTGCCGGGCCGGTCCTGGTCCATGGCGGAGATGTACCGGGAGACGCTGAGCAGCCAGGTGTCGGGCGCGGCCTCGCGCGGCCACGCGCCGGCCACGGCGGCGGGCAGCGGATCACGGCCGACGACGCGCGGTGCGCTCGGGGGTGTCAACTGGCTCCTCCAGGTGGGTCGGTGGCAGGGGCGGTGCGGAGTCCGCGGCGGGGGCGGTGCCGCGGGTGACGCTACGCGGTTCCGTCGGTGAGCTCCAGGGTGGGCACACCGGGCGGGGCGATCCCGAAGGCCCGCGCGTACAGGCCCAGTTCGGCCTCCAGGGCGCGGATCATCGTCTCGGCCCGGCGGAAGCCGTGGCTCTCCCCCTCGAAGGTGAGGTACGCGTGCGGGACGCCGCGCCCGGCGACCGCCGCGAGGAAGCGCTCGCACTGCACGGGCGGGCACACCGGGTCGTCCAGGCCCTGGAGCAGCAGGAAGGGGGAGGTGACACGGTCGGCGCGGTGCGCGGGCGAGCGGTCGCGGTAGCGCTCGGGGACCTCGGCGAGCGGCCCGATCAGCGTCTCCATGTAGCGCGACTCGAAGTCGTGGGTCCCGTCGTCGGACCAGTCCGTGAGGTCCAGGACCGGGTACTTGACCGTGGCGCACGCGTACAGCCCGGTGGAGGTGAGGGAGGCGGCCGCGGTCCAGCCGCCCGCGCTGCCACCGCGGATGGCGAGCCGGGCCCGGTCGGCGCTGCCCTCCTCGGCGAGCGCCTCGGCCACGGCGGCGCAGTCCTCGACGTCCACCACGCCCCACCGCTCGCGCAGCCGGTTCCGGTAGGCGCGGCCGTAGCCCGTCGAGCCGCCGTAGTTGACCTCGGCGACGCCGATGCCGCGCGAGGTGAAGTACGCGATCTCCAGGTCGAGGACCACCGGGGCGCGGCCGGTCGGGCCGCCGTGCGCCCAGACCACGTACGGCGGCGCCTCGCCGTCGGGCGCGGTGTGGTCCGGGTTGCGCGGGGGGTACACGGTCGCGTGGACCTCCCGGCCGCCCGGGCCGGTGAAGGTGCGCTCCACCGGGCGCGGGTAGTACGCCGGGTCGATCGGGTCGATGTGCGCGGCGCCGATGGCCCGGGCGTGGCCGGTGCGGGTGTCCAGCTCCACCACCTCGGGCGAGCTGTACGGGCTCGCGGCGACGCCGAACACCCGGCTGCCGTCCACGGCGAGCGTCGCGTCCCACTCGGTCCACGGTCCCGGCGCGTCGGCCAGCTCGCCGGTGCGCGGATCGAGGATGCCCAGGCGGGCGGCGCCCCGGCCGTGCACGACGGCGATCAGCCCGCCGGGCAGCGGGGCGAACCAGCGCTGGCCGAGCTTCCACAGCGGCCCGCCGAACTCCTCCTCGCGGGGGCACAGCGCGACCGGCCGCCCCGCCCCGGCTCCGCCGTCGGTGTCCGCCTCCGCCGGGTCGAGCCGGTGCAGATTCCACCAGCCCGTGCGGTCGGTGGCCGCGAGCAGCGCGCCGTCGGGGGCCCACTCGGCCTGGGCGACCGACTCGTCCGGCCCGCCCAGCACCGCGCGGGCCCGCGCGAACGTGCCGTCCCCGGCCACCTCCGCCACCATCACGACCGTGCCGTCCCAGGGCATCCGCGGGTGGTCCCAGGCGATCCAGGCCACCCGCCGCCCGTCCGGGGAGAGCCGGGGCCCGGTGACGAAGCGGTGGCGGTCGTCGGTCAGTTCGCGCACCGCCGCGCGGTCGTCGGCGGCCGACCCGTCCAGCGGCACCGCCGCGATCACCCGGCGCACGGCGGTCGGTCCCGGGCCGGTGAACTCCTCCAGCACGCCCCACACTTCGCCCCGCTCGGCGTGCAGCCGCAGGTCCGCCCAGCGCAGCCCGCCGCCGAGGTCCGACACCGGGGTGAGCGGGCGCGGCGGGGCGCCCGCCGGGTCGTCCGGCTCGTACGCGTACAGCCGCTGGTCGGCGAAGTGGGCGAAGACGACGAGCGGGCCGCCGGACGGGCGGGGCACGGCGGCCCACGGCAGGCCGCCGTACTCGATGACCCTGCTGCGGGCGTTCCACGGGGCGGGCAGCGCGCTGACCTCCGCGCCGTCGGGCCGCCGCCGCACCAGCGTGCGCCGGCCGCCCTCCTCGGGGCGGGGTTCGGTCCACCACACCTCGTCGCCGACGGTGCCCACGTACTCCGGGTGGCCGTCGTGGGACGCGGCGAGCGCGGCGTCGATCGGGGACCGCCAGGCGCCGAAGGGAGTGGTCACCGCGGTGTTGTCACCCATCCTCAAGCCCTCCGCAGGAAGTGGTCGAGCACCCGCACGCCGAAGTGCAGGGCGTCCACCGGCACGCGCTCGTCCACGCCGTGGTAGAGCGCCTGGTAGTCGAAGCCCTCGGGCAGCCGCAGCGGCGAGAAGCCGTACCCGGCGATGCCGAGCCGGGAGAACTGCTTGGCGTCCGTGCCGCCGGACATGCAGTACGGCACCGCGTGGCCGCCCGGGTCGAAGTGCTCGACCGCGGCCCGCATGGCCTGGTACGTGGAGCTGTCGACCGGGGCGCCCAGGGCCACCGAGCGGTGGTGGAACTCCCAGTCGACCTCCGGCCCGGTGAGCCGGTCCAGGGTGGCGCGGAACTCCTCCTCGCCGCCCGGCACGATCCGGCCGTCCACATACGCCGTGGCGCTGCCGGGGATGACGTTGACCTTGTAACCGGCCTCGAGCACCGTCGGGTTGGCGCTGTTGCGGACCGTGGGCTCCACGAGGGACGCGGCGGGCCCGAGTTCGGCGAGCAGCGCGTCCACGTCGAAGTCGGCCGCGTCCACGTCGGCCTTGAGCCCCCGCAGCGCGGCGATCCCGGTCAGCGCGGCCTTCACGGTCGGCGTGAGCCGCACCGGCCAGCGGTGTTCGCCGATCCGCGCCACGGCGGCGGCCAGCCGGCTGACCGCGTTGTCGCGGTTGACCTTCGAGCCGTGTCCGGCCCGGCCCCGCGCGGTGAGCTTCAGCCAGGCCGTGCCGCGCTCCCCCGCCGCGATGGGATACAGCCGGACCCCGGACCCGGCGTGGAAGGTGAAGGCGCCCGACTCGCCGATGCCCTCCGTGCAGCCCTCGAAGAAGTCGGCGTGCTCGTCGGCGAGGAAGCCGGAGCCGGGCTCCGCGCTGTCCTCCTCGTCGGCGGTGAACGCCAGCACGATGTCCCGGCGCGGCCGCACCCCCGCCCGCGCCCAGGCGCGGACGGCGGCGAGCACCATCGCGTCCATGTTCTTCATGTCGATCGCGCCCCGGCCCCACACCACGCCGTCGCGCACCTCGCCCGAGAAGGGGTGCACGCTCCAGTCGGCGGGCTCGGCGGGCACCACGTCCAGATGGCCGTGGACCAGCAGCGCGGGGGCCTCCGGGTCGGTGCCCGCGATCCGGGCGACGACGTTCGTACGCCCCGGGTCCCGCTCCAGCAAGGTGGCGGCGATGTCCGCCTCGCCCAGCTTCTCCGCGACGTATTCGGCGGCGGGGCGCTCCGCGCAGTCGCCGCCGCCGCGGTTGGTGGTGTCGATGCGGATCAGCTCGGAGGTGAACCGCACCACCTCCTCGAGCGCCCGCTCGTCGATCACCTCGCCCGGCTCGCCCGGCTCATTCGGCCCGCTCGGCCGGCTCGACCCCGGCTCAGCCATACTGCTCCTCCACCGCGGCCGACACGAGCGTGGTGACCGCCTTGAAGCAGCGGATGCCCTCGTACATGGTCGGCGAGGTGTAGGCGACGCGCCGCACTCCGCTGCGCTCCACGCCCGGCACCACGGTCGCCGCCCCCACCAGGTGCTCCGCGTCGAATTCCAGCTCCACGGTGAACGGCCCGGCCTGGGCCGGTTCGTGCCGCACGGCCAGCGGGACCGCCTCCCGAGCCGCCGCCCGGATGTCCGCCGCCGTACGGGCCGGGGTGCGGCACACCGCCGCGTACCGCGACACATAGTCCTTCACGGCGACCGACCGCGCCCCGGGCGCGTACCCCTTGGCGTCCTCGCAGGTCCGGTCGTCCCCCGTCACCAGCACCACCGGCACCCCGTACTCGGCGACGACCAGCGAGTTGAGCCGCCCCTCGCTGGCGGGCACGCCGTCCACCCACACGCCGGTGATGGAGTTGGCGAGATATGTGTGCGCGAGGACGCCCTCGGTCCCGGCGCCGGTGTGGTAGCCGACGAACGCGATCCCGTCCACATCGCCGTGCTGCACCCCCTCGACCATGCTCAGGCTCTTGTGCTTGCCCGTCAGCATGACCGCCCGCTCGTCCAGCTCCTCCAGCAGCAGATTGCGCATCGTCCAGTGCGCCTCGTTGATCAGCACCTCGTCCGCGCCCCCCGCGAAGAACCCGGCGACCGCCGCGCTCACATCGGAGGTGAACAGACGACGGCAGCGCTCCCACTGCGGCGTGCCGGGCAGCACGTCCGCGGGCCAGGTCACTCCCGTGGCGCCTTCCATGTCGGCGCTGATGAGGATCTTCATGCCGGGTCACGTTACGCGCCGGGCGCGGACCCCGGCTACCGGACGCGAAGTTCTGACCGGGGGCGGTCGGCGGCCGGGCTAACGAAGCACCAGCGTGGTCGCCAGGGCCGGGCCGAGGGCTCCGCCCATGAGGTAGCCGAGCTGGAACAGGCCGATGGCGGTGGGGCGTTGCCGGTCAGGTACGGCGGAGGCCGCGGCCATGGACTGGGTGGCGTTGGCACCGGTGGCACCGAAGACGGCCAGGCCGATCGCCACCAGCAGCACGGGGGCGCTGTGGCCGAGGACGGCCCCCGCCACGGCGAGCGCCCCGGCCGTGAGCAGGACCGCTCGCACCCAGGTCCGGCCCAGGCGGGCGGAGACGGCCGCGAAGAGGAGGGTGAACGCCGACCCGGCGATCATGGCGATCATCTGACCCACCGCCACCGCGCCGGTCGTCCAGCCGGCCCGATCGGAGATCAGCCGTGGGACCGCGAACAGCAGGGTGAAGTACGACGCGGACAGGACCAGGGCGATCAGGACCGAGCCGCGGAAGAGGCGGGAGCGCAGCGCGGCGGCGGGGACGTAGCCGTCCGGGCGGCGGCGGATGTGCGGGGCCAGGAGGAGGGCGGCGATGGCCGCCACGCCCAGGGCGGGCAGCGGGTTGGACGGCAGCAGGACGAGTCCGCTGGACAGGACCGCCAGCAGCACCGCGCCCCTGGCGTCGAAACGGCCCTCGGCGGGGGGTGCCGGCGCGGTGTGGCGGCTGACGGCGGGGACGGCCAGGAGGGTGACCCCCAGGATGGACAGCGCCGCCCGCCAGGAGACCGCGTCCGTGAGGCGCTCGCCGAGCAGCGGCCCCACCGCTCCCAGGATCCCGGCCCCGGCGCTGATCACACCCATGCGGCGGGCGGTGCCGGCCAGGTTCATGGCGATGGCCATCATGCCCGCGCCGCCCACCGCCTGGCCGGCCCGCCCGACGAGGGTGAGCGCCAGCCACGGCGAGACGGCCACCAGCACGGTGCCGGCGGCCACGAAGGCGGCGCTGAGCCACAGCGCGGCGCGTGTGCCGCGCCGTCGCAGCAGCGTCGCGATCAGGGGCGTGGCGACCGCCAGTGCCAGCCCGAAGACGGTGACCAGCCATGAGGCGGTGGCCGTGGTGACATCGAACGACCGGCTCATGGCGCCCAGGATCAGGACGGCCGCGTTGCTGGCGGCGGCGACCGGTGTGGCGAGCAACGCGAGCCAGAGGATGGGGACGCGGCGCGGGGATTCACTCGTGGTGGAGGGGGTGCGCGCGGCGTCCGCGCCGGAGATGGTGGACATGGCCTCGACCCTGCTCCATCAGGTTCGCTCATGGAAATGCTTTGTGCGCATCCCTACCATTCGCCGCATGGATGAGCTCCGTCGGACCGATCTCAATCTGCTCCTGACCCTGCACGCCCTGCTGGCCGAGAAACACGTCACGCGCGCGGCGCTCCGGCTGCACAAGAGCCAGCCGGCGGTCAGCCACGCACTCGCGCAACTGCGGACGCGGTTCGACGATCCCCTGCTGGTGCGCCAGGGCGGCCACATGGTCCTCACGGCGCGCGCCCAGGCTTTGGTACGGCCCCTCGAAGACGCCCTGACCGGCCTGAACGAGTTGCTGAGCGCACCCGACTTCGACCCGTCGCTGACCCGCGGGCGGTTTCGGCTCGCGCTGTCGGACTACGCGGCGCGCATCGTGCTGCCCCCGCTGGTGCGGCACGTCCGCCGCGAGGCGCCCGGCCTCGACCTCGCGATCAGCCAGGCCGGCCGGGAGGCGATGCTGGCGCAGCTCACGGACGGCGAACTCGACCTCGCGCTCGGAGTCTTTCCCCACCCGCCCGAGGACATCGAGGTCCGGGAGCTCTTCCGGGAAGAGTTCGTCAGCCTGGCGGACAGGGCGGCACTGCCCGCGAAAGGAGGGCTGTCGCTGGAGGAGTGGCTGGAGCGGCCGCACATCATGGTGGCCATGCGACCCGATGCGCAGGACGAGATCGAGACGGCGCTGGCGGCGCGCGGACTGCGGCGGCGTCTCGCCGTGACCCTGCCCCACTGGAGTGCGGCGGTGGATCTGCTCGCGGGCACCGATCTCGTCCTGACCGTGGCCGGCCGGGCGGTGGGGCCGATGCGGCGGCACCGGACACTGCGGAAGTTCACGCCGCCGCTGGACCTCCCCCGGTTCGCCTACCAGCAGGCGTGGCACGTTCGCCGGGCGGACGATCCGGCACATCGCTGGCTGCGTGAGGCCATCGCCGGCTGCGTGAGGCCGTCCTGAGCTGCGCCCGACCCCCCGGAGACACCCGGAGTAACCTCATGCTCACCGTCCCGGAAAATGGATAACTCGAGATATAATAACTGCACCTATTCATGCCGAGGTGTGCCGTGGACAAACCCGCCGAGATGTTCGACCGCGACTTCGAGTGGGCCGAACTGACCCGCTTCGCCGCCCTGCCCGGGCCGCGCGCCACGCTCGGCGTGGTCTCCGGGCGCCGCCGCCAGGGCAAGACGTTCCTCCTCGACGCCCTCACCCGAGCCGACAACGGCTTCATGTTCACCGCGACCGAGACCACAGAGACCGACGCCCTGCGCCAGTTCGGCGAAGCCCTCGCACGCTACCGCGACCAGCCCACCCCGTTCCGCTTCGCCCACTGGGACGAGGCAGTCACCGAACTCATGCGCATCGCCGACCGGGGCGGCCCCACCACCGCGGTCATCGACGAGTTCCCCTTCCTCGCCAAGGCCTCGCCCGCCCTTCCCTCGATCATCCAACGTGCCCTGGACCCCACCGCCCAGCACGCCAACACCCCCGTACGGCTCCTGCTGTGCGGCTCCGCTCTGTCCTTCATGGGCAGCCTCCTCGCCGGCAACGCCCCCCTGCGCGGACGTGCCGCCCTCGAACTCGTCGTTCCCACCCTGGACTTCCGCCTCGCCGCCGAGTTCTGGGAGATCAGCGACCCACGCACCGCCCTGCTCACCAACGCCATCGTCGGCGGCACCCCCGCCTACCGCCGCGAGTTCACCCAGGGCGACACCCCCAGCGGACCCGACGACTTCGACGACTGGGTCGTCCGAGCCGTCCTCAACCCCGCCCGCCCGCTCTTCCGCGAACCCCGCTACCTGCTCGCCGAAGAACCGGAACTACACGACACCGCCCTCTATCACTCCGTCCTGGCCGCCATCGCCGCCGGTAACGCCGCACGCGGCGGCATCGCCGACTACCTCGGACGGAAATCCACCGACCTCGCCCACCCGCTCAGCGTTCTCCAGGACGTCGGCATGATCACCCACGAAGCCGACGCCTTCCGCCGCAACCGCTCCGCCTACCGCATCGCCGAACCACTCGTCACCTTCTACCACGCGGTCATGCGCCCCGCCTGGGGCGACCTCGAGCGTCCCGGACGCGCCACCGCGGTATGGCGGCGCGCCCAGACCACTTTCCGCAGCAAGGTCGTCGGCCCGCACTTCGAGCAGGTCTGCAGGGAATGGGCCCGCTGGCACGCGGCCCCCGAGACCCACGGCGGACAGGTCACCAGGGTCGCCAGCGGCACCGTCAACGATCCCGTGGCGAAGACCGGCCACGAAGTCGACGTCGCGACGCATGGCGAGAACGGCGACGGCCGAGAAACGCTGCTCGCGATCGGTGAGGCCAAGTGGAACGACGTCATGGGGATGGGGCACCTGGAACGCCTCCAGCGCATCCGCGCCCTCCTCACCGCACGCGGCACCGCCACCGACGCCACCCGGCTCCAGTGCTACAGCGGCGGGGGGTTCACCGACGAACTGCGCCGCCGCGCCGACGACGACCCCTCGATCGAGCTGATCGACCTGGACCGCCTCTACCACGGCGCGTAACGCGACTTGCCGCCCCTCGTGGGCAAGGCCGACACCACGACCCGGTGCAAGCTCACCGCGGCCGACGGCAGCACCCTGGGCGTGACGGTCACGGTGATCTCAGTCGACGGCAAAAAGATCAACTTCGACATCAAGGCCGACGACACGCCCACCCCGGCCCCGAGCTGACCGCTCGGACCTCCCAAGCGGGCCCCGGAGCGCGCGTCACAAGGTGATGCCCAGGATCTTCTCGACCAGGCGGGACGTCTCCTCCCACAGCTCGCGCCGGGTCTCGGCGCTCCGGCCCGGCGGTGGACACTCCAACGGCCTGGCCTCCTTCACCGAGAAGTAGCCGCCGGTGACCGTGGCGAACGCGGGGTCGGTGGCCAGCCGGACGATGATGCCGGCGCCGCGCCGTGGATCGCCGATGCCCGCGCGGGTGAGCGCCTTCTCCAGCACCCCGGCTCCGGGCAGGTCGCGCCCGAGACCGGTGGTGTTGAACCCCGGGTCGCAGGAGTTGGCCGTGACTCCGGTACCCGTCAGCCGCCGGGCGAGTTCCGCGCTGAACATGATGTCCATCAGCTTCGTGCGCCCGTACAGGCGGCTCGACGCGCGGCGCCCGTACGGGGCGGTGAGGGTCAGGTCGCGCGCCGGGTCGAGGCCGCCCGCGCGCCGGGCGGCCTCGGAGGCGACGGTGACGATCCGCGCGGGGGCGGAGGCGATCAGCGCGTCGCGGAGCGTGTGGGTGAGGAGCCACGGGGCGAGGTAGTTCACCACCGGCATCTCGCTCAGCCCCTCGGCGGTGATCCGCTGGGAGAAGGCGTGTACGCCCGCGTTGTTGACCAGGACGTCGATGCGCGGGCAGCGGGCGGCGATCTCCTGCCCGGCCCGGCGTACGTCGCGCAACGAGGACAGGTCGGCCAGGAACACCTCGACGGGGGCGCCGCCCGGCGCGACGCCCTCGATGTCGCGGCGCAGCTCGTCGGCCCGCGCCCGGCTGCGGGCCACGATGACCGGCGCGGTGCCACGGCGGGCCAGTTCCAGCGCCGTGAGCCGGCCCAGTCCGCTCGTCGCACCGGTGATCACGGCGACGGGTCGATGATTCACGGGAATCCTCCTCGGCAGATAATGAGGTACCTCAGCAATATAGTGAGGCACCTCATCATTAGGCTAGTGAAGGAGTTCGGGTGAGCGGCACGGTGACGCCCGAGGAGCTGGGAATGCGCTTCCTGGTCCTGTCGCATCGGGTGCGGCGGGTGGTCGACGACCGGATGACCGAGCGAGGGCCGTCCCTCGCGCGCACGAAACTCCTGCGGGTGCTCGCCGAGCAGGGCCGGCTCCGCCAGTCCGCGCTGGCCCAGCGACTCGACCTCGCCGCCCGCACGGTCACCGAGACGGTCGACGCCCTCGAACGCGACGGCCTCGTCGCACGCACTCCGGACCCGGCCGACCGCCGGGCCAAACTCGTCAGCCTCACCGACGAGGGAAGCGCGGCGCTCGACGCCGCCCATGGCACCGGTGAACAGGTGCTCAGGGAGATTTTCGGAGCCCTCGGCCCCGAGCAGCGGGAAACCCTCGCGGGCCTGCTCGGCCTGATCGACCGGGCCACGTGAACCAGGCCACCTGAACCCGGCCGAACTGAACCCGGCCGTGCACCGCCGGGCCGAAACCCGCTAGACGCCGCCCGGGGCCGTGGTCGTGGCCGAGGGCAGGCGGCCGACGGCGCGCGCGCCGCGCGGGGCGTCCGCGAAGTGGAGGGTGCCGCCGTGGCGGACCGCGATCTCGCGGGCGATGGCCAGGCCGAGCCCGGCCCCGCCGGACTTCCGGGTGCGGGCGTCCTCCAGCCGGCTGAAGCGTTTGAAGACCCGTTCCCGGTCGGCCACGGGGATGCCGGGGCCGTCGTCGCGGACCTCGAACACGACGGTGGCCCCGTTCTCGTGGCGCTCGGTACGGACCGTGATCTCGACCGTGGTGCCGGCGTGACGGCAGGCGTTGCCCAGCAGGTTGCGCAGCAGCCGTTCGAGCTGGACGTCGCTGCCCCGGACCCAGGCCGGTGGGTCGTCGGCGGCGGCGCAGCGGATGTCGAGGGGCCGGGGGTGGGGCAGATGGAGGTGTTCCACGGCGAGGTCGTGGGCGAGGTCGGTGAGGTTCACCCGCGTGTCGGCGACGGGCGCGCCGCCGTCCAGTTGGGCCAGGAGCAGCAGATCGTGGCTGAGGTCCTGCAACCGCACGATGTCCCGCAGCGCGTCGCGCACGCGGGCCTGCCAGTCCACCCCCTCCGGGTGGGTCAGTGACGATTCGAGGGAGGCCCGCAGCCCGGCGAGGGGGCTGCGCAGTTCGTGGGAGGCGTCGGCGATGAACCGCTGCTGGAGTTCGGCGGACCGCTCCAGCCGGTCCAGGGTCGTATTGACGGTCCGAGCAAGCCGGGCGATCTCGTCGGCCGGGGCCGAGGACGCGACCGGCACCCGGCGGCCCAGCGACCGGGCCGTGATGTCCTCCAGTTCGCGGCGGATGGCCTCGACGGGGCGCAGCGCCCGGTCCGCCGCGATCCACGCGGTGGCGGCGAGGACCACGACGACGAGGGGTGCCCAGAACGCCAGTCCCCACCCGAGGCCGGGCAGGTAGCCGAACGCGGAGCCGCCGGTGGTGACCGACCACCACAGTTCGCCGGCGAAGAGGAGGGCCGTACCGGCACCGACCACGAGCGCGAAGCGCAGCCGCAGGGACAGGGCCCGCCGGACGGAGCGCGAGAACGCCCACACCGTGGCGCCGACGAGCAGCATGATGGCCGGGGCCCCGGCCTCGGGCCGCCGTAGCCGGTCCACGGCATCCGGGTACCGCGCGTACGCGGCGGTCGCGACGAGCAGACAGGCCGCCGCGAGCCCGACCCGGAGGGCGATCGGCTTGCGCGCTTCAGGCGGCATGGCCGGTCATGCGGTAGCCGATGCCGCGTACCGTCTCGATCGACGCGCGGCCGAAGGGCGCGTCGACCTTGCGGCGCAGGGCGCTCACGTACACCTCGACGATGTTCAGGTCGCCTTCGAAATCGGCCGACCAGACCTGATCGACGATGTCTGTCTTGGGGACGACTTCACCGGCCCGCCGGGCGAGGCATTCGAGCACCGCGAACTCCTTGGCGGTCAGCCTGATCCGGACGTCGCCACGGCCGCTGGTCCGGTTGGCGGGGTCGACCCACAGGTCCCCGATGCGCAGCACGGTGCGGGTGCGGGCGCCTCCGCGCCGGAGCAGGGCCCGCAGCCGGGCTTCGAGGACCACGTACGAGAAGGGCTTGGCGAGGAAGTCGTCGGCTCCGGTGTCCAGCGCCTCGGCCTCGTCGTACTCGCCGTTCTTGGCGGTGAGCATCAGGATGGGCGTCTCGATGTCCTCCGCCCGGAGCCGGGCACAGACCCGGTATCCGTTGAGGCCGGGCAGCATGATGTCGAGCACGATCGCCTGATACGGGTTCTGGCGCGCCATGTGCAGGCCGACCAGGCCGTCATGGGCCACGTCCACCGCGTATCCGGCCGCTTCCAGGCCCCTTTTCAGGGCGACCGCGAGCCCTTCCTCGTCTTCCACCACCAGTAGCCGCACCGCTCAAGTATCCACAGCCGTTTCCGCCGCCCCTGAAGAGGTCTTCAGGATCCTTCAGCGTCGTCTCAGCGGCTCCGGGAGAGCATCGGGCCCTTCCCTGCCGCCGTCTGCCGTGAGGTGTCCCGTGCCCATCACCGCCCCCATCCGCCCTGCCCCGGTCCGTGGCACGCCGGAAGCGTCCGGGAAGGCCAGGACGCCGTGGGGCCGCCGGGTGGCCCTGGCGGTGGCTGTTGTGACGACGCTCGCCGCCGTCGTGCAGCAGGGGTTGCTCGCGGTGGGTGTCGGCGGATGGCTTCCGGGCTGGCAGCCCTGGCCCTGGCTGCTCGTCGCCACCCCGGCGTGGCTGCTCGCCGGAAGGGGATTCGGGGCGGCGTCCGGTCCGCCGCCCGTGGTCGTCCGGGCCACGGACCGGCTGCGGCGCATACCCGCGTGGGCGGGCGCCGTCGCGGTGCTGGGGGCGGCCGCCGCCGTGTGGGCCGCTCTCCAGGACCACGAGCCGCTGATCGGCCACGAGGAGGCGGTGTACGCGAACAAGGCCCGCTCCTGGCTCGACGGCACCCCGGACGCGGGCTGGGGCACCTACCGCCCGGTGGGGCTCCCCGCGCTCGGCCGGCTCGCCCTGGCCGTCCACGACGACGTGGGCGCCCTGCGGGTGGTCGCGCTGCTGCTGGTCCTGTTCACCCTCGCCACGACGTATCTCGTCGCCGCCCGGCTGACCACGCCCCGGCGGGCCGTCGTGGCCACGCTGTTGCTCCTCGGCGGGCTGGGTTTCCTGCGCCGCGTACCGCAGTTCCTCAACGACATCGGCGCCACGGGCCTGCTGCTGATCGTGGTCCACCTGCTCGTCCGCGCCCAGGAGAAGCCGGGTTCACGGGCCCTGGCCGTCCTGCCCTTCGCCGCCCTCGCGGCCTTCTATCTGCGGTACGGCGTGGTGGGCACCCTCGGGGCCGTCGTCATCGCCGCCGTCGTCGCGTACGGCCCCCGGGCGTGGCTGGCCCAAGGCCGCCGGCTCGCCCTGTGCGCCGCCGTCTTCGTCGCCGGGCTGATACCGCACTTCGTCTACGCCACCGAGGTCACGGGCAGCCCGCTCGGCCTGATCCTCTCCGCGACCGAGCAGGCCGGCCGGAGCTATGTGGGCGACGGCCTCGTCTACTACGTGTCCGTCTTCCCGTACCGGCTGGCCGGTGACCTCGGCGCCGTCCTGATGGCCGCCGGGCTGTGGGGGCTGGGCGCCGCGCTCCGGCGCCGCCGCCACCACCGGCCGCGGCCCCACGACCGGCGGCGCGTGTTCCTGGGCCTGACCGCCGTCCTCACCTTCGTGATGCTCGGCGTGGCCACGGACGGCGAGCCCCGCTTCGTCTACCTGTCCGTCGCCCTGCTGACCGTGCTCGGCGTGCAGACCCTCGCCGAGGCGGCCGGCCGCTGGTCCGCGACCGTGCTCACCGCCGTCGCCGCGCTGGCCGCCGTCACCGTGCCGGCGACCGCCCAGTACGTGGCGCACGCCGCCACTCCGGGCCCGCACGCCCAACACCTGTCCACCGTCGCCGTGGCCCGGCAGCTCGCGGGCGACCGACCCTGCCTGCTGGTCACCGGCTACGAGCCCGACCTCGGCTGGTACTCGGGCTGCGACGCGGTCACCTACGGCCAGTACCGGCGCATGTCGCCGCCCTCCGGGGTCGAGGTGAGCCTGGTCCTGTTCGAGCGGGGCCGGCTCCAGCCCGGCCCCGCCTCCCTGCGGCGCCTCATCGGCGGGCGGGCCACCACGACCCGTACGATCCGCACCGCGGGCTCACTCGGCACGGCCACCGTCATCACGCTGCGCGCGGGACGCTGAGGCCCGCCTTCAGCCGAGCTTGAGCAGGAGGTCGGTGAGTTCGACCGGCATGGTGATCATGCAGTCGTGGCCGGTCGGCAGTTCCCACACCTGAGAGGGGGAGCCGTTCGGCTGGGTCGCGGGGACGGGGCGCCGGACGAAGCCGTCCAGCTCGACGGCGGTGCAGTGGACGTGCGTCCGCGCGATCCCGTTCACTGCCGGGTTGTCCAGCCGGACCGGCTGCTGGAGGCAGCGCACCGGCTGATCCGACAGCATGGTGCGCAGCCACGCCACGTCCTCCGGGTCGGTGACGCCGAACAGACCGGCGGGACCCGGCATTTCGGGCGGCGGCGGCACGCGCCAGCCGCTCTCGGACGCCAGGGCACGGTCGATCACCTTCTGGGCGACGGGGAGGACATCGGCCGCCGTCTCGCCGTGCTCCGGGACCATCGCGTCGAGGTAGACGAGGTGCGCGATCCGCTCCGGTATCTGGTTGGTCACGGACGAGATGACCAGCCCGGCGTAGCTGTGGCCGACGAGCACGACATCGGTGAGGTCTTCCCCGGTGATCAGCCGGACGACGTCCTCGACGTGGGTGTCGAGCCCCACCTCGGGGCCGAGCAGATGCGCCTTGTCGCCGTAGCCGGTCAGGGACGGCGCGATCGCCCGATGTCCGGCCGCCGTCAGCAGCGGGACCACGCGGTCCCAGGCCCGGCCACTGTGCCAGGACCCGTGTACCAGCAGATACGTTGTCATGTCTTCGCTCCTCGCGGTGTTCGGCCCGGTGGGCCGCCGAACACGCTGCCGCCCGGGCCCCGCCCCAGCCAGGGCCCCCGCGATCCTGGGGGTGACAGGACCAGGCAGGCGCCCGATCGCGCGCATTACGGTGGTGGGATGGCCGACGAACGAAACCCGCTGGGCGATTACATACGCGCGCGCCGTGAGCTGGTCACTCCCGAACAGGCCGGTATCCCCGTGGTGGGGATACGGCGCGTGCCGGGCCTGCGCCGGGAAGAGGTCGCGATGCTCGCCGGCATCAGCGCCGACTACTACCTGCGCCTGGAACAGGGCCGCGACCGCAACCCCTCCGTGCAGGTCCTGGAGTCCCTCGCCCGCGTGCTCCGACTCGACGACGACGCGACGGCGTACCTGCTGAGCCTCGGCGCCGAGAAGCCCCGGCGGCGCCGGCGGCGCGCCCGGAAGGAGACGGTCCCGCCGGGCATAGCGGGGCTCGTCGCCGCGCTCCCCTTCCCGGCCTACGTCGAGGGCCGCTATCTCGACGTCCTCGCCGCCAACGCCTTGGCGACCGCCGTGTCACCGCGCCTCACGACGGGGGCCAACCGCCTGCGGGACGCGTTCCTCGACCCCGCCGAACAGGCCCTCTACTCGGACTGGGAGGACGCCGCCGGGTGCCTGGTGGCCGGCTTCCGCGCGTCCGTCGGCACCGACACGGACGACCCCCGCTTCATCGAGCTCGTCGGCGAACTCTCCCTCGCCAGCCCCCGCTTCAGCCGGCTCTGGGCACGCCACGACGTGGTGGCGTGCGAGGGTGAACTCAAGCACCTCGACCACCCCCAGGTCGGTCTCCTCCGGCTCAACCGGGAGCGGCTGGGCATCGGCGGCAGCGGCACGGCGGGCCAGACGCTCGTCATCTACCACCCGGACCCCGGCAGCGACAGCGCCGACAAACTGGCGCTCCTCGCCTCCGCCACGCGGACACCGGCGGCTCGTCACGGGGCCACCACCGCCGAACGGGCATGATGACCGTGGCGTTCAGGCCCGGGAGGCCTCGCCGGGCGGAGCGGTGCCCGGAGCCACCACGAACCACCGCGCCGGCAGGTCGATCCGCGTCCCGTCCGCCCGGTACTCGGTCTGCGGCAGGGTGGTGGGCCCCTGGGCCAGCACGGTCAGCCCCGCCTCGCGCAGCAGCTCCGGCACCTCCGCGTCCTGCGCGTCGGCGGGGCGCAGGCCGTGGTCGAACACCCGGCGGAGCTTGGGCGGCGGGCCCCCGGGGTCCTGGGCGGCCAACCGCAGTACGGTCTTGGACTCCTCGGTCAGCTCGGCCACGAACGCCCGCCCGCGCCGCCCCAGTAAGGTCGCCACCGCCTCGGCCACCGGCCGCCGGTCCGACGGGTCGCTCTGGTGGATGACCGCGCGCAGGTAGACGTTGGCGTCGCCGAGGCGCTCGTGCAGTTCGCGTACGGCCTCGGCGTCGGTGAGGTTGAGCTGCTCGAACTCGGCCACCTTCGCCGTATCGGCGCGCCGCGCGTGGTCGATGGCCGCCCGGGACAGGTCCACGCCGAGGGCGCGCGGGAAGTGGGCGGCCAGACAGCGGGTCTGGGTGCCGTTGCCGCAGCCGAGGTCCACGATCGGCAGTCCGGTGTCGGCGTACGGGGTCAGCAGCCGCAGGTGCGGAATCGCCGCCAGCGACGGGTCCGTGTCCCAGATGGCCTCGCCCGGCGCGTCCGAGGTGTTCCGCCAGTAGCCTTCCCACGCTTGCCGGTAGCGCTCCGACACGGTCATCCGCCACTCCTCGGTATGAGAGGCCCCCTGGCGCGGTGGGAGAGGGCCTGTTCGAACCAGACGGTCTTGCCCTGGGCCGTCCGGGTACTGCCCCACTCCCGCGCCAGGGCGCTGACCACCCGCAGCCCGCGCCCCGCCTCGTCGTCGGGGCCCGCGCTCAGCAGCGCAGGAAGCTCGTGGTCGTCGTCGGCCACCTCGCACAGCAGCGCCTCCGTGCGCACCAGGCGCAGCACCACGTGATGGGTGTGGGAGTGCCGTATCGCATTGGTGACGACCTCGCTGACCAGCAGTTGGGTAGTCTCCACGGCCTCCGGCAGGCCCCATCGCAGCAGCCGCTCGCGCACCAGCCGCCGCGCCCGGCCCACTTCCCCGGGGTCCAGGGCGAGCCGCCACCGGGCCACGTCGTGGGCCGGGACGCCGTTCAGCCGGGCCATCAGCAGCGCCACGTCGTCCTTGCGGCCACCTTGGGTGTTGAGGGCGCGGATGATGGTGTCGCACGCCTCGTCCATCGAGGCGGCCGGGTGTGCGGCGGACGCGCACAGCGCGGCGAGCCCGGCGCCTATGTCCTGGCCGCGCACCTCCACCAGGCCGTCCGTGCACAGCACCAGCCGGTCGCCCGGCGCCACCCGTATCAGGGCCGTCTCGAAGGGCACCCCGCCGACCCCGATGGGCGCCCCGGTCGGCAGGTCGAGCAGCTCGCTGCGGCCGTCCCCGGCGCGCACCAGCACCGGGGGGACATGGCCCGCGTTGGAGATCAGCAACTCGGAGCGGATGGGGTCGTAGACCGCGTACAGGCAGGTGGCGAGGTAGTGCTCGCCGAGCCGCCGCGCGAGGTCGTCGAGGTGGCGCAGCAGCTGCGCGGGCGGCAGGTCGAGGGCCGCCAGGGTCTGTACGGCGGTACGCAACTGGCCCATCATCGCCGCCGAGTTGAGCCCGTGGCCCATCACATCCCCGACCACCAGCGCGGTCCGCGAGCCGGGCAGCTTGACGCAGTCGAACCAGTCGCCGCCGATCCGGCCGAGCCGGGTGCCCGGCAGATAGCGGGTGGCGATGTCGCAGCCCGCCATGTGCGGGGTGACCTGCGGCAACATGCTGTCCTGAAGCGTCTCGGCGACGTTCTCCTGGTAGGTGTACATGCGGGAGTTGTCGAGCACCAGGCCCGCGCGGGCGGCGAGTTCGGCGCCCGTCGTACGGTCCATGTCGTGGAACCGCTCCCGCCCGGGGCGGCGCATCAGCACCATGAAGCCCAGCACCACATCGCGCGCCTTCAGCGGCACGATCAGCAGCGACCGGCCGTTGATCAGCGGCCTCAGGTCCCGCTTCTCGAACTGCGCGGCGATCCGGTCGCCCAGCACGTCGTCGACGTACGGGATCAGCACGGGCTCGCCGGTGACCATGCACTGGAAGAACGGGGTGTGCTCGGGGAAGGCGATGGACTCCCCGACCGGCACGGTGTCGTCCCAGCGGCCCGGTTCGTCGTTGTGCTCGACCCACACCCGGTGCCAGACGGTGGTGACGTCGGGCGGGCCGTCGGGGAACCCCTCGCCGGCCAGCACCTGGGCGCGCAGATGGGTGCCGGCGAAGTCGGCGAAGCGGGGCACGGCGGCGCTGGTGACCTCGCGGATGGTGCGGGCGAGGTCGAGGGAGGTGCCGATGCGCCCGCTGACCTCGTTGAGGAACTCCAGGCGCTCGCGGACGGCGGCGTACTCCAGATCGACCTCGTCGAGCGTGTCGGGCTCTTCGGGTGCGGATGTGTACGGGGCGCCGGGGGCGCCCGGTAATTCCCGCGCTCCCCCGGCGGAGGCCGCACGCCGTGCCGCCTCCTGGCGCGCCTGCCGCTCGCGATACCGGGGCCTGCCCCAGTCCGGCGTCACCGGCACCCGCTCGTACTTGCTGATTTCTAGAACCGGATAGCCGAGTTCGAGGATCTGCGAGACGATCCGGCCGCCCCTGACCGGGCCCATGTTGGGCAGGATGTCCGGCAGCCGCCCGGCGAGCCGGTCCGCGCCGGGGAACTCGGTGTGCAGCGCGAAGCCGGGCGAGAACCGCTCCCGCTCCCCGCCGGACCCGCGCTCGGCCGCGGCCAGGCGCGAGGCGTCGGCCGCCAGCACCAGCAGCCGCTCGGGGCCCGGGCCGACCAGCGGATACGCCCACCACAACACCTCGACCTGGCCGTGCTCCCGATCCGCCATCCGGGCCCGCCCGGCCGTGGCGTACCCGGTCGCGGGGTGGCGCGGCGCCCCGCCCTGCCAGCCCGCGCCGCCGAGCGCGCCCGAGACCGGCAGCAGATCCACCGCCGGGCGGCCCACGGCCTCCTCACGGGCCGGGCCGAAGAGCCGGCGCGCCCCCGAACTCCAGTGCGTCACCAGCCCCTCGGCATCGATGATCACCACCGCGAGCGGCATCCGCCCGGGCTCACCACCGCGCTGCGCCGGCACCCGGGGTGCCCCGCCCAGCTCATCGTCGCCGCGCGACATGCCACGGTCCATCGGCGGAAAACTCCTTAGCCAGGCAAGATCTGCGCCACCGCTACCCACGGTACGACCGTCGTGCCCCGGCGCGCGCCGCAACACCCGAATAGGGGGATGCCGCGGCCGGCGTCTCAGCCGCGCATGGTCAGCCCCGTATGGTCACGCCGTGGCGCGTGCGCAGTCGGCGCAGCTCCCACAGGGAGAGCGCGGTCACCGAGAGCGGGCCGCCGAACAGGGAGCAGAACTGGGCCCACAGCGGCCCGCCCGGCATACCGCTCCCGGTCGCGTTCATGACGGCGATGATCCACACCATCACCACGGTGATCACGGCCGGCAGCGCGGCGTGCACATAGGCGGTGTTGAAGGCGGAGCGGGCGACGTAGGCCGAGGCCATGAAGAAGAACGGCAGCAGCCACAGCACGAACCAGAGCGCCGGGACGGCGGCCACGAACAGCCACACCCCGTGCAGCCCTTCCATCGCGTCGATGTTGGCCAAGCCCACCCACAGGGTGGCGCCGAGGACGGCCACGGTCAGGACGTACCAGCCGACGGTCTTGGCCGGGACACTCAGCCGGGAGCGCAGCAACCGCCTCCGCTCCGGGGGCGCGTAGCGGATGAAGAGGGCGACGATCACCGGTCCGGCGACGAGGAGCAGGACCGGGGTCATGATGAGTTGGGCGGCGCTCTCGCTGGCCTGGTCCTTCAGGTCGTCGTCCGATCCGTACATGTAGTAGAGCGCGAACGTCGCGAGGACGCCGAGCACCGTGCGGGTGATCTGGACGCGGTCGACCACGGGGTCGTGGACGCGTGCGCCGCCGTCCTGGTCGAACAGTTTCCGCGCGGGCCGCTGCGCCAGGCGGAGCAGGGGGAAGAGGAAGGAGAGGAAGGGCACCCGCCGGTACCAGCGCCGGCCCGCGGGCGCCGGCCGGTAGGGGCCGGGCGGCGGCGGGGGCGGCCCGTACGGGTTCGGCGGCGGCGGCCCGTACGGCTGCGGCGCCGGATACGGCGCCGGCGGCGGTCCGTACGGATCCGGTGCCGGTGCCGGCGGCGGCCCCCAGCCGTTGCCTCCCTGCCCGGGCCCGTTCGGCGGACCCCATCCCCCCGTTGCCATGCCGACTCCTCCTCGCGTGCCTTCGGCGTCGCGTTCTCGCCAGTGGCCGGGAAGTCTAGGGCACGGGAAAGCCGCCGTCCCGTGCCCCGGATCCCTCAGTCCTCGTGGCCGAGTTGGAGGTCCCGCTCGGTGCGGCCGCCGCCCGCGACCTGGAGGACGGTGGCGACCGGCGGGTAGCCGGCCGCGATCACCGTGTACTCGCCCGCCGAGAGGTCGACGAAGCGGAAGGCGCCGTCCGCCGTGGTGGTCGCGGTGTCCACGACATTGCCGGCCGCGTCCAGCAGCGTGACGCGGGCGTCCTCGACGAGCCGTCCGCCGCCCGCGCGCACCACGCCGCGCAGCACCGCTCCGCCCGCCAGCTCGATGTCCTGCCGGGTCTCGCGGGAGGCCTGGACGGTGACCGGGAGGGCGGCGGGGCGGAAGGCGGGGGCGCTGGAGGCGAGGGTGTACTCGCCCGCCACCAACTCGGCGATCACATAGCCGCCGTCGCGCCCGCTGCGGGTGGTGGCGACGACCTCGCCGCGCACATCGGTGAGGGTGACGGTCGCGTCCCGCACCGGCGCGCCGTCGGCGGTGCGCACCGTCCCGGCCAGCCGGCCCGCGCCGCCGAGCACGACGTCCAGGTCGACCGGGCGGTCGCCGACGGTGACGCTGACCGCCCGCGGCTGGTGGCCGCCGGCCGCGGCGATCAGGATGTACGAGCCGGCGCCCGGCGTGCTCAGCGCGTACCGCCCGTCCTCCCCGGTGGCCCCGCGCCCGATCTGGCGCCCCGCCACATCGATGAGGGTGAGCGCGGCGCGCGGGACCGTGGTGCCGTCGTGGTGCTGGACGGTGCCGCAGACCGGCACACCGGCGGTGGTGGGCGCGGGCGCGGTCCTGGGCACGGTGCGCGCGGCCGGGACGACGGGGTCTTGCTGGACGGCAAAGTCGGTGTGGGACACCAGAGGTTTCTCCTTCAGCAGGAAGGCGAGCAGGAAGCCCAGGACGAGCACCGGCACGAGATAGAGGAAGATCCGCGGCATGGCGTCGGCGTACGCCGCGATGTAGCCGTCGCGCAGCGGGCCGGGCAGCGAGTGCACCAGCTGCGGCGTGACGGACTCGGGGTCGGGCAGGTCGGGCAGCCCTCCGGCGCCGGCCGCCCCCGGGTCCGCGCCGCCGGCGGGGAGTTCGACCGCGAGCCGGTCGGCGAGGCGGTGGGCGAAGAGGGTGCCGAAGACGGCCGCGCCGACGCTGCCGCCCATCTGCCGGAAGTAGTTGTTGGCGCTGGTGGCGGTGCCGAGGTCGGCGGGGCGTACGGAGTTCTGGACGGCGAGGATCAGCACCGGCAGGACCAGCCCGACGCCGAGCCCGAGGACCCCCATCCACAGGCTGTAGTCCTGGCGGGAGGTGTCCTCCGACAGCCGGGACAGCAGCCACATGCCGACCGCGGACGCCGCCCCGCCGAGGATCGGGAAGATCCGGTACCGGCCGGTGCCGCTGATGAGCTGGCCGGAGGCGATGGACGCCACGACCATGCCGCCCATCATGGGCAGCATCAGCAGCCCCGACTCGGTGGCGCTGACGCCGTCGACCATCTGGAGGAAGGTCGGCAGATAGCTGGCGGCCCCGAACAGCGCCACGCCGACGACCGCGCCGATGAGCCCGGTGACACAGAACACCGAGTCGCGGAACAGCCGCAGCGGGATGAGCGGTTCGGGCGCCACGGCCTCGACGACGGCGAACAGGATCGCGCTGCCCAGCGCCCCGAGCGCGAGCGTGAGGATGACGCGGGACCGCCACGGGTACTCGGTGCCGCCCCAACTCGTCAGCAGCACCAGGCAGGTGGAGGACGCGGCCAGCAGCAGCGCGCCCAGATAGTCGAAGCGCCCGCGCCGGACGGGCCTGGGGAGCTTGAGCGCGAGGGTCACGACGGCCATCGTCACCAGGCCGAAGGGCACGTTGACGTAGAAGCACCAGCGCCAGGACAGGTGGTCGGTGAAGAACCCGCCGAGCAGGGGCCCGGCGACCGACGCGAGGCCGAAGGCGGCGCCGATGAGCCCCATGTAGCGGCCGCGTTGGCGGACCGGGACGATGTCCGCCATGATCGCCTGGACGCCGATCATCAGGCCTCCGGCGCCCACGCCCTGGACCGCCCGGAAGGCGATCAGCTCGTTCATCGTGCGGGACCAGCCCGCCAGCGCGGAGCCGAGCACGAAGACCGCGATGGCGAAGAGGAAGACGCCCTTGCGCCCCATGAGGTCGCCCAGCTTGCCGTAGACCGGCAGCCCGATGGTCGAGGCGAGGAGATAAGAGGTGACGGTCCACGGCATCCGGTCAAGGCCGTGCAGTTCACCGACCACCTTGGGCAGGGCGGTGGCCACGATGGTCTGGTCGAGGGCCGCCAGCAGCAGCGTGAGCACCAGCCCGAGGAACACCATCCGCACCCGGGCCGGGCTGAGCCCGCCCGGAGCGCCGTCCGCCGCCCCGGGGCCCCGGGCTTCCCGCGCCTCCCGGGCTTCCCTGACGTCCTGGGCCTCCCGGGCGTCCTGGGCCTCCCTGACGTCCCAGCCGGGCTCCTTCGCCGCCGGATACGCCGGGGATGGCGGGGGCGCCGGGGATGCCGGGTACGCCGAGGGCGCCGACGCCTCGCGCCCTGCCTGGTGCGCCGTCTCCCGCGCCGCCTCGTACGCCGTCCTGGCCCAGGCGGGCGCGGGGGCGGCAGCACGTCCCGGCTCGTCCCCCTTGGCCAGGGGGGTCCAGGTGATCCCGCCCATGTCCTTCTCCCCTCGTCGCGCCTGCACCGCCGCCCATTTCTCGCATTACGCGACAACTGGGATCAAGCGCGACGAATCGCCGTTGACCGGCGGGGAGAGGGACATGAGGGGCTTTCGCCCCGGTCGGAGGGTGTGCGGCCACGCAATCACAGCGCGGGGGAAACCACCCGATCCGGTGATGCCGGGAGTTGCTTCTCGACCAGATCTCGAGTGCCGTCCCGGCTGCCGTCTCGCCTACTTCTCGACTTCGGCCGCGAGCTTGGCGAGCACCGCGTCATGGATACGGGCCAGCCCCTTGGGCGCGAAGGTCCGCTCGAAGAAGCCGCCGATGCCGCCCGCACCCTGCCAGACCGTGGTGACCTGCACCCGCGCCCTGCCCTCGCCCGCCGGGGTGACGGTCCAGGTGGTGACCATCGAGGAGTTGCGGTCCTTCTCGACGAGCTGCCCGTCCGTCGGCTCGGACACCTCGAGCAGACAGTCCCGCACCCGCTTGCTGGTGGCCTGGAGCTTCCAGTGGACGAGCGTGCCCTCACCGTCGCCGCCCTCGCGCACCTCGTACTCGCTGAACTGCTCCGGAAGCAGCCTGCCGCGCGTCCCGCTGTAGTCGGCGAGCGCGTCGAACACGTCCTCGGGGCTTCCCGTGACGATCCGCTCGGTGGTGGCCTCGACCTGGCCCATTGCTCTCCTCCACTCATTGCCCGGCGCCCCGGCGCGTGGCGCCTCGCCTGCGGCAAGCCAACCACCTCGGCTGCGAGTTTGCCCAATCGGCGCAGGACCGCGGCGCGGGCGGCGGAGGGACCCCGCAACGTCGGGCGACGCGCGCCGACCTGACAATTCACCGCGCTGTCCGGTCGAACGGATGACGGCAGACACGACCAAGGGAGTCAGTGACCACGATGGCGACCACCCCCTCCGAGCCAGGAGACGGCCGGCCGGACCCGCGCCAGAGCGCGGTCATGAACGAGCGGCGCCACCTGATCAATCTCGCGTACCGGCTCCTCGGCTCGCTGGCCGAGGCCGAGGACGTCGTCCAGGAGACCTACGCCCGCTGGTACGCCCTGCCCCCGCGGCAGCGGGACGACATCACCTCCCCCGGGGCCTGGCTGAACACGGTCACCAGCCGGCTCTGCCTCAATGTGCTCTCCTCGGCACGGGTCCGGCGGGAGACCTACGTGGGAGAGTGGATCCCCGAGCCGCTGCCCGAACCCACGGAGTGGCACGCCGGGCCCTCGGACGGCATCACCGCCGACCCGGCCGACCGGGTCACCCTCGACGAGTCGGTCAACATGGCCTTCCTCGTCGTGCTGGAATCGATGACCCCGGCCGAGCGGGTCTCGTTCATCCTCCACGACGTCTTCCGGTATTCCTTCGCCGAGGTGGCCGAGATCCTCGGCCGCACCCCCGCGGCCTGCCGCCAGCTGGCGTCCTCGGCCCGCCGCCGGATCCGCGTGGCGCAGGCCCCCGCGACTCCGGTGGCCTGGCAGGCCGACATCATCAGGAACTTCAAGCAGGCGTGGGAAGCCAAGGACATCAACGCCCTCATCGGCCTCCTCGACCCCGGCGCCACCGCGATCGCCGACGGCGGCGGCGCCGCCGGCGCGCTGCTCCGCCCCATCGAGGGCGCCCGGCAGATCGTGCGCTTCCTGGTCAACCTCGCGGGCAAGCTGGGCGACCTGACGTTGCTGGAACGCACGGTCAACGGCCGGCCCGGCCTGATCGCCCAGCAGGACGGGGTCACGGTGTCGGTGTACGCGTTCGACATCGCGGGCGACCGGATCAAGCGCATCTGGTCGGTGCGCAACCCCGCCAAGCTCCGGCCGTGGACGGCGGGGCCGACAGCGCTCGGTGAACGCGGCTAGCAGGGATCACGGTCACCCTCCCCCGGGGCGGCGGACGCGGGCCGCCGCCACCTCTCCCATCAATCAAACGTGTGTTCTAATGCTGGGAGGAGCGAGACCCGGAGGTGCACGCCATGCGCTGGGACAACCTGACCGACGGCGACGGGGCCGCCGCGCCCGCCCTCTTCGCGGCCGACGCGGTGACCACCCGCACCTTCGACACCCCCGAGTTCCGCGGCATCACCTTCCACGAGATCCGCGCCCGCTCGATCGTCAACCGGGTGCCCGGCGCCTCCCGGATGCCGTTCGAGTGGACGGTCAACCCGTACCGCGGCTGCTCCCACGCCTGCGTCTACTGCTTCGCCCGCAAGACCCACAGCTATCTCGACCTCGACACCGGGCTCGGTTTCGACACCCAGATCGTCGTGAAGGTCAACGCCCCCGAGCTGCTCCGCCGCGAGCTGGCCTCCGGCCGCTGGCGCGGCGAGCACATCGCCATGGGCACCAATGTCGACTGCTACCAGCGGGCGGAGGGCCGCTACCGGCTGATGCCCGGCATCCTCACCGCCCTGACCGAGCGCGCCAACCCCTTCTCCATCCTCACCAAGGGCACCCTGATCCTGCGCGACCTGGAGCTGCTGCGGCGCGCCTCCCGCGTCACCGACATCGGCGTCTCCGTCTCGGTCGGCTTCACCGACCCCGAGCTGTGGCGCACCGTCGAGCCGGGCACCCCCTCGCCGCAGCGGCGGCTCGAGGCGGTGCGCACCCTGGCCGACCACGGCATCCCGTGCGGGGTGCTGATGGCCCCGGTGATCCCCTTCCTCGGCGACTCCCCCGAGCGGCTGCGCGCGACCGTACGGGCCATAGCGGCGGCCGGCGCCACCTCCGTGACGCCGCTCGTGCTGCACCTGCGGCCCGGCGCCCGCGAGTGGTTCACGGCCTGGCTGGCCCGCCACCACCCGCACCTGCTGCGCCGGTACGAGGCGCTGTACGCGGGCGGCTCGTACGCGCCCCGGTGGTACCAGCGGCGGATCACCGGGATGGTCCACGAGTTCGCCGACGAGTACGGCATCGGCCCCTACCGCGCGGGCGCGCACCGGGGCGCCCGGGAAGCACCCCCCGCCCCGGCCGGCGCCGGCCCCGGCGCCGGCCCCGGGACCGGCGCCGAGTCCGGCTCCGCCGCCGGCGTGCCGGATCAGCTGACGCTGCTGTGAGGGTCCGCCCGGCTCAGGGCCGCCGCCAGGCGGTCGCGGGCCTCGACCTGGGCGGCGATGCGCGCGTCGAGGACGGCGAGCCGCTCGCGGGCGATCCTGAGCCCCTCGGCGGCGGGCCTGGCGCTCGTCATGTCGCCGTCCAGGCAGGGCAGGAAGCAGCGGACATCGTCCAGCGTGAGGCCCACGGAGAGCAGGTGTCGGATGTTGCGGACCCGGACGGCGGCGCGCTCGTCGTAGACGCGGTAGCCGTTGTGCTCGCGCGCGGACGTGATCAGCCCCGCCTGCTCGTAGTGGCGCAGCGCGCGCGGCGTCGCGCCCGTCGCCTTCGCCAGCTCCCCGATCCGCACCGGTCCCACCTCCGGTGCAATCTTTACCAGGCGATACAGCTACCAGGCGATGCGGTTGCCAGGCGATACGTCCACCGGACGGCGGGGCCCTCAGCCGACCACCGCCCCGCCGTCCACCGGCAGCACGACTCCCGTCACGAACGACGCCCCCGGCGAGGCGAGTTGGACGATGGCCCACGCCACCTCCTCCGGCCGCCCGATCCGCCCCAGCGGGGTGTGGGCCAGCTGCCAGGCCCGGACCCTCGCGCGCTGTTCGGGGGTCAGCCCCTGGTGCTCCCCGATGGGGGTCTCGATCGCGCCGGGCGCGACGGCCGCCACCCGGACCCCGCGCGGCGCCAGCTCCACGGCCCAGCTGCGGGTCAGGGTTTCGAGGGCCGTCTTCGTCGCCGCGTAGAAGGAGTTGCCCGGCCAGGCGCGCTGCCCGACCGAGGTGCTGACGTTCACCACCACCCCGCCGGTCTCCTCCAGCGGGGCGAGGGCCGCCTGGGTCAGCAGGACGGGCGCGAGGAGATTGGTGGCCAGCAGCGGGGCGGCCAGCTCGGGGGTGAGGCCGCCCAGTGGCGCGCCGCGCACGATCGCGGCGTTGTTGACCAGCACGTCCAGCCGCCCGTGGGTCTCGATCACGCGCCGCACGATGTCCTCGGGGGCGCCCTCCGCGGTGATGTCGGCCGCCAGGGGCCGGATCCGCGGGTGGCCCTCCGCCGTCTCGTCCAGCGGCGCGGGGCGCCGCCCCACCGCCACCACGAGCGCCCCCCGCGCGGCGAGGGCCCGGGCGGTGGCCCGGCCGATCCCGGTGCCCGCGCCGGTGACGAGGGCGACCCTGCCGTCGAACGGGAGGGCGGCCGGACCGGAGCCGTGGTCGGTGTCGCTGATGTGGTTCATGGCCGGGATCCTGCGACCTTGCCGCCGGCGGCAGGGTCAAGCCGCCTACGGTGGACGGATGGACGGCGTGCGCGTGAGGGAGATGACGGAAGCGGATATCGACGCGGTCGCGGCGGTGCGGGTGCGCGGGTGGCAGGTGGCGTACCGGGGGCTGATACCGCAGGCGCACCTGGACGGCATGAGCGTCGAGCAGGACGCGTGCCGGCGGCGCGAGTTCTTCTCCAGAGGCGTGGGCGACGTGGTCAACGTGGTCGCCGAGACGGGCGCCGGCGAGGTGGTCGGCTCGGGCGTCGGCGAGGTGGTCGGCTGGGCGTGCTTCGGTCCGTATCGCGACCGCGATCTGCCGTCGGGCGACGCGGAGTTGTACGCCCTCTACGTACGGCCCGACCTGGTCGGCGCCGGCATCGGGCGGCTGCTGCTGACGGAGTCGGTCGCCCGCCTGTCGGAACGCGGCTTCCCGCGGCTGCGGCTGTGGGTCCTGGCGGGCAACGACCGCGCCCGCCGCTTCTACGAGCGCGCGGGCTTCGCCCCGGACGGCGGGACGGAGGCGTACGAGGTGGAGGGCGTGTCCGTGCCCGAGGTCCGGTACGCCCGCGAACTCGCCCCCGCCGCCGCGTAACCGGTCCCCCGCCCCCGCGTAACCGAATCCCCGCCCCCGCGTAACCGCCCTGTCGCGTCGGCGGCCCCGGGCCGCCGGGGCGCGCGACCGCCGGTGGCAGCCTCCGGGGCGGGGCCGTGCCCGCGCCGCCCACCCCGGGGCCGCACCCGCGCCGCGCGCGTCAGCGCACCCGCGTGCGGCCGGATTTGTTCGGGGCCGGGCGGCGGGTGCCGGTGGTGGGGGTGTCGGTGGCGGGGGCGTCGGCTGTCAGGGTGCCTCCGCCGCTGATCCGGGCCATGGCCGCCGCGGCGGCCGCGCTGAGGCGGGGGTGGCGGGCCGCGGCGGTCAGGGCGGGAACGGCGCGTTCGTCGCCGATGGCGCCGAGGCCCTCGACGCACGCCCGGGCGATCGGCCAGTGCCGGTCGCGCGCGGCCAACTGGCGTTCGAGCGCGGCGACGAGAGCGGGGACGGACTCGGGGGCGCGCAGCTCGACGAGCAGCCGGATGGGGTGCAGGGAGTAGGCGGTGCGCAGCGGGTTGGTGGCCAGGGCGGCCGCCGCGCGGGCGGTGCGCGGGTCGCCGAGGCGGGCCAGGACGCGGGCGGCGGTCGCGCAGCGGGCCGGTTCGCGGTAGTTGAGGAGGAGGACGAGGGTCTCGAAGGCGCGGCGGTCGCCCGCGCTGCCGAGCACGAAGGCGGCGGTCTCCCGGGCCCACAGGGGCTGCTCGGGCGCGACGAGGATGCGGGCGAGCTGTTCGCGGGCGGCGGGGGTGCCCTGCCGTACGAGCGCGAGCAGCGACGCGTGGGCCCTGGCCTCCTCCGGGGACGAGAGCGAGGCCCGCACCCGGTCGGTGAGTACGCGGAATTCTTCGTCCATGTGGTGGTCTCCCCTCCCCGGTGACCGGCGCCCCGGCGCGCGGGTCACGAAACAAGCTCTGGCGTCTTGGTTACCCGCCGGTTAAACTGGCGACACGAGCAGCACCCCTGCTCTGGCGGCCTGGTGACGCAGCCGCCGGGTGAAGTCGGTTCGGCAGTGCGGTTCGGTACGGCGTGGCCCCGGGACAGGGCCGGCCGCGTGTCTCCCACGGGCAGTCTGCTCCGTGTGGCGCTGTTCGTCAGGGAGCGTGCAAGCCCTTCCGTCGGAGTTTCGTGTCAGCCCGCCGTGCATGACCGAAAGCTCCTCTCAGTCGTCACTTCATCCCCGCGTCCGGGGAACACCCTCTGGAGTCCGCGATGGACCGTCTTCCGACCACCGACGCCAGCCGTACCTCCGGCCGTACGTCCGGCCCCGCGCCCGGCCGTACGCCCACCCCAGATCTCTCCCCCTCCGGGGCCCCGCTCACTACTGTGGCCGTCATCGGTCTCGGCACGATGGGCACCGGAATCGCCGAGCTGCTGGCCCGGGCGGGCCGCGAGGTGATCGGCGTCGACATCAGCGAGAGCGCCGCCCGCCGGGCGGTCGCCGCGCTGGAGGCAGCCACCGCCCGCGCCGTGCGCCGCGAGCGGATGACCGAGCGGGAGCGGGAGGCGGCGCTGGCCCGCTTCCGGGTCTCCACGGATCTGCGGGCCGCGGCCGGCGCGGATCTGGTGATCGAGGTCGTGCCGGAGAGCTACGACATCAAGCACGAGGTCCTCACCGCCCTGGACTCCGTGGTGCGGCCCGACGCGATCCTGGCGACCGGCACCAACGCCCTGTCCGTGACCCGGCTGGCCGCCGACTCCGCCCACCCGGAGCGCGTGCTGGGCCTGCACTTCTTCCATCCCGCGCCCGCCATGAAGCTGGTCGAGGTGGTCTCCAGCGTGCTGACCGCCCCGGCGGCCGTCGCGGCGGTCACCGCGCTCGCCCGCGACCTGGGCAAGGAGCCGGTGGCGCTGGGCGACCGGCCGGGGTTCGTCGCCGACGGGCTGCTGTTCGGCTATCTCAACCAGGCCGCCGCGATGTACGAGTCGAAGTACGCGGCGCGCGAGGACATCGACGCCGCGATGCGGCTGGGCTGCGGCCTGCCGATGGGGCCGCTGGCGCTGCTCGACCTGGTCGGCATCGACACGGCCCGGACCGTCCTGGAGGCGATGTACGCGGCCTCCGGCGACCGGCTGCACGCGCCCGCGCCCGTCCTGGGCCAGCTCGCCGCGGCCGGGCTGACCGGCCGCAAGGCGGGCCGGGGCTTCTACACGTACGAGGCGCCCGGCAGCGGGGTGGTGGTCCCGGACGCGCTGACGCCGGACCCGGCCGGGGCGGCCCGGGCCGCCGCGCGGGAGGTCCGCGCGGTGGGGGTCGCGGGCTCGGGCACCATGGCGAGCGGGATCGCCGAGGTCTTCGCCAAGGCGGGCCACGACGTGGTGCTGGCCGCCCGCACCCCGGGGAAGGCGGAGGCGGCGAAGGACAGGATCGCCAGGTCCCTGGCGAGATCGGTGGCCAAGGGCCGGCTGACCGAGCAGGCCCGCCAGGAGGCGCTGGCCCGGATCGTCCTGGCCGCGTCGCTGGACGCCTTCGAGGACGTGGACCTGGCCGTGGAGGCGGTCGCGGAGGACCTGGCCGTCAAGCAGCAGCTCTTCGCGACGCTCGACAAGGTCTGCAAGCCGGGCGCGGTGCTGGCCACCACGACCTCGTCGCTGCCGGTCATCGCCTGCGCCCGGGCGACCTCGCGCCCGCAGGACGTGGTCGGCCTGCACTTCTTCAACCCGGCGCCCGCGATGAAGCTGGTCGAGGTGGTGCGCACGGTCCTCACGGCGGAGGAGGCGCGGGCCACGGCGCACGCGGTGTGCCGGGCGGTGCGCAAGCACCCGGTGGACTGCGGCGACCGGGCGGGCTTCATCGTCAACGCCCTGCTGTTCCCGTACCTCAACAACGCGGTGAAGATGGTCCAGGAGCACTACGCCTCGCCAGACGCCATCGACGCCGCGATGAAGCTCGGCGGCGGCTATCCGATGGGCCCCTTCGAGCTGCTGGACGTGGTGGGCCTGGATGTGTCCCTGGCCATCGAGAAGGTGCTGCACCAGGAGTTCCGCGAGCCGGGCCTGGCGCCCGCGCCGCTGCTGGAACACCTGGTCGCGGCGGGATGCCTGGGACGGAAGACGGGGCGCGGCTTCCGCGAGTATGCGAAGGCCTGAGGAGCGGCCGGGGTGGGGCGGCCTGCTGGATCCCTCCGCGGGTCCGCCCCCGCACGAGCACCGCGCACCAGACCGCGCACCAGACGGGGGCCAGGGGGCATCGCCCCCGGAAATGCAGTACGTTCCCCACATGTCCCAGCCTCTGAAGGCCGCTCGTACGCCACCTGTGAACCGCTCCGGCCCCTCCGGCGGCGGCGGCGCCGGAGCCCGCCGGGCCAGCGCGCAGCGCCTGACCATGCGCCGCAAACTGGCGGCCGCGGCGATGGAGTTGTTCGCCACGCAGGGTTACGAGGCGACGACGGTCGATGAGATCGCGGCGAGAGCGGGGGTCGCCCGCCGCACCTTCTTCCGCCACTTCCGCTCCAAGGAAGAGGCGATCTTCCCGGACCACGACGACACGTTGGTGCGGGCCGCGGACGTGCTGGACGCGGCGCCGCCGCATGAACACCCGCTGGACACGGTGTGCCGGGGGATCAAGGAGGTCATGCGGATGTACGCCGCCTCCCCCGCGGTCTCCGTGGAGCGCTACCGGCTGACCCGTGAGGTGCCCGCCCTGCGCGAGCGCGAGATCGCCTCGGTGGCCCGCTACGAGCGGCTCTTCACCCGTTATCTGCTGGGCCACTTCGACGAGGGCGCGCACCACGACGGCAACGACGACCCCCTGCTCGCGGAGGTCGCCGCCTCCGCCGTGGTCACCGCCCACAACCACGTCCTGCGGCGCTGGCTGCGCGCGGGCGGCGAGGGCGATGTGGAGGCCCAGCTCGACCACGCCTTCGAGATCGTGCGCCAGACGTTCGGCACCGGCATCGCCGGCCGCCCCGCCACGGGCCTCCCGGCGGCCACGGTCTCCCCCAAGAGCGAGGAGGAGGACGTGGTGGTGATGGTGGCCCGCACGGACGCCCCGCTGGACGAGGTGATGCGGACGATCGAGCGGGCCCTGAAGCGGTAGCGCCTCCGGCGGTTCCTCCACCGAGCGGCGGCGGCCGTCCCTTACGGGGCGGCCGCCGCCGCTCATGTGTGCCGTGCAGATGACAAGTGAGAGAATTTGTTGGCACGCAGTGTCTTGCGAGCTGGCACAGCGTGCCATACCGTGATGTTGTCCGGGCGGAACGGCACGCCCCACACAGGGCACGCCGGCTGTCCCCGCAACCCGCTTCTGCGCGCCCGGACGGCCTGCGTCACCAGGCACCCCGCGCTACCCGCGCGCCCCTCAGCACCACCTCCGCCGGACCGACGGCACCAGCAGAACCCGTCAAAGAGCCCAGCGTTCCCTCAAGCGTCCCCGACGCTTCGCCGGAGGCACCGATGAACGAAATCCTTGACGCGATCCTGGCGTCGACCCAGTCCGACCACGGCTCCCCCGCCCTGGGGCCCGCGGACTTCGCGGCCCTGCCCGTCCCCGAGTCGTACCGCGCGGTGACCGTGCACAAGGACGAGGCCGAGATGTTCGCCGGCCAGACCACCAAGGAGAAGGACCCCCGCAAGTCGCTGCACGTCGACGAGGTGCCGGTGCCCGAACTGGGGCCCGGCGAGGCGCTCGTGGCCGTCATGGCCAGCTCGGTGAACTACAACTCGGTGTGGACCTCGATCTTCGAGCCGCTGCCGACCTTCGGCTTCCTGGAGCGGTACGGCAAGCTCTCCCCGCTCGCCAAGCGCCATGACCTGCCGTACCACATCATCGGCTCCGACCTGGCGGGCGTCGTGCTGCGCACCGGACCCGGGGTCAACCTCTGGAAGCCGGGCGACGAGGTCGTCGCCCACTGCCTGTCCGTCGAGCTGGAGTCGGCCGACGGCCACAGCGACACCATGCTCGACCCCGAGCAGCGCATCTGGGGCTTCGAGACCAACTTCGGCGGCCTCGCCGAACTCGCGCTCGTCAAGTCCAACCAGCTCATGCCCAAGCCCAGGCACCTCAGCTGGGAGGAGGCCGCCGCCCCCGGCCTGGTCAACTCCACCGCGTACCGGCAACTGGTCTCCAGCAACGGCGCCCAGATGAAGCAGGGCGACAACGTGCTGATCTGGGGGGCCAGCGGCGGGCTCGGCAGCTACGCCACCCAGTTCGCCCTCGCCGGCGGCGCCACCCCGATCTGTGTCGTCTCCTCCCCTCGCAAGGCGGAGATCTGCCGGGCGATGGGCGCCGAGGCGATCATCGACCGCAGCGCGGAGGACTACCGCTTCTGGAAGGACGAGCACACCCAGGACCCCAGGGAGTGGAAGCGCTTCGGCAAGCGCATCCGCGAGCTGACCGGCGGCGAGGACGTGGACATCGTCTTCGAGCACCCCGGCCGGGAGACCTTCGGCGCCAGCGTCTACGTCACGCGCAAGGGCGGCACCATCGTCACCTGCGCGTCCACCTCCGGCTACACCCACGAGTACGACAACCGCTACCTGTGGATGTCGCTCAAGCGGATCGTCGGCACCCACTTCGCCAACTACCGCGAGGCCTGGGAGGCCAACCGCCTGATCGCCAAGGGCAGGATCCACCCCACCCTCTCCAAGGTCTACCCCCTGGAGGAGACCGGCCAGGCCACCCACGACGTCCACCGCAACCTCCACCAGGGCAAGGTCGGCGTGCTGTGCCTCGCCCCCCAGGAGGGCCTGGGCGTCCGCGACCCCGAGCTGCGGGCCAAGCACCTGGACGCCATCAACCTCTTCCGGGACGCCGCATGACAGCCCCCGGCAGGCGTAAAAAGGATCGGCCCTGGCTGATGCGGACCTACGCCGGGCACTCCTCCGCCGAGGCGTCCAACGAGCTGTACCGGCGCAACCTCACCAAGGGGCAGACCGGCCTGTCCGTCGCCTTCGACCTGCCCACCCAGACCGGCTACGACCCGGACCACGTCCTGGCCCGCGGCGAGGTGGGCCGGGTCGGCGTGCCGGTCTGCCACCTCGGTGACATGCGGCGGCTGTTCCGCGACATCCCGCTGGAGCGGATGAACACCTCCATGACCATCAACGCCACCGCCATGTGGCTGCTGGCGCTGTACCAGGTGGTCGCGGAGGAGCAGGGCGCGGACGTGGCCGCGCTCCAGGGCACCACACAGAACGACATCGTCAAGGAGTACCTGTCGCGCGGGACGCACGTCTTCCCGCCGGGGCCCAGCCTGCGGCTGACCACCGACATGATCGCGTACACGGTCGCCGCCATCCCCAAGTGGAACCCGATCAACATCTGCAGCTACCACCTCCAGGAGGCCGGGGCCACCCCCGTGCAGGAGATCGCCTACGCGATGTCCACCGCCATCGCCGTGCTGGACGCCGTCCGGGCCTCCGGGCAGGTGCCCCAGGAGCGCTTCGGCGAGGTGGTGGCCCGGATCTCCTTCTTCGTGAACGCGGGCGTCCGGTTCATCGAGGAGATGTGCAAGATGCGCGCCTTCGGCCGCATCTGGGACCGGATCACCCTGGAGCGCTACGGCGTCCAGGACCCCAGGCACCGCCGCTTCCGCTACGGCGTCCAGGTCAACTCGCTCGGGCTGACCGAGGCCCAGCCGGAGAACAACGTCCAGCGCATCGTGCTGGAGATGCTGGCGGTCACCCTCTCCAAGGACGCCCGCGCCCGCGCCGTGCAGCTGCCCGCCTGGAACGAGGCGCTGGGGCTGCCCCGCCCCTGGGACCAGCAGTGGTCGCTGCGCATCCAGCAGGTCCTCGCCCACGAGAGCGACCTGCTGGAGTACGACGACATCTTCGCCGGCTCGCACGTCGTCGAGGCCGAGGTGGCCGCGCTGACCGAGGCCGCCACGGCGGAGATCGAGCGGATCCAGGGGATGGGCGGGGCCATGGCCGCCGTCGAGTCCGGCTACCTCAAGGCGCAGTTGGTCGCCTCGCACGCCGAGCGCAGGGCGCGCATCGAGGCGGGCGAGGAGAAGATCATCGGCGTCAACTGCTACGAGTCCACCGAGCCCAACCCGCTCACCGCCGACCTGGACACCGCGATCATGACGGTGGACCCGGCGAACGAGGCGCGGGTGGTCGAGGCCCTGCGGGCCTGGCGCGACGGGCGCGAGGAGGGCCGGGCCCAGGACTCCCTGGCGGCGCTGAAGAAGGCCGCCGCGGGCAGCGACAACCTGATGGCCGCGACCCTGGAGTGCGCCCGCGCGGGTGTGACCACCGGCGAGTGGGCGGGGGCGCTGCGCGAGGTGTTCGGCGAGTTCCGCGCCCCGACCGGGGTCGGCGGGGCGCCGGTGGCGGTCGCCGCCGAGACGGGCACCCCGCTGGCCGCGGTCCGCGCGAAGGCCGCCGCGACCGCCGCCGACCTCGGCGTCGGGGCGCTGCGGCTGCTGGTCGGCAAGCCCGGCCTGGACGGGCACAGCAACGGCGCCGAGCAGATCGCCGTACGGGCCCGGGACGCCGGCTTCGAGGTGGTCTACCAGGGGATCAGGCTGACCCCCGAGCAGATCGTCTCGGCGGCCGTCGCCGAGGACGTGCACTGCGTCGGCCTGTCCATCCTCTCCGGCTCGCACGCCGAGCTGGTGCCGGACGTGCTGGCCCGGCTGCGCGCGGCCGGCGCGGCCGACATCCCGGTGATCGTCGGCGGGATCATCCCGGCCGCGGACGCCGCCGCGCTGCGCGAGGCCGGAGTGGCGGCCGTCTTCACCCCGAAGGACTTCGGTATCACAGAGATCATCGGCCGTATCGTCGACGAGATCCGTACCGCGAACCAGCTCGACCCCCTGGAGGTCCCCGCATGACCGCGCCGTCCCCCATCAACCGCCTGCGTCCGCGCCGCTCCTGCCTGGCGGTCCCCGGGAGCAATCCGCGCTTCCTGGAGAAGGCCCAGGGCCTGCCCGCCGACCAGGTGTTCCTGGACCTGGAGGACGCGTGCGCGCCGCTGGCCAAGCCTGAGGCGCGGCACACGATCGTCAAGTACCTCAACGAGGGCGACTGGACGGGCAAGACCCGGGTGGTGCGCGTCAACGACTGGACGACCGAGTGGACGTACCGCGATGTCGTGACGGTGGTCGAGGGCGCGGGCCCGAACCTCGACTGCGTCATGCTGCCGAAGGTGCAGAGCGCCGAGCAGGTCGTGGCGCTCGACCTGCTGCTGACGCAGATCGAGAAGACGATGGGGTTCGAGGTCGGCCGGATTGGCATCGAGGCGCAGATCGAGAACGCCCAGGGGCTGAACCACGTCAACGCGATCGCGCAGGCCTCCCCGCGCCTGGAGACGATCATCTTCGGCCCGGCCGACTTCATGGCGTCGATCAATATGAAGTCGCTGGTCGTGGGCGAGCAGCCGCCCGGCTACCCGGCGGACGCCTACCACTACATCCTGATGAAGATCCTGATGGCCGCCCGGGCCAACGACCTCCAGGCGATCGACGGGCCCTATCTGCAGATCAAGAACGTGGACGGCTTCCGCGAGGTCGCCGGCCGGGCCGCCGCGCTCGGCTTCGACGGCAAGTGGGTGCTGCACCCCGGGCAGGTGGAGGCCGCCAACGAGGTCTTCTCGCCCTCGCAGGAGGACTACGACCACGCCGAGCTGATCCTGGACGCGTACGAGTACTACACGTCCGAGGCGGGCGGCAAGAAGGGCTCGGCGATGCTCGGCGACGAGATGATCGACGAGGCCAGCCGCAAGATGGCGCTGGTGATCGCCGGCAAGGGCCGGGCCGCCGGCATGACCCGTACGTCCCGCTTCGAAGCCCCGGAGGCGTGAGCGCCATGCAGTTCGGCCGCACCTACGAGGAATTCACGGTCGGCGACGTCTACCGGCACTGGCCGGGCAAGACCGTCACCGAGTACGACGACCACCTCTTCTGCCTGCTCACCATGAACCACCACCCGCTCCACCTGGACACGAACTACGCCGAGCGGACGACGGACTTCGGCAGGAACGTGGTGGTCGGCAACTACATCTACTCGCTGCTGCTGGGCATGTCCGTGCCCGATGTGTCCGGCAAGGCGATCGCCAATCTGGAGATCGAGTCGCTGCGGCACGTCGCGCCCACCTTCCACGGGGACACCATCTACGGCGAGACGACGGTGCTCGACAAGACCCCGTCGAAGTCCAAGCCCGACCGGGGCGTGGTCCATGTGGAGACCAAGGGCTACAAGCAGGACGGCACGCTCGTCTGCGTCTTCCGGCGCAAGGTGATGGTGCCGACGGCCACGTACATCAAGGAGCGGGGCGGCGAGCAGCCCGGCCGGCCCACGCTGGGAGAGGACTGAGATGAGCCGCCTCGCGCAGACCGACGGCCTGACGGACGTCCAGCAGGAGATCCTGGCCACCGTCCGCGACTTCGTCGACAAAGAGATCCTTCCGGTCGCCACCGAGCTGGAGCACCGGGACGAGTACCCGGCCCAGATCGTCGAGGGCCTCAAGGAGCTGGGCGTCTTCGGGCTGATGATCCCCGAGGAGTACGGGGGGCTCGGGGAGTCGCTGCTGACCTACGCGCTGTGCGTGGAGGAGATCGCCCGCGGCTGGATGAGCGTGTCGGGCATCATCAACACCCACTTCATCGTCGCGTACATGCTCAAGCAGCACGGCACGGAGGAGCAGAAGGAGTACTTCCTGCCCAAGATGGCGCTGGGCGAGATCCGCGGCGCCTTCTCGATGTCGGAGCCGGGTCTCGGCTCGGACGTGTCCGCGATCACCACCAAGGGGGTCCAGGACGGCGACGACTACCTGCTCACCGGCCAGAAGATGTGGCTGACCAACGGCGGCACCTCCACGGTGGTGGCGGTGCTGTGCCGCACGGACGAGGGGGCGGAGGCGGAGGGGGCCGGGGCCGCCCCGCACAGGTCCATGACCACCTTCCTGGTGGAGAAGGAGCCGGGCTTCGGCGAGGTCCGGCCCGGACTGACCATCCCCGGCAAGATCGAGAAGATGGGCTACAAGGGCGTCGACACCACCGAGCTGATCCTGGACGGACTGCGCATTCCGGCGGATCGGGTCCTCGGCGGCACCACCGGCCGCGGTTTTTACCAAATGATGGACGGAGTGGAGGTCGGGCGGGTCAATGTGGCCGCCCGCGGCTGTGGCGTGGCGCGCCGCGCCTTCGAGCTGGGCGTTGCATACGCACAGCAGCGGCACACCTTCGGCAAACCCATCGCCCAGCATCAGGCCATCCAGTTCAAACTGGCGGAAATGGCCACAAAGGTCGAGGCAGCTCATGCGATGATGGTCAACGCGGCCCGCAAGAAGGACTCGGGCCGGCGCAATGACCTGGAGGCCGGGATGGCGAAGTACCTGGCCTCCGAGTACTGCAAGGAGGTCGTGGAGGACGCATTCCGCATCCATGGCGGCTATGGCTTCTCGAAGGAGTACGAGATCGAGCGCCTCTACCGGGAGGCCCCGATGCTTCTCATCGGTGAAGGCACCGCCGAGATCCAGAAAATGATTATCGGACGACGTCTCCTGGAGGAGTATCGCATCCAGGGCTGAATGTCCCTTTCGGCATGGTATTGCGGGGGTATCCGCGAGAAGAAGATCACACCACGCCGGGGAGACTTCGGCCATCGACAGGCCCTGGCGCTTGCCCAGTTACCGCTCGCAACCGATACCATCCCGGAAAGCCGCCGTCCCCAGTCTCGTGTCGCGGCATCCTCCGCTACGAAGGTCATCCATGCCCCACAGCCATTCCTCTGCACCACGCGACAGCCTGGCCGGCGTACGCCTCGCGCGCGGAGCGTCGCCGTGGCTCCTCCCGACCGTCGCCACCGCGGCGGTCAGCCTCACCCGCGCCCGCCGCTCCGGCCGCTGGGCGGCGGTCGCCGTGCCCGCCACCGCTCTCGCGGCGGGCATGCTGTGGTTCTTCCGCGACCCCGACCGGGAGATCGCTCAGGGCCGGGTCATCTCCCCGGCCGACGGCGTGGTGCAGAGCATCATGCCGTGGAAGGACGGGCGCACCCGCGTCGCCATCTTCATGAGCCCGCTGAACGTCCACGTCAACCGCGCCCCGCTGGCCGGCACCGTGACGTCCGTCGAGCACATCCCCGGTGGCTTCGTTCCCGCGTTCAACAAGGAGAGCGAGAACAACGAGCGGGTCGTCTGGCACTTCGACACCGAGCTCGGCGACATCGAGATGGTGCAGATCGCCGGGGCCGTCGCCCGGCGCATCGTGCCGTACGTGCCCCAGGGCACCAAGGTCGAGCAGGGCGAGCGGATCGGCCTGATCCGCTTCGGCTCGCGCGTCGACATCTACCTGCCCGAGGGCATCGACGTCGACGTCGAGGTCGGCCAGGCCACCACGGCGGGGGTGACACGCCTTGACCGTGCTTGATCCCGACACCCAGGCCGCCACCTGGGCCCCCGACGCCGAGGTGGACGAGGACGTCGACGAGACGGACGACATGCCGCTCTCGACGCGCCTGTCGATAGCGGACACGCTCACCCTCGGCAACGCGACCTGCGGCTTCCTGGCGGTGTACTTCACCACCACCGGCGTCCTCATCCCGCACCTCACGGGCAGCGAGGACGGCGGCATGACCCGGCACAGCGCCGCCTCCGCGGTGATGCTGATGCTGCTCGCCTCCGTCTTCGACCTGTTCGACGGGCTCGTCGCGCGCAAGCTGCGCAGCTCGGCGATGGGCGCGGAGCTGGACAACCTCTCCGACCTGATCAGCTTCGGGCTCGCCCCCGCGTACTTCGTGGCCGTGTGGGGCATGGTCGCCGACGACGCGTACCAGCGGGTCTCGGCGGTGGCCGCGATCGTGGTGCTGCTGGCGGTGGTGCTGAGGCTGGCCAGATTCTCCTGCGTGACCATGCCCAACGGGGTCTTCCAGGGCATGCCGAGCCCCTTCGGCGCGCTGACCGTGGTCTCGGTCGTACTGCTGGGCCTGCCCTTCGTCCCCACGCTGCTGGCGATCATCGGCGTGGCCTGGCTGATGGTGAGCCGGGTGGAGTACCCCAAGCCTCGGGGCCGGCTCGCGGTCGCCATGCTGAGCTGGATCGTCACCAGCATGGCGCTCCTGGCGGCCTGGGCCTTCGAGGCCCCCGGCGGCGAGCTGCTGCTCCAGACGGCCTGCGCCCTGCAGGTGGTCCTCGGCGCGGTGATCCCCCTCTTCGCCACGGCCCGCCGGGTCAACGCCTTCCGCGACAACCGCCGCGAGGCGAGGACGGCGCAGCTGCCGTAGCGGGATCATGCCTACGCCAACGGGTTGGGCCAGAGCGATTCACCGGGCCCACCCCGTTTCCGTAGGCCCGCGGCCCCTGGGGCCCGTCCGGCTCCCGGTCACGGCCCCAGGTCGAGGACGGGTACCGCCTGCCCCTTCCACGTGTCCGCGGCAGCGGTCGCCACCACCGCGCCGTCAGGGCGCTCGGGCGTCGGCTGAGCCGCGTACCGGGTGTGCGCGACGGCCCAGGCGGAGGTGTCCCGGGCCACCGCCAGAGCGGCCGGCAGATCGAGGTCCAGGACGGTGATACCGGGCAGAGCGGCGATGTGCTTCGCGGTACCGGGGCGGGCCCGGTCGGCCTCCACCAGCGCGCAAGCGGGAGCGTAGAGGAACCAGCCCGCCTCGGCGTGCGCCCGGTGGATGAGACGGGACGCCAGGATGTTGCCCTGCCCGGCGGCGACCATGGCCGCGTCGTCCAGCACGATGTGCAGGCTGTCGCTCACCGGGCGGCCGCCTCGGCCAGGCGCCGGTCCAGCTCCGCGTCGAGACCCGCCTCATCGGCCGGGCTGGGGTCGTAGCCGTTCCACGCCCGCAGAGCGGCGCGAGCCTGCTCGGCTCGCTCGGCTCGCTCGGCCGGGGTCAGCAGGGTGTCGGCGAGCCGGGCGAGGTAGGCGCGCAGGGACAGACCTTCGGCCGCCGCTATCTCGGCCAGCCGATCGCGTGCCTCGCTGGGGATGCGGATATTGGCGTCGGCCATGGTGAGGCTCCTTCCACTCAAGAGCCCAGGGTACGGGTACGCACCCGTACCCGCAGGTGTTTCGGGCAGAACGGCCTCAGGCCAGGAAGTCCGCAGCGAGCCGCTCCGCCGCGCGCTCCAGCAAGGGACCCGCCTCGGCGATGCAGCGGGCCGGGTCCGGCTCCAGGGCGGTCAGCGGGTAGGCGCGGCTGATGCCCGCCCCCGCGAGGGCCGCCGGGGTCAGCGCGAGGCGGCCGCAGACCGCGACCACCTCGACACCGCGCGCCCGGGCCGCGGCCGCCACGCCCGCCGGGGCCTTGCCGTGCAGGGTCTGCTCGTCGAGCGAGCCCTCGCCGGTGATCACCAGGTCGGCGCGTTCCAGCGCCGGGGCGAAGCCGAGCACGTCCAGCATCACCTCGATCCCGGGGCGGAAGACCGCGCCCAGGCCGATGAGCGCGCCGTAGCCGACGCCACCCGCCGCGCCCGCGCCGGGCGCCTGCGCGTACTCGGCGGCACGCGGCCCCACGGCCCGCTCCAGGACCGCCGCGTAGTGGGCGAGGGCCCCGTCCAGGAGCACCACATCGGCCATGGTCGCGCCCTTCTGCGGGCCGTACACCGCCGCCGCGCCCTTCGGCCCGGTCAGCGGATTGTCGACATCGCTGGCCAGGACGATCTCGGTGTCCGCCAGGCGCGGGTCCAGACCGCTCAGATCCGCCGTGGCCAGCTCCCGCAGCGCGCCGCCCCCCGGCCCGACCGGCTCCCCCGCGGCGTCGATCAGCCGGGCGCCCAGCGCGGCCAGCATGCCCGCGCCCCCGTCGGTGGTCGCGCTGCCGCCGACCCCGAAGACGACGGTACGGGCGCCCGCGTCCAGCGCCGCGCGCAGCAGCTCCCCGCTGCCGTACGTGGTCGCGGCCAGCGGCGCGAACAGCCCCTCCGGCAGATGGCGCAGCCCGGACGCCTCGGCCATCTCCACCACGGCCACCTCGCCGCGCAGCGCGTACGCCGCGGTCACCGGCTCGCCCAGCGGCCCGGTCACCCGCGCCTCGCGCCGCTCGAAACCCGCCGCGACCGCCGCGTCCACGGTCCCGTCGCCGCCGTCCGCGACCGGCAGCGCCTCGACGCGCACCGCCCCCGCCCCGCCCGGCGCGCCGCGCCGCAGGCCGGCCGCCACGTGCTCGGCCACCTGGACCGCCGTCAGCGAGCCCTTGAACTTGTCCGCGGCGATCAACACCCGCGTCGGCGCCTCGGCCTCCGCCGGAACTCGCTCGTTCTCCGCCACCGTCGTCACCCCTCGCTCTCACCCCCGGAAGATCCGCCCACCCCGCGGCGACCCTATCCGGGCCGCTCGCCGGGCGCGATGGTGTCGGCCTGCGGCGGGGCGCCGGCTCGGGTAGACCTGACACATGACCCTTGCCGGGAGCGCGCTCGCGGACCGGATCCTCGGCGGCTGGCTCGGCCGCATCGCCGGGAACATGCTCGGCAAGCCCGTCGAGCGCGGTGATCATTGGACCCGCGAGCGCATCGACCGCTATCTGCGCCGCGCGGGCGCCCTGCCGCTGACCGACTACGTCCCCGCGCTGGAGCCGCCACCGGACCCCGTCGAGTTCGAGCTGCGCCCGGAGTGGCAGGAGTGCGTCCGGGGCCGGATCGACGGCAGCTGCCGGGACGACGACATCGACTACACCCTGCTGGGGCTGCACCTCCTGGAGACCCACGGCTTCGGCTTCACCACCGAGCAGGTCGGTGACCTGTGGCTGCTGCGCCTGCCGTATCTGCAGACCTTCACCGCCGAGCGGGTCGCCTACCGCAATCTCACCGCCGGGGTGAAGCCGCCGCTCACCGCCACCCTCGACAATCCGTATCAGGAGTGGATCGGCGCCCTCATCCGCGCCGACATCCACGGCTGGGCCAACCCCGGCGACCCGCGCACCGCCGCCGCGATGGCCCGGCGCGACGCCGTGCTGTCGCACACCGGCAACGGCGTGTACGGGGCGATGTGGGCGGCTGCGCTGATCGCCGCCGCGTTCACGGCCGACGGCCCGCGCGAGGCGATCGAGGCCGCCCTGGAGCGCATCCCGCCGCGCTGCCGGCTGGCCCGTACGGTCCGCAGGGCCGCCGCCCTGCACGAGACGGGGATGGCCTGGGCGGCCGCGCTGGACCAGCTGGAGCGGGAGACGGCCGGGCTGCACTGGATCCACGTCGTGCCCAACGCCGCCGTCATCACGGCCGGGCTGCTCTACGGAGAGGGCGACTTCACCTCCACCATCGCCCTCACCGTGCGCGGCGGCCTGGACACCGACTCCAACGGCGCCACGGCCGGGTCGGTGGCGGGCGTCCTGTGCGGGGCGGCCGCGATCCCGCCGCAGTGGACCGAGCCGCTGCGGGACCGGGTGCGCAGCGCGGTGTTCGGCTTCGACGGCGCGCGAATCAGCGACCTGGCGGCGCGCACGCACCGGCTGGCGCTGATGGGTGCGCGTCGTCTCGCCCCCCAGCCGCTCGCGGACTGAACCCGGCGGGGTTCAGTCGCCCGCCACGTACCGCACGAACCGGGCCCAGTCGGCGCGGCCGACGGCGAGGTGGGGACGTGTCACGTCCTTGGAGTCCCGGACCCGGACTATGTGGTCGGTCACGGCGACCTCTATGCACTCGCCGCCCTCGTCACCGCTGTAGCTGCTCTTGAACCAGCCAAGTGGTGCGCTCTTCCCAATGTTCACAGCTCCCCCAGCATCTTCTCGATCAAGAGCAGGGACTCACGTGGTCTGAGTGCCTGCGAGCGGATGCTGCCATATTTCGCCGCGAGGACGCGGACTTCCTCGGCATCCGTGATCAGTCGGCTGACGTGCTGCACTTCCAGATAGCCGACCTGGGGGCGGCCCTTCGGGGTGAGGAGCGTGAAGGGGCCGCCCATTCCCGCGTGCTCTTCACTGGCCATGGGCATGATCTGCACCTCGACGTTACGCATCCTCGCAACGTCGAGCAAGTGTTCCAACTGACCGCGTTGCACGGTCCGGCCGCCAAACGGATGACGCAGGACACATTCCTGGATGACGGCGCTCACGGCGGGTACCGGCCACCGCGTCAAGATTCCCTGCCGGGCCAGTCGGGCGGCGACTCTCGTCTCCACCGTCTCGTCATCGAACAGCGGCTGACGGCTGACGAAGACAGCACGCGCGTACGACTCCGTCTGGAACAGGCCCGGCACGGCCTGATTGGCGAAGCAGCACAGGTCGACCGCCTCCGCCTCCAGCCGCGCGTAGTCCTTGAACCACGTCGGATGGCGAACCCTCGCCTTCGCCTTGGCCCGCTCGACATCCTCCTTCGCGGCCTTCAACACACCGTCCGCGCCGAGCAGATCGTCCACCGCCTCCAGCAACTCCGGCTGCGGAACGCGCCGCCCCCGCTCGGCGGCCGAGATCGTCTCTTCCGCGTACCCGAGCCGTTCCCCCAGCGCCTTCTGTGTCAGGCCGGCCCGTTCCCGCAACACCTTGATCTGCCGCCCCAGCGCCCGGAACAGATCCACCGCGCCGTCGCCCGCGTCCTCGTCCGTCGGGTCCGCCACCGTCAGCCACCCCCTCGCCATACGCACCCGGGTAGTCACCCACCGTGCAGGACTGGATTCCGGTCAGCGTAGGGCGTGCCGACCACGGGGAGGGCTGAAGGTCCGGAACATCACTCGGACGAGTGAATGATAGGAGGGGGGTATCATGATGGCATGTTGTATCAGACGCCCGACCTCGCATGGACCGCAAGGTCCTGGACGAGGTGGACACCATGCGCGACCAACTGCGGCACGCCGTGCAGCAGGTGCCCATGAAGTGGACGCTCGACCTGCGCAAGGCACTCACCGCCAGCGCGATCGCGGCGTCGAACACGATCGAGGGCTACCGGGTCGACGTCCGGGACGTCGCCGACCTCATGGACGGCGAGCGCGAGGTCGACGCCAGCGACGAGAACAAGGCGGAGACGCTGGCCTACCAGCAGGCCATGACGTATATCCAGTCCCTGCACGACGTCGCCGACTTCCGGTACAGCAAGGAACTGCTCAACAGCCTCCACTGGATGCTCCAGGGCCACCACCACCCGAGGAAAACCGCCGGCCAGTGGCGCAAGTCGGCCATCCGCATCACCGCTCCCGGCGATGAGTTCGCCACGGACTACGAGGGCCCGGACCAGGAGCTGGTCCCCGGCTTGATGGGCGAGCTGGTCGACTGGCTCAACGAGGGCGATCTGGACGAGCACACCCTCATCCGTGCCGCGATGGCCCACCTGAACCTCGTGAAGATTCACCCCTGGTCCGACGGCAACGGCCGGATGTCCCGGTCGCTGCAGACCCTCCTGATCGCCCGTGGTGGGGTCCTCGCCCCCGAGTTCTCCTCCATCGAGGAGTGGCTGGGCATGCCGGGCAACACATGGGAGTACTACAAGGTGCTGCGCACGGTCGGCGGCCCCGTCTGGTCACCGCAGCGGGAGACACTGCCGTGGATCAAGTTCAACCTCCGCGCCTACCACCAGCAGGCCCAGCGGGTGCAGCGCCGCGTCGAGCGGTCGAACGACTGCTGGACGCAGCTCATGGAGGCGGCCCCTGAGCACAGGATCACGGAGCGGCAGGTGACCGCCCTGCATGAGGTGGCCATGGTGGGCCGGGTACGGCGATCCCGCTACGAGAAGGCCGAAGGGCTCAACACGCAGCAGGCGACGCGGGACTTGCAGGCCCTGACGAAGGCCGAGCTGCTGACCGCCGTCGGACAGACAAAGGGCCGCCACTACATCACAGGGCCCCGGTTCCCCCAGCACGTGCTGGCCACCGCCCGGCGCCAGCACACCATTGTCGACCCGTACGGCGAGTGAACCGCTCGGGTCACCGCTCCGCCGCGTCCCACGGGCTGCCCAGCCAGCCTTCGTGGCTGTCGAGCAGCGCGAGGAGGGAGGCGGTCACGCGCTCGTCCCAGCCGTCTTCCGCCACGTCGAGTTCGAAGTTGTCGTCCGCCCCGCTGTGGAAGTCGAGCACGACCCGGCCGTCCGTGCGCCACCTCGTACGGCGCGGCATGCGCGCGATGTCGCCACTGGCCGAGAGCACGCTGCCGACCATGATGACCAGTTGGATCGGGGAGATCAGCCACCACACACCCCACCAGAAGGGCCGCCCCTTGAGCCCGACGGCGGGCCGCGCTCCGGGACGCTGGACGGTCCAGCGGGTGCGGACGCGGCCGCCCCTCATGGCCGGTTCGCGCACGATGAGGGCCAGTGGCTCACCGGCGGCGCCCAGCACCTCGTACGTGGCGGGGCCGCCCTTGGCCGCCGACTTGGTGATGACCTGCGCGAACACCCCCGCGCGGTGCGGGTCGGCCCAGAGGGTGAAGGCGCGGACACCCTCCTTGCGGGCGGCGCGGTACTCCTTCGGGCCGCCGCCGGGCGGCAGCCGCCGCTCCGGGTAGGCGAGGGTCCGGATGGCCCGGCCGCCTGCTGGGTCGGGGCCGTCGGAGGCGCGTATCTCCCAGGTGACGCGGCCGTCCTCGGGTGGCGGATCACCCTTCCGCCGCACACTCGCATCGCTCAGCCACACAGACCGTGTCATCCGGAACTCTCCGCCTCGCCGCACCGACCACCTGACGATCACCTACGGAGCCGGACTTTACCGCTCCGCATAAACGCGCTCGCCGCCGTCAGCGCCCGCTGCGTACGCTCGCCCCATGAGCACCGAAGCGACACGCCGGCCCCTGGTGGCGATCCTGAGCGGGGCGGGCATCTCCACGGACTCCGGAATCCCCGACTACCGGGGCCCGCAGGGGCTTTGGCGGCGCGACCCGGAGGCCGAGAAGCTGGTGACGTACGACTACTACATGTCGGACCCGGACATCCGCCGCCGCTCCTGGCAGATGCGCCGCGACAGCCAGGCGCTGCACGCGAAGCCCAACCGGGCGCACGAGGCCGTGGCCCGGCTGGAGCGGTCGGGCACCCCGGTCCGGGTGATCACGCAGAACGTGGACGGGCTGCACCAGCTCGCCGGGCTCCCCGCGCGCAAGGTGCTGGAGCTGCACGGCACGGCGCGGGCGGTGGTGTGCACCCGCTGCAAGGCGCGCTCGGACATGGCGGAGGCCCTGGAGCGGGTGGCGGGCGGCGAGCCCGACCCGGCGTGCCTGGCGTGCGGCGGGATCCTGAAGTCGGCGACCGTGATGTTCGGCGAGAGCCTCGACCCGGAGGTCCTGACGGGCGCGGTCGCGGTGGCGAAGGCCTGCGAGATCTTCATCGCGGTCGGCACCAGCCTCCAGGTCCAGCCCGCCGCCTCCCTCGCAGGCATGGCCGCCGAGTCGGGCGCCCGCCTGATCATCGTCAACGCCGAGCCCACCCCGTACGACGAGCTCGCGGAGGAGCTGATCCGCGAACCCATCGGCACGGCCCTGCCCGCGCTGCTGGAGCGGATCGCGGCGGAGGGGTGAGGGCCCTGGCGCCCGTCCGGGCGGAGCGGACGGGCGCCCGGGCCACCGGTCAGCGGCGGGTGATCAGCGGCTCCCAGTCCTGAGGGGTGTCGGCGTAGCGGTAACCGGTGAGAGGGATCCTCGTACGCCCGGCCACATCGGTCAGCACCAGCCGCTCCCCCACGTCGCGTGTGCAGTGCCGATCCGGCGGGCACTCCCAGCGCAGCAAGCGGTCGTTGCCCGCCCAGGCGAGGGTCATGCCCCCATACGGCACACCGACCGTCCGGTGGGTCCGCGTCTCCTTCACGGTCGCCAGCCAGCCATCGCCCACCGTGTAGTAGCGGCCGTCCGGCGACAGACCGGCGGGCGGCGCGTCCGGGCCCTCGTACGCGGGGGCCTTCCTCAACCGCCCGTCCAGGTCGAGCCAGATCTCCATGGCTCCGCCCGGCGGGCCCGGAACCACCACCAGCGTGCCGTCCCGGCTCCACCGCACGTCGACCCGGCCGACCCCGGTGAACACGTTGTCCGTTTCGGCGCCCATCGGACGGAATTCCTTCCGGCCCGAGTCGACATCGACCAGGTAATAGCCGGTCCTTGCATGGGACATGAACCGCGCGCGGTCCGCGGTCTGGATGTCCGGGTAGCCGCGGTACGTGGTCACCGCCAGCCGCTTGCCGTCCGGCGACCATTTCACCCCGCCCGCCTGGTGCTCCAGCGGGATCCACTTCGTCACCTTCCCGGTGGCCATGTCGAGGATCCCGATCCGTGGCGCGGGCAGCGTCTTCTCCAGGACGGCCGCCCGCCGCATACCGGGGGCGACGTCCAGCCAGCCCCAGGGCGTCTTCTCGTACCGCTGCGTCCGTGGGCTGTACAGATACCAGGTGTAGGTCGTCCGCTCAACCCCGTCCCGGGTCCGGGCCTTCCGGCCCGCCTGGTACGCGGACAACGCGACGTCCCCGGCGGCGATCAGATGGCGCGGCGGCGACTCGCTCGGGTGCGCGGACACGTCCGCCGACTGTATGGCGGCCGGTGCGGCGGAGTCGCCGTGTCCGTCCGCCAGCACCGGCACCGCCACCCCGCCCACCAGCAGCGCGAAGGCGGCCGCCCCCACGGACAGCGCGGTCGCCCGGCGCCTGTGGCGCCGTCGCAGGGCCCGGCCCGCCAGATCCGGCCCGGCCGGGGGTGGCGTCTCCTCGGCCCATTCGTGGAGCGTGTCCCGCACCAGCTGCTCAGCGTTCACTTCCACACCTCCGCAGGTGAGTTGCCGAATTCGGGGTTACGGGACACGGCGCCGGGGTCCAGCTCCGGCACCAGCGCGCGCAGCTTGGCCAGCGCCCGGTGGGTGGTGCTGCGGACCGTCCCCACCGAGCAGCCGAGCAGCTCGGCCACCTCCCCCTCGGGGCAGTCCTCGAAATAGCGCAGCACCAGCATGGTGCGCTGGCGTGGAGTCAAGCGGCCCAGCGCCCGGCGCAGCTGGATCCTCAGCTCGGCCGCGCCGGTGGTGTCCTCGCGTCCGGGGCTGTCCGGGGGCTCGGCCACCGTGGTCTCGCGGCGGGTCCGTAACAGCCGCCACACGCTCACCTGTTGCCGGTAGAGCACCTGCCGCACATACGCCTCGGGGCTCTCCAGCCGTCCCCAGCGGCCCGCCGCCTTCGCCAGGGCCGTCTGCAGCAGGTCCTCGGCGGCGTGGGTGTCGCCGCCGGTCAGGAGGGTCGCCGTGCGTATCAGCGCGGGCGAGCGCGCCGCGACGAATTGGCGGAAGCGGCGCTCTTCCTCGTCATCCATGGTTTCCCGTCATCGGTCGTCCTCGTCTCGCGGTCGTCTGTCACCTCCTTGGACGTGCGCGGGGTCGTGCCGCTATGCCGGGTCCGTCAGAAAAGTTGGAGACCGGGCTGCCGCCCCCGCGCCTCGAACTCCAGCAGTTGCCGCTTGCGGTCGAGGCCGCCGCCGTAGCCGGTGAGGCTGCCGGTGGAGCCGACGACGCGGTGGCAGGGGACGATGATGCCGACCGGGTTCTTGCCGTTGGCCAGCCCGACGGCGCGGGCGGCGGTCGGCTGGCCGAGGCGGTCGGCGAGTTGGCCGTAGGAGAGGGTCTCGCCGTACGGGATGCGCTGCAGCTCGGACCAGACGCGGCGCTGGAAGGGGGTGCCGGACATCCGCAGCGGCAGGTCGAACTCGGTCAGCTCGCCCGCGAAGTAGCCGCGCAGCTGGCGGATGGTCTCGGCGAACGGGGCCTCGTCGGGGTCGCCGGGGGCGCCGAAGGTCTCCTCGGCGGGGCGGTGGCGCTGGTCGGTCATGTAGAGGCCGGTCAGGGCGGTGTCGTCGGCGACCAGGGTGAGCGGCCCGTACGGGCTGTCGACGACGGTGTGAGTGCGGGACATGAGGGTTTCTTCCGGCTCCGGATTGCTTGCGGGTTCGGGTGGCTTGCGGGTTCGGGTGGCTTGCGGGTTC
>NZ_MAXF01000120.1 GCF_001704635.1 Streptomyces sparsogenes | reverse complement strand
TGCGGCGCGGCTTCGGGGTGGTTGCGGCTTCGGGGTGGTTGCGGCTTCGGGTTTCAGGCGGGCAGGTGGTTGATGGGGTGGTCGTCGGTGGCCCACAGGTACTGGACGGCGTACGCGCGCCAGGGCCGCCAGCGGGCCGCGTACCGGGTCAGCGCCCCCGGCGTGGCGGGCAGCCCCAGCTCGGCGGCCGCGCGCCGTACCCCGAGGTCCGTCGGGAGGAAGGCGTCCGGGTCGCCGAGCGCGCGCATCGCGATGACCTCGACGGTCCACGGCCCGATCCCGGGCAGCTCGGCCAGGCGGGCCCGCGCCTCGTCCCAGTCGCTGCCGACGCCGAGGGCGACGCGGCCCGAGGCGAGGGCGTCGATCAGCCCGATCAGCGTGGCGCGGCGGGTGCGCGGCATGGCCAGGGCCTCGGGGTCCAGGCCCGCCAGGGCGCCCGAGGTCGGGAAGAGGTGGGTCAGCCCGCCCGCCGGGTCCTCGATCCGCTCGCCGTGGGCGGTCACCAGCCGGGCCGCGTGGGTACGGGCCGCCGCCGTGGACACCTGCTGCCCGAGCACCGCGCGCACCGCGAACTCGTCCGCGTCCACCGCGCGCGGCACCCGCCGCCCCGGTGCCTTGTCGACCAGCGGCGCGAGATCGGGGTCGGCGCGCAGCAGGTCGTCCACGGCGGTGGGGTCCGCGTCCAGGTCCAGCAGGCGTCGGCAGCGGCTGATCGCCCCGGCCAGGTCGCGCAGGTCGGTGAGGGACAGCTGGCAGCCGATGTGGTCCGGCGCCGGGCGCAGCGCCACGACCCCGTGCCCGTACGGCAGGCGCAGCGTGCGGCGGTAGGCGCCGTCGCGCCACTCCTCCACCCCGGGCACGGCGGTGGCGGCCAGGTGGCCGAAGAGGTTGTCCGGGCACAGCGGCGCCCGGAACGGCAGCCGCAGGGTCAGCACGCCGGGCGCGGCGGACCTCTCACCGCGCCGGGCCCGCCGGCGCAGCTCGGTGGGGGTGAGCGCGAAGACCTCGCGGACGGTGTCGTTGAAGGCCCGGATGCTGGCGAACCCGGCCGCGAAGGCGATGTCCGCCATCGGCAGCCCGCTGGTCTCGATGAGCAGCCGCGCGGTCTGGGCGCGCTGCGCGCGGGCCAGGGCGAGGGGGCCCGCGCCGAGTTCGGCGCGCAGCTGCCGCTCGATCTGGCGGGTGCTGTAGCCGAGGCGGGCGGCCAGGCCCGGCACCCCGTCGCGGTCGACGACGCCGTCGGCGATCAGCCGCATGGCGCGGGCCACCAGGTCGGCGCGCTCGTTCCACTGCGGGGAGCCGGGGCTGGCGTCGGGACGGCAGCGCTTGCAGGCCCGGAAGCCGGCCTGCTGGGCGGCCGCGGCGCTCGGGTAGAAGCGCATGTTCTGGGGCTTGGGGCCGACGACCGGGCAGCTGGGCCGACAGTAGATGCGGGTGGTGACCACGGCGACGAAGAACCAGCCGTCGAAGCGCGCGTCCTTGGCCTGGGCGGCGCGCAGGCACCGGTCGGTGTCGGTATGCATGACGTCAAGCATCGGGCATCGGAGGAGGGCCTGGCTCGCGAGAATCCGACATGGACCTTCGCCGCCCCGAGCGCCGGCTCGTCGGGGGCGAGTTGCGGCGAACGGCCAGACCAGAGGCGCTGTGATCGGCATCATGGGGGGTGTGACGGACTACGCCGAGATACTGCTTGCCGACGACACCTCCGTACGCCTGGAGCTGGCCCCCGTGCGCGGGGCCGCGCGCGGCGGGCCCGGCGGCGAGGGGGGCGGCCCACGGCCCCCGAGGCCGGAGGGGGCCGGCGGAGTGGGCGGGGTCACCCCGGTGGGGCGCGGGTCACGGGCCGCGGCGACGCTGGCCACGAACGCGCTGCGTACGGTGCTGCGGCCGCTGGGCCCGGTGCTCCAGGAGGTGCACGACGCGGTGCGCTCCGCGCCGAACCCGCCCGATGAGATCAATGTGCAGTTCGGGGTGCAGGTGGGGCAGGACCTGAAGCTGGGCATCGTGGGCGCGAACGGGCATGCCAGTCTGACCGTCTCGGCCACGTGGAAGCTGTCGGAGGAGCCGGGGCAGGCGGGTGCGGGGCAGGCGGGTACGGTTCCGGCCAGTCCAGGGCAGGCTGATTCCGGTTCCGGGCAGACGGCCGCGACCCCGGCCGGTCCGGGGCAGGCGGGTCCGGGCGGCGGGCCCGGCTCCGGCCCCGCCGCCTGAGCCGTGGGGTGGTTCCGCCCCCGCGGGCCGGCCGCGCGGCCCGCGGTCTCCGTCCTGGCCGAGGCCGACGGCGAGCCCGCCGGCTCCGGCGTACTGCTGCCCGGACAGCACCTGCTGACCTGCGCGCATGTCGTCAACAGCGCCCTGGGCCGATCCGACCTGCTGGCCCCCGACCACCCGGGCCCGGTCGCGGTACGGGTGCGGATCATCGCCCCCGGGGTCACCGTCGAGCGCGAGGCCGAGCTGAGGGCCTGGATACCGCCGAGAGTGGAGGACGCAGGACTGGGCGGCTACGAGTGGAACGGGGACCTCGCGGTGCTCCGGCTCGCCGAGGCGCTGCCGCCCTCCCTGCGTCCGCCGGTCTGGCACCCCATGGCGAAGGCCCAGCGCGTCCGCGCCTGGCACGGCAGCGGGGAGCCGGGGGTCTTCGCCGACGCCGAAGTGACCAGCTGCGACGGCCGGTTCGGATACTTCGACGGGCATGACCGCTCCCTGGATGTCGGCCAGTCCTACAGCGGCGGCCCGCTGTGGTCGGACGACGAGAGCGTCGTGGTCGGACTCGTCACCGCGAAGCTGGACGTGCACGGCGGTCTGGTCCGCCGCGCCTGGGGCATCCCCTGGCAGCGCGTCCGGCGGGAGCTGGACGGGGAGGGGCTGGCCCATCTCGCCGCGCGGCCCGGCGACGGCGCGCCCGACCACCCCGCCTACCCGGATCTGGTCGCCCTGCTGGACGGGCCGCCGCCCACCTGCGATGGCTGGGCGCGCTGCGGGCGGGCCGTGGCCCGGCAGCTCGGCCTGGGCCACCGCGACGACGGGTCACCGTCGGCCGAGGAGTTCGCCCGGCTGCTGCTCACCCACGAGCGGGCGCTGCCCGCCCTGGTCGCGGCCGTGCGCGCCACCTCTGGTGAACTGGCCGAGGAGCTGCTGGCCCTGGCGCGCTCGCACAGGCTGCCGCGGCTGCTCTCGCCCCAGGAGTACGAGCGGCTGGTCCGGCTGCTGGACGCGCTGCCCGCGCCCGCCGCGGCCAGGATCCCCGCCGCGGTGCGGGCGGCGCTGCCGCTGGCCGCCGTGCCCGCGGAGCTGCTGAGCGGCGGCGGGTCCTGGGCCCCGCTGGTCGAACACCTGGAGGCGCTGCACGGCGACAGCGCGGCCGATCCGTACGGCGGGGTGGCCGTGCCGAGGCTGCTGCGGGCTGTCGAGTACGTGGCGGCGAGCTGCCGCCCGGCCGATGGGGACGGCGGGGATAGCAGCGCGGCGCTGCGGGAATGGTGTGACCGGGTCGCGGCCCGGCTCGGCGTGCCCGGGACGGCTCTGCGGGACCGCCGCAAGGACGCGGCGGAGTGGGCGAAGCAGGGACGGCCGGCCCCGCCGCGCGTGCTGGTCGAACTGCGCGCCGTACCCTCCCGGGGTGACGGCCCCGAGCGCTATCGCATGCGGCTGTGGTGCGACGACGGAACCGGCCCGCAGCCGGTGTCGGAGCAGGACCAGCGGCCGCGTACCCCGGGCGAAGTGGCCCGGGAGATCCTGGCGGTCGTCGGCCCGTTGCGCAGGGCGGGCGGGAGCGTGCTCCCCGTCGTCGAGCTGGTCGTGGACCGGGACTCGCTGGAGCTGCCCCTCGACGACTGGGAGGACCCGGACCAGCCGCTCCCCCGGGTGCTCGGCGCCGAGTACCCCGTGGTGGTCAACTGCCCGGAGCTGCGCGAGATCGGCGGCGACGGGATCCTGTCCGACTGGCGGGAGCGGTGGCGGCGGCTGGACAGCGAGGAGCCGCTGTACATCGACGACGAGGCGGCCGAGAGCACCCGGGCCCTGTACGGGCTGCTGATGGAGCGGCGGTTCGCGGGGCGGGCGGACATCGTGGCGTCGCGGCAGCGGCGTTCCGCCGCCGTGCAGACGTGCCTGGCGGCGGGGGTGCCCGTCGTGCTGTGGGACCGCGGCGACAAGCCCGGCTCCCCCGCGCTGGGCCACTTCACCGACCGGCACGGACACTTGCCGGAGCAGGTGCGGATCTACCGCGCCATGGCCCTGCGCCGCCCCCTGACCTGCCCCGGCCGCCCGGTGCTGGCCTGGGCGGACCCGGACCTGCTGCCGCCGGAGGGCGCGGGGCGGCCGGTTCCGGAGGAGGGCCCCGAGCGGCCGGTGGAACACGTGTCGGTAGCGGTCCCCTGCGAGCGCCCTGCGGCGTACGACGAGACGTCCGACGACTGGCTGGAACGGTCGCCCGCGGGGCTCCGCATGTCTCCCCCTGCGGGCGCCGAACCACTCGACGAGCCGGTGCCCGACCCGCTCACGGAGGCCGACTGGCCGCCGCCGGACACCGACTGGCCGCCACCCAACGCCGGCCGGCCGCTGCCCGTGCTGGAGCTGGCAGACCCGACCGACTCCGACCCGGAGGACCCGGAGGATTTCGCATGGTGACCACATACGACGGCTGGCGGCTGTTCCACGGAGACGGCCGACAGCGCCCGGTCGAGATGCCACCCGCCCCGCCCTGGCGCACCTTCGGCCCGCCGGAGACGGACGGTGACCCCGCCGACCCCGCGGAGGACGCCGCCCCCGCCCGGCCGTACCTCATCTCGCCGGAACACGCCGACGTGGTGAACGCCGCGCTGCACCTGCGGCGCCCGCTGTTGGTCACCGGCCAACCGGGGGCGGGCAAATCCTCCCTGGCCCGCGCGATCGCCCATGAGCTGGACCTGGGGGACGTCCTGCACTGGCCGGTCAACAGCCGCTCCACCGTGCAGGACGCGCTCTACCGCTACGACGCGATCGGGCGGCTGCGGGAGACCGCGCTCAGCCGCGACCGCGGCGAGGCCGAGCCTCCGCTGGGCAGCTTCGTACGGCTCGGGCCGCTCGGCACGGCGCTGGTGCCGGGCCCGCGTCCGCGCGTGCTGCTGGTGGACGAGCTGGACAAGGGCGACGTGGATCTGCCGAACGACCTGCTGACGGTGTTCGAGGAGGGCGAGTTCGAGATCCCGGAGCTGGCCCGGCTGCCCGAGGAGCAGTCGGTGGTCGAGGTGCTCACCGAGCGCGCGGACGAGCGGGCCACCGTACGGCGGGGGCGGCTGCGCTGCCAGGAGTTCCCCGTCGTCGTGATCACCAGCAACGGCGAGCGGGACTTCCCGCCCGCCTTCCTGCGCCGCTGCGTCCGGCTGGAGCTGCCCACCCCCGACGAGGCCCGGCTGCGGGAGATCGTCACCGCGCATCTGGGTGAGGACGCGCTGGACGACGTGGACCGACTGCTGGAGACCTTCCTGCGCCGCCGCTCCGCCCGCCAACTGGCCACCGACCAACTCCTGAACGCGGTGTTCCTGCGGGCGCGGGGCGTGGACCTGTCGGCGGACGAGCTGCTGGACGCGGTGCTGCACCGGCTCGGCGGGGTGGTGTGACCCGTGGCGGGAGGGGACGGGCGGGGCGGGCCGCCGGGGCAACGGCTCGGGCGGCTGGACGACGCGCTCGCCATCCTCGCGGACAGCGGTGCGCAGCTGTCCCAGGAGCAGCTGCTCGACGCGCTCTGGCTGGCCACCCGGCTGCCCCCGGGCGCGGCCGGGGCGGGCGCGCCGCTGGAACGGGCCTGTACGGCCGGCACAGCGGACGCAGCAGACACAGCCCACACGGCCGCCACCCCCGCCCGGCCGCAGGGCCCCGCTGAGCGGCCCCGCCCCTCCGTACCCGCCGCCACGCCCCCGCCGCCCGGGAAGCCCGGGACGCCCCCGCCGCCCGGGACGCCGGCCGATCCCCCGGCCGCATCGCGGCGCGGCGGCCCGCCCGGCGGCAGAAGCGGTCTGTACGGCGCGATCGAAGCGTCGGCCGACCCCGGCGCTCCCCCGCCGCCCGCCGCCCGCCGCGCCCTGCCGCTGCGCGTGCCGGAGGCCAAGGCGCTGCCCGCCGAGCTGCCCATCGGCCGGGCGCTGCGCCCGCTCAAGCAGTACCGGCCCAACCCGCTCAAGCGCGAGGTCGACGAGGTCGCCACCGCGACCGCGCTGGCCGAGACCGGTCTGCCCGACGTGGTGACCCGTCCGGCCCGCGAGCGCTGGCTGGATCTCGCCCTCGTCGTGGATGACGGAATGTCGATGCTGCTGTGGCGGCGGCTGGCGGCCGAGCTGCGCACCCTGCTGCAGCGCGCCGGCGCCTTCCGCGTCGTACGGGTCCTGGGCCTGCACACGCGGGGCACCGGCCCACCGCTGCTGCGCGCCAGGCCGTACGAGCCCGACGCGCCCACCCTCCCCGTCACGGCGGTGTCCGACCCCTCGGGGCACACGCTGGTGCTGGTGCTGAGCGACGGCGTGGGCGCGGCGTGGCGCGACGGCCGGATGTCGGCGGTGCTGGAGCGCTGGGCGGGCCAGGGACCTGCGGCCGTGCTGCACGCCCTGCCGCCGCGCCTGTGGGAGGGGTCCGGGATCCGGGCGCAGCGCTGGCAGGTGCGCACCCGCAGGCCCGGCTCGCCGGGCACGGACTGGGCGGTCGCCGACCCCGTCCTGCCCCCGGAGCTGGCCCGCTTCGACGGCCTCCCCGTGCCCGTCCTGGAGCCGGAGGCCGGGCCGCTGGCCGACTGGGCCCGGCTGATCGCCTCGGCGAGCGGCACGGCCGTGCTTCCCCTGCTCGCCCCGCCGCGCCCGCGCCGCCCGGCCGCCGCGCCGTCCACTCCCGCCCGGCCCGGCGACGACCTGAGCCGTCTCATGCGCTTCCGGGAGGCCGCCTCCCCGGAGGCCTACCGCCTGGCGGCCCACCTGGCCACGGTCGCCCCGCTGCCGGTGCCCGTGATGCGGCTGGTGCAGGCGGCGGTCCCGTGGCAGGCGGAGACGGGGCACCTGGCCGAGGTCTTCCTCGGCGGGCTGATGCGCCCGACCGAGCCCCCGACCTCGGCGGGCCCGGGCCCGTTCCCGCCCCACCACCGCCCCTTCACCTTCACGGACACGGTCCGGCGCGCGCTGCTGGGCGCGGTCCCGCTGCCCGAACTCGACGAGACCCGCGAGCTGATCGGCACCCGGCTGAAGGAACTCGCGGGCAACTCCCCGGACTTCCCGGCCTGGCTCGCCCACCCGTCGGGCGCCGACCGGCTCCCGGCACGGGCCCGGCCCTTCGGGGTGATGGATCAGCGGCTCGCGACCCGGCTGGGCGCGGCCCTGCCGACCAGCCTCACCCGGGGAAGCCGCTGGCGCCCGCTGATGCCCGACGACCCGCGCACCATCGGCCCGTACACGCTGCGGCTCGCCGACCACTCGGGATCGCGCGTCACCGCCTACCTGGGCAAGGACGCGTACGGCGAGGAAGCCATCGTCCACACGGCCCGCGGGCGGCGGGGCGCGCAGGCCGCCGCCCTGCTCGGCGTGCAGGCGGAAGCACTGCGCCGGATGGACGGACGATACGCGCGCACCCTGCTGAGGGAGCACCTGCGCGGCGAGACGCCGTGGATCGCCGAAGAGCCCTTCGTTGGCGACCGGCTGGACGACCTCCTCCGCGCGGGCACCGACCGGTGGACGCCGGAGGCCGCCTTCGCGCTCGCGCGGCAGCTCGTGGACGCCGTGCGCGTTTGCGCCGCGGAGGGCATGGCGCACGGCGACCTCACCACGAGCACCGTCTACGTCTCCGGCGAGGACCTCGTCCTGACCGGCTGGTCGTCGGCCTCCATCGACGGGGTGCAGTCCCCGGCGCTCCAGGGCGGGCGCCCCCCGACCCCCCGGGACAACGTCCGGGCGATGGGAGACATCCTGCTGTGCCTGGGCGGCGGAGGATGGTCGCGGCGCGCGGGCAATGTGTATCAGATGTCCCGCTGGGGCACCGAGCGCTGGCGGCCGATCCGGGACGCGGTGATGGCCTGTCTCGCCATGTACAACCGGCCGACGGCGCAGGAGGTCTGGGAGGTCTTCGCACGGTTCGACCCCGCCGCACCGGCCCCGGCGGCCCCGCCCGCCCCCTCCCCGGCGGCCCCCCTGGCCCAGGCGGGCCCGGCGGCCCCGCCCGTCCCCGCCACGGAACCAGGCCGGGAACAGCGGGCCCACGGCTGGGCCCCGCTGTCGGACACCGACCCGCGCGAGATCGGCCCGTACATCCTGTACTGCCGCGTCCACGCCCGCAGCGGGGTGACCGCGTATCTGGGGCGGATTCCGGACAGCGACGAGTACGCCGTGCTGCGCACCGTGGGTCTGGAGCCCTGGCGGCGGGGTGCGTTTGCCCGGCTGAGCACGGAAGCGGAAGCGCTGCGCCGGATGGCGGGCCGCTACGCGCCGAGGTTCCTGGGCCAGGACCTCGACACCGAGCCCCCCTGGACCGCCCAGGAGCACGTCCTCGCTCCCGACGGCTCCCCGGCCCGCACCCTGTCCGCGCTGCTCTCCGACGGCACGGCCCGCGGCTGGGACGCGCGGACTTCCGCGACCATCGGATGGCACCTCGCGGAAGCCGTGCACGTGTGCACGACCGAGGGAATGGCACACGGCCGGCTGACCACGGACACGGTGCTCGTCGCCGACCGCTCCGTGAAACTGGTCGGCTGGGATTCGGCCGTCATCGACCCGTCGGTGTGGCGGCGGCTCGGGCGTGGCTCACCCGCCGAGGACGTCTTCGCGCTCGGTGAGATTCTGCTGGCCCTGGGTGGCGGCCGGAAGACCACCCGCCAGGAAGTCGTGGGCATGGGGGACCTCGGTGATCCCGAATTCGCCTACATAAGGGGCGTCGAATGGGGCGCGTCCACGGCGTGGCGGGGAGAGACGTGGGGACCGGTGCGCCAGATCGTCGACGCCTGCCTGGACGACCGCCGCCGCAAGCGCCCGGCGGCCCGCGCGGTCGCGGACGTCTTCGCCCAGGTCCTCAGGCGTACCGCGCCCTGACCGCGAGGCCCCGCCCCCGGCCGGTGCCCGGGGCGCGCGGCGGAGGGCCTATCGTGTACGGCATGTCGTCCACCGACCTCATCCGCATTGTCTCCCGCTCCTCCCCCATGGCCCTCGCGCAGGTCGAGCGGGTCCGCGCCGAGCTGGCCGCGCTGCGGCCCGGCATCCGTACCGAGGTGGTGCCGGTCACGACGTCCGGCGACCGGTGGATGGGCGATCTGTCGGCGCTCGGCGGGAAGGGCGCGTTCACCAAGGAGGTGGACGCGGCGCTGCTGGCGGGCGAGGCCGATCTGGCCGTGCACTGCGTGAAGGACGTGCCCGCCGACCGGCCGCTGCCGGCCGGCACGGTCTTCGCCGCGTACCTCAAGCGCGACGACATCCGCGACGCCCTGATCCACCCGGGTGGTCTGACGCTCGATCAGATGCCGGAGGGCGCGCGGATCGGGACCTCGTCGGTGCGACGCATCGCGCAACTGGCCGTCTCCCACCCGCATGTGGAGTGCGTGCCCATGCGCGGCAACGCCAACCGCCGTCTGGAGAAGCTGGACGCGGGCGAGTGCGACGCGCTGCTCCTGGCCGTGTCGGGTCTTGAGCGCATTGGCCGTACGGACCGGATCACCGAGATCCTGCCCGTCGAGACGATGTGCCCGCCGATCGGGGCGGGGGTGCTGGCGCTGCAGTGCCGCGAGGACGACGCCGCGACCATCGAGGCGGTCTCCGGGCTCGGCGACGCCGACGCCTGGAAGGAGATCACGGCCGAGCGCATGCTCCTGCACGTCCTCCAGGGCCACTGCAACTCCCCCATCGCGGGCTTCGCGCGGGCCGAGCGCGACGGCCGGCTGTCCCTGCGGGCCCGGGTTTTCAGCCCGGACGGCAAGACGGTGCTGGACGCCCACGAGTGGGCGGGGCCGCTGGACCCGGCCACGCTCGGCACCTCGGTGGCGGTGGCCCTGCTGCGCCAGGGGGCGCGCGAGGTGATCGACACCATCCCGCACTGAGCCGCCCTTGGATGTGCGGTGAGTATGGGACAGCGACACGCCGACGGTACGGCGTGTCGCTGTCCCATACTCACCGCGGATCCGCCTACGCCCCGGGGATCCGCACCGCCCGGCCCGTGACGCGGCTGCGGTCGTCGTCGGGCGTCAGGTCGACGAGGAGTTCGCTGGGGCGTCCCATGTCCTCGCCCTGCCGGATCCGCACCCGCGTCGGCTCGGTGATCAGCCCGAGCTCCCGCAGATAGCCGCCGAAGGCGGCGGCCGCCGCCCCGGTGGCCGGGTCCTCCACGACGCCGCCGGGCGGGAAGGGGTCGCGGGCGTGGAAGTCGAAGCGGTCGGCGGACTCGCGCCACACCAGGTGGACGGTGGTCCACTCGTGGCGGGCCATCAGCTCCTCCAGCGCGTCGAAGTCGTAGTCCAGGTCGGCGAGCCTCTCGCGGGTGGCGGCGGCCAGGACGAAGTGGTCGTTGCCCCCGAAGGCGATGTGCGGCGGGAGGGCCGGGTCCAGGTCGTCCCGGGTCCAGCGCAGGGCCTTCAGCACCTGCTCGGTCAGCGCCTCGTCGGCGGGGCGGGAGTGCGCGGGCGCGCTGGTGAGCGTGGCCTGCGGCGCGGAGCCGTCCCCGTCCGCCCCGTCGGCCAGGGTCGTCGCGACGCGGATCTCGCCCACGGGGGTGTCGAAGACCAGCTCTCCGGGGCCCGTGCGCTCGGCGAGGGCGACGGCCGTGGCGATCGTGGCGTGGCCGCAGAAGGCCACCTCGGCGCGGGGGCTGAAGTACCGCAGCCCGTAGCGGCGCGCGGCCTCGTCCCGGACGGTGACGAAGGCGGTCTCGGAGTAGCCGAGGCGGGCGGCGATGGCCACCATCTGGGTGTCGTCGAGCGCCGTGGCGTCCAGGACCACACCGGCGGGGTTGCCGCCGGAGGGGTCGGTGGTGAAGGCGGAGTAGTGCAGGACGTCGTCGGTCCCGGGGGCGGTGGCGGGGGCGGTGGGTGCGGCGGGCGCGGTGTGTGCGGTCATGGAACTACCGTGTCACCGCACCCTCTATCGCGTCCAACGATTGTTTTCGCTTGAGCCCATCGATTTCCTCGATAGCCGCCCCCGCCTGCGGCTAGGCTGGGGTGTCGATGGACACCAGACTTCTCCGCACCTTCGTGGCCCTCGCCCGCACCGGCAGCTTCACCGCAGCCGCCGCCGAGCTGCACCTCGCCCAGTCCACCGTCACCGTCCAGATCCGCTCGCTGGAGCGGGAGCTCGACACGCGTCTGTTCGACCGGCTGCCCGGGGGCACCATGCCCACCCGGTCCGGGCGGAGGCTGCTGGAGGAGGCCGAGCGGATGCTGGACGCCGAGGCCCGGCTGCGGGCCGTCGCGGCGGCCGGGAGCGGCGAGGGGGCGGACGGCGCGGTGGAGGGGCAGGTCGCCCTCGGCGCCGGCGAGTCGCTGTGCTCGTCCCATGTGCCCCGGGTCATCGCCTCGCTGCGGGGCACCCACCCGGGGGTGGACGTCCATCTGCACGCGACCGGTACCGACGCGGCCGTGGAGGGGCTGTCCTCGGGGCGGCTCGACCTCGCGCTCCTCCTGGAGCCTGAGGTGGAGGCGGCCGACCTGGTGGCGCGGCCCATCGCCCACGAGCCGCTGGTGTACGTGGCCGCGCCCGGCCACCGGCTGGCCGGGCGCGCGGCGGGGTGGCCGGAGCTGGCCGAGGAGAGCTTCTTCGTCCACGAGGAGGGCTGCTCGTACAGCGATCGGCTGGTGAGCACCCTGCGCGCGCTGCCCGACGCGCGGCCCCGGCTGACCCGGTTCGGCAGCATCGAGGCCGCCCGTGCCTGTGTGGCGGCCGGGCTCGGGCTCACACTGCTGCCGCGGGCGACCGTCGAGCGCCAGCTGCGGGACGGCCTGCTGGCCGTGGTCGACGGGCCCGTGATGCCGCCTGTACCCGTTCAGCTCACCCGGCACCGCAGGCGGTGGACCTCCCCGGCCGCCCGGCTGGTCGCCGAGGAGCTGACCCGGCTGATCGACGGATGACCCGCCGGTGATCCGGCGGCGACCTCGTATGGCTCAGTGGTCCTCGGCCGCCGGTTCGAGGACGAAGACGGGGATCTCGCGGTCCGTCTTCTTCTGGTAGTCGTCGTAGTCGGGGTACGCCTCGACCGCGCGCGCCCACCACAGGGCCTTCTCCTCCCCGTGGACCTCCCGCGCCGTCATGTCCCGGTTCACGGTGCCGTCCCGCAGCTCGACCCGGGGGTCGGCCACGATGTTGTAGTACCAGACGGGGTGCTTGGGGGCGCCGCCCAGCGAGGCCACCGCGGCGTAGACGCCGTCGTGCTCCACCCGCATGAGCGGGGTCTTGCGGATCTTGCCGGACTTGGCGCCCTTCGTGGTGAGCAGGATGACCGGCAACCCCCGCATGGTCATCCCCTTGGTCCCGCCGGAGCTCTCGATCAGCTCGACCTGGTCACGCACCCACTTCTCGGGGCTCGGCTCGTACTCGCCCTGCAGAGGCATGGCTTCCGTCCCATCGTCGACGACTTACGGTGACTTACCGCGTGCGCTGGATGCAACGCCCCGTGGCCGTCCCGGCATTCCGGCTGGCGCCGGTCAGCCGTGGCCGCGCAGCCGCCGCCACACCGCGTGCGCCGCGTGGTGTCCGGACATCCCGTGCACCCCGGGCCCCGGCGGGGTGGCCGACGAGCACAGGAAGACCGACGGGTGGGCCGTCGTGTACGGGACGCGGGTCAGCTTGGGGCGGATCACGGTCTGCAGGCCCTCGAAGGCCCCGCACGCGATGTCCCCGTCGACGTAGTTGGCGTTGCGCGCGGCGATCCGCGGCGGCCCGGCCACGGCGCGGGCGAGCACCAGGTCCCGGAAGCCGGGCGCGAAGCGCTCGATCTGCCGCTCTATGGCCTCGGTGGCGTCCCCGTCCCAGCCGCGGGGCACATGGCCGTAGGCCCAGAAGGTGTGCTTGCCCGCCGGGGCGCGCGAGTCGTCGATCAGGCTGGGCTGGGCGGTGATCAGGAAGGGCACGGCGGGGGCGTGGCCCTTGGTGGCGGCGCGCAGCGCGGCGCCGATCTCGCCCGAGGTGGGGCCGACGTGGACGGTGCCGGCGCGCCGGGCCTCCTGCGCGGTCCAGGGCACCGGGCCGTCCAGGGCGTAGTCGACCTTGAAGACGCCGGCCCCGTAGCGGAAGCGGCGGTAGGCGTCGCCGAGCCCGGCGATCCGGGCCAGGGCGGTGGGCGAGGTGTCGAAGACGTACGCCCGGGCGGGCGGCAGCTCGTCCAGCCGCTTGACCTCGACGCCCACGTGGATCGCGCCGCCCTGCTCGCGCAGATACGACCCGAGCGCGTCCGAGATCGCCTGCGAGCCGCCGCGCGGGACCGGCCAGCCGACCGCGTGTCCCGCGAGCGCGAAGAGCAGCGCCGGGCCGGCGGTGCCGAACCCGCCGCTCGGCGCGATGGCGTGGCCGGCCATCCCGGCGAGTATCGCGCGCGCCTTCTCGTCGCGGAAGCGGCGGGTGAGGAGGGAGACGGGCTGGGCGGCGTGCAGCCCGAAGCGGGCCCAGCCGACCGGGTCCGCGGGCAGCCCGTTCCACTGGGTGCGCAGGAAGTCCCGGGCGAGCGTGTCCCAGCGGCCGAGGTACGGCGCGACCAGCCGGCGGTACGTACCGGCGTCGCGCGGCCCCAGCGACATGGCCGTCTCACCGACCGAGCGGGCCAGGACGGCGGCCGTGCCGTCCGGGAAGGGATGGGCCAGCGGCAGCTCGGGGTGCAGCCACTCCAGGCCGTGCCGGGCGAGCGGCATCGCACGGAAGGCCGGGGAGCCCACGCCCAGGGGGTGCACCGCGGAGCAGGGGTCGTGCCGGTAGCCGGGGAGGGTGAGCTCTTCGGTGCGCGCACCGCCGCCGATCGTCCCGGCGGCCTCGAAGACCTCCACGGCCAGGCCGCGGCGGGCCAGTTCGACGGCCGCGGTCAGCCCGTTCGGCCCGGCACCCACCACGACCGCGTCGAGCATGGACGGCACGTCGGGTCTCCTCCCCGTCCTCGAGGGATGTCGAGGACTCCTGAGAGTCTGTCAGCCGGCGGCTGCCAGCAGGCTCAGGATATGCCGTACGGTCGCCGCGTCCCGCGCGGCCGCGAAAGGAAGCGCGTTTCCGCCCGCGATGCGGAACGGCTCACCGGCCGACGTCGCGCTCGCGCCGCCCGCCTCCTCGACCAGCAGCAGGCCCGCGGCGTGATCCCAGGCGTTCTCCCAGGTGAAGGCGAGCGCGTCGAGCAGGCCCCGGGCGATGTTCAGATACTCCAGGCCGGCCGAGCCGCACGGGCGGGGCGCGACACCCGGTGTCCGCAGTACGGACAGGGCGAGCTTCTCCGCGTCCGTGGTGAAGTCGTAGTGCGAGATGGCGACTTCGAGGTCCCTGCCGGGCTCCGGGTGGCCGGAGCGTATCGGCTCGCCGTTGAGCACCGCTCCCCCGCCGCGGCGGGCGACGGCCATCAGGTCGAGGGCCGGGGCATGGGTCCACGAGGCGAGCAGCTCGCCGCGGTGGGCCAGGGTGACGAGGGTGGCGAAGCCCGGGTCGCCGTGGACGAACTGCCGGGTGCCGTCGACCGGGTCCACGATCCACACCGGTACGTCGCCGCCCAGCGCGCCGAGCACGGCCGGGTCGGCGTGCACGGCCTCCTCGCCCACCACGGCCGAGCCGGGCAGCAGCGCGGTGAGCGAGGCGGTCAGCTGTTCCTCGGCCCTCCGGTCGGCGATCGTCACCAGGTCGTGCGGGCCGTTCTTCTCGACGATCTCGTGGTCGGCGAGCTGCCGGAACCGCGGCATGACCTCGGCGGCGGCCGCCTTGCGCACCGCCTCCTCGACGTCGGACAGGTCACCGGCGAGAAACTGCTCGATCATGCCCTCATCGAACCATGCCCCGGCGACGGCCGGTGACCGGGCGGCGGCCAGGGGATGGCCGCGGCGTGAACGGCCTCAGCTGGCATCGCAACCGTCATAACCGATGGCTATCACAGCGGCTCTTGGACGGCGCGGGCCCCCGCGGCGCACCGTGAACCGCGAGGCGGGCGCCGCTCCCGGCGCCCGGCCGAGTCACCGGAGAGGACCCGATCGCGATGCGCGCACTGCTGTACGACCCCGAAGCCCCCCAGGGCCTGCGGCTCGGCGAGGCCCCGGAGCCGGTGCCCCGGGACGCGCAGGCGCTGATCGAGGTCCACGCGACCTCCCTCAACTTCGGCGAACTCGCCTACCGGGAGGAGCGGGCGCGTCCCGGGCAGGTGCTCGGCTGGGACGCGGCGGGCGTGGTCGTCCGGCCGGCGGCCGACGGCTCCTGCCCGGCGGCCGGCACCCGCGTGGTGTGCTTCGGGCCGCCCGGGGCGTGGGCCGAGCGGCGGGCGGTGGACCTCGCCGACCTCGCGGTGGTGCCGGAGGCGGTGGAGCTCGGCGCAGCGGCCACACTGCCGGGCGCGGGGGTCTCGGCGCTGCAGGCCGTGCGCCGGCTGGGCCCGGTGCTGGGCCGCCGGGTGCTGATCACCGGCGCCTCGGGCGGCCTGGGGCGCTTCGCGGTCCAGCTGGCCGCGCTCGCGGGCGCGTATGTCATCGCGGCGGTCGGCAGCGCCCAGCGCGGCGAGGGGCTGCGCGAACTCGGCGCCGACGAGGTCGTGGTCGGCCTGGACGGCGTCCGGGCGCCCGTCTTCGGCGTGCTGGACAACGTGGGCGGGCCGCTGCTCGCGGAGGCGTTCTCCCTGGTCGAGCCCGGAGGCTCGGCCCTGTCCGTCGGCAAGGCGTCCCGCCGGCCGACCAGCATCGACTTCGAGCGGGAGCGGCTGGCGGGGGGCGACAGGCGGCTCGAACCGTTCGTCGTACGGTCGCCGTTCGGCCCGGACCTGGACTGTCTGGTGGGCCTGCTGGCCACGGGGCGGCTCGACCCGCAGATCGGCTGGCGCGGCTCGTGGGAGCGCGCGCCGGAGGCGGTCGCGGCGCTGCTGGGCCGCCGGGTGCGCGGGAAGGCCGTGCTGGACGTCAAGGGTCAGGGCTGACGCGCCGCCCCGGCGGGCTTCGGGACGGGCTCGGACGAGGACTTCGCGGCGAGCTTCGGCGGGGTCTTCGTGGTGGGCTTCGCGGCGGGCTTGGACGGGGACTTCGTGGCGGTCTTCGCTGCGGGCTCCGCGGCGGGCTTCGGTCTTCGCGTCGCGGCGGGCTTGGACGGGGACTTCGTGGCGGTCTTCGCTGCGGGCTCCGCGGCGGGCTTCGGCGGGGTCTTCGCGGCGGGCTCCGCGGCGGGCTTCGGCGGGGTCTTCGCGGCGGGCTTCCCGGTGGGCTTCGGCGGGCACTTCTCGGCGTATGGCCCGCCGGCGCCCTCCCCCGGGCCGTACGCGGTCAGGAAGCGGTCCCGGAAGGTGTCCATCCGCCACACCGGGGTGTCCCGCCCGGGCCTGAGGCCGTCCTGCCACCCCCAGCCGGAGATCCGCTTCAGCACGGCCGGGTCGTGCGCGACGATCGCGACCGGCACGTCCCGGCTGGCGTGGTCGCCGCTGACCCGCGCGAGCGGCTGGTGGTCGCCGAGGAAGACGAGCACGGTGTTCTTGTCGCCGTACCTCACCACGTAGTCGATGAGGCTGGTCAGCGAGTACTGGATGGACTTGCCGTACTCGGTGCGCACCTGCGTGGAGTCCGTGAACACGTCCTTGGGGTCCTTGCCCGCCTTCTTGATGCCGTCGTAGACCGAGCCGTCCCCGACCTCGTCCCAGCCGATCATCCTGGGGACGGGCGCCCAGGGCTGGTGGCTGGAGGTCAGGATGATCTCCGACATCAGCGGCTTGTCGTGGCGCCTGCCGTGCTCCAGGCGCTCGAAGGCGGTCAGGGCGTACTGGTCGGGCATGGTCGACCAGCTGAACTTCGGCCCCTGATAGCCGAGGTTCCGGGAGTCGTAGACGTGGTCGAGGCCGTAGAACCTCGCCTCCGGCCAGTTCTTGGTGACGCCCGGCATGATGCCGACCGTGCGCCACGCGCCGGTGCGCTGGAAGGCGCGGGTGAGGGACAGGTGGTCGCCCGCGGTGACGGTGCGGTAGCGGTTCTGGTTGTCGATCCACAGGCCGGACAGGAAGGTCGAGTGGCCGAGCCAGCTGGAGCCGCCGTACGTCGCCGAGGTGAGCCAGCCGCTCTTGGCGGAGTATCCGGCGGCGCGCAGCTCCTTCGTCTTCTCGTCGAGCAGCGCGTCCACCCCGGGCGCGATCAGCGGGTCCTCGATCGCGCTGCGGCCGTAGCTCTCGATGAAGGTGAAGATGACGTCCTTGCCGCGCAGCCCGGTCAGCAGCCGGTCCCCCGGGGTGTCGCCGAAGGTGTCGACCGCCGCGACCTTGGCGAACTCCCGCTCGTCCCGCAGGGTGGCCTTCACCCGCTGCACCCGGTCCTCGACGCGCTCGGTGGTGCTCCTGGAGGCGACCGGCAGGCCGGCCACCCGCACGCCGAACGTCGCGCACACGACCCAGGCGGTCCCGAGCACCAGGACCGAGCGCGTCGCCACGGCGCTGTTCCGGGCCATCACCTCGCCGAGCCGCAGACATGCCAGGGCCATGAGGGCGAGCAGGACGAGGACGAGGACCCCGGCCCCGATCGCGGCGGCCGTCGCGGTGGCCGAGCCGAGGGAGTCCTCGAGGTACGACTGGGCGTCGTCCAGCAGGATCCAGTCGAGCACCACGTTGAACCCGCGGCCGAGGAACTCGTTGAAGCCGATGTCGAGGAGGTTGAGCACGGTCAGCAGGCCGAGGAACACCCCGGCGAGTACCGCCGCCACCCGCCTCGGCGTCCGCGGCAGCATCAGCAGCACGGCGGCGCCCACGACCGCCTCCACCGGGATGTGCGCGAAGGCGCCGGGCGTGACGAGGGCGAGCCGGTTCGGCAGGAGGAGGGCGCCGAGCACCAGCGCGGCGGAGACGGCGGTCGTCCCCCACGCCACGGCCCGCGCCGCGACCCGGCGCGCCTTCGCCTTGTCACGGACCGGCAGTTGACGAAAGCGTGTGAAGGGCGGCACCCCGAAGTTCCTTCCGTACGCGCGAAGCCTGATGGTGGCACGGCGGACCGGGCTCGGGAGGTCGGAGCCGCCACTGTCCCTTACGGCTCGCGGGCGGCTCCGGTTCAAAAGTGCGCTCCGGGGCGCCGCGTTGGGTTCCCGACTGTCATGCCCACGGCTACAGTCCAGAGATGGGAGCGCTCCCATACGCACCCGTACCCCCGAACCCCCTCGTGCTCACGGACCCACCGACGAAGGCCCCGAAGGAGTCCCCCATGGCACCGTACGTACGCACCCACGTACGCACCCTCGCGGCCACGGCCGCCTCGCTGGCCGTGACGGCGGCCCTCACCACCACCGCCGCCGCCGCCGCCGCGCCCACGCCCACACCCACGCCCTCGTCCTCTTCCGCGCCGGCGCGGGCGGCGGCCGCGTGCTCGGCCAACGGCTTCTGCGAGGACTTCGAGTCCCAGACCGGTACCGTGCCCTCCGGCCGCTGGACCACGAGCGTGGCCAACTGCTCGGGGACCGGCGCCGCGACCGTGGACGGCACCGTCGCCCACGGGGGCACCAAGTCCGTCCGGGTGACCGGCAGGGCCGGGTACTGCAACCACGCCTTCGCCGGCACCTCCCTGTCCGGTGTGCCGGGCGGCTCCGAGCTGTACGCCCGCTTCTGGGTCCGGCACACCACCGCGCTCCCCGCCCAGCACGTCACGTTCGCCGCCCTGCGGGACACCAACGACGGCGGGAAGGACCTGCGGATGGGCGGGCAGAACAAGGCGCTGCAGTGGAACCGGGAGTCCGACGACGCCACCCTGCCCGCGCAGAGCCCGGCGGGGGTGGCGCTGTCCACCCCGCTGCCGGTCAACACGTGGACGTGTCTGGAGTTCCGGCTCGACCGCTCGGCGGGCCGCCTGGACACCTGGGTCAACGGCTCCCTCGTCACCGGTCTGGTGGTGGACGGCACCCCGACCCAGGACGTCGACCAGCAGTGGCTGGCGAGGGGCGGCTGGCGCCCCGCGCCCACGGACCTGCGGCTGGGCTGGGAGAGCTACGGCGAGGGCGATGACACGCTCTGGTACGACGACGTCGCCGTCGGGACCTCGCGGATCGGCTGCGGCTGAAGTCAGAGCTGAGGCCGGGCCGAGGCCGGGCTGGGGCCGGGCTGGGGTCAGAGCTGGGGTCAGAGGGGCGGGCTCTGGTTCTGCGCGCGGTAGCTGCCGGGAGTGCACCCGAACGCGCGGCGGAACGCGTCGATGAAGGCGCTGGCCGAGGCCCACCCGCAGCGGTGCGCGACCGCGGTGACGGTGACGCCGTCGGAGAGCAGCAGCAGCGCGTGGTGCAGCCGCAGTTGGGTGCGCCACTGAGGGAACGTCATCCCCATCTCCGCCCGGAAGAGCCGGGTGAGCGTACGGGCGCCGGCCCCGGCGCGGGCGCCCAGCTCGGCCAGCGGGCGGGGGTCGGCGGGGTCGTTCTGGAGGATGGCGCACACGGCGGCCAAGCGCGGGTCGCGGGCCGTGGGCAGGTGCAGGGGCTGCTGGGGGGCGTGCCGCAACTGGTCGAGCAGGACCGCGAGCAGGCGGCGGGACTCGGCGGCCTCCGGGTCGGCGCCCGGGCGGCTGTACTCGATGATCAGCTCGCGCAGGAGGGGGCCGACCGCCAGCACGGCGGGCCGGTCCAGGCCCAGCGGGTTGGCGTCCACGGGCAGGCCGACGCCGTGCAGCACGGTGCGCCCGTAGGCCCGGTGTTCGTGCAGGGTGCCGACGGGGACCCAGATGGCCCGGGTGGCCGGCGCCACCCAGCTTCCGGCCTCGGTGGTCACCGACAGCACCCCCCGGCCCGCGTAGACGACCTGGTGGACCTCGTGGCGGTGGGCGGACACTCCGGTGCCCGGCGCCAGGAAACGGGTCGTCGTCGGCCTGTGCGAGACCCGGACCGGGACGGCCCGGCCGGGGGCGTGGCTGCGGGGTCGGCCGGGGGCTTGGCGGAATACCGACATCACCTGGCAGTTTATCGGAAGCCCGCCAGCCGCCGTCCGCCGAGGATCGTGGGGGTGACCAAGAAGGACCACTCAGTTTCCAGACCCGTCGTCATGATGGCCGTCGGCCACGCGACCGTGGACTTCTACCAGGGGGCCGTGCCCACGCTGGTGCCGTTCCTGGTGGCCGAGCGCCACTACGGCTATGTGGCGGCGTCCGGCATCGTGCTGGCGGCCACGTTGCTGTCCTCGATCGTGCAGCCGTTGTTCGGGGCGCTGACGGACCGCTGGACGATGCCCTGGCTGATCCCCGCGAGCTCGCTCGGCGCGGGTCTCGGCATCGCGCTGTCCGGGCCGGGCGACTCGTATGTGCTCACCTGGCTGGCGGTCGCCCTCTCCGGCATCGGGGTCGCCGCCTACCACCCCGAGTCGGCGCGGCTGGCCCGGACGGCGAGCCGCGGCAGCCATGTGGCGATGGGCTGGTACTCCCTCGGCGGCAACATCGGCTTCGCCCTCGCGCCCGTCGCCGTGTCCCCGGTGCTCTCCGCCGGCGGGCTGGGCGCGTCGTGGTGGCTGGTGGCGCCCGCGGTGGCCGGGGTGGCGCTGACGGCCTCGGTGATCCGGTCCCTGGCCCGGCGCGCGGCGGTGGAGCGGGCCGCCGCGCGGGGCGCGGGCCGGGACGACTGGCCGGTGTTCGTGCGGCTCTCGGCGGTCGTCGTCTGCCGTTCGATCATCTTCGTGGGACTGAGCGCGTTCATCGCCCTGTACGCCCAGCAGCGGGTGCCCGGCGGCTCCGCGACGGGGTCGGCGGCGCTGTTCACGCTGTTCGCCGGGGGCGCGGTGGGCACCGTCCTGGGCGGCCCGCTGGCCAAGCGCTGGGGGCGGGTCCGCACGCTTCGCGCCGCCTACGGTGCCGGGGTGCCCGCCGTCGCCGGGCTGGTGTTCATCCCCGGGCCGGCCCTGTACGTCTTCGCCGCCCTGACCGCCGCCGCCCTGTACGTGCCGTTCTCGCTCCAGGTCACCCTGGGCCAGGACTACCTCCCGAACCGGGTCGGCACGGCCAGCGGCGTCACCCTGGGTCTGGCCGTCAGCGTCGGGGGCGTGGCCAGCCCGGGCATCGGGGCCCTGGCCGACCTCGTCGGCCTGCGCGCCGCGCTCGCCCCGCTGATCGCCGTGTGCGCCCTGGCCTGGCTCGTCGCGGGCACGCTCACCGAACCGGACGCCGACGCCGACGCCGGCTCAGGGCCCGCGCCCGGGCCCGTGTCCGCGTCCGGGGCCCCGCCCGGGTCCGGGTCCGGGTCCGGGTCCGCGTCCGCGTCCGGGTCCGGGTCCGGGCCCGCGTCCCGGCCGGAGGCCGAACCGGGGGCCGCCGCGCCGGGGACCCGCTGACCCGGCCCCGCGGGCTGCCGCCGCCCCGCCGGACTGCCGCCGCCCCGCCGTCGCCCCGCCGGGCCGCGGGCTGCCGGGCTCTGTCGGTGGTACGGCCTACGGTGGCGGTCATGACCCTTCTGAGTCACGACCGCCTGTGCGCCGAGATCACCGCGCAGACCGACCTGTTGCAACCGCTCGTCGAGGGCGGGGACATGAGGGCCCCCGTGCCGTCCTGCCCCGGGTGGAACGTCGGCCAGCTGCTGCGGCACCTCGGCGGCGCCCAGCGCTGGGCCGCGGAGACGGTGCGGACCCGGGCGGCGGGCCCGCTCCCCGACGACCACTTCCGCGACCTGTCCCCGTACGCCGACGAGGACCCCGCCCGGCTCGGCCCCTGGCTCGGCGAGAGCGCCGCGCTGCTCGCGGACGCGCTGCGGGAGGCCGGGCCGGACGCGGAGGTGTGGACGCCGGTGCCCGGCGGGACCGCCGCCTTCTACGCCCGCCGGTTCACCCACGAGACGGTGGTCCACCGGGCCGACGCGACCCTGGCCCTCGGCGCGGAGTTCACCGTCGCCGAGGACGTGGCGGTGGACGCCCTGGACGAGTGGATGGAGCTCGGCGCGCTGCCGATGCACTTCGACGTCCACCCCCGCATGCGTGAGCTGCTGGGCCCCGGCCGCACCATCCACCTCCACGCCACCGACACCGACACCGTTACCGACACCGGCACCGGCGCGGCGGCGGAGTGGGTGGTCGACCTCACCGGCGAGGTGATCACCTGGCGCCGGGCCCATGAGAAGGCCGCCGTCGCCGTGCGGGCCCCGCTGACCGACCTCCTGCTGCTCGTCTACCGCCGCCGCCCCGCCGGCGGCGAGGGCGTCGAGGTGCTCGGCGACGCGCGGCTGCTGGACCTCTGGCTGGAGCGGGTCGCCTTCGGCTGACCGACCCGCCGCGGCCCTCAGCCGTACCCCCCTTGGCCGCACTCCCCTAGGCCGCGGCGAACGGACGGTCGCGCCGGGCGTCGTGGAGGATCGAGCCCCACCACTGGAGCTGGTCCAGCATCACCTTGGCCGCCGCGGCCGGGCCCTCGGGCTCCTTCAGGGCGCCGTCGGGGCCGAACAGCTCGTAGTAGCGGGGGAAGGAGACGTAGTCACGGACCGTGTGGGCCTGCAGCTCGTTGAACACCTGCCGCAGCCCCTCGATGGCCAGCAGGCCGCCGCTGGCACCGCTGTAGCCGACGAAGCCCACCGGCTTGGTCTGCCACTCGGTGTAGTGCCAGTCGATCGCGGCCTTCAGCGCGGCCGGGTAGGCGCGGTTGTAGTCCGGCGTCACCACGATGAACGCGTCGGCCGCCGCGAGCCGCGCGGTGAGGTCCGCCATCTCGGCCGGGCGGCGGAGGTTCGGGTCCATCGCGGGCGGCACGGGCGGCAGGGCGAGCGGCAGCGGGGTGTCGGCCAGGTCGATGAGGTCCACGTCGAACCCGCCGTGCGCCCCGGCCTGTTCGGTGAACCAGTTCGCGACCGTCGGCCCGAACCGGCCCTCCCTGACGCTGCCGAGGATCACCGCGAGCTTGAGGTTCTGGCTGGACATGGGTGGGTCACTCCTTGCGTGAATTCCTGGGCGGCCGGGTGGCCGCCGGTGTGGCCGGGAGGGCCACGCCCTCAAACCTGCCGGGCCGCGCCGGGACCAGGAAGGCCGGGCGGAGACTGGTAGTGGCAGGGCCACCATCCGGCTCAAAGCGGCTGCTACGTTCGGGGCGTGAGCGACAACGAGCTGGGTCTGTTCCTGCGCCTGCGCCGGGAAGCGGTCACCCCCGCCGAGGTGGGGCTGCCCACCGGCCCCCGCCGCCGCACGCCCGGCCTGCGCCGGGCCGAACTGGCCACCCTGGCCGGGGTCAGCGTGGAGTACGTGACCCGACTGGAGCAGGGGCGCGACCGCCGGCCCTCCGCGCAGGTGCTGTCCGCGCTGGCCGACGCGCTCCGCCTCACCCCCGCCGAGCGCGTCCATCTGCACCGGCTGACCAAGGGCGCCGAGAGCGGCTTCACCTGCCGGGGCGACGCGGGCCCGGCCCGCGCGGTCCGCCCGACCGTACGGGCCCTGCTGGACCGCCTGGAGCCCGCCCCGGCCGTGCTCGTCAACCGGCTCAGCGAGATCCTCGCCCACACCTCCGGCTACGAGCGGCTGGCCGGCCCCATCGGCCTGCTGGACGGCGACCCGCCCAACCTCACCCGCTTCGTCTTCACCGACCCCCGCGCTCGCACCGCCTACCCCGACTGGGCGCGCGTCGCCGACGACCAGGTCGCCGCCCTCAAGCAGGGCCCCTTCCGCGCGGACCCCCATATCGCGCATCTCGCCGACGAGTTGACCGTCACCATCGGCGGCGCCTTCGCCGAGCGCGCGGCCACCCTGCCCGGCCTCCCCAGGGCCAGCGGGATCACCCGGCTGTGCCACCCCGAGGCGGGCGAGCTGCGCCTGGCGTACGAGACCCTCGACCTGCCCACCGACGACGACCAGCGCCTCATCGTCCACCTCCCCGCCGACGACGCCACCTCCGCCGCCCTCGACCGCCTCACCGGCCGCCGCCCGGGCGCGCTGCGGGCGGTGGCCGGCTGAGGTCATGACTTTATGGTGAGTATCGGACAGCGACACGCCGACACCACGGCGTGCCGCTGTCCGATACTCACCACAACTCAAGCCTCGGGCGCCAAGGTCACCGGTATTGGCGTTACGGAAGCTCTCGTCCGGGGGTCGGACGCAGCGCCTGCCCGTGTGGGGTGCAGGTGAAAGTGTCCGCGAAGCGCTCCATGCCGCAGCGGACCGCGAGCAGCAGGGGTTCGTCGTGGTCCGGCGGCCAGGACGAGGCGGCTTCGGGCGCGGTGCCGTTCCAGAGGTGGAAGAACACCATGGGGTCCTCGGCCCGCGCCGTCAGATAGCCGAGCGTCTTGCCGTAGAGCGGGTTCGTGCTGCCGAAGAGTATGGAAGGCGGCCCGAACGCGGCGACCACATCGGCCCATCCCCGGTCCTGACGGACCCACTCCGCGATCCGCCCCCGCATCGACGCGTACGCCTCGGCGTCCAGCACGCGGTCTACCTCCAGCCACCCCGCCCGGCGGGCGAACTCCGCGTAGAGCGAGGCCGCCTCGTGCCCGTGATCGCCCGGCAGCAGGGACCGGAACGCCCCCGATGGGGCCGCGCCACCCCTCCGGTCCGGAATCGCTACGACCACCAACCCTTGGAATCGATCATCTAGAAGGCTCATGAAGATCTTGAAGAGGGGGCCATCCGGCCGGAGGCCGGGTGGCCCCCTCTTGGCTATGGGGTGGCTGGGGTGAGGTGCCAGGTGCCGCTGGTTCGGGTGAGTCCGAGGTTGATCAGCCGGCGGAGGTTGAGGGCGGCGGCGCGGTGGTGGAGCCAGATGTTGTTGGCGATGACGCCGCGGTAGCGGACTCGACGGTTTCCCTTGGCGACCAGCCAGGCGATGGCGCGTTCGACCGGGGGCCGCCATCTGCGGTATTCGTCCTGCCAGGCGGGGTCGGTGGCCGCCTGGTGGCGGGCCGCGGACAGCAGTTCGCGCTGGGGGTGGACGTTGAGGGTGCGCCCGGTCTTGGACCTGGTGCAGCGCCCGCGCAGGGGACAGTTGGTGCACAGGTGCTTGAACTGAGCGGTGCGGGCACCGTCGGCTTTGACCTGTCCGAGGTTGGCGGTGTGTCCGGCCGGGCAGGTCGCGGTGCCGGCCGCCAGGTCGATGTGGAAGTCGTCGATGGTGAAACCGCCGGGGACGGCCTGCCGCAGCGGCGGCGGCTTGATGACCGGGGTATGGCCGTCGGCCTGCAGGTGTGCACGCAGGTCGCCGGTGCCGTAGGCGGAATCGCCGAGCACGGTTAACCGCGTGTCCGGTTCCTCGTCGGCGAGCAGGCGGGTGGCGACGGCGGCCTCGTGGTTGTCGGAGCCGTGGCCGCTGGTGAGCGCGACGGCGGTGAACAGCCCGGTCTCCGGCTCGAAGGACGCATGTCCTTTGAAGCCGTCCTGGTGGCGGGTGCGGTTTTTGTGGATGTGGCGTGCGTCCGCATCGACGGTGGACACGGTCCGGTCCGCGACTGTGCGCCGGGCGATGCGCCAGCGTCCGTCACGCCCGTCGGAGTCTTCGGCCGGCTCCACGTCCTGGCCCGCGACCAGGGCCAGCAGGCCCACCGCGTTCGCCGCCTTCTCGCCGAGTTCCCGCTCGGGCAGGTGTCCGAGCAGGTTGATCGCGTCGGTGACCAGCGCGTCGATCAGCGTGGCGCGTGCTTGCTCGTCGGCCCAGGCGATCCTCGGCTTGCCCGGGTCGGTGTAGTCGTGCGCGCGGCACCACTGCGCCGCCGTCTCCTCGCCTCCGGGGACCTCGCGGATCACCCGGCGGATCGCGGAGATGATCTGGGTGACGGTGTCCTGGGTGGCCACCGCGTCATCGAGGACGGTGGAGTCCAGTGCCCGGCGGTGCTTGCCCTTGAGGACACCGGTGGCCTTCACGACTTCACGCACGGCCTCAAAGACCCGGTTCGGGCGGGTGGAACGGCCCAGACGACGGCGGAAGTAGGCCAGGAGCGACGGGTCGAAGGCCATGTCGTTGAGGCCCAGCCCGCAGGCGGCCTTCCACCGCAGGTCGCAGCGCAGTTCCTGGACCGTCTCGAAGTCCGATAGCCCGTGCAGGGCCTGCAGGGTGATCGCAGCGGCCAGGATCTGCGGGGGCATGCTCGGCCGCCCGTTCGCCGATGGATACATGTCCGCGAACATCTCCACCGGAAACAGCGCACCACGATGCTCGGCCAGGAACGCGAACACACTCCCCGCCGGAATCAACTCCCGGCAGGTCTCCCACACATCCGGCCCGACCGTCTCTCCGGACCATTCACCCATCACCACAACAACGAGTCTGGCCCCGCCGCTCACACGGCGGGGCCAGAACCCCAAGATCTTCATGAATCTTCTAGCCTACCTCCGCGGGGCAGTGACGGCGATGTGCCCGGCCTCGCAGCGAGACCGGGCACCTCCTCAGTGATGCTGGGCGGTCTGTTCAGGCTCCGGGGCGCCTAGGTGACCGTCAAAGTCACCGGCCCATCGGGCATCGGGGTGCCGTTCGGGAAGCCGAAGGACGAGGACTTGCGCGCCTGGTCGGATAGGCGCAGGGCGATGGTGTACGTCCCGGGGGCCACGTTGGAGGGGAGTGAGAAGGAGAGGGTCAACGGGCCGCTGAAGGTCACTGAGTTGCCGCCGGACACGGCCGGGATCCACTGCCCCGAGGAGTCGATCAGGTAGAGGTCGTGGCTGTTCACACCCGCGGTGGTACCCGAGACGTTGACGGTGAGGTGGATGTCCGTGAAGTGGTCCGTTGCCGGGATGGTGGTGGGCGAGAGCGTGGCCTGGTCGATCTCCGGCAGCACCGTGTCGGGTGCCGAAGTGATCGTCAGACCGGTCTCCGGTGCGCCGAACTCCGAGCCGTACAGGGCGACGTTCCCGGCGTTGTCCGTGATGATCACGCCGGTGATGTGGCAGGTGAAGACCCCCCGCGGCACGTCGTACTTCACCGAGACGGTCCCGTCCGCCGCGGTCGTTGCCGTGGTGGAGGTCTGCCGGCAGCCGTTGGCACTGTTGGTGTTCACGACCGCCGACGCGACCTCGCCCTGGTTCCCGTGGGGCTGGAAACCGACCTTGATCGTCCGGGCGCCGTGCCAGGTGTCGACCGGGTTGGGTGTCGCCGTGAAACCGTCTGCGGAGAGCACGTCGTTGGAGGTGACGTGGACGGGGGCGGCTGAGAGGTTGTTGTAGGTGCTGGTGTTGCCCGCGTTATCGGTGAGCTTGACCTGCGAGACGGTCCACGTGCCTGATGCCGCGTGCGCAGGGAAGGTCACGGATACGCGGCAGGACCCGGCGTACGTCTGGCCCCAGTCGATGGAGCCACACCCCTCGTAGCCCGCGTACCAGGTCCATTCGATCGCGAACGAGCCGGTCAGGTGCTGCCCGTCGGGGCCGGTCACCGTCAGGGTGCCGCCGGAGATGCCGGCCTGGGGGTCGTGCACGTCGAGATCGTAGGTCATGCTCGACGAGTCCTCGCCGACGTAGACGTACGGCTCCTGTTCGTGGTTCACCGCGAGGTCGTCGTACGTCGGGCCCTGCTCGTCGGCGAGCGTCTTTGCCTCGAACGTGTTGTGGAACGCACCCAGCTTGGTGGCGTCCCAGTCCAGCGAGGTGCCCTGGTTATCCCAGGCCTCTAAGCGGGTGACAGCCCAGGTGACCGACGTCCCGGCCGCGTGCTGCGGAACGGCCAGGGTCCACTCATAAGTGGCCTCTTGAGGCGTCGAACCGGGCACCACGGTGATGTCCTGGCCATAGGAGCCCACGTCATAGGTCCCCACCAGCGGCACGCCCAGGTAGGTGCCGGCCGTCGCGCCCTGGCGGTGCATGTAGACCCGCGCGCTCATCCCGTCTGTGTCCGGGGTGGTGTCCGTCATCGTCCAGCGGAGCGTGACGGTCTGGCCGCCAGGCGTCGCGTCCACCTCGGACGGGGTGAAGTCCATGTCGGTCACGGCCATGGTGCCCGTCTCCTGCGCCGCCGCGGTCCCCGTGATCGGCGTCAGGGCCAGCGCGAGCCCCACCCCGATCGCCGCGGTCATCCGTCTCAGTCGTAAGCGCAACTCTGGTCCCCTCATTCTGTTTTCCGTCGTGTCCCCGTAGTCGGGGTGAGCGGACTGTAACAGTTCAACTACTAATCTGTTCGACTGTGAGCCCGGGACTGACTGGGGCAGGGTCGGGCACGTGTTCGACTTCGGGATCCAGGGCTACCGGCCGCACTGGCTGAGCGGCCCCCGCGCGGTCGGGAAGGCCCACGGGGCCCGGCTGCGGGCCCTCGCCGGCCGTACCCTGACCCGGCTGTGGGTCGTGTGGGACGAGGAGGACGACGAGTGGTTCCCGGACTGCCCCGTGCTGCTCGACTTCGACGGTGAGCAGGTGGAGGTCAACCACTGGAAGCTCGACCAGCTGTCCCTCACCTGGAACTCCATCGATCCGCGCCGCCCCGTCCAGTGGCCGGGCTTCGCCCTCCGATGGCGCGAGGACGCCATCCCAGAGGCGGCACCTCACCTGGGCCGCCCCCTCCGGAACGTCGAACTCCTCGAATGGACCGGCCACGACGCGGCCCGAGGAACCGTCGACATCAGCTTCGTCTTCCCAGAGGGCCGGATCACCGTCTCCAACGCCCTCGACGAGAACGGGCTGTCCTTCGCCCCGCCACACCGCCAGTCGCGGCCGCGCCCGCTCGGCTGAGTCCCCCGTGGCGGAATAATCCCCGGTGACGTCCGAGCTAGCGACATAGGAAGCAGCGACAAGAAACGAAGGTGCGCGGATGCACGGTGAGTACAAGGTGCCGGGCGGGAAGCTCGTGGTCGTGGATCTCAAGGTCGAGGGCGGACGGCTGAAGGACGTCCGGGTCGCGGGTGACTTCTTCCTGGAGCCGGACGAGGCGCTGCTCGCCATCGACCGCGCGCTGGAGGGCGCGCCCGTCGACACCGACGCGCGCGGGCTCGCGGCCCGGGTCGAGGCGGCCCTGCCGGAGGGCGCGGTCATGTTCGGGTTCACGGCCGAGGCCGTGGGCATCGCCGTGCGGCGGGCGCTGGCGCACGCCACCGACTGGACGGACTACGACTGGCAGCTGATCCATGAGGCCCCGCAACCGCCCGCCCTGCACATGGCGCTGGACGAGGTGCTGACGGAGGAGGTCGCGCTGGGGCGGCGGCCGCCGACGCTGCGGGTGTGGGAGTGGGCCTCGCCCGCCGTGATCATCGGTAGTTTCCAGTCGCTGCGCAATGAGGTGGACCCGGAGGGCGCGCGGCGGCACGGCATCGAGGTGGTGCGGCGGATCAGCGGCGGCGGGGCGATGTTCGTGGAGCCCGGCAACACCATCACGTACTCGCTGTACGTGCCGGAGTCGCTGGTGTCCGGCCTGTCCTTCGCCGACTCGTACGCGTATCTCGACGACTGGGTGCTGGGCGCGCTCGGCGACATGGGCATCGCGGCGTGGTACCAGCCGCTCAACGACATCGCGACGGACGCGGGGAAGATCGGCGGCGCCGCGCAGAAGCGGGTGGTGACCGGGTCGGGGGCGGTGCTGCACCACGTGACGATGTCGTACGACATCGACGCGGACAAGATGCTGGAGGTGCTGCGCATCGGCCGGGAGAAGCTGTCGGACAAGGGGACCAGGAGCGCGAAGAAGCGCGTGGACCCGCTGCGCCGGCAGACCGGGCTGCCGCGCGCGGCCGTCATCGACCGGATGATCGACTCCTTCCGGGAGCGGTACGGGCTCGCGGACGGCACGGTGACGGAGGAGGAGACGGCGCGGGCGCGGCGGCTGGCGAAGGAGAAGTTCGGCTCGCCGGAGTGGACCGCGCGGGTCCCGTGACGGGACCGCCGCCCGCGCTCAGCCGGCCGGCGCCGGGATGACGCGTCCGCCGTAGGCACTCGGTCGGCCGGCGCCGGGATGACGCGTCCGCCGTAGGCATTCAGTCGGCCAGCGCCGGGATGACGCGTTCGCCGTACGCGTCGATGGTCGCCTCCTTCGCGTCGTGCATGGCGTAGACCGCGAACTGGTCGACGCCCAGGGCCCGCAGGGCGCGCAACTTCTCGATATGGGCCTCGGCCGGGCCGAGCAGGCAGAAGTGGTCGACGATGTCGTCGGGGACGAAACCCGTGGTGGGGTTTCCGGCGCGGCCGTGGTGGCTGTAGTCGTAGTGCGCGCGCCCCTTGATGTACGCGGTCAGGGCTTCGGGGACGGCGTCGGAGTGTTCGCCGTAGCGGCTCACCAGGTCGGCGACGTGGTTGCCGACCATGCCGCCGAACCAGCGGCACTGCTCGCGGGCGTGGCCGAGGTCGTCCCCGACGTAGGCGGGCGCGGCGACGCAGATGGTGACCGCGTCCGGGTCGCGCCCGGCCTCGGCGGCGGCGGTCCGTACCGCCCCCACCATCCACTCCGTCAGATAAGGGTCGGCGAGCTGGAGGATGAAGCCGTCGGCCTTCCGCCCGGCGAGGGCGAGCGCCTTGGGGCCGTAGGCGGCCATCCAGACGGGCAGCTTGCCGCCGGTGACCCAGGGGATGCGCACGGGGGTGCCGTCGACGACCGCCTCCCGCCCCTCGGCCAGGTCGCGGATGGCGTCGATGGCCTCGCCGAGGCGGGCGAGGGTGTTGGGTCTGCGGCCCGCCACCCGCATGGCGGAGTCGCCGCGGCCGATGCCGCACACGGTGCGGTTGCCGTACATCTCGTTGAGCGTGGCGAAGGTGGAGGCGGTGACCTCCCAGGTGCGGGTGGACGGATTGGTGACCATGGGGCCGACGATCAGCCGCTCGGTGTGCTCCAGCACGCGGCTGTAGATGACGAACGGCTCCTGCCACAGCACGGCCGAGTCGAACGTCCAGCCGTGGCTGAAGCCGGCGTCCTCCGCGCGCTTCATCAGGTCGACGACCGCCGACGCCGGCGGATCGGTCTGCAGGACGAGTCCGAAGTCCATACCCGCTCCCAGCTAGTCCCGTACTTCGCGGGTCGTTGATTCGTATGGTGTGACCGGTCCGGGGGTGTCCTTGGCCGGTGGTGTGGCGTTGGGTTGGGTGTGTCGATGACTTCCCGGTCCCCGCGGCCACGGTCTGTCCGTCAGCGCCTTGATGTGGTGGTGACGTCCGTGGTGGAGAAGCGTCTGGGCGCTCTGCCTGTCGCTGCCGAGTTTCTGCGCCGGCTGGATGTTGCCGGGATCGTCGACGAGCTGTGTCCGGGCGGTGCGAGCGCGCATCTGACCCACGGGCAGGTGATCGAGGCGCTGGTGGCCAACCGGCTGACCTCGCCCGCACCGCTGGTGCGGGTCGGCGACTGGGCCCGCACCTGGGCGGTGGAGGAGGTCTTCGGCCTTGAGCCGGACCTGCTCAACGACGACCGTCTGGCCCGGGCCCTGGACGCGATCGCACCGAAGCTGGAGCAGATCGCGGGCACTATCGGCGCGCAGGCGATCGCCGAGTTCGGGATCGACGTGTCGAGGCTGCACTGGGACATGACCAGCATGTCTGTCCATGGCGCCTACCCGAGCGAGGACCAGGACGAGCAGTACCCGGTCATCAGCTACGGGCATCCCAAGGACCGGCGGGTGGATTTGAAGCAGGTCCAGACCGGGCTCGCGGTGTCCGCCGACGGCGGCATCCCCGTCCACGCCCGCGTCTTCGGCGGCGGCGTCGCCGAGGTCAGCCAGGTCGTCGGGGCGATGAAGGACCTGCGGGGCATGGCCGGTGAGCGGAAATTCTTGATGGTCGCCGATTCCAAGCTGGTGTCCTACACGAACGTCACCGCACTGCTCGCGGCCGGGGTGGACTTCATCGCGCCGGTCCCGGCCGCGCAGGTCAAAGACGAGGTCTATGCCGCCTTGGACCTCACGCAGGCACATCTGGTCGACTGGGTGCCCGAGAGGGACGAGGGCAAGCCGGCCGGTGAGCGGGAGGTCTACCGGGTACTGGAGGACGTCCACACCCTGGCCGGGCCCCGCAAACGGGATCTGGTGCACCGGCTGCGCCGGAT
>NZ_MAXF01000012.1 GCF_001704635.1 Streptomyces sparsogenes | reverse complement strand
GTCCTCAGTTGCTCGCGTCCACTGCGTGGTTCCCGGGTTGCGAACAGTCGCACCGGTTGAGCCGCACTTAACTGAACAGTGTGCTTGTTCGCTGCCCTGTCCAATCCCCGCATTCGCGGGATGGGCAATAGGGTTTCGGTGGTCATTGCGTTAGGGAAACGCCCGGTTACATTCCGAACCCGGAAGCTAAGCCTTTCAGCGCCGATGGTACTGCAGGGGGGACCCTGTGGGAGAGTAGGACGCCGCCGAACAATCTTTGAGGACCCCTGGTCCCAGCGTTCATGCTGGGACCAGGGGTCCTTTTGTTTTTGCTGTAACGCGTTGGCACGTCCGATGCGCGAGAATGGCCGCAGTACCTCAAGACAGGAGTCACGTCGATGTCCACCAACTCCCCCGACGATCGTCCGGATCGGGAGCCGCGGCGCCGGGACGGCGGTGACCGGCGCGACTTCCGCGAGTCCGGGCCGCGACGTGATGGCGATCGTGGCGGGTTCCGTCGCGGACGCGACGAGCGCCCCTACCGCCCCCGGCGGGATGACGACCGCGGTGGCTTCCGCCGCGACGACAACCGCGACCGGGACCGGGACCGGGACCGTGGGGACCGTGGCGGCTTCCGCCGCGATGAGGACCGCGGTGGCTTCCGGCGTGACGACCGTCGCGACGACCGTCGCGACGACCGGCCGCGTGGTCCTCGCCGTGACGACGACCGCGGCGGACGGCCCGGCGGGTACGGACGCCGTGACGACCGGGGCGGCCGTCCAGGTGGCGGGTTCGACCGTCGTGACGACCGGCGGGACGAGCGCCGCGACGACCGGCCCTCGTACCGCCGTGACGACGACCGTGGCGGCTTCCGCCGCGACGACCGGCGCGACGAGCGCCGTGATGAGCGGCCGCGCGGGCCGCGCCGCGACGACCGCGAGGGAGGGTTCCGCCAGGGCGGATTCCGTCGGGACCGTGACGACCGGCCGGGGTTCCGCCGTGACGATGACCGTGGCGGCTTCCGGCGCGACGACGATCGCGGTGGCTTCCGGCGTGACGACCGCCGCGAGGACCGTCGTGATTACCGCAGGGATGACCAGCGCGGCGACCGGCGGGACGAGCGCCGCGACGACCGGCCCTCGTACCGCCGTGACGACGACCGTGGCGGCTTCCGCCGCGACGACCGGCGCGACGAGCGCCGTGATGAGCGGCCGCGCGGGCCGCGCCGCGACGACCGCGACCGTGGTGGGCGCGCCGGCGGCGGGTACGAGCGCCGTGACGATCGGCCCTCCTTCCGCCGTGACGACGACCGTGGCGGCTTCCGCCGCGACGACCGGCGTGATGAGCGCCGTGACGACCGCCGTGACGACCGGCCGCGCGCGCCGCGCCGGGACGACCGCGAAGGCGGTTTCCGCGGGCGGGACGACCGTGGACCGCGTCGGCCGTACGGGGGCCAGGGCCGGGGCCGCGACGAGGGTTCCGGTGGCGGTTACAAGCGCCGGGACGACCGGTCCGGCGGCTATGGGCGCCGGGACGACCGGTCCGGCGGCTACGGGCGCCGGGACGACCGCGGCCGCGACCGGGACCGTGACCGTGAGCCGGTCAAGCGGCTGCCGATCCCCGAGGACGTGACCGGGGACGAGATCGACAAGAGCGTGCGGCAGGAGCTCATGAGCCTGCCCAAGACGCTCGCCGACGACGTGGCGAAGAACCTCGTGATGGTCGCCAAGCTGCTGGACGACGAGCCCGAGCGGGCGTACGAGTACTCGCGCGTGGCGCTGCGGCTCGCCTCCCGCGTGGCGGCCGTGCGCGAGGCCGCGGGCTTCGCCTCGTACGCCGTCGCGAAGTACGCGGAGGCGCTGGCGGAGTTCCGCGCGGCGCGGCGGATGACCGGCACCGCCGACCTGTGGCCCGTGATGGCCGACTGCGAGCGCGGCATGGGTCGCCCGGAGCGGGCTCTGGCGATGGCCGGCGAGCCCGAGGTGCAGAAGCTGGACCGGGCCGGGCAGGTCGAGATGCGGCTGGTCGCGGCGGGCGCCCGGCGCGACATGGGACAGGCCGACGCCGCCGTGGTGACGCTGCAGAGCCCTGAGCTGGCCTCCCAGTCCGTACAGCCGTGGACCGCGCGGCTGCGCTACGCGTACGCCGACGCGCTGCTGGCCGTCGGCCGTGAGGACGAGGCCCGGGAGTGGTTCGCCAAGGCGCTGGAGGCGGACCAGGGCGGGACCACGGACGCGTCCGACCGGCTCGCGGAGCTGGACGGCGTGGAGTTCGTGGACGCGCTCGCCCCGGAGGAGCCGGAGGAACTCGCTGAGCCCGAGGAACTCGCGGCGTCGGAGAAGGCCACGGAGCCCGAGGAGGCACCGGTCGAGGACAAGGCCGAGGACGAGGCCGGTGACAAGGTCGGGGACGAGCCCGAGGACGACGCCGAGCCTGCCGCCGAGACTGCGGAGGGCACCGAGGCCACCGAGCCCGACCGTCCGGAGCGCGAGGCCGACGGCGGCTGACCCCGGCCGAAGAAGAGCCGAGGGCCGAGAGAGCTGAGTGAGGGCGGAACCCAAGGGTTCCGCCCTCACCGCGTTCCGCCCCCCCGCGTTTTATGTCGTCAGCCGAGCGCGAGGCTCCGCAGGACCAGGCCCGAGGCGGGCTTCGGCCCGAAGGAGGTGGACTTGTGCGGCATGGGGATCCCCTGGCGGGCCAGGTCGTGGACGACCCCTTCCCGCACCGGGTGCATCAGCACCGCCGTGCCGCCGTGCCGCTCCGCCTGCTCCACGGCCGCCGCCGCGTCATGGAGGTAGCCGATGTGGCCGGGGGTGTCCGGGACCTGCCAGATGTGCCGGAGCAGCAGGGCGTGCAGGACCGTCGCGTCGAGGGTGCGCCAGGCCTCCGGCCGGTCGGTGGGGACCGTACGCGCCAGGAGCGCGGGGTCGGGGCGGTCCAGGAGGTGGAAGCCGCCGTCCCCGGCGAGCAGGAAGGCGTTGCCGGCCCCCGGCTCGTCGGCGGCCTTCGCGAGGGTGGCCAGGGCCTGGGGGAGCGGGCCGTCGACCGCCCGTACGCGGAAGGCGGAGCCCTCCGGGGCGCCCAGGGCGGCCAGCGCGTCGGCGGGCGACAACTGGTGGAGCAGCCGGTGGATGGCCCTGACCCGCAGCGGATAGCGGGCGGTGTCGACGAGCAGGACCAGCCCGAAGTCCCAGGGGCCGGGCTCCGTCCGCTCCTCGCGCAGCCGCAGGTAGGTGGCCCAGCGGTGGTGGCCGTCGGCGATGAGGGCCTGCCGGTGGCGCAGGTCGGCGGCGATCTCGGCGAGGTCGGCCGGGTCGGTCACCCGCCACAGGTGGTGGCTGAAGCCGTCCTCGGTGGTCGTGGACAGCAACGGGCGGAGCCGGGCGGTGCGTTCGACGACGGAGGCGGCGCCGGTGACCGAGCCGTCGCTGCGGTAGGCGAGCAGCAGCGGCTCCAGGTTGGCGTCGGTGGCGCGCATCAGGGCGGCGCGGTCGTCCACGACGTGCGGCATGACCTCCTCGTGCGGGAGGACCACGCCCTCCTCGCGCGGGCTCAGCCGCAGGGCGCCGATGATCCCCCGTTGCAGCAGGTGGCCGTCGCGCTGCTCGTAGACGTAGAGCGCGGGCTCGGGGTCGGGGGCGAGTATCCCGTCGGCCTGCCAGCGGCGCAGGGTCTCGGCGGCCTGCCGGTGGCGGTCGGCGGGGGTGCCGGCCTGGGGGAGGATGAGGCGGACGATGTTGTACGGGTCCGCCGTCTCGAGCGCGCGCAGCCCGTCGGGCCGCACCACGACGTCGTAGGGCGGGGAGGTGACGGCGGCCAGGCTGCCGACCCGCTCCGCGACGTAGCGCAATCCCCGGAACGGGGCGAGCTGAAGACCTTGCCCGACAGGCCCTGGAATGCTCATCAGTGAATGCTATGCCGTCCGGCGTGATAGGCGATGATCGGGGGGCAGACGCACATACATGCGAGGAGCGTGTCCCCCATGAATCCCCCCGTCACCCAGAACGCCCGGACCCGGCCCGCGGCCAGTGAGCGGCCGCTGAGCGAGGCGTACGACACCGCCCTGCTGGACCTCGACGGGGTGGTCTACGCGGGGGGCGAGGCGATCGAGCACGCCGTGGAGTCGCTGGGCGCCGCGCGGGACGGCGGGATGCGGCTGGCGTACGTGACGAACAACGCGCTGCGGACGCCGGAGGCGGTGGCGGAGCATCTGACCCGGCTCGGGGTGCCGGCCGGGCCCGAGGACGTGATCACCTCGGCGCAGGCGGTGGCCCGGCTGATCGCCGAGCAGCTCCCGGCCGGGGCCCGGGTGCTGGTGATCGGCGGCGAGGGGCTGCGGGTGGCGCTGCGCGAGCGGGGTCTGGTGCCGGTGGAGTCGGCGGACGACGACCCGGCGGCGGTGGTCCAGGGGTACGGCGGGCCGGAGCTGCCCTGGGAGCGGCTGGCGGAGGCCGGGTACGCGGTGGCGCGCGGCCTGCCGTGGTTCGCCTCCAACGCGGACCTCACGATTCCGAGCGGCCGGGGCATCGCGCCGGGCAATGGCGCGGCGGTGGAGGTCGTACGGATCGTCACGGGCCGCTCCCCGCAGGTCGCGGGGAAGCCGCTGCCCCCGATGCACCGGGAGACGATCCTGCGGACCGGCGCGCGCCGGCCGCTGGTGGTGGGGGACCGGCTGGACACCGACATCGAGGGCGCGTACGCGGGCGGCGTCGACTCGCTGCTGGTCCTGACCGGGGTGACCTCCCCGGCGGGGCTGCTGGCCGCCGAGCCCCGGCACCGGCCGAGCTATGTGGACCGCGACCTGAGGGGCCTGCTGGCGCCCCAGCCCGAGGTGGAGCCCGCGGGGTCGGGGGCGGACGGCGGCTTCCGCTGTGGCGGCTGGCTGGCCCGGGTGCGCCAGGGCGCGCTGGTGCTGGAGGGGGAGGGCGACGACCCGATCGACGGGCTGCGGGCGCTGTGCGCGGCGGCGTGGGACGAGGCCGGGTCCGGGGCGTGTGCGGCGGACGCGGAGAAGGCGCTGGCGCGGCTGGGGCTGTGAAGCCCTGCCCCGTCCCTCGCACCCCTCTCGCAGGCCCGCCTCTCCTCTATGCCCCGGGCGGAGCCGCCGCTGATCATGTCGTGCGGATCGGTCCTGCACGGTGGGTTCCGGTCAGCAGAGCTTCGGCATGCTTACGGAAAGCGGTGACCAGACGGCTGCGGTCGTCGGTGCGCGTGGCGAGTACGACCTGGCTCGGTTCGACCCCGTGCAACGGGACGGTGGTGAGGCTGGGATGCAGGCCGGTCGCGTGGTCGAGGGGCGGCCCGATGGCCACGGCCTGCCCGGCGGCGATGAGTTCGTGTTTGTCCTCAAGGGCTTCGACCAGGGGGCCATCGGGCGCGGGCCGCCCGTCGGGCCGGGGATCGAGCCGCCAGTAGGCGTTCAGCAACGGGTCGGACTGGCGTACGTGGGGGATCGGCTCGTCGGCGATGTCGTCGAGGGTGACCGACTCCTTGCCGGCCAGACGGTGGTCCCGGGGCACGACCAGCACGCGCGGTTCGTCGTAGAGGACGGTGACGCGCAGCCGGTCGGTGGGGAACGGCAGGCGCGTCACCACCGCGTCGACGCGGTGCTCCAGCAGCGCGCCGCGCGAGTCGTTCCAGGCGAGCAGGCGGGTGTGGACCTCGGCGTCGGGGGTGCGGTCCCGCAGGGCCCGCACGGCCGCGGTGATGACCAGTCCCTTGGTGTAGCCGATGGTGATGCTGCCGGGTCGGGCCGCGGCCCGGGTGCGGGCCATCGCCTCGACCGCGGCGCGCAGCAGCCCCTGGGCCTGGGGCAGGAAAACCTCGCCGGCCTCGCTGAGCCGGGTGCCGCGCGTGGTGCGGTCGAGCAGGCGGACGCCCACCTGCTGTTCGAGGCGGCGGATCTGCCGGCTCAGCGACGGCTGGGTGGTGTGCAGCGCCTCGGCGGCACGGCCGAAGTGCTGGTGCTCGGCGACCACCGTGAAGCACTGCACCAGCCGGAGGTCGAGGTCCACGGGTGCGGGGAAGCGTTCGGACACCACCCCACCCTAGCTGGTCTTATACGCAGACTGTATTACGTGTATCGGAACAATCATTGGACTGCGCGCTCGTCGCGGCCGCACCGTGGTGACCATGACACCGGACAGCGTGACACCGTTTCGTATCGACATTCCGGACACCGCCCTGGAGGATCTGAAGGACCGGCTCCACCGGGTACGCCTGGCCGGCCGGGAGACAGCGCCGGACAGCAGCCAGGGGGTGCAGCGGGAGCGCCTTGAGGAGCTGCTGGAGTACTGGGCCACCGGGTACGACTGGCGCGATCTGGAGCGGCGGCTCACTGAGCTGGGCCAGTTCCGCACGACCATCGACGGTCTCGGCCTCCACTTCATGCACGTCCGCTCACCCCGCCCCGATGCCACCCCCCTGTTGCTGCTGCACGGATGGCCGGGCTCGTTCCTGGAGTTCCTCAAGACCGTCGGCCCGCTCACCGAGCACGGCTTCCACCTCGTCGTCCCCTCGATGCCCGGCTACGGCTTCTCCGACCAACCCGCCTCGACCGGCTGGGACCCGGACCGGATCGCCCGCACCTACGGCGTGCTCATGCGGCGCCTCGGCTATGACTCCTACCTGGCCCAGGGAGGCGACTGGGGCGGTGTCGTCGCGACCCGCATGGGGGCGCAGCGCCTGACGGGCCTGCGTGCGATCCACGTCAACTTCCCCGAGTTCCTCGCCGCACCACCGGTCGGCGACGACCCGACCCCTGAGGAGAAGGCCGCACTCGAACAGGGCAGCCTCTTCTTCGCCGTCCATTCCGGATACCACGTCGTGCAGCGCACCCGGCCGCAGACCATCGGCTACGCCCTGACCGACTCCCCGGCCGGGCAGGCCGCCTGGATCTACGAGAAGTTCCTCGACTGGGCCCGGCCCGACGCCCTCACCCCCGACGAGATCCTCGACCACATCTCCCTGTACTGGTTCACCGGCACCGCTGCCTCCTCCGCCCGCCTGTACTGGGAGTACGCCCGGCAGCCGCTCGCTCCGACCGAGCTGGACCTTCCCGTCGGGGTCAGCGTCTTCCCGGACGAACTGACGCGTACCCCGCGCATCTGGGCCGAGCGCGCTTATCACGACCTGCGCTACTTCAACGACGACATCCCCGCGGGCGGCCACTTCGCCGCCCTGGAGCAGCCTGAGCTGTTCGTCGAGGAGATCGTCAAGTTCGCGCGGACGGTGGCCGCATGAAGACGGTCGGCTTCGCGCTGACGTACCTCAGCCGTTTCCCCCGGGAGGTGCTTGCCCGATGAAGTGGGTCAGCTACCGCTCCGCCGACGGCTCCACGCGCTGCGGCGTGGTGCACGACAACAAGATCCACGCCGTGGGCACGGGCCTGTTGGAGCTGCTGCGCGCCGAAGGCGGGCTGGAGGCCGCCGCAACCAGGGAACCGACTGAGATCGTCGAGCTGGCCACGGCCGACCTGCTGGCGCCGATACCGGTGCCCCCGGCGGTCCGGGACTTCGCCGCGTTCGAACGTCACATCAGCAACGCGGGTAAGGCAGCCGTTGGCGACGGCACGGTCAGCCCGGTCTGGTACGAGTATCCGCTCTTCTTCTTCTCCAACCCGGCGGCGATCAAGGGACCGCACGACGAGGTCCCCATCGCCCCGGGCGCCCAGTTGTGGGACTACGAGGTCGAGGTCGCCGCGGTGATCGCCGGGGACTGCTCGAACCTCGACGCCGCCACGGCGGAGAATCACATCGCCGGCTACCTGGTCTACTGCGACTGGAGCGCACGCGATATCTCCGCGAGCGAGATGGGGTTCGTGTACGGCCCCTCCAAGAGCAAAGACGCCTCGACCAGCCTCGGCCCGTTCCTCGTCACCCCCGACGAACTGGAGCCCTACCGCTCGGGCAAGGGCTATGCGTTGCGGATGGACGGGTACGTCAACGACGAGCATTACGGCGGCGGCAGCTGGGACGAGATCCACTGGTCGTTCGGCGAGATGCTGGCGCACGCGTCGCGCGGCACCACGCTGCGAGCCGGTGACATCATCGCCAGCGGCCCCGTGGGCACCGGCTGCATCCAGGAGTTGTCCGGCCACCGCCCCTACCTGGCACCGGGAGACACGGTCCGGATCGAAGTGCGGGTACTCGGCGCGATCTCCGCACGGATCACCGCGCCAGAGCCGTCCTGACCTACCGGACGCACCTAAGACGATCTTGATCCTTCCACTTGCCTGGAGACCACCGCGATGCATCTCGCCGGCACCTTCGCTCGCGCTGACATGGACCTGAATGCCGTCCGCGAGGTCAGCCTCACCATCAACGCGACCCACCTGTTCGTCTACTTCATCCCCGAGGCACCGGAAGAGGCCGCCAAGCTGGGCGTGACCGAGTACGCACCGGCGTACTTCGCGTTCCGGTCAGCCCCGATGGGCGCGGTCCCGTGGCAGGTCACACTCGCGGCCTTCTACAACTTCAGCCCGCGGTCGGTGCAGGCCATGGCAGGCGTGTGGGACACAGCGACGCCAGAGGAGTGGCAGGCCGCTCGCTTCGCGGCCGTCGACCGTGCGTTGCAGCGCGTCGGCGTGAGCCTCACCGCCGATCAGATCGCCGAGGCACGATCGCTGATCGACCCGGTCGTCGCGAGCGCCGACTACGCCGGGAAGACGATGGCTGCCGCCAACGCCTCCATCCCCCTCCCAGCCGATCCGCTCGTCGCGCTATGGCAGCAGATCACGGTGGTGCGCGAGTGGCGCGGCGACGCGCATGTCACCGTGCTCGCCGCCAACGACCTCGGGCCGTGTGACTGCAACGTTCTGCAAACCGCGACAGGTCACTTCCCGGAAGCGATCGCGCGTGCCACCCGACTGTGGGACGACGAGGAGGTGGCCGCGGCAACGACACGCCTCGTCGCACGCGGCTGGCTCAACGCCGACGGCACCGCTACCGATGCCGGCATCGCGGCGCGCGAGCAGATCGAGGTCGAGACCGACGAGCACTGCGCTGCGCTGTGGAGGCCGATCGGCGACGCCGACGTCCGTCGCCTCACCTCGCTCATCATGCCGATCCACGACGCGTTCACCGCGGCCAGGACATACCCCTTCCGCGTGGAGATGTAGGAGACCCGGAGCCGCGACGGCCCCTCCCCAGGCGCGGCAAAGTAGGTTAGGTTAACCTAACCTGAGTTGTGATCGGCCCTGCTGCGAGGTGGAGTTCCGCGTGACCCTGGTCAGCCCGGTGAGAGCCGGGACCGAGACAGCGACCGCACCACCGCCCGGGCGGCGCGCCGCGCGCCGCGCTGCCGGGCTCGCGGCCTCCCTGGGGGTCCTGCTGGTGGTCGCGGCCGCCAGCGTGGCGATCGGCGCCAAGCCGATCACGCTGGGCGAGGTGTGGCACGGGCTGGCCCACTACAGCGGCAGCGACACCGATGTGGTGGTCCGGGACGTGCGGGTGCCGCGTACCGTGCTCGGGCTGCTGGTGGGTGCCGCGCTCGGGCTCGCGGGAGCGGTGATCCAGGCGCTCACCCGCAATCCGCTCGCCGACCCGGGGCTGCTCGGCCTGAACGCGGGCGCGTCCGCCGCCGTCGTCTCCGCCATCAGCTTTCTCGGCGTCACCTCCCTGACCGGCTATGTGTGGTTCGCCTTCCTGGGCACCGCCGTCGCGTCCGTGCTCGTCTACGCGCTCGGCGGCAGCCGGGGGGCCACGCCGGTGCGGCTGGCGCTCGCCGGAACGGCCGTGTACGCCGCGCTCTACGGCTATGTCAACGCCGTTGAGCTGCTGGACACGGCCGCCCTGGACAAGATGCGCTTCTGGACGGTCGGTTCGCTCGCCTCCGCGAACATGACGGTCGTCAAGCAGGTCGCCCCGTTCCTCGTCGTGGGCGCGGTGCTCGCCCTGGCGCTCGGCCGGTCGCTGAACGCCGTGGCGCTCGGGGACGACACGGCGCGCGCCCTGGGCACCCGGCTGGGCCGCACCCGGCTGCTCGCCATGGCCGCCGTCACCCTGCTGTGCGGGGCCGCGACCGCCGCCTGCGGGCCGATCGCCTTCGTCGGCCTGATGGTGCCGCATGTCGTACGGGCGCTCACCGGGCCCGATCTGCGCTGGACCCTGCCGTACGCCGCGGTGCTCTCGCCGGTGCTGCTGCTGGCGGCCGATGTGATCGGCCGGGTGGTGTCCCGGCCCTCGGAGCTTCAGGCCGGCGTGGTCACCACGCTCATCGGCGGACCCGTCTTCATCTACCTCGTCCGGCGCCGGAGGATGGCCCAGCTGTGAACGCGAGCGTGCACGAGAGCAAGAGCGGTACGGCGCCCCTGGCCCCGGTGCGGGGGGCCACCCTGCGGACCCGCGGCGGGCTGTCGCTCCGGGTGGACGTCCGGGCGGCGCTGGTGGGGCTGGCGCTGGCCGTCGTGGCGCTGGGCATGAGCGTGGTGCTGATCGGCACCGGCGACTTCTCGATGGCGCCCGGCGACGTCGTACGCACCCTCTTCGGGGGCGGCACCACGATCCAGGACTACATCGTCAACGAGCTGCGGCTGCCGCGCGTCCTGGTCGGGCTGCTCGTGGGTGCCTCCCTCGGCCTGGCGGGAGCGCTCTTCCAGAGCGTGTCCCGCAACCCGCTGGGCAGCCCGGACGTGGTCGGCTTCGGGCAGGGGTCGGCGGCCGGGGCGCTCACGGTCATCGTGCTGTTCCAGGGCGGCCCGAACGAGGTCGCGGCCGGGGCCGTGGCGGGCGGGCTGCTGACCGGGCTCGGCGTCTACGCGCTGGCCTGGCGGAAGGGCGTGCACGGCTACCGGCTGGTGCTCGTGGGCATCGGCGCGTCCGCGATGCTGAGCGCCGTCAACGGCTATCTGCTGACCAAGGCCGACCTGGTGGACGCCTCGCGCGCCATGGTGTGGCTGACCGGTTCGCTGGGCGGGCGGGACTGGGGGCAGGTGGTGCCCCTGGCCTGCGTGTGCGCGGTGGTGCTGCCGCTGGTGCTCGGCCACGCCAGGGAGCTGCGGATGCTGGAGATGGGCGACGACAGCGCGTACGCCCTGGGGGTGCGGGTCGAGCGGACCCGGCTGGTGATGGTCCTGGGCGCCGTCGTGCTGACCGCGGCCGCCACGTCCGCCGCCGGGCCCGTCGCCTTCGTCGCGCTGGTCGCGCCGCAGCTGGCCCGCAGGCTCACCCGCGCCACCGGGCCGAACCTGCTGCCCGCCGCCCTGATGGGCGCGGCCCTGCTGATCACCGCCGACTGGGCCGCGCAGCGGCTCTTCGGGGCGGACCAGCTCCCGGTGGGCGTGGTGACCGGCGTGCTGGGCGGCTGCTACCTGCTGGGCCTGCTGCTCACCGAGCGCCGGGCGGGGCGCATATGACGAGGCACCCAAGGGACGGCAGAAACGGCAGGAACGGCGGGGACGGCGAGGACGGCAAGAACGGCATGGGCGACACAGAGGGCACAGGGGGCACCGTGGGCACGGAAGGTACGGACGGTACGGACGGTACGGACGGCATGCGCAAGGACACCCGACAGCGGCTCACCGCCGAAGGACTCACCCTCGCCTACGACCGGCGCACCGTGGCCGAAGACCTGTCCGTGGCCATCCCCGACCACTCCTTCACCGTGATCGTCGGGCCCAACGCCTGCGGCAAGTCCACGCTGCTGCGCGCCCTGTCCCGGATGCTCAGGCCGGCCACCGGCTCGGTGCTGCTCGACGGGCAGGCGATCGGCTCGCTGCCCGCCAAGAAGGTCGCCCGCACCCTCGGGCTGCTGCCGCAGTCCTCGATCGCGCCGGACGGGATCACCGTCGCGGACCTGGTGGCACGCGGCCGCTATCCGCACCAGGGGCTGCTGCGGCAGTGGTCGGAGACGGACGAGCGGATCGTCGGCGAGTCGATGGCGGCGACCGGCGTCGCCGAGCTGGCGGACCGCTATGTCGACGAACTGTCCGGCGGCCAGCGGCAGCGGGTGTGGATCGCCATGGCCATCGCCCAGCAGACCCCGCTGCTGCTCCTCGACGAGCCGACGACCTACCTGGACATCCAGCACCAGATCGACGTCCTCGACCTGTGCGCCCAGCTCCACGAGGAGCAGGGCCGCACCCTCGTCGCCGTCCTCCACGACCTCAACCACGCCGCCCGCTACGCCACCCACCTGATCGCGATGCGCGGCGGGGAGGTGGTCGCCGAGGGCCCGCCCGGCGAGGTGGTGACCGCCGAGCTGGTGGAGCGGGTCTTCGGGCTGCGCTGCCAGGTCATCGACGACCCCGAGACCGGCACCCCGCTGGTGGTGCCCGCCGCCCGGAGGTCCCGTACGGCGGGGGCCGGGACCGGCACCGGGACCGGCACCGGGACTGGGGCCGTGGCCGGGGGAGCGGCCGCGAGGGCGATGGCCGGGGCTACAGCAGCTTCCGCAGCCGCAGCAGATCGCGGAACCCGGCCTCCAGCTTGACCCGGCCGCTGCCCCAGGCGCGCGCGAAGTGCAGCTCGCCGCCGACCAGGGCCACCAGGTCGTCGCCGGACATCGTCAGCCGGATCTCGGCGCGCTCGGAGGGCAGGCCCGGCACGGCCGTCACGTCCTCTATGCGGCCGTCGGTGAGACGTCCGAGGAAGGTGACGTCGAGGTCGGTGATACGGCAGCTCACCGAGCGGTCGAGCGCGGCGGCGCTGCGGAGGTCCCCGTCCGCGCCCGCCAGGTTCTCCGCCAGCTTCTCGAGTGCGCTGCGGCACTCCTCCATGGTCGCCATCGCGACAGACGGTACCCCAGGTCCCGTACGTCGGAGGATGAGCGATTCACGGTAGCGTCGGGACCATGAGTGAGCCGATGGAGGGCGCGCGGCCCGAGCCGGCGCCGGAGCCCGTGCCGGGGCCGTCCGCCGACGCCGAGGCGGCGCGCCCGGCGGATCCCGCGCCGCTCGGGGTCACCCGCACACCCACCGGGGTCGCCGACATCGACGCCTGGCTGGACCGGCTGGCCGACGCCGACCACCTCGCCGCGAGCGGCCATCTGGAGGTGTACGAGGATGTCCACCGGGGTCTGCGCGACGCGCTGACCGCCCTGGACCGCCGGCCCGGCCCGCCGGCCCCCGCACCGCCCGCCGCCCCCTGAGCGGCCGCCCCACCGGCCGCCGCACCAGATGACCCGCAGCAGACGACAGGAGCTGAACCACCCGTGGCAGTGACCCGCCCACGACGCGTACGACTCGACGCGGAGCTGGTGCGCCGCAAGCTGGCCCGCTCGCGCGAGCACGCGAGCCAGCTGATCGCCGCGGGCCGGGTGACCGTCGCCGGGCGGACCGCGACCAAACCCGCCACCCAGGTGGAGACCAGCGTGGCGCTCGTGGTCAGCAAGGACGACAGCGACCCGGACTACGTGTCGCGCGGCGGCCACAAGCTCGCGGGCGCGCTGCTCGCCTTCAGCGAGGAGTACCGCGAAAGGACCGGCGCGCCCGCCCCCGGGGACGGCTCGGGAGGCGGCGGCCTGAAGGTCGCCGGCCGGCGCGCCCTGGACGCCGGGGCGTCCACCGGGGGCTTCACCGATGTGCTGCTGCGCGCCGGCGCCGCCCATGTCGTCGCCGTCGACGTCGGATACGGACAACTCGCGTGGTCCCTGCAGAGCGATGAACGGGTCACCGTCAAGGACCGTACGAACGTACGTGAATTGACGCTCGAGCAGATCGGCGGTGACCCCGTGGACCTGGTCGTCGGTGACCTGTCCTTCATCCCGCTGGGGCTGGTGCTGCCCGCCCTGGTGCGCTGCGCCGCGCCCGGCGCCGACCTGGTGCTGATGGTCAAGCCCCAGTTCGAGGTCGGCAAGGAGCGGCTGGGCAGCGGCGGGGTGGTGCGCAGCGCCCGGCTGCGCGCCGAGACCGTCCGTACGGTCGCTGAGCAGGCGGCGGGGCTGGGGCTGGGCGTCCTGGGGGTCACCGCGAGCCCGTTGCCCGGCCCGTCGGGCAACGTCGAGTACTTTCTGTGGATGCGCGCCGGGGCGCCGGCACTCGACCCGGCCGATGTCGACCGTGCAGTGGCGGAGGGGCCCAGTTGACCACTTCAGGAGCTTCACAAGCAGCTTCGGCAGCAGCCGAGCGCACCGTGTTCCTGCTCGCGCACACCGGCCGCCCCGCGGCCATCCGCAGCGCCGAGCTCGTCGTCCAGGGCCTGCTGCGCTGCGGCATCGGGGTGCGGGTGCTGGCCGAGGAGGCCGCGGACCTGCCGCTGCCGGCCGAGGTCGAGCTGGTCGAGGCCGGTCCGGACGTGCTGGACGGCTGCGAGCTGCTGGTGGTCCTCGGCGGCGACGGCACGCTGCTGCGCGGAGCGGAGTTCTCACGTATCTCCGGGGTGCCGATGCTCGGGGTCAACCTGGGCCGGGTCGGCTTCCTCGCCGAGGCCGAGCGGGACGACCTCGACAAGGTCGTGGACCGGGTCGTGACCCGGTCCTACGAGGTCGAGGAGCGGATGACCCTCGATGTGCTGGTCCGCACCGACGGGCAGATCGTGCACACCGACTGGGCGCTGAACGAGGCGTCGGTCGAGAAGGCCGCGCGCGAGCGCCTGCTGGAGGTCGTCACCGAGGTCGACGGCCGCCCCGTCTCCCGCTTCGGCGGCGACGGCGTGGTCTGCGCGACCCCCACCGGCTCGACCGCCTACGCCTTCTCGGCCGGCGGCCCGGTGGTGTGGCCCGAGGTCGAGGCGCTGCTGATGGTCCCCATCAGCGCGCACGCCCTCTTCGCCAAGCCCTTGGTCACCTCGCCGCGCTCGGTGCTCGCCGTCGAAGTGCAGCCGCAGACCCCGCACGGGGTGCTGTGGTGCGACGGGCGGCGCACCGTCGAACTGCCCGCGGGCGCGCGGGTCGAGGTGCGGCGGGGCGCGGTGCCGGTGCGGCTGGCCCGGCTGCACCACGCGTCCTTCACCGACCGGCTGGTGGCGAAGTTCGCCCTCCCGGTCGCCGGCTGGCGCGGCGCGCCGCACTAGACGGCACGGGGGCACGGCGTCACGTACGGGCACGGCGTCACGTACGGGCAACGGCGTCACCTACGGGCAACGGCGTCACGTACCGGGCACAAGGCGTCCCGAAGGAGGGAGCCCCGTCGCATCGGGCCCGCGAAACCTCGTATGGTCGTGGGCGTGCTGGAGGAGATGCGGATACGTGCCCTGGGCGTCATCGATGACGCCGTCGTCGAACTGTCACCCGGTTTCACCGCGGTGACCGGTGAGACCGGCGCGGGCAAGACCATGGTCGTCACCAGCCTCGGCCTGCTGCTGGGCGGGCGGGCCGACGCCGCCCTGGTGCGGATCGGGGCGAAGGCGGCGGTCGTCGAGGGCCGGATCACGGTGGACGGGCGGTCGTCGGCCGCCGTCCGGGCCGAGGAGGCGGGCGCCGAACTGGACGACGGCGCGCTGCTGATCAGCCGCACGATCTCCGCCGAGGGCCGCTCGCGCGCCCATGTGGGCGGCCGCTCGGTGCCCGTGGGACTGCTGGCCGAGCTGGCGGACGACCTGGTGGCCGTGCACGGCCAGACCGACCAGCAGGGCCTGCTGCGCCCGGCCCGGCAGCGCCAGGCGCTCGACCGGTACGCGGGGGACGCGGTCGCGGGGCCGCTGGAGAAGTACGCGGCCGCCTACCGGCGGCTGCGCGCGGTCAGCGCCGAGCTGGACGAGCTGACCACCCGGGCGCGGGAGCGGGCGCAGGAGGCGGATCTGCTGCGCTTCGGCCTCGAGGAGATCGCCGCGGCCGAGCCGCTGCCGGGAGAGGACGCCGAGCTGGCCGCGGAGGCGGAGCGCCTCGGCCACGCCGAGGCCCTGGCCTCCGCCGCCACCGCCGCGCACACCGCCCTGGCCGGGCACCCGGAGGACCCCGAGGGGGTGGACGCGGGGGCCCTGGTCGCGGGCGCGCACCGGGCGCTGGAGGGCGTCCGCTCCCACGACCCGGCGCTCGCCGCGCTCGCCGACCGGATCGCCGAGGTCGGCATCCTGCTGTCCGATGTGGCCGGGGAGCTGGCGGGCTACGCGGACGACCTGGACGCCGACCCGCTGCGGCTGGCGGCCGTCGAGGAGCGCCGGGCCGCGCTGTCCCACCTGACCCGGAAGTACGGCCAGGACATCGCCGACGTGCTGGCCTGGGCCGAGCGGAGCGCCGCCCGGCTGGCCGAGCTGGACGGCGACGACGACCGCATCGGCGAGCTGACCGCCGAGCGCGACGCGCTCCGCGCCGAACTGGGCGAACTCGCGCAGACGCTCACCGACGCCCGTACGGAGGCGGCGGCGCGCTTCGCCGACGCGGTGACCGCGGAGCTGGCGTCCCTCGCGATGCCGCACGCCCGGGTCAGCTTCGCGATCAGCCAGACCGAGGCCGCCGAGGAGTCGGCGGGCATCGAGGTGGGCGGCCGCGCGGTGCAGTTCGGGCCGCACGGGGCCGACGAGGTCGAGCTGCTCCTCGCCCCCCACCCGGGCGCCCCGCCCCGCCCGATCGCCAAGGGCGCCTCGGGCGGTGAGCTGTCCCGGGTGATGCTCGCGGTGGAGGTGGTCTTCGCGGGTGCCGACCCCGTGCCGACCTATCTGTTCGACGAGGTCGACCAGGGCGTCGGCGGCAAGGCGGCGGTCGAGGTCGGTCGGCGCCTGGCCAAGCTGGCCCGGACCGCGCAGGTCGTGGTCGTCACCCATCTGCCCCAGGTCGCGGCCTTCGCCGACCGGCACCTGGTGGTGGAGAAGACCAACGACGGGGCGGTCACGCGCAGCGGTGTGAAGGCGATGGAGGGCGAGGACCGCGTGCGGGAGCTGTCGCGCATGCTCGCGGGCCAGGAGGACTCGGAGCTGGCGCGGGCCCACGCGGAGGAGCTTCTGGCCACCGCCCGCGCGGGCCGCTGACCGCGCGCCCCGGGGCGCCGCCCCGGGGCCACCAGCGGCGCCCCGGGGCCACCAGCGGCGCCCCGGGGCCACCAGCGGCGCCCCGGGGCCGCCGGCGCCGCCCCCCCCGTACGGGTGAACTCCTGGACGTACGGGCGAGCCAACGGCGGGGGTGCGGCGGGGCCGTGGCGCCGGGGGCGGCCCGCGGGCTGGCATCCTGGGCGGAGCGCACCCGCACCGCCGCGCGCCCACGCCCCACGCCCGATCGCCGTCCCCTCAGGAGCCCGTCCCGCGTGAGCAGCACCGTGAGCAGCACCCCGGCCCCGCCGCACGGGAATCCGCACGGGCAGCCGCCCCTGCACCTCCTCCAGGTGCTCGGCGGCGGCAGCTCCGGCAGCGGCGTGCACGTCCGGTCGCTGACGGCCGGGTTGGTGGCGCGCGGGCTGCGGGTGACCGTGTGCGGTCCGCGGCGGGCGGAGCGGGAGTACGGGTTCACGGAGGCGGGCGCGCGGTTCGAGGGGCTGGACGCCCGTACGGACGCGGGGGCCGTCGCGGCGCTGCGGGCGGCCGGGGCGGACGCGGGGCTGGTGCACGCGCACGGCCTGCGGCCCGGGCTGCTGGCCGCGCTGGCGCTGCGCGGCCGGGGCGTGCCGCTGCTCGTCACCTGGCACACCAAGCCGTATGCCGAGGGCGCGCGGGCGCGTGCCGTGGGCCTCATGGAGCGCAGGGTGGCGCGCCGGGCCGCGATCGTGCTCGGCGCGTCGTCGGACCTGGTGGACCGGGCCCGGGCGCGGGGGGCGCGCGATGCCCGGCTCGCGCCGGTCGCGGTGCCCGCGCCGGGCCGTACGCCCCCCAGGGAGGACGGGTGGCGGCAGAAGGCGCGGGCCGAACTCGGCTCTGTGGAGCGGCCGTTGCTGCTGGCGGTGGGCCGACTGGTGACGGACCGGGGCTTTTGGCCGCTGCTGGACGCGGCCCGGGTGTGGCGGGCGCTGGACCCCCAGCCGCTGCTGGTGATCGCGGGGGAGGGGGCGGGCCGGGCGGCGCTGCAGCGCCGGATCGACGCCGAGGAACTGCCGGTGCGGCTGCTGGGCCGCCGGGAGGATGTGCCCGCGCTGCTGGCGGCCGCCGATGTCGCGGTGCTCTCCAGCCGGTGGGAGGCGCGGTCGCTGCTGGCCCAGGAGGCGCTGCACGCGGGCGTGCCGCTGGTGGCCACGGCGGTCGGCGGGGTGCCGGAGCTGGTGGGGGAGGCGGCGGAGCTGGTGCCGTACGGGGAGCCGGAGGCCCTGGCGGGCGCGGTGATCCGGCTGCTGGGGGACCCGGTGCGCCGGGCGGAGCTGGCGGCGGCGGGGCGGGCGCGGACGGCGGGCTGGCCCACGGAGGACGACACGGTCGCCCATGTCCTCAGCGTCTACGACGAGTTGGCACCCGAGTGACAGGTTCGCGATTGGTTCAGACCTGAGTCGGCGAAGTGCTTGACGCCCGGGGTGGGTGATGGGCAGGGTGCTGCGCAAGGAGCGAGAGAGCGCTCTCACGGCGATCTCTCCCGCTGCCCCCCACCCTGTCCCGGCACACCCCCACGACGCCGAGGAGCACATGTCATGAGCACGATGAGCAGTGGAACGTTCAGCCGCAGGAGGCTGCTCGGCGGGCTCGCCGCCGCCGCTGCCGCCGGTTCCGGCCTCACCCTCGCGGGCGGCCGCGCCGGCGCGGCCGACCTCGCCGCCGGCCGTCCCCACGCGCCGGAGCGCGCCGCCACGCTGCCGCTCACGGTCGTCAACCGCACGGGCCAGTTCGGCAACGCGTCGATATGGGTCTATATCGTCGGCAACGAGGGCGGCCGGCAGGTCCGGGTCACCCCGGACGGCAAGGTCGCCCCCATCGCGCTGTCCGACAACGGATCCGACGGCTGGACCGACTACGCCATCCCGCTCGCCGCGAGCGGGGACACCCGGCTGACCCTGCCCCCGATGTCCGGCCGGATCTATGTCGCGCTCGGCTCCAAGCTCAAGTTCAAGGCGGTCACCGACGGCGCGGGCAACCCGGCCCTGCAGTACCCGGCGGGCTGGGTGGCGAGCGACCCCAACTACCGCGTGCTGCACGACTGCGCGGAGTTCACCTTCAACTCCGCCGGGATGTTCTGCAACACCACCATGGTCGACATGTTCAGCGTCCCGATGTCCATCCGCCTCACCGGGGCGAAGGACCAGACCACCGGCACGCTCAGGAACGGCGCCCGCGCCAAGGTCTTCGCCGACCTCTCCGCCGTCGAGGCCTTCGCGCCCCTGGTGGTCGGCGACGGCCTGCGGGTCATCGCCCCCGGACACGGCCTGGACGCGGGGCTGTTCGCCAAGGACTACCTCGCCGGCTACATCGACCAGGTGTGGGCCGCCTACGCCGCGAAGGACCTCAGGGTCACCACCAACGCGGGCACCTTCACCGGCCGGGTGAGCGGCGGGAGGCTGTCCTTCACCGGCCCCGCCTCCGTGTCCTTCGCCAAGCCCTCCACCCGGGACGTGCTCTTCTGCGACGGCGCGCTGGCCGCCCCCAACGACGGCACCACGGGCCCGGTCGCGGCCGTCCTCGGCGCGGGTTTCAACCGCACCACCCTGCACAGCACGGCCGCCCAGCCGACCACCGACCCGGCCGCCTTCTACACCTCACCGGTCACCAACCACTACGCCAAGGCCATGCACGCGGCGGCCGCCGACGGCAAGGCGTACGGCTTCGCCTTCGACGACGTCGCCGACTTCGCCTCGTACATCCAGGACACCGCCCCGACGGCCGCCACGCTCACCCTGACCCCCTTCTGAGGCCTTCCGAGGCGGAAACCCCCCGGTCGGGTGAACGGGTCCGGTGAGCGCGCCGCTCAGCGCACATGGCGGCGGGCCTGGAGGGCCAGGCTCAGCGCGAGCACCGTCTGGGGGTCCTCCAGGTCGCTGCCCAGCAGCCGGCCGATCCGCGCCAGCCGGTCGTACAGCGTCTGGCGGTTGAGGTGCAGCGCGCGGGCCGTCTCCGCCTTGCGGCCCGCGTGCCGCAGATACGCCTCCAGCGTCGGGACCAGCGGCGGCCTGGCCGCGCGGTCGTGGGCGAGCAGCGGGCCGATCACCCGGTCGACAAAGGCCGCCAGGTCGCCGTGCTCGCGCAGTCGCCACAGCAACAGGTCGACATCCAGGCTCCGTACGTCGTGCCAGGGGCGGTCGGTCAGCCCGCGCGCCGCGCTCGCCGCCTGCGCGGCGTGGCGCAGCTCGGCGCCGACCGCGTCCCAGCCGCCCGGGAGCCCGGCGACCACCACCGGCGGGCGCGCCCCGGCCCGCTCCGGCCAGGCCCGCTCCACCCCGGCGCGCAGGGCCGCCGCGACCCGCTCGGCCACCGCGCCGCGCTCCGCCGCGTCCCGCAGCCCCACCAGCAGCGGGACCCGCCGCTCCGGGAGCCGTACGCCCAGCAGCACCGGCGCCCCCACCCCCGCAAGCTCGTCCCGCAGCGCGTGGGCCAGCGCCGCCCAGCCCTCCCGCGCGCCCGGGCCCTGCCCCGGCTCCAGGGGGCCGAGCCCCGGCGGGTCCGCCAGGTCCGTCAGCCGCATCACCACCGGAAGCAGCGGCCCGTCGCCCGGCCGGAAGCCCAGCACCCTGGCCTGGGCGGGGGCGTCGGCGGGCGCGATCCGGCCCTCGGCGAGATCGGCGAGGAAGTCCCCGCGCCCGCGCGCGGTCAGCTCCTCCTCCTGGCGGGCGCGCAGCAACACCACCGCCAGCAGGTCGGCGGTCCGCTCCGCGGCCAGCCGGTGCACCGGGGCCAGCGGCCCGGCGACCGGCAGCACGGTCAGCTGCGCCCGTACGGTGCCCGGCCCCGGCCCGCCGCCCGGGACGTCCGCCACCACGCTGCCCGCCGGCGGCTCGGGGCGCCGGTCGGCGCGCCGCGCCCGGAGCCCCTCCCACACCTGCAGCGGATCGGTGCCCGCCGGCCGGGGATCGCCCGGGCCCGGCCCCGCCGCGTACCACAGCTGCCCCTCGGGGGACTCCAGGAAGACCGGATTGCCCGCGAACCGGGCGAACAGCCGCAGGATCTCGGGCACCCCGCCGCCGCGCAGCAGCACCTCGGTGCACTCGCGGTGCACCACCTCGGCCCGGCGCAGCACCGCGTAGTGCTCATTGACGATCTCGGTGTGGATCTCCTCGGTGACCGCGACGAACGGCACTTCGCGGTGGAGCTGTACCAGCGGCAGCCCGTGAGAGCGCGCCGTGTCGACCACCGCGGCCGGCAGCGTGGTGAACCGGGACCCCAGCTCCACCACCAGCGCCGCGATCCCGCGCTCGGCGAGCCTGCGGACGAAGGCCCGCTGCTCGGCCGCGCGCGGGCCGACGCCCAGCCCCTGGGTGAGCAGCAGCTCGCCGCCCTTGAGCAGGGAGGCGATGTTGGGGGCCTCGCCCGCGTGGACCCAGCGCACCGGCCGGTCGAGGCCGTCCTCGGCGGCCACGACCTCGGGCAGCCCGCGGCGCAGGGCGGGGAGCTCCAGGGCCCGCGCCACGGTGATCGTCCCCTGCGGCCCGGACCCCGGCGGCTCGGCCCCCTGCGGTCCGGACCCCCGCGGCCCGGGCCCGTGCGGTGCCATGGGCGGGTACGTGACCTGGCCTACCCTCCGTACGCCCCGGACGCGGTCAGCCGCAGCGCCGTGTCGATCAGCGGCACATGGCTGAAGGCCTGCGGGAAGTTGCCCACCTGCCGCTGCAGCCGCGGGTCCCACTCCTCGGCCAGCAGCCCCAGGTCGTTGCGGAGCGAGAGCAGCTTCTCGAAGAGCTTGCGTGCCTCGTCGACCCGCCCGATCATCGCCAGGTCGTCGGCGAGCCAGAACGAGCAGGCCAGGAAGGCCCCCTCGTCGCCCTCCAGGCCGTCCACGCCCGCGTCCTCGCCGGCCGTCGGGTAGCGCAGGACGAAGCCGTCGGGGGTCGACAGCTCCCGCTGGATGGCCTCGATGGTCCCGATGACCCGCTTGTCGTCCGGCGGCAGGAAGCCCATCTGCGGGATCAGCAGCAGCGAGGCGTCCAGCTCCCGGGAGCCGTAGGACTGGGTGAAGGTGTTGCGCTCGGCGTCGTAGCCCTTCTCGCACACATCGCGGTGGATCTCGTCGCGCAGTTCCCGCCAGCGGTCCAACGGCCCGTCCACGTCGCCCGATTCGATGAGCTTGACGGTGCGGTCCACCGCGACCCAGGCCATCACCTTGGAGTGCACGAAGTGCCGGCGCGGCCCGCGCACCTCCCAGATGCCCTCGTCCGGCTCGTCCCAGTGCTCCTCGAGGTAGCGGATCAGCTTCAGCTGCAGCACGCTCGCGTAGTCGTTGCGGGCCAGGCCGGTCATGTGCGCCAGGTGCAGCGCCTCGGTGACCTCGCCGTACACGTCCAGCTGGAGCTGTCCGGCCGCGCCGTTGCCCACCCGGACGGGCTGGGAGCCCTCGTAGCCGGGCAGCCAGGGCAGCTCGGCCTCGCCCAGCTCGCGCTCGCCCGCGATGCCGTACATGATCTGGAGGTTCTCCGGGTCGCCCGCGACCGCGCGCAGCAGCCACTCGCGCCAGGCGCGCGCCTCCTCGCGGTAGCCGGTGCGCAGCAGGGACGACAGGGTGATCGCCGCGTCCCGCAGCCAGGTGTAGCGGTAGTCCCAGTTGCGGACGCCGCCGATCTCCTCGGGCAGCGAGGTGGTGGGCGCGGCGACGATGCCGCCGGTGGGGGCGTAGGTGAGCGCCTTGAGGGTGATCAGCGAGCGGACCACCGCGTCCCGGTAGGGGCCGTGGTACGTACAGTGCTCGACCCACTCGCGCCAGAAGACCTCGGTCGCCTCCAGGGCGCCCTCCGGGTCCGGCAGCGCGGGCGCCTCGCGGTGCGAGGGCTGCCAGCTGATGGTGAAGGCGATCCGGTCGCCGGGGGCGACCGTGAAGTCCGAGTAGGTGGTCAGGTCCTTGCCGTAGGTGTCGACCTCGGTGTCCAGCCACACCGAGTCGGGCCCGGCGACCGCGACCGTCCGCGCGTCGATCTTGTGCACCCACGGCACGACCCAGCCGTACGAGAAGCGCATCCGCAGCGCCGAGCGCATCGGCACCCGGCCGCTGACGCCCTCGACGATCCGCACCAGCTGCGGGGCCCCGTCGCGCGGCGGCATGAAGTCGATCACGCGGACCGTGCCGCGCGGGGTGTCCCACTCCGACTCGAGGACCAGCGAGTCCCCCCGGTAGCGGCGGCGGTCGGCGGCCGGGGGCGTGGCGCCCGCGGCCTGGGCGGGCCCCAGGCGCCAGAAGCCGTGCTCCTCGGTGCCCAGCAGCCCGGCGAAGACGGCATGCGAATCGAAGCGCGGCAGACAAAGCCAGTCGACCGTGCCGTCTCTGCAGACCAGGGCGGCGGTCTGCATATCACCGATCAGTGCGTAGTCCTCGATACGCCCGGCCACGTACTATCCCCATTCGAACGGCCGCGGTGCCCTGAAAGGCATTTTTCCACGGTCTCGGAAGTTCTCGACGAGCGCTTGGTTCCGGGGGCGTGCTGGTGGTGCCTAGCCGGCCGGCTCGCAGCATTGCGTCCGAGCAGGATACGACGGAGAACAGTGATCCGCTCGAGCCGTCCCACATCGTGGCTCGGATCCCGACGGCCGATCGGGTGGCCAGGTCACGCATGGTGTTCGCCCCGTCGCGCAGCCGCACCCCCAGCGGCCCCCAGGGCGCACTGATACCCTGGTAGCCCGTGGAGCGGTGGGCGCAAACCCCCCGAACCTCACCGACGGCGCCCCCGGAAAACCGGGGCGGCTGCCGCACCCCGCCCCTCACCTCGCGACCACGGGAGCCCCCTCTTGGCCATTGCCGCTAAGCCAACGACGACCAAGCACATCTTCGTCACCGGGGGTGTCGCTTCCTCACTCGGCAAGGGCCTGACCGCCTCCAGCCTGGGTGCCCTCCTCAAGGCGCGCGGTCTGCGCGTGACCATGCAGAAGCTCGACCCGTACCTGAACGTCGACCCGGGCACCATGAACCCGTTCCAGCACGGCGAGGTCTTCGTCACCAACGACGGCGCCGAGACCGACCTGGACATCGGCCACTACGAGCGGTTCCTGGACGTGGACCTCGACGGCTCGGCCAACGTGACCACCGGCCAGGTCTACTCCACCGTGATCGCCAAGGAGCGGCGCGGCGAGTACCTCGGCGACACCGTGCAGGTCATCCCGCACATCACCAACGAGATCAAGCACCGCATCCGGCGGATGGCGACGGACGACGTGGACGTCGTGATCACCGAGGTCGGCGGGACCGTCGGCGACATCGAGTCGCTGCCCTTCCTGGAGGCCGTGCGCCAGGTCCGGCACGAGGTCGGCCGGGACAACGTCTTCGTGGTGCACATCTCCCTGCTGCCCTACATCGGCCCCTCCGGCGAGCTCAAGACCAAGCCCACCCAGCACTCGGTCGCCGCCCTGCGCAACATCGGCATCCAGCCCGACGCGATCGTGCTGCGCGCCGACCGTGAGGTCCCGACCTCCATCAAGCGCAAGATCTCGCTGATGTGCGACGTCGACGAGGCCGCCGTGGTCGCCGCGATCGACGCCAAGTCGATCTACGACATCCCCAAGGTGCTCCACTCCGAGGGTCTGGACGCCTATGTGGTGCGCCGCCTCGACCTGCCCTTCCGCGATGTCGAGTGGACCCAGTGGGACGACCTGCTCAAGCGGGTCCACCAGCCCGACCACGAGGTCACCGTCGCGCTGGTCGGCAAGTACATCGACCTGCCCGACGCCTATCTGTCGGTGACCGAGGCGCTGCGCGCCGGCGGCTTCGCCAACAACGCCCGCGTCAAGATCAAGTGGGTGACCTCCGACGACTGCCGCACGCCCGCCGGCGCCCGGCAGCAGCTGGCCGACGTCGACGCGATCTGCGTCCCCGGCGGCTTCGGCGACCGCGGGGTGAACGGCAAGGTCGGCGCGATCACCTACGCCCGCGAGAACAAGATCCCGCTGCTGGGGCTGTGCCTGGGCCTGCAGTGCATCGTCATCGAGGCCGCGCGGAACCTGGCGGGCATCGAGGGCGCCAACTCCACCGAGTTCGAGCCCGCCACCAGCGACCCGGTGATCTCCACCATGGCCGAGCAGCTCGACATCGTCGCGGGCGAGGGCGACATGGGCGGCACCATGCGGCTGGGCATGTACCCGGCCAAGCTCGCCGAGGGCTCGATCGTCCGCGAGGTCTACGGCGACCAGCCGTACGTCGAGGAGCGCCACCGCCACCGCTACGAGGTCAACAACTCCTACCGCGGTGAGCTGGAGAAGAAGGCCGGCCTGCTGTTCTCCGGCACCTCGCCCGACAACAAGCTGGTCGAGTACGTGGAGTACCCGCGCGAGGTGCACCCGTACCTGGTCGGCACCCAGGCCCACCCGGAGCTGCGCTCCCGGCCGACCCGCCCGCACCCGCTCTTCGCGGGCCTGGTGAAGGCCGCCGTGGCCCGGCAGTCGGCCGAGGCCGGACAGCGCGCGGGGTCCTGAGGACTACGGTGGGCCCGGGCGGAAGCGGCCCCCGCCGCCCCCGCCCGGGCCCACCCGCCGGCTCGGTTCGCTTGCGAGCCGAGCCACAAGTGTTGCTGAGAGGAAACATGCGCATCACGGACACCCCCGAGGAGTGGCGGGTCACCGCCACCGAGACGCCGTTCACCGGCCACAAGACCGGTGTGCGCACCGACGAGGTGGTCATGCCGGACGGCTCCCGGTCGTCCCGCGACTACCAGACCCACCCCGGGTCGGTGGCCGTCCTCGCCCTCGACGGCGAGGGCCGTGTGGTCGTGGTGCGCCAGTACCGCCACCCGGTGCGGCAGCGGCTGTGGGAGATCCCGGCCGGCCTGCTCGACGTACCCGGCGAGAACCCGCTGCACGCCGCCCAGCGGGAGCTGTACGAGGAGGCCCACGTCAAGGCCGACGACTGGCGGGTGCTGACCGACGTCTACCCCTCGCCGGGCGGCAGTGACGAGGCCGTGCGGATCTTCCTGGCCCGGGGGATCTCCGAGGCCGAGGGCGAGCGGTACGAGGGGGACCACGAGGAGGCGGACATGGAGCTGGCCCGCGTCCCCCTCGACGATCTGGTCGCCGGCGTCCTGGCGGGCGAACTGCACAACACCTGCCTGGCGGTCGGCGCCCTGGCGGCCCTCGCCGCGCGGACGGGCGCCGGCTTCGAGGCCCTCCGCCCGGCGAACGCCCCCTGGCCGGCCCGTCCCTTCGAGGCGTAGCCCCACCCCCCGGCCCGGCCACGGCCGCGCTCCTGGGGGAAAGACGGGAAAGACCACCCCAATCCGAACATCGGCGCATCCGATCAGGTGATTTTCTCTCCGCCGCATCGGCCGGGAGTGCCGGAGTGCTGACGCGCGGTGAACTACGCTCGGAGGGATCCCGACCGCACCCGCGGCGGGTTCGTACGCGCAGGTGGACGGGAGTGGGGCCCGTGGCGGAGCAGGCGGTCGACACCGATGGGGCGCCGACCCCCCAAAGGCGGCAGCCGCCGCCTGCCGCCGGACCCCAGCCCCGCCCCGCGCCCCGCCGCGCCACCCCGTCGCCCCGGGCCGCCGACCGCCCCGCGACCGGGCGCGCCGAACCCCCCGCCGGGCAGGCTCCGGCCCCCGCCGGGCGCGCCGAGCCTCCCCTCGACCGGCAGGCGTCCGAACGCGACGCGGGCGGCCTGTGGAGCGGCGCGACGCGCGCCGTGCTGTTCGCGGCGGCGGCCTCCGTGGGCTCGGGCTTCGCGGGGCGGCGGCGCGAGCTGCTGGCGCTGCGCGCCGACATCGAGCGGGCCGGCCTGGACACCCTCGCCGGCCGCAAGGCGCCCCGCAGCCGGGTGCTGCTGATCGCGGGCCGTCCCGGCTCTGGCCGCACCGCGCTGGCCGAGGAGCTGGTGCGGCGGCTGGCCGACGACTACCCCGACGGGGTGCTGCGCGCGCGGCTGGCCACCTCGGCGGGCGATCCGGTGCCCCTGGAGCGGACCGCCCGCGACCTGCTGGCCGTGCTCGGGGTGAAGGTCGTGGCCGGGGCGGACGAGGACGAGCTGTGCGAGGCGCTGCGCGAGGCGCTGGCGGGCAGGCGCGCCCTGCTGCTGTTCGACGACGCGGTCGGCGCCGAGCAGGTGGACGCGCTGCTGCCGGACGCGCCGGACAGCCTGGTCGTCGCCGTCTCGCGGGGCCCGTTGACCGGGGTGCCCGATGTGCGGCCGTGCACGCTCGGCGGGCTCGATGTGAGCGCGGCCATCGGGCTGCTCGCGCAGTACGCCGGGACGACCCGCATCACCGTCGACCCGACGGCCGCGCAGTCGCTCGTCGAGGAGTGCGGCGGCCAGCCCGCCGCGCTGGTCCTGGTGGGCGGCTGGCTGGCCGCCCGCTCCCAGACGTCCGTCGCCGACGCGGTGAAGCGGCTGCGGGAGCTGCCGCCGACCGTCGGCGACCAGGACCGCGGCGCGCGCCCGCTGGCCCGCGCCTTCCGGCTGGCGTACGAGGCGCTGCCGCCCGCCGCCGCCCGGCTGCTGCGGCTGCTGGTGCTCGCGCCCGGCGGCTGGGCCGACCCGCACCTGGCGTCCGCGCTGGCCGGCTGCTCGGTGCCGGACGCCGAGGCCGCGCTGGAGGGCTTCGTCGCCCACGGTCTGCTGCGTCCGCTGGGGCAGCGCCAGTACCTGGTGCCCGGCTGTCTGGTGCCGATGCTGCGGGCGGCGCTGCGCGCCCAGGAGCGCCCGGCCGAGGTGGAGCTGGCGGGGGCCCGGATGCTGGAGCGGACCGTGCGGCAGCTCCACGCCTGCCGCCTGGCCGCCGAGCCGCCCGGCTCGGCCGCCCGCAGGAAGCTGGCGGGGATGCCGCGGCCGCTGCGGTTCCCCTCGTCGGCGGCCGCCGCCGAGTGGCTGGAGTCGCGGCTGCCGGTGCTGCTGGAGGCCGCCCGGCTGGCCGTCGAGGACGGCGGGCTCGACACGCTGGCGCGCCGCCTGGTGGGCGCGCTGACGCACGCGCTGGGCGCCCACCGGAGCGCCGAGGAGGCCGCCCCCGAGCTGTACGGGCTGCACCGGCTGGTGCTCGACGTGGCCCGCCGCCGCGACCTGCCGGTCGAGGAGGCCGCGGCGCTGCTCAACCTGGGCGACCTGGACGCGCGGGCGGGCCGGGTGGAGGAGTCGCTGGTCCGCTACAAGCACGCCCTGGAGGCGGCCCGGGAGGCGGGCGACCCGTACACCACCGGGCGCTCGCTGGAGTCCATCGGCGGCACCTACGAGGACCTGGGGGACTGGCACCGGGCGGCCGACTGGTACGGGCGCGCGCTCGAGCTGCGGCTCTCCCGCGGCGACCGGATCGGCGAGGCCAGGCTGTACGAGCGGCTGGGCGCGGTCCACTCCCGCACCGGCCAGTGGGGCGAGGCGCTGCGCTCCTGGCGGGCGGCCGGGGCCGCCTTCCGCCGGGCGGGCAATCCGCAGGGCGCGCTGCGGGCCGCGGACGCCCTGGACCGGCTCGGCGACCCGGGTGCGGCGGAGGCGCATCGGCGCGCCGCGCGGCGACTGGCGGCCCGACAGCGGTCGACGGCCTACGAAACCAGTGGTGGATCAGCGGAAGATTGATGCAATGCAAGGCTAGACAGTGCGGCATCCTTCATTAGACTGGGTGTACCGCGATTGTTGCGGTCGTCTCCGGCATGCGGACGCATTCCGGTTTGTCTGCGTAAAACCCGGATATCCCCCCCCAGATTCAAGGACCGTGATCGACGTGAAGGTCGGCATTCCCCGCGAGGTCAAGAACAACGAGTTCCGCGTGGCCATCACCCCCGCCGGGGTGCATGAGCTGGTCCGCGGCGGCCATGAGGTCTTCGTGGAGCGGGGCGCCGGCCTCGGCTCCTCCATCACGGACGAGGAGTACACGGCCGCCGGCGCGGGCATCCTCGGCTCCGCGGACGACGTCTGGGCCACCGCCGACCTGCTGCTGAAGGTCAAGGAGCCCATCGCGGAGGAGTACCACCGGCTGCGCAAGGACCAGACCCTCTTCACCTACCTCCACCTGGCCGCCTCCCGGGCCTGCACGGACGCGCTGCTGGAGTCCGGCACCACCGCCATCGCCTACGAGACGGTCGAGACCGCGGGCCGCGCGCTGCCGCTGCTCGCCCCGATGTCCGAGGTCGCGGGCCGGATCGCGCCCCAGGTCGGCGCGTACCACCTGATGCGGTCGGCCGGCGGGCGCGGGGTGCTGCCCGGCGGGGTCCCGGGCGTGGCGGCGGGCCGGGCCGTGGTCATCGGCGGCGGCGTCTCCGGCTGGAACGCCGTGCAGATCGCCCTCGGCATGGGCTTCCACGTCACCCTGCTCGACAAGGACATCAACAAGCTGCGCGAGGCCGACAAGATCTTCGGCAACCGGGTGCAGACCATCTCCTCCAACGCCTACGAGCTGGAGAAGGCCGTGCTCGCCGCCGACCTCGTCATCGGCGCGGTGCTCATCCCCGGCGCCAAGGCGCCCAAGCTGGTCACCAACGAGATGGTCTCCCGGATGAAGCCCGGAAGTGTACTTGTCGACATCGCGATCGACCAGGGCGGCTGCTTCGAGGACTCCCGGCCCACCACCCACGCCGAGCCGACCTTCACGGTCCACGAGTCGGTCTTCTACTGCGTGGCCAACATGCCGGGCGCGGTGCCCAACACCTCCACCCACGCGCTCACCAACGCCACGTTGCCGTACATCGTGGAGCTGGCCAACCGCGGCTGGCGGGAGGCGCTGCGCCGGGACGCGGCGCTGGCCAAGGGGCTCAACGTCCATGAGGGCGAGGTCGTTTACGGGCCGGTCGCCGAGGCGCACGGTATGACGTCCGTCGAACTGAGCTCCCTGCTCGGCTGAAACCGGCCGGGCGGTCAACTCCGACCGTCAACAACAGGTCAATAACGGGCATCCGGCCGGGTCTTGCCGAAGGGCGGGACCCGGCCGTTGATGTGTCCGATACGACCCGTAACGCGGGTGACAGGCCTCTCTGTCAACTCGCCCTAAAAGTAACCATTCAGGCGCTTTGCCGGTCGAGGAATCCTCGCTTCGCGCCCCATACGCCCTTGACAGCGCGGTGTTCGATTGCCGACACATCCTGCCGTCTCCGGTGGATTGTGTTGCTGCGAACCGCCGACACGCCATAGAGTCGCCAACCGTCGGCATGGTGTCACGCTGACCTATCTAGAAATTTCCTGGTCACCAAGGAGGTAGGACGACTTGTGAATGAGTCGACATTTTCTCCCGGGGGTGGTCAACCAGGATCGGCTGCGCGGGGCCAGGGTCCCACGGGGCTCGAGGCTGTCGGCTCTGTCGCTGTCCACACCTTCGCCACGCACCAGAACATGACGACAGCCCACCAGAGTCAGAGCATGGACGGCCATCACGTGAACGCCATGGCCGGCGACCAGGGGGGCATGGATCCCGCCCGCTTCGCCGACTACGACGACCTCCCCGACGGGCACTTCTACGACCCGGACGCCGAGTACGAGCCGGACCCCGAGTACGCGGCCACACTCGCGCCCGACGCGGCCCGCCAGCGACGCGAGCGCATCGGCCCCACCGGGCGGCCGCTGCCCTACTTCCCGATCCCCGGACCGCTGACCGACCACGGCCCCGCGAAGATCATCGCGATGTGCAACCAAAAGGGCGGCGTCGGCAAGACCACCTCCACCATCAACCTGGGCGCGGCCCTCGCCGAATACGGACGCCGGGTGCTGCTCGTCGACTTCGACCCGCAGGGCGCCCTGTCGGTCGGCCTCGGCGTCAACCCGATGGAGCTGGACCTCACGGTCTACAACCTGCTCATGGAGCGGGGCATGTCGGCCGACGAGGTGCTGCTCAAGACGGCCGTGCCCAACATGGACCTGCTGCCCAGCAATATCGACTTGTCGGCCGCCGAGGTGCAGCTGGTCAGCGAGGTCGCCCGGGAGTCCACCCTCCAGCGCGCGCTCAAGCCGCTGATGGCGGACTACGACTACATCGTCATCGACTGCCAGCCCTCGCTCGGCCTGCTCACCGTGAACGCGCTCACCGCGGCGCACAAGGTGATCGTGCCGCTCGAGTGCGAGTTCTTCGCCCTGCGCGGTGTGGCGTTGCTCACCGAGACGATCGAGAAGGTCCAGGAGCGGCTCAACCCCGACCTCGAACTCGACGGCATCCTCGCCACGATGTACGACTCGCGCACCGTGCACAGCCGTGAGGTCCTGGCGCGGGTGGTCGAGGCGTTCGACGACCACGTCTACCACACGGTCATCGGCCGCACGGTCCGCTTCCCCGAGACCACGGTCGCGGGTGAGCCGATCACCACGTACGCGTCCAACTCCGTCGGTGCCGCCGCCTACCGCCAGCTCGCCAGGGAGGTGCTCGCCCGGTGTCACGCCGAGTGAGTCTGCCGGGAGCCGACGAACTGTTCCGCACCACCGGAGGCACGGCGCTCCAGTCGTCCTCTCCCGCGTCCTCCCGCCGCCAGACGGGCGGCGAGGCCCGGGTCCCCGCCCCGGCGGCCGACCCCGACACAGCCCCCGACGGGGCCGAGGGCGGCCCGGGGGAGCGGCGGGCCACGGAGGGCGCGGAGCAGCCCGGGACGGCTGAGCACAGCGGCCGGGAGGCCGGCACCCGCCCGGACCCCGTCGGCGACCGCCGCCCGGCCGGCGGCGGGGAGCGGCGCGGCACCCGCCAGCCGCAGGACGGCCCGGCCGCGCCCGCCCAGGCGGGCCCGGCCCGCCGCCGCGGCCGCGCGGCCAACCGCCGCCCCAGCGGCCGCGAGCGCCACGACGAGAAGATCACGGTCTATGTCTCCGCCGAGGAGCTGATGGACCTCGAGCACGCGCGGCTGGTGCTGCGCGGCGAACACGGTCTCGCCGTCGACCGCGGGCGGATCGTCCGCGAGGCGGTCGCGGTCGTCCTCGCCGACCTGGAGTCGCGCGGCGACGCGAGCATCCTGGTGCGCCGCCTGCGCGGTCGCTGACGGGGTCGGGCGATAGCCTGCCCGCTCAACCGGGCTGCCGCGCCGCCCGACCCCCGCTCCCTGGACCGCGATGCCCACGAACCCCACCCCCGCCCAGCCCCCTCGCCCACCCCGCCGCACCCTCGGCCGGGGCCCCGGCACGGGGCCGCGCGCGACGGGCACGCCGGGCGAACGGCCCCCGGGCCCCACGCCCCCCGACCACGAGACGGCCGACCGCGAGGTGGCCCACGAGGCGGCCGACCGCGAGACGGCCGACCACGAGGCGGCCCACGCGGCGGCCGACCGCGAGGTGGCCCACGAGGTGGCCGACCGCGCCGAGCCCGAGCCCGAGCCCGCTCCCGCGCCGGCCCCGGCCGTGGAGCCGAGGGACACCGGGCCGGAGCCCGCTCCCGCGCCGGCCCCGGACGCCGGGCCGGAGTCCAAGGGGGAAGGGGGCGGAGAGACCCCGGAGGGCCAGGGCACGTTCACCGTCCGGCTGGCGAACTTCGAGGGCCCCTTCGACCTGCTGCTTCAGCTGATCTCCAAGCACAAGCTCGACGTCACCGAGGTCGCCCTCTCCAAGGTCACCGACGAGTTCATGGCGCACATCCGGGCCATGGGGCCGGACTGGGACCTCGACCAGACCACCGAGTTCCTGGTCGTCGCCGCGACCCTGCTCGATCTCAAGGCCGCGCGGCTGCTGCCCGCCGCCGAGGTCGAGGACGAGGCCGACCTGGCCCTGCTGGAGGCCCGCGACCTGCTCTTCGCGCGGCTTCTGCAGTACCGCGCGTTCAAACGCGTCGCCGACATCCTCAATGACCGGCTGATCGCCGAGTCCCGCCGCTACCCCCGTACGGTGGGCCTGGAGCCGCACCACGCGGACCTCCTGCCCGAGGTCGTCATCAGCATCGGCGCGGAGGGGTTCGCGAAGCTGGCCGTGAAGGCGATGCAGCCCAAGCCGAAGCCGCAGGTGTACGTCGACCACATCCACGCCCCGCTGGTCAGCGTGCGCGAGCAGGCGGAGGTCGTGGTGGCGCGGCTGCGCGAGCTGGGGGAGGCGAGCTTCACCACGCTGACCGAGGACGCCCCCGACGTGCTGACCGTCGTCGCGCGGTTCCTGGCCCTGCTGGAGCTCTACCGGGAGCGCGCGGTGCGGCTGGACCAGGAGGAGGCGCTGGGTTCCCTCATGGTGCGCTGGACGGGCGCGGAGGACCGGCAGCCCCGGGTCACCGACGAGTTCGACCAGGAAGAGCAGCAGGACGGGCGGGAACGGAAGCCGCGGCCCCACACGGAGGAGAAGGAGGAGGCAGAGACGTGAGCGAGCAGCAGCCATCCCGCACCGCCGAGGCCCCGGCCGGGACCGCGGACCTCGCCGAGCTGGACCTCAAGCCCGCCCTGGAGGCGGTCCTCATGGTCGTCGACGAGCCGGCCACCGAGGATCACCTGGCCAAGATCCTGGACCGGCCGCGCCGGGCCGTCCGGAGCGCGCTGCGCGAGCTGGCGGACGAGTACGAAGCGCAGGGCCGCGGTTTCGAGCTGCGGCTGGTCGCGGGCGGCTGGCGCTTCTACACCAGCCCCGCCTACGCCGCGGCCGTCGAGCGCTTCGTCCTGGACGGCCAGCAGGCCCGGCTCACCCAGGCCGCTTTGGAAACCCTCGCCGTGGTCGCGTACCGTCAGCCGGTCAGCCGTTCCCGTGTCTCGGCCGTACGCGGCGTGAACTGCGACGGCGTGATGCGGACCCTCCTGCAGCGCGGTCTGGTGGAGGAGGCGGGAACGGAACCCGAGACAGGTGCGATCCTGTACAGGACGACGAATTACTTCCTGGAACGGATGGGCCTGCGCGACCTGGACGAGCTTCCCGAGCTCGCCCCGTTCCTCCCGGAGGCGGACGCGGTCGAGGGCGAGTCCCAGGAAGGGCTGCCGTCCTTCGACCCGGACGCACCGGACCCGGACGACGACGGCAACGCAGGCACCGACAGCAACGACGACAGCGACGACAACGGCCGCGACAACGGCCACTCTCAGACGGAAACTTGATGCGAAGCAGCGGCAGGAACAGCAGGGGCACCGGCGGTCGGCAGAACTACCGGGGCGCGGGCAACGGGCGCGACGACAAGCAGAAGCGCGCGGGCCGTCCCCGCCCCGAGGAGCGCCGCTACGACGTGGGCGGCGGCCAGCCCGGCGGCCCGAAGAGGGGTGGCCAGGGGAGCGGCGGGCCGAAGTCCGGCGCCAAGGGCGGCGGCGGCCGCAAGCCCGCCGCACCGGCCCGCCCGCGCGAGTACGAGGCCCAGATCGAGGAGCGCAACCGCGCCCGGCACGACAAGCCGCGGGTCAAGCTGCCCAAGACGTTCCCCGGGGCCGAGCAGGAGGGCGAGCGGCTGCAGAAGGTCCTCGCCCGCGCCGGCCTGGGCTCGCGCCGCGCCTGCGAGGAGCTCATCGACCAGGCCCGCGTCGAGGTCAACGGCAGGATCGTCACGGAGCAGGGGCTGCGCGTCGACCCGGAGAAGGACGAGATCAAGGTGGACGGGCTGACCGTCGCCACCCAGTCGTACCTCTTCTTCGCGCTGAACAAGCCGGCGGGCGTCGTCTCCACCATGGAGGACCCGGACGGCCGCCAGTGCCTGGGCGACTACGTCACCAACCGCGAGACCCGGCTCTTCCACGTCGGCCGCCTCGACACCGAGACCGAGGGCATCATCCTGCTCACCAACCACGGCGAGCTGGCCCACCGCCTCACCCACCCCCGCTACGGCGTCACCAAGACCTACCTCGCCGCGATCCAGGGCCCCCTCCCGCGCGACCTCGGCAAGCGGCTCAAGGACGGCATCCCGCTCGAGGACGGCTACGCCCGCGCCGACCACTTCCGGGTCGTGCAGAACACCGGCAAGAACTACCTGGTCGAGGTGAGCCTGCACGAGGGCCGCAAGCACATCGTGCGGCGCATGCTCGCCGAGGCCGGCTTCCCGGTCGACAAGCTGGTGCGCACGGCCTTCGGCCCGATCGCGCTGGGCGACCAGAAGTCCGGCTGGCTGCGGCGGCTGACCAACACGGAGGTCGGCATGCTGATGCGCGAGGTCGATCTCTGACCGCGACGGACGACGGCGGGTCGGGACGCTCAGGACGGCTCGGTAAGGCTCGGGACGGCTCGGTGAGGCTCGGGACGGATGACGGCGGAGGACGGCGGTTGTCCGCAGGGTGGTCGCGGCCGCGGTCCGGCCGCCCGCCCTCGATAGGCTGACGGGGGACGACGGGGGCCGGGCCCCCGGCCCTGGACGAAGCCGGAGGGAGAGGGACGTGGCGGTACGAGCGGTCCGCGGGGCCGTCCAGCTGGAGCGGGACGAGCCGCGCCACATGCACGAGCAGGTCTCCGCGCTGCTCACCGCCATCCTGGAGCGCAACAGCCTGACCCCGGACGACCTGATCAGCGTCTGGTTCACGGCCACCCCCGACCTGCACAGCGACTTCCCCGCCGTCGCGGCCCGCAAGCTCGGCATCACCGACGTGCCGCTGATCTGCGCGCAGGAGCTCGACATCGCCGGGGCCATGCCGAGGGTGGTGCGCATCCTGGCGCACGTCGAGACCGACCTGGCCAAGTCCGACGTCGCCCACGTCTACCTCGGCGCCGCCGCGGCCCTCCGTAAGGACATCGCCCAGTGAGAACCGCCCTCGTCATCGGCACCGGCCTGATCGGCACCTCCGTGGCGCTCGCCCTGGCGGGCCGCGGGGTGCGGGTGCACCTCAGCGACCACGACCCGGACCGGGCCCGTACGGCGGCGGCCCTCGGCGCCGGGTCGGTACAGGAGCCGGAGGGGCCGGTCGACCTGGCGGTGGTGGCCGTGCCGCCCGCCCATGTGGCCCGGACCGTCGCCGAGGCGATCGCGCGCGGCGCCGCGCGCGGCTTCCTGGACGTCGCCAGCGTCAAGGGCGGCCCGCGCCGCGAGCTGGAGGCCCTCGGCTGCGACCTGACCCGCTACATCGGCACCCACCCCATGGCGGGCGCCGAGCGCTCGGGGCCGCTGGCCGGGACGGCGGACCTGTTCGAGGGGCGGCCGTGGGTGCTCACGCCGACCAGTGCCGCCGGCGCCGCCACCGACACCGAGGTGCTCAACCTGGCGCTGGAGCTGGTCGCGCTGTGCCGGGCGGTGCCCGTGGTGATGGACGCGGACGCCCACGACCGGGCCGTCGCGCTGGTCTCGCACACCCCGCAGCTGCTCTCCAGCATGGTCGCGGCGCGGCTGGAGGACGCGGACGAGGCGGCGGTGCGGCTGTGCGGGCAGGGCATCCGCGATGTGACCCGGATCGCCGCCTCCGACCCCGGCATGTGGGTCGACATCCTCTCCGCCAACCCGGGCCCGGTGGCCGACATCCTCGCCGCGGTGGCCGCCGACCTCGACGAGACGGTGCGGTCGCTGCGCGCGCTGCAGTCGGCCGACGAGGACAAGCGTGGCGACGGCGCCCAGGGCATCGAGGACGTGCTGCGGCGCGGCAACGCGGGCCGCGAGCGGGTCCCGGGCAAGCACGGCGCGGCCCCGGCCGCGTACGAGACGGTGGCGGTGCTCATCGGCGACCAGCCCGGCGAGCTGGCCCGCATCTTCGCCGACGCCGGCCGTGCCGGGGTCAACATCGAGGACGTGCGGATCGAGCACGCGACCGGTCAGCAGTCCGGCCTGATCCAGCTCTTCGTCGAACCCCAGGCCGCGCCCGGCCTGACGGCCGCCCTCAGAGAAAAAGGTTGGTCGATCCGGCAGTAACCTTGTGCGAGGCTCTCGAAGGGGGGCCCGCGAAAATAGCCCGTGTACCAGAAAGGTGTCTGTCACCGTGGAAACCGCCGCCCGGACCGCCCCGGCAGCAGTGATTGTCGCGATCGACGGCCCCGCAGGCACGGGCAAGTCCAGCACCTCCAAGGCCGTCGCGGCCAAGCTCGGCCTCGGCTACCTCGACACCGGCGCGCAGTACCGGGCGATCACCTGGTGGATGGTGAACAACGGCATCGACGTCGAGGACGCCACGGCCGTGGCCGACGCCGCGGGCAAGCCCGGCATCGTCTCCGGCACCGACCCGGCGAACCCCACCATCACCGTGGACGGCGTGGACGTCTCCGGCCCGATCCGCACCCAGGAGGTCACCTCCAAGGTCAGCGCGGTCAGCGCGGTCCCCGAGGTGCGGGCGCGGATCACCGAGCTGCAGCGGACCATCGCGACCGAGGCGCCGCGCGGCATCGTCGTGGAGGGCCGGGACATCGGCACCACCGTGCTGCCGGACGCCGACGTCAAGATCTTCCTGACCGCCTCGGCCGAGGCGCGGGCGGCCCGCCGCAGCGGGGAGCTGAGGGGCAAGGACGCCGCGGACCTGGCCGCCACGCAGGCCGCGCTGGCCAAGCGGGACGCCGCCGACTCGGGTCGCAAGACCTCGCCGCTCGCCAAGGCGGACGACGCGATCGAGGTGGACACCACCGAGCTGACCCTGGAGCAGGTCATCGAGTGCGTGGTCACCCTCGTCGAGGAGAAGCGGTCCGCGTGACCTTGAGCACCAACGAGACCACCAAGGCCGGCGCGACCACCAAGGCCCCCGACGCGCTGCCCAGCGCGGGCGGCGCCGCGGTCGGCCGCCGGATCGGCATCGGCCTGATGTACGGGCTGTGGCGGCCGCGGGTGCTGGGCGCCTGGCGGATTCCGGCCTCCGGGCCCGTCATCCTCGCCGGGAACCACTCCCACAACCTCGACGGCCCGATGCTGATCGGCACCTCGCCGCGGCCGGTGCACTTCCTGGTCAAGAAGGAGGCGTTCGTCGGTCCGCTGGACCCGTTCCTGCGCGGGATCGGGCAGTTGAAGGTGGACCGGGCGAGCGCCGACCGGGCGGCGATCACGGACGCCCTGGGCGTGCTGGAGCGCGGCGGGGTGCTGGGGATCTTCCCCGAGGGCACCCGCGGCGAGGGCGACTTCGCCTCGCTGCGCGCCGGGCTCGCCTACTTCGCCGTACGGTCGGGCGCCCCGATCGTGCCCGTCGCGGTGCTGGGCACCGCCGCCGCGCCGAAGGGGCGCGACCCTGTCGAAAGGGAGAGCGCGCGGAGGCCGCGAGGTACGAGTGGCCGAGGCTCCGATCAATATGCGGCTACCGCCGCGTGGTCGACCGTCGACAGGGGCTATGGCGCCCCGGAGGCAGGCGCAGCCGAAAAGAAGCGGCGGCGCGGCCGGCTGGTGCCGGGGCTGCCGCCGCTGCGCAGCCGGATCGACGTGGTCTTCGGCGACCCCTTCGAGGCGGGCGACGGCAGCGGCCGGCGGACCCGCGCGGCCCTGGACGAGGCGACCGTGCGCATCCAGAAGCGGCTGGGGGCGCATCTGGCGGACGCCAGGCGGCTCACCGGCCGCCACGGCCACCCATAGACGTGACACCCGAGGGCCGTACGGGCCCTCGGCAGCCGCGAGCAGCGGCGACGGACGACGAGGAATGACTTCATGAACGACCAGATCCACACCGGCGGCGACCAGCACGGTGAGCTTGGCGACGCCGAGTACGCGGAGTTCATGGAGCTCGCCGCGCAAGAGGGCTTCGACCTGGAGCAGGTCGAGGGCGACCTGGCCGCGGCGGGGCACGGCCCGCTCCCCGTCCTCGCCGTCGTGGGCCGCCCGAATGTCGGCAAGTCGACTCTGGTGAACCGGATCATCGGCCGCCGGGAGGCGGTCGTCGAGGACCGCCCCGGCGTCACCCGCGACCGGGTGACCTATGAGGCCGAGTGGTCCGGCCGCCGCTTCAAGGTGGTCGACACCGGCGGCTGGGAGCAGGACGTGCTCGGCATCGACGCGTCCGTGGCCGCGCAGGCCGAGTTCGCCATCGAGGCCGCCGACGCGGTGGTGTTCGTGGTGGACGCCACGGTCGGCGCCACCGACACCGACGAGGCCGTGGTCAAGCTGCTGCGCCGGGCCGGGAAGCCCGTGGTGCTGTGCGCCAACAAGGTCGACGGCCCCAGCGCCGAGGCCGACGCGGCCATGCTGTGGTCGCTGGGCCTCGGCGAGCCGTACCCGGTCTCCGCGCTGCACGGCCGCGGCACCGGCGACATGCTGGACGCCGTGCTGGAGGCGCTGCCCGAGGCCCCGGCCCAGACCTTCGGGACCACCGTCGGCGGCCCGCGCCGTATCGCGCTCATCGGCCGCCCGAACGTGGGCAAGTCGTCCCTGCTCAACAAGGTGGCGGGCGAGGAGCGGGTGGTCGTCAACGAGATGGCGGGCACCACCCGCGACCCGGTCGACGAGATGATCGAACTCGGCGGGAAGACCTGGAAGTTCGTGGACACGGCCGGTATCCGCCGCCGGGTGCACCTCCAGGAGGGCGCGGACTACTACGCCTCGCTGCGCACCGCGGCCGCCGTGGAGAAGGCCGAGGTCGCGGTCGTCCTGATCGACGCCAGCGAGTCCATCAGCGTCCAGGACCAGCGGATCGTCTCGATGGCGGTCGAGGCGGGGCGGGCGATCGTGGTCGCGTACAACAAGTGGGACACGCTCGACGAGGAGCGCCGCTACTACCTCGAGCGCGAGGTCGAGACCGAGCTGGGCCAGATCCAATGGGCGCCGCGGGTCAATGTCTCGGCGCGTACGGGCCGGCACATGGAGAAGCTGGTCCCCGCGATCGAGACGGCGCTCGACGGGTGGGAGACCCGGGTGCCGACCGGGCGGCTCAACGCCTTCCTCGGTGAGATCGTCGCCTCCCATCCGCACCCGGTCCGCGGCGGCAAGCAGCCCCGCATCCTCTTCGGGACCCAGGCCGGGACCAGGCCGCCGCGCTTCGTGCTGTTCGCCTCCGGCTTCCTGGAGGCGGGCTACCGCCGGTTCATCGAGCGGCGGCTGCGCGAGGAGTTCGGCTTCGAGGGGACTCCGCTGCAGATCTCGGTGCGCGTGCGCGAGAAGCGCGGCCGCAAGAAGTAGCCCGATGGCACGGGCGGGGACCCGGGCGGGGACACGGAGTCAGTATCCGTGGCCCCGCCCGTCGCGCTGTCCGGGCGGCAGCGCGGGCAGATAGGCGCGGTGGTGCCGCCCGGCGGGCTCCCAGCCCCCGGTGTGGCCGCCCGGGTAGCCGTGACCTCCCGGGTAGCCGTGACCCCCGGGGTGGCCGTGGGCCGCCGCGTGGCCGGGGTAGCCGCCCGTGTGGCCCTGGCCGCCGCTGGTCAGCCCGCGGGGCTGGCCGGGCTGTCCGATGGCGCTGAACGCCGTGAACCCCAGGTCCTCCTCGTCCGAGCGGTCGCCGGGCAGGGCCCGGAACAGCCTCCGGTACTCCGCGTACAGCGCGTCGTAGATCGGCGTGGCGGACGGCCGCCGGTGCTCGCCGAGGGTCTCCTGTGCCGGGCGCATCGCCGGGATGTGGGCGTGGTACCGGGACCGGGCGGGAGGGTCGTACAGGGCTCGGGAGGGCGGGGCGGAAGAGGCTCGGGAGGGCGGGTCGTATGCGTGCACGTATGTGCCAACGACCCGGCCGCCCGTCGGATGCGGGATCGGCGGGGAATGTGCCGCGTGGACCAGGCCGGCGCGGTGGGGCGCGGGGGCGGTCATGGGATCAGGTGCCCGCGAGTGGCATGGCGGCGCCGACCAGGGCGCCGCGCGCGGCGGCCCGCTCCAGGGCGGCGCGCAGCTGGTCCTCGCGCGGCTGGGTGCCGATCGTGCCGGCCGCCGCCGCGTAGACCAGGACCTGCCGGGACCTGCCGACGGCGGACCGCCAGCCGTCGCTCACCGGCATCGGGCGGTGGGCCTGCCACCACGCCACGGGCGCGCCGCCGCCCGGGGTCGGCATCAGCACGGCGTGCAGCTGCCCGGCGGCCAGCAGCACGGACCAGCCGGGGATGGGCGCCGGCGGCCGGCCGAGGTCGTACACCGGCAGAAAGCCGTGCTCGGTCAGCAGCGGCAGGAAGTCGTCGCCGCCCGCGCCGAGGGCACCGGCGCGGGCGATCGGCTCGGTCGGTTCGACCACGAGGGCGGGCCGGGCCTCACCGCCCACCAGGACGACCCCGCTGGTGACGCCGAGTACCGCCTGCTGGGTGTCGGCGGCGGGCCGCGGATCGGGGACGGGCGGCGCGTGGTCCTCGGCGGTGATGGACCGCACGGCGCCCTGCAACTGCTCCTCGGAGACCGGGACGACCTGGGAGGGGACGCAGGTCGCGTGCGCGAAGGCGAGCACCGCCGTCTCCTGGCCCACGAACAGCACGGTGCTGGTGCGCTCCTGGTCGGTGTTCCCCGGGGTGCGGCAGGAGGTGCAGTCGTAGCTGCCCGGGGCGTTCTCGCCGGCCAGCAGCCGGTCGGCTTCTTCGTCGCCGATCTCGGCGCGTACGTCGTCGCTGACGTCGAGCATGCGCGGCACGGGTGGCTCCTCGGTATCGGTCCGCGGCCGGGCGGTCTCCCGGCTCCATGTAGTCAACGGACCATGCGCGGCGGGGTCACTGCGCTCAAGGGTCTGATGAGCTGAATCCCGTAAAAGTTCCGCATGTTGGCTACCGATTTGACATACGTTCAAGAACAAGACGGTGATGATGACCAACCATCAAGGTCATTCGCCGGTCTGACCCAGTGATAGGCGGACGAGATCGGCTGTCCGCGGGGAAACGGTGGGAAATGGCTGGATACCGGGACGGATGCATATCTCATTCCTGATTCACAACGCGTACGGGATCGGCGGGACGATCCGGACCACGTACAACCTCGCCCGCACCCTGGGCGAACAACACGACGTGGAGATCGTCTCGGTGTTCCGCCATCGTGAAGCGCCGGTTTTCGACCCGGGGCCGAACGTACGGCTCAGTCACTTGGTGGACCTCCGCAAGAAGAGCCCGACCTACGAGGGGGCGGACCCTGACCACGCCCGCCCCGCACGGGTCTTCCCGCGCAGCGAGGGCCGGTACAAGCAGTACAGCCGGCTCACCGACCGGCGGATAGCCGAGCACCTCAGGCGCCTGGACGCCGATGTCGTGGTGGGCACCCGCCCCGGCCTGAACGTGCACATCGCCCGCGAGGCCCGGCGCGGGCCCGTGCGTGTCGGCCAGGAGCACCTGACGCTCGGCACCCACTCCAAGGCGCTCAAGCGGGCGCTGCGCGGCGCCTACCCCCGGCTCGACGCGGTCACCACCGTCACCCGGGCGGACGCCGAGACCTACCGCGGCCAGATGCGGCTGCCGGGCGTACGGCTGGAGGCGGTGCCCAACAGCGTGCCCGAGCCGTGCCTGGAGCCCGCCGACGGCACCGGCAAGTGGGTCGTCGCGGCCGGCAGGCTCGCCCCGGTGAAACGCTACGACCTGCTGATACGGGCCTTCGAGAAGGTCATCGCGGTCCGCCCCGACTGGCGGCTGCGGATCTACGGCGGCGGCGCCCAGCACGCCAAGCTGCGCGACCTCATAGACCACCTGGGCCTGTACAACCACATCTACCTCATGGGCCCCGCCAACCCGCTGGACCCGGAGTGGGCCAAGGGCTCGATCGCGGCCGTGACCTCCAGCATGGAGTCCTTCGGGATGACCATCGTCGAGGCGATGCGCTGCGGACTCCCGGTGGTCGCCACCGACTGCCCGCACGGGCCCGCCGAGATCATCGACAACGGCGTGGACGGCCGGCTGGTCCCCAACGGGGACGTGGACGGGATCGCCGCGGCTCTCCTGGACCTCATCAACGACGACGAACTGCGGCAGCGGATGGGCCAGGAGGCGCTGAAACGCTCCGCCCGCTTCGACCCCTCCCGCGTGGCCGGGCGCTACGAGTCGCTCTTCACCGACCTCCTCGCGCGCGGCAAGGTGCGCGGCAGCGTGCACCGCGCCCGCGGCGCCCTCCTGAGCGGCGCGTTCGCGACGAAGGACGTGGGCCGGACGATGCTGGGAAGGATGCGCGCAGCGTGAATGAAATGGATATACCCGACACGGCCGCCGCTCCGCCGCGCGCCCACTGCGTGGCGGACTCCGCGGGCGGGCTGACCTTCCAGGTCTCCGACTGGGTCCGCCCCGGGCCCGCGGCGGCTCCCGGCGAGGCCGGGCCGGTCGACGCGCTGGTGCTGGTGCGCCGGGGCGCGGACCCCGGCGCCGAGGACGAGGTGCGGCTGCCGCTGGCTCCCGCCGAGGACGGCAGGCCGCAGGCCGCGCTGCCCAGCACCGTGCCGCTGCCCGAGGGGCGCTGGGACGTGCACGTGGCGCACGGCGACGCCGAGCCGCGGCGGGTCGCGCCGGGCCTGAACGACCTGCGTTCGCTCGTGGACCGCCGGCCGGGCCCCAGCACCTCGCCGCTGTCCGTCCGCATCCCCTACCCGACCAAGCACGGCAACCTCTCGCTGCGCAGCTGGCGGCGCGCCCCGCACGCCGAGGCGGGGGAGATCCGCGCCGAGGGTGGCGAGCTGGCGGTGCGCGGCCGGCTGTACCGGGTGGGGAGCCCGGCCGAGTGGCTGGCCGGGGCGGTCGTGGAGGCCCGCTGCCGGCGCGACGCGTCCCGGGTGTGGACGGGGAAGCCGGTGCTGGAGGACGACACCGAGTTCTCCTTCACACTGCCGCTCGCGGAGTTGGCGGAGGGCTGGAAGGGCGGCGAGGAGGCGTGGGACCTGTGGCTGCGCCCGGCCGGCCCGGACGCGGCCCCGGCGCGGCTGGCGCGGATCCTGGACGACGTGCCGGACAAGAAGGAGATCTTCAGCTATCCGGCGCAGCCGGTCGCCGCGCCGCACGGCCCCGCCAAGGCCGGTCCGTACTACACCACCAACAACGATCTGGCGGTGCGTGTGGAGGACGCCTAGCGAGTGCGGAGAAGATGGGGAGATCCTTTACGGCGAACCCGTATTAGCCTGGATATAGGGGGCACTCGCACCCGTGGAGGTGTGAAAGATGATTCCTGTCATTCTGGTGCTGCTCCTCGCCGTGGTCCTGTTCGGGGTCGGATTCGCCGTCAAGGCGCTGTGGTGGCTCGCGCTCGCGGTCCTGGTGGTCTGGCTGCTCGGGTTCCTGTTCCACCGCACCGGGACGGGCGGCCGCCGGACCCACTGGTACCGCTGGTGACGAGGACATCGCGCCGCAGACAGCCGCCGAGGACAGACGCTGTCCTCGGCGGCTGGCACACTCGGCGCCATGTTGGAGACCTCCGCCCGTCTGCTCCGTCTGCTCTCGCTCCTCCAGGCCCACCGTGAATGGTCCGGCGCCGAGCTGGCCGACCGGCTGAAGGTGACCACGCGCACCGTGCGCCGGGACGTCGACCGGCTGCGTGAGCTGGGCTATCCCGTGCACTCCGCCCCGGGGACGGCGGGCGGCTACCAGCTCGGCCCGGGCGCCCAGCTTCCGCCGCTGCTGCTCGACGACGACGAGGCGGTGGCGGTCGCGGTGGGGCTGCGGCAGGCGGCGGGCGGTGGGGTGGAGGGCATCGAGGAGACGTCGGTGCGCGCCCTCGCCAAGCTGGAGCAGGTGCTGCCGGACCGGCTGCGCCGCCGGGTGGGGGCGCTGAGCTCCTTCACCGTGCCCATGGTGGGGGCGTTCCGCGGCCCCACCGTCGATCCCGAGGTGCTGACCGAGCTGGCGAACGCCTGCCGGGACAGCCACCGGCTGCGCTTCGAGTACCGCGACCACCAGGGCGCGGTCAGCCGCCGCACGGCCGAGCCGCACCGGCTGGTGGCCGCGCAGCGCCGCTGGTACCTGGTCGCGTGGGACGTGGACCGGGAGGACTGGCGTACCTTCCGGGCTGACCGCATCACCCCGACCCCGCCGCACGGCCCGCGCTTCGCGCCGCGCCGTCCGCCCGCGGAGGACCTGGCCGCCTATGTCCGCGAGGGGGTGTCCACCCGCGCGTACGCCGAGAAGGCCACGGTGCTGCTGCGGGTGTCCGCCGAGGAGGCCGCCGAGCGGCTCTCGCCCGCGGCCGGGACCCTGGAGCCGGTGGACGAGCACAGCTGTCTGCTGCACACCGGGGCCGGGAGCCTGGACATCATGACGGTTCACATCGCCATGCTCGGCGTGGATTTCGAGGTGCGCGAGCCGCCCGAGCTGCACGACCACATCAGGACGCTCCGGGATCGCCTGGCTCGCTCCCTGGGCTGACCGAGCCCTTGGGCTTGAGCTGCTGGTCCTTCTCCTCGGCCTGGGACACCGCCGGATGGTGCAGGTCGAAGGCGGGGGACTCGGAGCGGATGCGCGGCAGGGCGGCGAAGTTGTGCCGGGGCGGCGGGCAGGAGGTCGCCCACTCCAGGGAGCGGCCGTACCCCCAGGGGTCGTCGGCCTCGACCCTCGTGCCGTGCCGGGCCGTCTTCCAGACGTTGTAGAGGAACGGCAGGGTGGACAGGCCCAGCAGGAAGGAGCCGAGGGAGGAGACGGTGTTGAGCGCGGTGAAGCCGTCGGCCGCCAGATAGTCGGCGTAGCGGCGCGGCATGCCCTGGGCGCCCAGCCAGTGGTGCACCAGGAAGGTGGCGTGGAAGCCGACGAACAGCGTCCAGAAGTGGATCCGCCCGAGCCGGTCGTCGAGCAGCTTGCCGGTGAACTTGGGCCACCAGAAGTAGAACCCCGCGAACATCGCGAAGACCACCGTCCCGAAGACGACGTAGTGGAAGTGGCCCACCACGAAATAGGTGTCGGTGACGTGGAAGTCCAGCGGGGGCGACGCCAGGATCACCCCGGTCAGCCCGCCGAAGAGAAAGCTGACCAGGAAGCCGACCGCCCACAGCATCGGCGCCTCGAAGGACACCGAGCCGCCGAACATGGTGCCGATCCAGTTGAAGAACTTCACCCCGGTCGGCACGGCGATCAGGAAGGACAGCAGGGAGAAGAACGGCAGCAGCACCGCGCCGGTGGCGAACATGTGGTGGGCCCACACCATCATCGACAGCGAGGTGATGGCGATGGTCGCGCCGATCAGGGTCAGATAGCCGAAGACCGGCTTGCGGGAGAAGACCGGGATGATCTCGGTGATGATGCCGAAGAACGGCAGCGCGATGATGTACACCTCGGGGTGGCCGAAGAACCAGAACAGGTGCTGCCACAGCAGCGTGCCGCCGAACCGGGCGTCGAAGACCAGCGCCCCGAACCGCCGGTCCGCCTCCAGGCACAGCAGCGCCGCCGCCAGCACCGGGAAGGCCATCAGGACCATGATCGAGGTGAAGAGGATGTTCCAGGTGAAGATCGGCATCCGGAACATCGTCATCCCGGGGGCACGCAGCGTGAGGATGGTCGTCAGGAAGTTCACCGCGCCGAGGATCGTGCCGAACCCCGCCAGCGCCAGCCCCATGATCCACATGTCGGCGCCCACGCCCGGATTGCGCACCGAGCTGTTGAGCGGGGCGTACGCGGTCCAGCCGTAGTCCGGGCCGCCCCCGGGCACGGCCAGGCCGCACACCACGGTCACCCCGCCGAACAGGAACAGCCAGTACGAGAACATGTTCAGGCGCGGGAAGGCCACATCGGGCGCGCCGATCTGCAGCGGCATGATCTCGTTGGCGAAGCCGGCGAAGGCCGGCGTCGCGAACAGCAGCAGCATGATCGTGCCGTGCATGGTGAACGCCTGGTCGTACGCCTCGCATCAGCTGG
>NZ_MAXF01000119.1 GCF_001704635.1 Streptomyces sparsogenes | reverse complement strand
CGTCACCGACCCGCCGTCCGTCCAGATCACCCGCGGCGTCCAACTCCACCTCCTCGACCTCCTCGACACCGACATCACACAGACCCGCTGGCCACAGACCTAAACCGGTGACCCGCGAAGTCCGGGGCTAGTTCAGGTATTGGCAGGTGTCGCGCGGGAGGTACCGTCCGTGGCCCGCGCGCCCGGTGAACCGCCGCCGGTCGATGACGGTTTCGCCGCGCGAGAGCACGGTCTCCACCTGTCCGGTGATCCGCTTCCCCTCGTAGGCGGAGTAGTCGACGTTCATGTGGTGGGTCTCGGCGGAGAGCGTCTGCTCGGCCCGCGGGTCGTAGACGACGAGGTCGGCGTCGGCCCCGGGGGCGATGGTGCCCTTCTTCGGGTAGAGGCCGAACATCCGGGCCGGGGTGGCGCAGGCGATCTCGATCCAGCGGCGGCGCGAGATGTGTCCCTCTACGACCGCCTGATGGAGGAGGTCCATCCGGTTCTCCACGCCCGGCAGCCCGTTGGGGATCTTGGAGAAGTCGCCGCGGCCCAGCTCCTTCTGGCCGGTGAAGCAGAAGGGGCAGTGGTCGGTGGAGACGACCTGGAGGTCATTGGTCCGCAGGCCCCTCCACAGCGCGGCCTGGTGCTCGCGCGGCCGCAGCGGGGTGGAGCACACGTACTTGGCGCCCTCGAAGTCCGGCTCGGCGAGGTTGTCCGTGGACAGGAAGAGGTACTGGGGGCAGGTCTCCCCGAAGACGGGCAGCCCCTTGTCGCGGGCCTGGGCCAGCTCCGCCACGGCTTCCTCGGCCGAGACGTGGACGACGTACAGCGGGGCGCCGGCCACCCGGGAGAGCTGGATCGCGCGGTGGGTGGCCTCGGCCTCCAGCAGCGTCTTGCGGACCTCGCCGTGATAGCGGGGGTCGGTCCTGCCCTCGGCCAGGGCCTGTTCGACGAGGACGTCGATGGCGATGCCGTTCTCGGCGTGCATCATGATCAGCCCGCCGTTGGCCGCGCCGCGCTGCATGGCGCGCAGGATCTGTCCGTCGTCGCTGTAGAACACGCCCGGGTAGGCCATGAAGAGCTTGAACGAGCTCACCCCGAGCCCGACGAGGGTGTCCATCTCCTTGAGCGAGGACGTGGTCACATCGGACATGATCATGTGGAAGCCGTAGTCGACGGCGCACTTGCCGTCGGCCTTCTCATGCCAGGCGTCGAGCCCCTCGCGCAGGGAGTGGCCCACCGACTGGACGGCGAAGTCCACGATGGTGGTCGTCCCGCCCCAGGCGGCGGCGCGGGTGCCCGTCTCGAAGGTGTCGGAGGCGTGGGTGCCGCCGAAGGGCAGCTCCATGTGGGTGTGCGCGTCCACGCCGCCCGGGATGACGTACTTGTCGGTCGCGTCGATCGTACGGTCGGCCGTCCAGCCCTGGGCGTACGCGCTGTCGGGGGCGGCGAGGGCGGCGACGCGGCCGTCCTCGACCAGGACGTCGGCCCGGGTCTCCTCGGCGGCGGTGATGACGAGGCCGCCGCGGATCACGGTGCGGGACATCAGGGTGCGCTCCTTCCGACGTCTTCGGCCACTTCCTCCGAACCGTCCGCCATGGCCTGCGCCGTGCGCAGCGCCGCCGCGAGGATCTCCGCGCCCTCCTCCGCCTCGGCGGCGGTCAGGCTCAGCGGCGGGGCGATGCGCAGCGCGCTGGTGTTGTGGCCGCCGCCCTTGCCGATCAGCAGCCCGCCCTGGCGCGCGGCCTCCAGGACGGCCGAGGCCGCCTCGGGCGAGGGCCTGCCGGTACCCGGCTCGACCACCTCGATGCCGATCATCAGCCCCCGGCCGCGCACCTCGCGTACGACGTCCAGGCCGGCGCAGGCGGCGCGCAGCCGCTCCATGAGGAGTCCGCCCACGCGGCGCGCGTTGCCCTGGAGGTCGTGTTCGAGGAGGTGGGTGAGGTTGGCGAGGCCGGCGGCCATGGTGACCGGGCTGCCGCCGAAGGTGGAGATGGAGTTGGCGCCCAGGCAGTTCATGATCTCGGCGCGGGCGACGACGCCGCCGATGGACATGCCGTTGCCGATGCCCTTGGCGAAGGTGAGGAGGTCCGGCGGGCCGGAGGCGGCGTGCGCCTGCCAGCCCCAGAAGTGGTCGCCGGTCCGTCCCCAGCCGGTCTGCACCTCGTCCGTGATCCACAGGATGCCGTGCCGGTCCAGGACCTCACGGAACGCGGCGAACAGCCCGTCCGGCGGGGAGGTGAACCCGCCGACGCCCTGCACCGGCTCCGCGATCAGCGCCGCCACCTGGCCGTGCGCCTGGCCGAGGACGTCCTCCAGATCGGCGACGCACGCCTTGACGAACTCGGCGTCCGACAGCCCGGCGTACGGGCCGCGGCCGCGCACCCCGCCGTGCACGAACAGCGTCTGGAGCGCGGACAGGCTGGTCGGCGACCAGGAGCGGTTGCCGGTGATGCCGACGGTCGAGAACGACCGGCCGTGGTAGCTGTTGCGCATCGCCAGGATCTGGTTGGAGCGGCGGTACGTGGTGGCCAGCAGCAGGGCGGTGTCGTTGGCCTCCGTGCCGGAGGTGGTGAAGAACACGCGCGGGTCGGGGATGCCGGACAGCTCCGCGACGCGCTCGGCCAGCTCCACCATGGGGCGGTCGAGGTAGAGGGTGGAGGTGTGCAGGATCCGCGCCGCCTGCTCGCTGACCGCCTTGGTGACCTCGGGGAGGGCGTGGGCGGTCATGGTGGTGAGGATGCCGCCGAAGAAGTCCAGGTAGCGGTTGCCGTCGGCGTCCCAGACGTGGCGGCCCTCGCCGTGGGTGATCTCGATCGGCCGCTCGTAGTAGAGGGCGAGCCAGTCGGGCAGGACGGCCTTGTGCCGCTCGTACAGCTCGCCGCTCACGGTTTCACCAGCCCGTCGTACGCGTCGGGCCGTCGATCCCGGTAGAACGCCCACTGCCGGCGCACCTCGTCGATCAGGCCGAAGTCCAGGTCCCGGATGATCAGCTCCTCCTCCTTGTCGCTGGCGGCCTCGCCGACGAGCCGGCCGCGCGGGTCCACGAAGTAGCTGGTGCCGTAGAAGTCGTTGTCGCCGTACTCCTCCACGCCGACGCGGTTGATCGCGGCGACGAAGTATTCGTTGGCGACGGCGGCGGCCGGCTGCTCGAGCTGCCACAGGTACGCCGACAGGCCGCGCGAGGTCGCCGAGGGGTTGTAGACCAGTTGGGCGCCGGCCAGGCCCAGCTCGCGCCACCCCTCGGGGAAGTGGCGGTCGTAGCAGATGTAGACGCCGACCTTGCCGACGGCGGTGTCGAACACCGGCCAGCCCAGGTTTCCCGGCTTGAAGTAGTACTTCTCCCAGAACCCCTTGACCTGCGGGATGTGGTGCTTGCGGTACTTGCCGAGGAAGCTGCCGTCCGCGTCGATCACGGCGGCGGTGTTGTAGTAGAAGCCGGACTGCTCCACCTCGTACACCGGCACCACCATCACCATGCCGGTCTCCCGGGCCAGCTCCCGCATGCGGCGGACCGTCGGCCCGTCCGGGACCGGCTCCGCCCACCGGTAGTGCTCGGCCTCCTGCACCTGGCAGAAGTACGGGGCGTTGAACACCTCCTGGAAGCCGATCACCCGTGCGCCCTGGGCGGCGGCCTGCCGGGCGTACTCCTCGTGCTTCGCGATCATCGATTCGGTGTCGCCGGTCCAGCTGCACTGGACGAGCGCGGCACGTACGACATTGGCCATGATCAGCTCCCTCGCGGGCGTCTACGCACGTAGATCCGGGCTGTGGGAAGAACGTAGAAGCGCACGGACCACTCTGGCAATACCGCGGCGGTTACTCAACGAAGACGCCCATGTTTCGTGTTATGTCGGGCGACGTCGGTACGCCGGCTTCCGTCCTCGGGCGGGACCGCCGCACCGGCTTCCGCCTTCAGGCGAGGCCGCGCACACCGGCCGGACCACGTGTCCGGCCGGTGTGCGCGGTGCGCTCGGATCTGCCGGGCGGCGTCATTTCTGCGGGGTGACCACCATCGCCGAGCCGCCCCCGCGCCGTACGGTCTCCGCCGCGGCCAGCCAGCGTCCGCCGGGCAGCCGCTGTACGCCCGTGGCCGCCCCGATCTCCGGGTTCTGCTTGAAGGAGTGGCCCAGCGCCGTGAGCTGTCCGCGCACCGGGCTGTTCCACAGCCCCGGTTCCAGCTCGGTCTGCGCGGCGTTGCGCTGGCTGGCGCGCGGCGCGGCGATCGCGTCGACCAGGGGCATGCCGCGGTCCAGGTGGTTGAGCAGGGTCTGCAGGACGGTGGTGATGATGGTGGCGCCGCCGGGCGAGCCGAGGGCGAGCACCGGGCGGCCCTTGTCGGTCACGATCGTCGGCGACATGGACGAGCGCGGCCGCTTGCCGGGGCCGGGCAGGTTCGGGTCGTGGACGGCGGGGTTGGCGGGCGCGAAGGAGAAGTCGGTGAGTTCGTTGTTGAGCAGGAAGCCGCGGCCGGGCACGGTGATACCGCTGCCGCCGGTCTGCTCGATGGTGAGGGTGTAGGCGACGACGTTGCCCCACTTGTCGGCGACCGTCAGGTGCGTGGTGTTCTCGCCCTCGTACGTGGTGGGGGCCGCGGTGCCGCCGCTGTCGCAGCCGGTGGGCCGGCTGGGGTCGCCGGGCGCGACCGGGCTGGTCAGCACGGAGTCGGCCTTGATCAGGCAGGCGCGGGAGTCGGCGAACCGCTGGGAGGTGAGGCCCTTGGTCGGCACGCCCTCGAAGGCCGGGTCGCCGACCCAGCGCCCCCGGTCGGCGAAGGCTATCCGGCTGGCCTCGATGTAGCGGTGCAGGTAGTCGCGGTCGCTGAGCCTGGTGAGGTCGGTCTTCTCCAGGATGTTGAGCGCCTCGGCGACGGTGGTGCCGCCGGAGGAGGACGGGGCCATGCCGTACACGTCGAGACCGTGGTAGGAGGTCCTGGTCGGGGCCTGGCGCTTGACCTCGTACCCGCGCAGGTCGCGCTCGGTGAGGTCGCCGGCCCGTACGACGCGCCGCGCGGCGGGGTCCACGGGCGGCTTGCGGACCGTGTCGACGATGTCGCGGCCCAGCTCGCCCTTGTAGACGGCGCCGACGCCCTTCTTGGCCAGCAGCGCGTAGGTGCGGGCCAGGTCGGGGTTGGTGAAGGTGGAGCCGACGACGGGGAGTTCGCCGCCGGGCAGGAACAGCTTGGCGGTGTCGGGGAAGTCCTTGAAGCGGGCCTGGTTGTCGGCGGTCTGCTGGCGGAACGTCGCGTCGACGGTGAAGCCGTCGCGGGCGATGCGCTCGGCGGGCTTCAGCACCTGGGCCAGCGAGCGGGTGCCCCAGGTGTCCAGCGCGGTGTCCCAGGTGGCGGGGGTGCCGGGGGTGCCGACGCTCAGCCCGCTGGTGACGGCGTCGGCGAACGGGATGGGCTTGCCGTCCTTGTCCAGGAAGAGCTTCTCGTCGGCGCTGCGCGGGGCGGTCTCGCGCCCGTCGAGGGTGAACACCTTGTGCTGCTTGGCGTTGTAGTAGACGAAGTATCCGCCGCCACCGACGCCCGCCGAGTACGGCTCGGTGACGCCGAGCGCGGCCGCGGTGGCCACGGCCGCGTCGACCGCGTTGCCGCCGTGCCGCAGCACCTCGATGCCGGCCGCCGAGGCGTCGGCGTCCACGCTGGAGACCGCGCCGCCGTAGCCGACGGCCACGGGCGTCTTGGCGGGCGTCTTCCCGGGCGTCGGGGCGGCCGAGCCGGCCGGGGCCGTCCCGCCCGCTGCGCCGGCGTGCGCCCCCGCCGGGGCGATGCCGAGGGCGAGGACCAGACCGGCCGTGGCGGCGAGGGCCGGCAGTCGGCGCAGCGCGGTGGATGCGGCGGTGGACGTGGCGGGGGTGGCGGCTGGTGTCGAAGACGACGCGGCTGGTCTGGCGGCGTGTGGCATCCGGACCTCCATGCAGGCGACAGGGGGCCGGAGCCTACCCGTGATCGTCCCGGATACGACAGGGGGCGCGCGAAGGGCGAGCGCGCCCGCATGCTCGAACAGACACCCGGTTCGCGGCTACGATGCGCGGCCATGACTGACACCGTGCAGGACCTGATCGCTTCCGCCGCGGCCCTGGTCGTGGGCCTGGCTCTCGGCTGGGCCGTGCACTCGGCCTACGCACGCCGCAAGCGGACGCGCGAGCAGCGGTTCTTCGGTCTGCCGGACGGCTCCGAGTGCGTCCTGGTGACGCACCGCGACAGCACCTCCGCGCACTGGAGCATCCCGCGCCATGACGCGCTCGCGCTGCTGGGCCTGGCCGCCGTCATAGAGAACTGCGGCGCGCACGCGGAGGTGGCGCCGCACGACACCGGGTTGCAGGGGTTCGGGGCGCGCACCGAGTTCTGCGTCGGGGACCCGACCGCGCACCGCCGGCTGGCCGCCCATATGGCGAATCTGCTGCCGGGTGTCGCGGTGCACCAGGGCGACGAGGCCCAGGAGCGGGGCGCGTTCACCATAGGCGGGACCGAGTACCGGCCGGAGCCCGGCGCGGTGGAGCATGTGCTGCTGGCCCGGCTCACGGCGGCCGACGGGGGCCGCCCCGTCTTCCTGGCGGCCGGTCAGCGTCCGGTCACCCACCGGGCGGCGATCCGCCATCTGGTGCGCAACCGCGCCCGGCTGGCCCGCAAGTACGGCGCGCAGGGCTCCTTCTGCCTGCTGCTGAAGGTCGTCAACTCGCAGGCGTACGGCCCGGATGTGGTGGAGCTGGTCGCGGACGTCACCAAGGCCGCGACCGCGGCCCCGGGCCGCTCGCGCGCCGCGCACAAGTCGGAGTGAGCGCGGTCCGGGCTCAGGCGGGGAAACCGGGGGTGTGCCACAGCTCGCCGGTGGCGGTGACCGCCAGGGCCTCGTGGGTGTCGAGGGCCGCGGTCCAGGCACGGGCGCCGTGGCCCATCGCGAAGGCGGCCGTGGCCAGGGCGTCGGTCCAGGTGAGGCCGGGGCCGGTCAGGGTGAGGGAGGCCAGGGCGGTGGCGGGCTCGCCGGTGTGCGGGTCGAGGACGTGGGGGCCGCGTTCGGCGGTGCCGGAGGTGGCGACGGCCAGGTCGCGGCCGGTGACGACGGCGCACACCGCGCCGGGGCGCAGCGGGTGGGCGATGCCGACGCGCCAGGGGACGCCGGGCGCGGCCTCGCCCCGCAGCTGGATGTCCCCGCCGCCGTTGACGCATGTGTTGTGCGCCCCCGCCTCGTACAGGATCCGCGAGGCGCGTTCCACGGCCCAGCCCTTGACCATCCCGGACGGGTCGAGCCGGCCGCCGGGCGTATGGGTGAACCAGCCGCCGGTGGCGCGCGCCGCGGCCTCGCACAGCTCCAGCACCTCGGCGACCTCCGCCCCGCACCGCTCGGGGGCGAGCTCGCCGCGGCCGAGGCGGCTGACGGTGCTGGCGGGGCGGTAGGGGGAGAACACCTCGTCCACGTGGTGCAGCCAGGCCACCGCCTCCCGGAGGGCCCGTCCGACGGCGGGGGTGGCCGGGTCGCGGATGTCGAAGGAGACGACCGTGCCCATGACGTGCTCGGCGTGGCGCACCCCGCGCCGCCCCTCAGACACCGGCCTTGTCCAGGGCGCTCTGCAGGGACTGGACATAGCCCTCGCTGGTGTAGGTGGCGCCGGACACCGCGTCGATCCGGGCGCTCTGGGCGCTCAGCGTCTCGCTGGTGAGCTGGGGTACGGCGTAGGAGGCGATCTGCTGGGAGCGGCCGTCGCCGGACGGGGTCCGCAGCGCCTTGACGGCGGTGATCTTCCCCTGGGCGAGGGTGACGGCGAGTTGCACGGGGCCGTAGCGGGTGTCGAAGGTGTCGCCGGTGTAGGTGCCGGTCGGGCTCGCGGACGTGGTGCGGGAGGTGGACGGGGACGGTGACGGCGCGCCGCTCGACGGGGCGGACGACGGGGCGGACGGGGAGGGGGCCGCCACCGCGGGGGTGGCGTTGACGTGGGGTTTGAGCGACAGCAGCAGGACCACGCCCGCGACGGTCGAGACGGTGGTGACGGCGGCCTTGCGCACAGCCGGACTCCTTTTCTCTGGGCTGGGACGGGTTCTCTGGGCCGGAACGGCGAACGACGCGGCTAGAACGCGAATGACTCGTGGTGGACGCGGTGGCGCGGCACCCCGGCCCCCCGCAGGGCCTGCTTGGCGGCCTCCGTCATCCCGGGCGGCCCGCACAGGTACACCTCGCGCTCGGCGAGGTCCGGGACCAGCCGGCGCAGGGCGTCCGGGGTCAGCGGGGAGGAGTACACGGCCGGCTCGTCCACGACGTAGTGGACGACGGCCCTGCGCGCCGCCGCGAGGTGGTCGAGCTCCGCGCGCAGCGCCAGGTCCTCGGGCCGGCGGGCGCGGTAGATCAGCGTCACGTCGCCGGGCAGGGTCTCGAACAGCGCCCGCAGCGGGGTGATGCCCACCCCGCCGCCGAGCAGCAGCACCTTGGGGGCGCGCCGGCGGCGGGCGGTGAACGCCCCGTACGGGCCCTCGGCCAGCACCCGGGTGCCGGGCGCGAGCCGGGCCAGGGCCGCGCTGTGGTCGCCGGCCGCCTTGACGGTGATCCGCAGGTACGAGGGGTGGGCGGCGGCCGAGAGGGAGTACGGGTTGGCGGCCCGCCACAGGCCGGGGGCGAGGAAGCGCCAGCGGAAGAACTGGCCGGGCTCGGCGCTCAGCTCCTCCAGCCGGTCGCCGGTCACATACACCGAGACGACGCCGGGCGCCTCCGGCCGGACCTCCAGGACCCGCAGCCGGTGGCGCAGCGCCCGCCGTACGGGGACGGCGAACCGGAACCACAGCAGCAGCGCCGCCACCGAGCCGTACAGCGCGTACCAGGCGAGCTGGGCCGGGCGGTCGCCGACGAAGTCGGCGCCGTTGGAGAGCTGGTGGCCGAAGACCAGGAAGACCGCCAGGTAGGTGGCGAGGTGCAGCAGGTGCCAGGTCTCGTAGGAGACGCGGCGGCGCACCACGCGGGCGGACAGGACGCCGGTGGCCAGCAGGAGCAGGAAGCCGGCGGTGCCCTTGAGGAGGTCGGGGTAGTGGAGGACGAGGGTGGTGGTCTGGTCCACGACGCCGGTGTGCGAGGTCAGCGCGTACCCCCAGATGATCAGCAGGGTGTGCGCGAGGGCGAGGGAGACGGTGTAGCGGCCGCCCATGGCGTGCCAGCGGGCCAGCCGGTCGCTGCCGACGTGGCGGTCCAGGAGCGGCACCCGGGCCATGAGCAGCAGCAGGACGGCGCAGGCGTAGCCGGCGAGCAGCCCGGTGATGCGCCCGGCGCCGGTCAGCCAGCCCGCCGCGCCGACCACGGAGGCGGTGTGGCGCCACCACAGGGCGAGGACGGCGGCGGCGCCCGCCCAGATGGCGAGCCGGGTGAGGGCGGGGACGAGGCCGGGCGGCCCCGGGGCGGGCCGCCGGGCGCGCCGGGTGGCGGCGCGCCGGTGGGTGACGGTGGTGGCCACGGGGGTTTCCTTTCGCGGGCGGCATGGCTGTGCTCGGAGCCGCCAGGTTCACAGGGGTTCTTCTGAGGAGCCTCTGAAAAGCCTTTGAAACGCGGCTGGAGCCCGTGATTCAGAGGAGACTCAGAGCGAACTCAGAGGGTCCGCAGAGCCCGCCGGGCCGGGCGGCGAGAGATGCTGGACGTGCCATGGAGAACGACGTCACCAGCCCCTTCCTGCTCCGCGCCGACGGCACGCCCGTCCGCGTCCTCGTCGTCGACGACGAGCCCGACCTGACGGAGGTGGTGTCGGGCGCCCTGCGCTATGAGGGCTGGGAGGTGCGTACGGCGTCGGACGGCGCGTCCGCGCTGGCCACGGCCCGTACGTTCCGTCCCGACGCGGTGGTGCTCGACTGGATGCTGCCGGACGCCGACGGTCTGACGGTGCTGCGCGGGCTGCGCGCCGAGCTGGAGGGCGTGTGTGTGCTCTTTCTCACCGCGCGCGACGCCGTGGAGGACCGGATCGCGGGGATCACCGCGGGCGGCGACGACTATGTGACCAAGCCGTTCAGCCTGGAGGAGGTGCTGGCCAGGCTGCGCGGGCTGCTGCGCCGGGCCGGGATGGCGCGCAGGTCGGACCTGCTCCAGGCGGACCGGCTGGTCGTGGGCGATCTGGTGATGGACGAGCGGGCTCGGGAGGTCACCCGGGGCGGGGTGGTGATCGAGCTGTCCCGCACCGAGTTCGAGCTGCTGCGGTTCCTGATGCGCAACCCGCGCCGGGTGCTGTCGAAGGCGCAGATACTGGACCGGGTGTGGTCGTACGACTTCGGTGGCAAGGCGCATGTGGTGGAGCTGTACATCAGCTATCTGCGGAAGAAGATCGACGCGGGGCGGACCCCGCTCATTCACACGGTGCGCGGGGTCGGGTACGTGCTGAAGCCGGACGCGCCGTGAGGCGCCCGCCGCTGCCGCGGGCGCTGCGGGCCGTGCTGCCCCGGACGCTGCGGGCCCGGCTCACCGCGGGGCTGGTGGTGCTGCTGGCGGTGGCGTCGCTGGCCGTCGGGCTGACCACGGTGCTGGCCCTGGAGGGCTTTCTGGTGCGCCGCCTGGACCAGCAGCTGGTGGCGGCCGGGGGCCGTTTCCCGGCGAGTCTGGAGCACGGCGAGCGGCCGGACGCCGACAACGGCCCGGATACGCGCGGCCAGTCCGCGTACACCTTCGGCGCCCGGCTGAAGGGCGGGGAGGCGACGCGGGCCGCGGTGGTGCGGGACAACACGGACGCCCATGTGCCGCTCACCGAGGCCGACCGGCGGATCCTGGCGGGCCTGCCCCCCGACGGGCGCGGGCATGACGTCCGGCTGTCGGCGATCGGCGCGTACCGGGTCCTCGCGGTCCCGGGGGACGACGGCGATGTGCTGGTCACCGGCCTGCCGCTGCATCCGGTGGAGGAGACGGTGCACCGGGTGGTGCTGGTGGAGGCCGTGGTCTTCGGATCGGCGCTCGCGGTGACCGGGGTGGTGGGCGCGCTGTGGGTGCGGCTGTCGCTGCGGCCGCTGCGGCGGGTGACCGCCACCGCGGCCGGGGTGGCGCGGCTGCCGCTGGCCAGCGGGGAGGTGGCGATGCCGGCGCCGGTGCCGGACACCGATCCGCGCACCGAGGTCGGCCAGGTGGGCGCCGCGCTGAACCGGATGCTGGGGCATGTCGGCGACGCGCTGGCCAGCCGGCACGCCGGCGAGGAGCGGCTGCGGCAGTTCGCCGCGGACGCCAGCCATGAGCTGCGGACCCCGGTGGCCACCGTGCGCGGCCACGCCGAGCTGGCGCTGCGCCACCCGGGGCCGGTGCCCGGCCAGGTGCGGCACGCGCTGGAGCGGATCCAGTCGGAGTCGGAGCGGATGAGCGCGCTGGTCGACGATCTGCTGCTGCTCGCGCGGCTCGACGCGGGCCGGCCACTGGCCCGCGGGCCGGTCGATCTGACGCGGCTGGTGCTGGACGCGACGGGCGACGCGCGGGCCGCGGGGCCGGAGCACCGCTGGACGCTGGAGCTGCCCGAGGAGCCGGTGACGGTCACGGGCGACGAGCACCGGTTGCAGCAGGTGGTGGCCAATCTGCTGGCCAACGCGCGGGCGCACACCCCGCCGGGCACCGAGGTGGCGGTCGGTCTGGTGGCGCGCGAGGGGCGGGTGCGGCTGACGGTGGCGGACGACGGGCCGGGCATCCCCGAGGCGCTGCTGCCGGAGGTGTTCGAGCGCTTCGCGCGCGCCGACCCCAGCCGCTCGCGGGCGGCGGGCGGCTCTGGCCTGGGGCTCTCGATCGTACGGGCGGTGGTGGCGGCACACGGCGGGTCGATCGGGGTGACGAGCCGGCCGGGGAGCACGGTCTTCCGGGTGACGCTGCCGGAGGCGCGGGGGGCGGAGGCCGGGCCGCCGATCGTTGCCCAGGCGTAACGGGGCGGGAGCGGGTCAGGTCTGGGTGTCGCCCGGGAGCACCGTGGTCGGCGCGGCCGGGGCCACCTCCACCGCCCTGGTCTTCACGCTGCGCCGCTCGCGCTTGGCGACCCAGTTGGCGAGCCAGGACAGCAGCATGCACATGCCGATGTAGACCGGGGAGATGATCATGACGACCGGGATGAAGGGCAGGCCGTAGTCGAGGTTGCCGGCGATGAGCTTGCCGGCGTGGAGGAACTCCTCGTAGGTGATGAGGAAGCCGAGCGAGGTGTCCTTCAGGGCCACCACCAGCTGGCTGATGATGGCCGGCAGCATCGCGCGCACCCCCTGCGGCACCAGGACGTGCGCCATGACCTGCGTCTTGTTCATGCCGAGGGAGTACGCGGCCTCGCGCTGCCCGCGCTCGACGGAGTTGACCCCCGCCCGGAACACCTCGGCGAGCACCGAGCCGTTGTAGAGGGTCAGTCCGGTGACGAGCGCGGGGAGCGGCTGCACCTTCAGCGCCACGAACACGAAGAAGATCATCACCAGCAGGGGCATCGCCCGGAAGAACTCCACGACCAGCGTGGCGACCCAGCGCACCGGGCGGTGGTCGGAAAGGCGCCCGGCGGCGAGGACCCCGCCGAGGGCGAGGGAGAGGACCGCGGCGAGGCCGAAGGCCTTGAGGGTGTTGCCGAGCCCGCGCAGCAGCAGGAGCTGGATGCCCTTGTACTCGAAGGGGCGCCACTTCTCGGCCGCGAACTGGCCGGTGTCGACGAGCGCGTACCCGACCCAGCCGAGCAGAAGCAGCAGGACGAGGGTGGCGAGGAGGGCGTAGGTGCGGTGGCGGGCCCGCGCGCGGGGACCGGGGATGTCGTAGAGGGCGCTGGCGGCGGTCATCGGGGCACTCCCCAGCGGCGCTCCAGCACATGGAAGAGCCCGCTGATGGCGAGGGTGATGATCAGATAGCCGACGGCGATCCAGAGGAAGGTCCAGATGATGTTGTAGCCGAGTTCGTTGAGCGGTTTGTAGGTGCCGAGCAGCTCGGTCACGCTGAACGAGCCGGCGATGGCGGAGTTCTTGGCCAGCGCGATCAGGGTCGAGCCGATGGGCGGGATGACCGTGCGGAACGCCTGCGGCAGGACCACCGCGCCGAGCGTCTGGGGGAAGCTCATGCCCAGGCTGCGGGCCGCCTCGCCCTGCCCGAGCGGCACGGTGTTGATGCCGGAGCGCACCGCCTCGCAGATGAAGGCCGAGGTGTAGCAGCCGAGGGCGAGCACCGCGAAGGTGAAGAACGGCAGGACGAGCCCGAAGCGGGGCAGGCCGAGCATCACCGCGAAGAACAGCAGGGTCAGCGGGGTGTTGCGGAGCACCGTGACCCAGGCGGTGCCGAAGGCCCGCAGCGGGGCGACCGGCGCGACGCGGAAGCCGGCCATCAGGACGCCGAGCCCGAGCGCGAGCAGCGAGGCGTAGACGGTGAGCTGCACGGTGCCGAGGAAGCCCTCGCCGTAGAGGGAGAAGTTCTGCGTGAGTACGTCCATGGGGGCGGGTCCTGGTCTGGTGTCGGTACTGGTGGTGGTGCTGGTCTTCCGGTTCGGGGGCTTCTCAGCGCGCCGGGTAGCGGTCGACGCGGGGCGGCCTGGGCGCGGGCACCCCGGAGCGGCCCAGGGTCGCGTTGTACGCCCTCCGCCAGTCGCCGTTGCGCTCACGGGCCCGGATGGCGTCGTCGAGGGCGAAGCGCAGCGCGGTGTCCTTCTTGGGCACGCCGATGCCGTACGGCTCCTTGGAGAAGGGTTTGCCGACGACCTTCAGCTCGTTCGGGGCCTTGGCCGCGTAGCCCAGCAGGATGGTGTTGTCGGTGGTGACCGCGTCCACCTGGAGGCTGATCAGGTTGTCGACGCAGACCGAGTAGGTGTCGTACGCGACCGCGCGGGCCTTGGGGTAGTCGGCCTGGAGGCGCATCAGCGGGGTGGAGCCGGCCACCGAGCACACGGTCTTGCCGGCGAGGTCCTGCGGGCCGTGGATGTCGTTCTCGTCCTTGCGCACCAGCAGCGACTGGCCGGCCATGAAGTAGGGGCCGGCGAAGCCGACCAGGCGCTTGCGGAGGGGGTTGATGGTGTAGGTGCCGACGTAGTAGTCGATCTGGCCGTTCTGGAGGGCGGTCTCGCGGTTCGCCGAGGCGATGGTCTTGAACCTGATCGTCTTGGGGTCGAAGCCGAGCGAGGCGGCCATCATCTTGGCGATCTCGATGTCGAAGCCGGAGTAGCGGCCGGTGGCCGGGTCCTTCTCGCCCAGGTACGGCTGGTCCTCCTTGACGCCGACCACCAGGTATCCGCGGCGTTTGGCCTTGCGCCAGGTGGGCGAGGCGGGCAGCCGGAAGCCGGTGGCCACCTGGTAGGCGGGCAGCGCCTCGGGGCTGGGCCCCTTGACCGGGGGGCTGCCCTCCTTGCCGCAGCCGCCGGCGGCGAGGAGGGTCAGGGCGAGGGCCAGGGCCGCGAGCGTGCGGCGGATGCGCGTCATGGGATCCACCCGGGACTCAGTGCTTGAGGATCTTGGAGAGGAAGTCCTTGGCGCGCTCGGTGCGCGGCGCGGAGAAGAACTCGTCGGGCGGCCGGTCCTCGACGATCGCGCCGCCGTCCATGAAGACGACGCGGTGGGCGGCGTAGCGCGCGAACCCCATCTCGTGGGTGACCACGACCATCGTCATGCCCTCGCGGGCCAGTTGGCGCATGACCTCGAGCACCTCGTTGATCATCTCCGGGTCGAGGGCGGAGGTCGGCTCGTCGAAGAGCATCGCCTTGGGGTCCATGGCCAGCGCGCATGGCCACCCGCTGCTGCTGGCCGCCCGACAGCTGGGCGGGGTACTTGTCCGCCTGGTCGGCGAGCCCGACCCGGCCGAGCAGCTCGCGGGCGCGCCGCTCGGCCTCCTGTTTGGTCCGGCCGCGCACCTTGAGCTGGGCGAGCATCACATTGGCCAGCACGGTCTTGTGCGCGAAGAGGTTGAAGGACTGGAAGACCATCCCCACGTCGGCGCGCAGCCGGGCGAGTTCCCTGCCCTCCTCGGGCAGCGGGACCCCGTCCACCGTGATGGTGCCGGAGTCGATCGCCTCCAGGCGGTTGATGGTCCGGCACAGGGTGGACTTGCCGGAGCCGGAGGGGCCGATGACGACCACCACCTCGCCGCGGCCGACGGTGAGGTCGATGTCCCGCAGGACGTGCAGCGCGCCGAAGTACTTGTTGACCTCGCGCAGCTCGATCAACGGTTCGCCGACGGCCATACCCGGCCCCACCCACTTTCAGCTGTGTCGCGCTCAGCGCAAACTATCCGCACAAAAGCGGCGCTCCGCCGACGACACGCATCAATGGGTACTTAACCCCCGGGTGACCGGGGAACGCGGCTCAGATCTCCGCGACCTCCGCGTACACATGGGAGAGCTCGGGCGCGCCGTCGGCCGCCCACTCCTGCCCCGCCCCCACCACGTCGATCTCCCGCCCGGAGGCGAGCCGGACCACCGGCCGCCCGTTGGGCCACACCTGCCACAGGGCGCCGGGCACGGTACGGATGATCACCGTGCCCAGATACAGCCCGGCGTCGTTGCCGAGCCACGTCAGCTCCTCGGGGTCGTCGCGCCAGCGCGGCAGCAGCTGGTCCAGCGCCTCGAGGGAGGCCGCCGAGTCGTCGAGCCCCACCCCCGCGGACGCCGCCCGGGCGCGCAGCAGCTCACACTCCGACAGCAACTGCGCCACACCCTGTGGATCCGCCTCCCGGGTGGCCATGACAGCCGTACCGCGCGCCAGGTCGTATCGCTTGCGCCAGTTGCCCAAGAAAGGGATGTTCATACCGCTCAGCGTGGCATCCCCGCGCCCGGCGCACCACAGGGCGCGCGGAGCCCGTTTCCCGATCATTGCCTTGACGCCACCCACCCGTCTCCCTACGTTCGTCCCGCACCTGTCGGATCGCCGGTTGGGTTGGTTGCGAGAGGGGACACACGCATGCTCGTCGGCAGACGGTGGACAGCGACCGCGTTCGTCACGGGAGGCGTCGCCCTCTCCTTCGCCTGGCCGGCGGCGCCCGCGGGCGCCGCCACGCCGGGGCCGCCCGGTGAAGAACCCCGAAAGCCGCTCCCCTTGGAGCGGCTCTTCGACAACAGGGCGGTCAGCGACGACGCCGACCCCGGCGGGGCGGACTTCGACGGCACGGGCGACTCGCTGTCCGCGCAGGACCTGCGGGCCGCCGGCTGGACCCCGGGCCGCACCCTCACCATCGACTCGGCCCGGCTCGCCTGGCCCCGAGCCGCGCGCCCCGGCGGCACCCGCCCCGACAACGTACGGGCCGACGGGCAGGCGGTACTGCTGCGCGGGCGCGGCGACGCGCTGTCCTTCCTGGTCGCGGGCACCGGCGGCGAGGCGAGCGGCACCGGCACGGTCCGCTACCGGGACGGGTCGAGCAGTACGTACACCCTCACCGCCCCGGACTGGCGCTCGGGCCCGACGGCCACCCGGGCCGTCGCCCTCCCGCACATCAACAGCGGCGCCGGGCAGCGGGTGGAGACCGCGCGGCTGTACGCGGTGACGGTGCCGGTGGAGCGCGGCCGGGACATCGCCTCGGTGGTGCTGCCCCGGGACCCGGGCGCGGCCGATCTGCATGTGTTCGCCGCCTCGGTGCGCCGCGCCGCCGACGGCTGGACCGGCAGTTGGGCGGCGAGCACCAGCGGATACACGGCGGTCGGCCCGTGGAGCGACCAGACGCTGCGGCTGGTGGTGCACACCAGCGCGGGCGGGCCCACGGCCCGGATCCGGCTGGCCAACACCTTCGCGGCCGCCCCCGTGCGGATCGGCCGGGCCAGCGTGTCCGTGCAGGCCGAGGGCGCGACGGCGGACGGCGACCCGGTCCCGCTCACCTTCGGCGGCCGGGAGGGGACCGAGATCCCGGCGGGGGCCCAGGAGTTCAGCGACCCGGTCGGCTTCGACGTCCCGCCGGACGCGAATCTGCTGGTGAGCATCCATCTGCCGGACGCGGTCCGGGCGGTGCCGGTGCACAGCCAGGCCACCCAGCGCTCGTATCTGAGCCCGCCCGGCAGCGGCGACCACACGGCCGACGCGGACGGCGGGGCGTACACCGGCACCCTGACCACCTGGCCCTTTCTGACCGGGGTGGACGTCGGCGGCGGGCCGGGGTCGGTGGTGACGCTCGGCGACTCGATCACCGACGGCACCAGGTCGACCGCCGACGCCAATCGGCGCTGGCCGGATGTGCTGGCCCGGCGGCTGCGGGAGCAGTCGGAGGTCCCCGCGTACGGGGTGCTCAACCAGGGCATCTCCGCCAACCGCGTGGTCACCGACCGCTACCCGGGCGAGGGCGTCAGCACCGACACCGGCGGGGTGAGCGCCCAGCACCGGCTGGAGCGCGATGTGTTCGCCCAGACCGGGGTGCGCACGGTCGTCGTCTTCGAGGGCGTCAACGATCTGCGCTGGGGCGCCTCGGCCGAGGAGCTGACCGCCGGGCTGCACGCCATCGCCCGGCGCGCCCACGAGCGGGGGCTGCGGGTGGTGGTGGCGACGATCGCGCCCTGCGAGGGCGAGTCCCTGTGCACCGCCGACGTGGACGCCCGGCGCTCCGCCGTCAACGCCTTCATCCGGGGCGGCGGCGCCGGGGAGTTCGACGCGGTCCTCGACTTCGACGCCGTGGTGCGGGATCCGCTGCGGCCGCAGCGGATCCTGCCGGCCTACGACAGCGGCGACCACCTGCACCCCGGGGACGCGGGGCTGCGGGCGATGGCCGACTCGATCGACCTGCGGCGGCTGGTGGGCTGACGGGCCGCCGGGCCGCCCACGTGACACGGGCGGCCCGGCGGCCACGGTCCGGGCGGTCTCACGTCCCCGGGGAGGCGTGGCCGCGGGCTCGGGACGGGGATGGCCCGCTGCCCAGACATCGGGGACAAAACGGGTGACGTTGGGTCACTCCGCGTAGCGACGCGGTGCCCGGAGGCGTGGCTCAGACGTCGAGGTCGACGACCACCGGGGCGTGGTCCGAGGCGCCCTTGCCCTTGCGCTCCTCGCGGTCCACATACGCGTCGCCGACGGCCTTGGCGAAGGGCTCGTTGCCGTAGACCAGGTCGATCCGCATGCCCCGGTTCTTCGGGAAGCACAGCTCCCGGTAGTCCCAGTACGTGAAGGGGTGGTCGTACTTCAGGGGGCGCGGCACCACATCGGACAGGCCCAGCTCGCGCAGGGCGGCCAGCGCGTCCCGCTCCTTGGTGGTGACATGCGTCAGGCCCTCGAAGAACGACGGGTCCCACACGTCCTCGTCGGCCGGCGCCACGTTGAAATCGCCGAGGACGGCGAAGGGGCGGCCGCTCTCGGCGTCGGCCGCGGCGGAGGTCCGCAGCGCCTCCAGCCAGCGCAGCTTGTAGTCGTAGTGCGGATGCCCGATCTCCCGGCCGTTGGGCACGTACACCGACTGGACGCGGACCGCGCCGCAGGTCGCGGCGATGGCGCGGGGCTCCTGCTCGCCGTCGTAGTCCGGGCCGCCGGGCAGGCCGGGGCTCACGTCGGCCAGGCCGACCCGGGAGAGCACCCCCACCCCGTTCCACCGGCCGGTGGCGTTGACCGCGGCCTCATAGCCGAGCTCGCGCAGCGGCTCGTAGGGGAAGGCGCTCTCGGCGCACTTGATCTCCTGTATGCACAGCACGTCCGTGCCGCTGCTCTCCAGCCAGGCGAGCAGGCGGGGCAGCCGCGCCGTGATCGAATTGACGTTCCAGGTCGCGATGCGCATAGGGGACAACCTACCGCGCGGGTCCGACAGCGCGGCCCCGGCGGTTCACAGGGTGATGCTCTCCCCCGGCGCCAGCCGTACGTGCTCGGCCCCGATCCCGGGGCCCTCGGGACCCAGCATCCGGCCGTAGACCAGCGGCGCGACCTCGGACAGCAGGGCGTCGTGGACGTCGAGCGCGCGGTCCGGCCCGACCTCGCGGACGTAGTCGACGAGCTCGGCGAGCTTGTTCCACGGCGCGTGGACCGGCAGCAGCAGGGTCTCCACCGGCCGCCCGGGCACGGTGAGCGCGTCGCCGGGGTGGAAGACCGAGCCGTCCACCACGTACCCCACGTTGGTGATCCGCGGGATGTCCGGGTGGATGACGGCGTGGAGCTGCCCGTGGACCTCGATGTCGAATCCCGCGGCGCTGAAGGTGTCGCCCTCGCCGACGGTGTGCACCCGCCCCGGGAAGGCGTCCGCGATCCGGTCCGCCACACTGGCGAGCGTCCAGATCCGCGCGGCGGGCTCGGCCTCCAGCGCCGCCCGCAGCCGCCCCTCGTCGAAGTGGTCCATGTGCTCGTGGGTGACCAGGATCGCCTCCGCGCCGACCGCGGCGTCCTCCTCGCTGAACGCGCCGGGGTCGATGACGAGCGACCGCCCGTCCTTCTCCAGCCGGACACAGGCGTGGCCCTTCTTGGTGAGCTTCATGGGGATCATTGTGCTCCCCCCGGGCACACCGGGCCCGCCGTGCCCCGCATACGCCCTCGCCCGCGTCACCCCTCGGGCGTGGTCTCCTCGCGGATGACGCGCTGGGCCACGGAGAAGGCCGAGTTCGCGGTGGGCACCCCGCAGTAGACGGCGGTGTGCAGCAGCACCTCCTTGATCTCGGCCGGGGTCAGCCCGTTGCGCAGCGCGGCGCGGGTGTGGAAGGCCAGCTCGTCGAGATGGCCGCGGGCGGCGAGCGCGGCGAGGGTGATCACGCTGCGGGTGCGCCGGTCGAGGCCCGGCCGGGTCCACACCTCGCCCCAGACGTACCGGGTGATGAACTCCTGGAAGTCGCCGGTGAACTCGTCGGCGCCCGCCTGGGCACGGTCCACATGGGCGTCGCCCAGCACTTCCCGGCGCACCCGGAGCCCCTTCTCGTACGTGTCCGCACGGCCGTCGGAGGCGGCCGGGACGGGCTCGGCGGTGTAGGCGATCTCGGCGACCGGGGCGCCGCTGGGCGGCGCGGTGGCGAGCGCGGCCCGCGCCGCGGGGGCGGGGATCGCGGTCATCCCGGTCGGCTGGTCGGCGGGGAGCCAGGAGGTGGTGAAGTGGCGCACCAGAAGGTCGGTGACGGCGGCGGGCTGCTCCACCGGCGCCAGGTGGGAGGCGCCGGGGACCAGCGCGAGCCGGGCGTCGGGGATCCCGGCGACGAGCACCCGGGCGTCGGCCGGCGGGGTCACCTCGTCGTCGGCGCCCACCACGACCAGGGTGGGCACGCCGATGCGGCCCAGCTCGGCGCGGATGTCGAAGGCGGCGAGGGCCTCACAGGCGGCGATGTAGCAGCCGGGGTCGGTGGTGCGGACCATCTGGACGGACCAGTCGACGATGGCGGGCTGCCCGGCGGCGAAGGCGGGGGTGAACCAGCGCTCGGGGGTGGCGCGGGCGATCGGGTCGAGGCCGTTGGTGCGGACCACGACGCCGCGCTGCCGGTAGGAGTCGGCGGTGCCGAAGCGCGGTGAGGCGGAGACGAGCGCGAGGGAGCCCACTCTGAGCGGATGTCTGAGCGCCAGCTCCGCGCCGACGGCCCCGCCGATCGAGCAACCCGCGTAGCCGAAGCGGTCGACGCCCAGCCCGTCGAGCGTGGCCAGGAGCCGCTCGGCGAGGTCGGAGACGGCGGCCGCGGGGTGGGCGGGCGCGCCGCCGTGCCCTGGCAGGTCGAAGCGCAGCACGCGCCAATGGCGGGACAGCTCGGGTATCTGGCGATCCCACATGTGCCAGGTGGTACCCAGTGAGGGACCCAGGATCAGGACAGGGGCGTCTTCCGGCCCGTCAAACCGGTACTGCAGGGTGTTCGGTGGTGTCTCGCTCACCCGTCAGACCCTCTCATCTCTCAGACGCCCCTGTGACGAGGGGCGCTGGATACCGTTCCGACCAGGTTGAAGGCTTCTCGGACGGCATATCGCTTGAGGCGTCGACGCGCCGCGTCATGCCGAAGGAATGCGGAACTCGAATTCGGGACGGTCCCACGGCACGGCGGGCGGGTTCGCGGACGCGGTCCCGGTCCGCACCGCACCGACGCGGTGGTAGAAGTCCTCGGCGGGAAGATGCGACACGACCCTGACACGGTCGAGCCCGGCGGCACGGGCCTCGGACTGCATGTGCGCAACGAGCAGTCCACCGATACCCCGTCCTTGTGCTTCGTCGGCGACGAACAGCAGATCGAGCTCCGGTGGAGCGAGGACGAGCGAGTAGAACCCGAGAACCCGGCCTCCATGCTCGTCGGCGCCGACGGCCACGAAGGCGCGGTGGGCCTCGACGTAATCGGGACCGACCCGGTAGCCCGCGACTGCGGCCGCGTACTTACCCTCGTAGGCGCCTGAGCCGCGCACGAGCCGCGTGAGCCGTTTGGCATCCCGCGCGACGGCCCTCCGTATCGTGATCGGCTGGCTGATCGGGGAAGTGCGTGAACTCATCGGGAGAGTATGTCGCATGGTCATCCCGGGCAGCCGCAGCGCGTGCCCCGCTCCGTCGGACGGAGAGATCCCACAGGCAATGGATCATCTCGTTCCGCTCTCCGGGTACCGTCAAGGTATGAGTCATCCGCACCCCGAACTGAAAGCCGCCCCACCCCTTCCCGACGGAGGGCTGCGGGTCATCGCCCTGGGTGGCCTGGGTGAGATCGGCCGCAACATGACCGTGTTCGAGTACGCCGGCAAGCTGCTCATTGTCGACTGCGGCGTGCTGTTCCCCGAGGAGACCCAGCCCGGCGTGGACGTGATCCTGCCGGACTTCACCTCCATCCGGGACCGGCTGGACGACATCGTGGCCGTGGTACTCACCCACGGTCACGAGGACCACATCGGCGGCGTGCCGTATCTGCTGCGTGAGCGGTCCGACATTCCCGTCGTCGGCTCCAAGCTGACGCTGGCGTTCCTGGAGGCCAAGCTCAAGGAACACGGCATCCGGCCGCGCACGGTGCGGGTGCGGGAGAGCGACCGGCGCGGCTTCGGGCCCTTCGACCTCGAGTTCGTGGCGGTCAACCATTCCATCCCGGACAGCCTCGCGGTCGCGATCCGCACCGGCGCCGGCATGGTGCTGCACACCGGCGACTTCAAGATGGACCAGTTCCCTCTCGACGACCGCATCACCGATCTGCGCGCCTTCGCCCGGCTCGGCGAGGAGGGCGTGGACCTGTTCCTCACCGACTCCACCAACGCCGAAGTACCCGGCTTCACCACCTCCGAGCGTGAGCTGAATCCGGCGATCGAGCAGGTGATGCGCACCGCGCCGCGCCGGGTCATCGTCTCCAGCTTCGCCAGCCATGTGCACCGCATCCAGCAGGTTCTCGACGCCGCCCACCAGCACGGCCGCAAGGTCGCCTTCGTCGGCCGGTCGATGGTCCGCAACATGGGCATCGCCCGTGACCTGGGCTATCTGAAAGTCCCGTCCGGTCTGGTCGTGAGCCCGAAGGAGCTGGAGAAACTCCCGGACCACAAGATCGCTCTGGTGTGCACCGGCTCCCAGGGCGAACCGATGGCCGCGCTGTCACGGATGGCCAACCGCGACCACATGATCCGCATCGGCAAGGGCGACACCGTCCTGCTCGCCAGCTCCCTCATCCCCGGCAACGAGAACGCCATCTACCGGGTGATCAACGGACTCACCCGGTGGGGTGCCCACGTGGTCCACAAGGGCAACGCCAAGGTGCACGTCTCCGGGCACGCCAGCGCCGGCGAACTCGTCTACTGCTACAACATCGTCAAACCCCGCAACGTCATGCCCGTGCACGGTGAGTGGCGCCACCTGCGGGCCAACGGCGACCTCGCCGTCCGTACCGGCGTCGACGCCGACCGTGTCGTCATCGCCGAGGACGGCGTCGTCGTCGACCTCGTCGACGGGCGCGCGTCCATCACCGGCAAGGTGCCCGCCGGCAACGTCTACGTGGACGGCATGGAAGTCGGCGGCGCCACCGAGGCGTCCCTCAAGGACCGCCTCACCCTCGCGGAGGAAGGCGTGGTCACGGTGGTGGCGATCGTCGACGCGGACACCGGCGCCCTCGCCGAGGCTCCCGACTTCCTGGCCCGCGGCTTCGTCCACGACGACGCCACCTTCGAGCCGGTCGTCCCCGTCATCGAGAAGACCCTGGCCACCGCGGCCGAGGAAGGCGTCGGGGATGCGCGCCAGCTCGAACAGCTCCTCGCCCGGGCCGTGGCGAACTGGGCGTTCCGCACCCACCGCCGCAAGCCCCTCATCATCCCCGTCATCATCGACGCCTGAGCCACTGCCCGGCAGCAGGATCCCCGGTTCCGGTCGCGGCCCGCGAGCATCGAGGTCGGCCGCGGGCCCTTGGCGTGAACCCCTCACATCGAACGCGATCGACCGCGACACGGTCCGGCTCTCCGTCAACGATGCCCATGGGGCACGGCGACCTCCGGATCTCCCCGGATCGACCGTCGTGTCACCCAGAGGGACGAACGCCAGCCGGTGCCGGGTCGGCAGGCCGACCGCGACCGTCGCGAAGCCGGGCTGGTCCGTGGTCGTGTCGACGTAAACCGCTTCCACCGTTCGCGGAGCAGCACGCGGCAACGGATGTGACGAGCGGCGCAAGCCCGAACGCTGTCGCGGTCAGTAGGCGGCCAGAGAGATGGCGATGTAATGCGCGGCGAAGGCTGCCACGGTCAGAGCGTGGAAGACCTCGTGGTAGCCGAACCAGCGGGGTGAGGGGTCGGGCCGCTGTAGGGCGTAGACGACCGCGCCCGCACTGTAGAGGAGCCCCCCCACGACGATCAGGACAACTACGGCTGCTCCGCCGGTGTGCAGGAAGTCGGGCAGGTAGCGCACCGGCGCCCACCCCAGGGCCAGGTAACACGGGGTATACAGCCAGCGCGGAGCTCCGACCCACAAGACCCGGAACGCGATGCCGGCCAATGCGCCCGCCCACACGATCCACAGCAACGTGGACCGCTGTTCCGGCGGGAGAAGGAGCACGGCCAGGGGGGTGCAGGTGCCGGCGATGATCAGGAAGATGTTGGCGTGGTCGAGTCGTCGTAGAAGAGCCTCGCCCAGCGGCCCCCAGGTGCCGCGGTGGTAGATGGCGCTCGTTGTGAACAGCAGCCAGGCGGTGACCGAGTAGACGGCGCAGGCCAGGACTGCCTGCGGAGTACGGGCCAGGCAGATGAGTACGACGCTGGCGATCAGTGCGGCGGGGACCATTCCGGCATGGAGCCAGCCACGCAATTTCGGCTTGATCGGTTCGGCCAGTTCGGCCGCCCGCTCCACCAGGGCCGCAACCGAGTGAGCCATCTCCCGTGCGTGGTCGCCCAGTGATCCGCCGGCTGGCTCGTCTTCACGGCGCTCCCCACGCGCTGAGGCGCCGTGACCATCTTCGACTCCAGCGGCGTCGCGGGACACAGCTTCTTGTTCTCCTCTCGGGCGACTGGGTGTCACTGGCAGCGATGCGGTAATGCTAGAAGACCTCGCTCCGGCAGCGTCATGGGAAGTCGGTCCAGATTCCCAGGGCCATCACCGAGCCCGCGTCCGGCTCGCCACCGTGTGAACTACAGCCCCGTTGACCCTGCCGCCGATTGGGCCTGCCCAAGCCGAGTAGATCGGCCTGCCGTGGGAAAGATCAGGGCTTACGAACGGGCATCTCCGCTCGCCTACGCGCAAGGATCGCCGATGCTTCCTGAGGTCCGCCCTCACGTATCCGCCGCCCTGACACAGCAGTTGGAAGATAAATTGGGTCTGGCTTCGCGTCTCGAAGCCGGCCAACTCGATGTGGAGCGCGTAGCGGGCATCGCAGTCGTCGCAGCTGCCCACTCCGACGGCTATGCGGCCACCGGCCATCTCCTCGGGCTGCTGGCCGCGCTGCCTGCCCCCACCGAGGCAGGCGAACGCTTCTGGTCAAACCTGTGGAGGTCCTCGGGCACCGCATACCTGCTACCCGTCAACATGAAGGCTCAGGTGCTGCGTTCTCTGGAAGGAGAGGGATCCCCCCTGGCCCGGCAGATCCTCTCGGCCTTCGATGAGATGACCCCGCCCCAGCGCGTCGCAGCCGGGGAAGTGATCGGTCAAGCCCTCGCCGAGTCCGATCATCTGCCCGACCTCAAGACCCAGGTCATCGGAGAACTGTGGCTCCGAGATCTCGAGGTCACCGCCTGGCGCGTTCTGCACGCGGACCGCAGATGGGACGATCCGGTTGGACGGCAAGCCTTCCTCGACGCCTGGACGGGCGCCTGACCGTCCGCTGCTCCAAATTGCGCGAACAAAGGCGCAGGGCATGCGGCACCCGAACCGGACGACGCTCGAAGCAACTGAGCTCAGGAAGTTCGGGCCGAGGTCGCACCCGCCTCCGCCGCAAAGATCAGGGGCCGCGCAGCAATGGCTGCGCGGCCCCTGATCCTGTGCACGCCCGGCACCAGAGCAGGCGCTTCGCCCGGTGGGCGGCAAAGCCCGCACGGGCGGCGCTCACCGGACGCGGTGTGCGCGATCCCTGGGGCAGGGCTGCGAGGTCAGGCCAGGTTGATGTTCTCGGCCTGCGGACCCTTCTGGCCCTGGGTGACGTCGAACGTCACAGCCTGGCCCTCCTGGAGCTCACGGAAGCCCGAGGAGTTGATCGCGGAGTAGTGAGCGAAGACATCCGGGCCGCCGCCGTCCTGGGCGATGAAGCCGAAGCCCTTCTCCGCGTTGAACCACTTCACAGTTCCCGTTGCCATGTCTCATGCCTTCCGGTCGATGAACGCCTCCCACTCCATGCGGCAGGCGGAGGTGATCGCCCTGGTCCCTGCGGCACAGCACAGCAAAACGCCCACACCAAAGGCGCGGGCAGGGGGAATTCCGAACCACGACAGCTGACAGAACGCTACACGCCCACACGCCACGTCACCATAGGAAACGATCACACCGCACGTCAGACCGTGTGTGCGGTGCCCGCCGGCGCGGACGGGAGTTGAACGGCGCGGTGCCTGCGAGCCGAAGCGGCTGCCACCCCTTCCGCCTGCACGCCGACCGCCTCGCCTGCACCGGCCCCGATCTGCACCGCATCGTCGAGCCCGGCGAGATCCGCTTTTGAGCGGAGTGCTCCGCTCCGATAGGTTGCCCGCAGAAGGAATCGCTCTGCCGACCCGGAGGACACATGAAGACGACGAGCAAGCCGACCGCCCTCGTCACCGGGGGCAGTCGGGGCATCGGCGCGGCCACCTCGCGTGAGCTGGCGGCCCGTGGGTACCGCGTGGCCGTCAACTACTTCTCGAACCGCGAGGCCGCCGACCAGGTGGTCAAGCAGATCGAGGCCGACGGCGGCGAAGCCTTCGCCGTGCAGGCCGATGTGCACGACCCCCGTCAGGCAGCCGAACTGCTGGAGCGTTCGACGGTCGACGGACGCCTGGACGTCCTCGTCTGCAACGCCGGCGCCCGCTTCACCCCGACCCCGCTCCCCCGCCTCTCCTGGGAGGACTTCCACGCGAAGGTGACGAACGAGCTCGCGTCCGTCTACACCCTCACCCAGCAGGCACTGGCCGTCATGGGCGCCCAGGGCGGGGGGCGGATCGTGTACGTCTCCAGCGCCGTGGCCGACGGCCCGCCCACCGCGGGCATGGCCGCGCACGGCACCGCCAAGGCCGCGCTGAACACCTTCGCCCGCTTCGTCGCCCACGAGGCCGGCTCGCTCGGCATCAACGTCAACGTCGTGGCGCCCGGCTTCGTGCGCACCGAGGCCAGCGCCGGGCAGCCGCAAGAGTTCCAGCAGCGCCTGGCCGAGCACACCCCGCTCGGGCGGGTCGCGGAACCGGAGGACGTGGCCCGGGCGATCGCCATGCTCGCCGGAGAGGACGCCGGCTTCGTCACCGGAGCTGTCGTGACCGTCGACGGCGGTCACGGCGTGGGACGCCGCTGAGGGAGAATGCCGCGCCATGGGTGACACGTACGCAGGCAAGCGACGCGGCCGACAGCGGGAGGCGGACCGCAACGACGCCCGCCTCTTCCAGGCCGCGCGCGAGGTCTTCGCCGAGCACGGCTGGGACGCTCCCGTCTCCGAGATCGCCCGCCGCGCCGGCATCGGCATGGGCAGTCTGTACCGCCGCTACCCCAGCAAGGAGCTGCTGGTCCAGCGCATGCGGATCGCGGGGATGGAACAACTCGTCGCGCAGGCGCGCACGGCGCTCGCCGAGGAGCCCGACCCCTGGGCCGCCCTCGTTCGCTTCTTCCGCGACGCGTTGGCCGACCAGGGGACGGGCGGTCCGCTCCTCCCCCTGGTCGGCGGCCGGTTGCCGGCCACGGACGAGGTGCTGACCGCCGCGGAGCAGCTGCGCGCCGCCCTCGACGCCCTCGTGGACGGCGCCCACTGGGCAGGAGTGCTGCGCGCCGACTTCACGTCCGCCGACATCCCGTTGCTGCTGGAACACCTCACCCCCCGGATCCCCGTCACCGGCGAACGCGCCACCGCACTGCACCTGCGCTACCTCGACCTGGCCCTCGCCGGGCTGCGCACCCCGGACCCCGGTCAGCCCACCGCCCTGCACGGCACGGCACCACAATGGGCGGAACTCCGCGACCTGTGGAACGCCCCGGAAAGCTGACCACGGCAGCGACCCCGTACAGGACCGACCGGAAGCCCCCTGGAAAGGAGGGCGGCGGTGTGTGCGGACGGCGGGGCCTGCGGGGAGGTCCCGCGGTCAGGGACACGGCTCAGCGGTTGCTCGCGCGGTCCGGGTCCGCGGTCGCGGAAGCGTCTGTGGTGGCGGCCCAGGCGGCCAGCAGCTGCAGGGCGTCGTGGGCCGGGGTGTGCGGGGCGGCGCTGTACGCGGTAAGGGTCAGGCCGGGCTGTGCGGGCAGTTCCATGGCGTCGAAGTCGAGGGTGATCTCGCCGACGACCGGATGCCGGAAGCTCTTGCGGCCGGTGTGGTGCAGGCGCACATTGTGCTTGGCCCACGCGGTGCGGAACTCCTCGCTGCGGGTGACGAGCTCGCCGATCAGCCCGGTCAGATCGCTGTCTCCGGGAGCCCGTCCGGCCTCGGTGCGCAGCAGGGAGACGGTCGTGTTCACGGACTGCTCCCAGTCGGGGAAGAAGTCCCGGCCGTGCGGGTCCAGGAACTGGAAGCGGGCGACGTTGACCGGGCACGGTGCGTCCTCGGTGTACAGCGGCGCGTACAGGGCACGGCCGAGGCGGTTGACGGCGAGGATGTCGAGGCGGCCGTTGCGGATGAACGCCGGAGAGTCGGTCATGGAGTCAAGGACCCGCAGGACGCTGTCCGGGAGCGGGCCGCGGGTGCGTCCGGGACGGCGGGCGGGGCGGCGGGCGACGGCGCGGGCCAGGTCGTGGAGGTGGGAACGTTCGGCCTCGTCGAGTCGCAGGGCGCCCGCGACGGCGTCGAGGACTTCCTCGGAGGCTCCGGCGAGGTGGCCGCGCTCCAGGCGGGCGTAGTAGTCGACGCTGACGCCGGCGAGCATCGCGACTTCCTCACGGCGCAGCCCGGGCACGCGCCGGTTGCCGCCGTAGGCGGGCAGCCCGGCCTGCTGCGGGGTGATCTTGGCGCGGCGGGAGGCCAGAAACTCGCGGATGTCGCTCTCGGTACTCACGCACTCCAGGCTAGGCAGCCGGGCCCGGACGAGGGGGGTCCTGTCAGTACCTGGTACAGCCGTACCTTCCACCCGCGGGTGACCTGCGGTTGCCTCGGTAGTGGCCGCTGCTGCGGCTCCCGGCGGGCACCCCGGACGAGAGTCCGGGCCGCCGGAGTGGGCGCCCCGGACACAGAGCGGGGCCACCCGTTTCCGCACCTGTTCGTGAGCGAAGGAGTCGTCCCATGGCGAAGCAGTCCGCACCCAAGGAACTGGCCGGCATCGCGCCCAAGCTCGTCGAGGTCACCGACGAGGTCCTCTTCGGCGACGTCTGGGAGCGGCCCGGGCTCTCCCCGCGGGACCGCAGCCTCGTCACCGTGAGCGTGCTCGCCGCGCTCTACCGCGGCGAGCAGCTCGGCTACCACCTGCGCGTGGCGCTGGAGAACGGGCTGAGTGTCCCGGAGCTGTCCGAGGCGATCACACACCTCGCCTTCTACGCCGGCTGGCCGAACGCCATGTCCGCGATCACGCTGCTCAAGCAGATCGCGGACGAGCAGACCGCCGCCTGACCGCACACCGGTCCGGCGCCGCTCCACCCCCTTCATGACGGGCCGGCCTCGGCGGATGTGCCCCTCCGCGCCTGCCGGCCGCACACGCGGGCGTCCGCACGGGCAGGGGCCGTTCCCGCAGGCGCCCCGGCACGCGCGGCCGATGAGGCCGCCGTAGCGCGCACTGCGCACTGCGCTCCGTGCCGATACCCGGACCACAGTCCCTGCCGGTTGGGAGGAACCAGCGATGACGATGACCTACAACCACCTCGGCCGGACCGGCCTGAAGGTCAGCAGGCTCGGCCTGGGGACCATGAACTTCGGCTGGGTCACCGACGAACCCACCGGCTTCGCCATCCTCGACCGGGCCGTCGAGGAAGGCATCAACTTCATCGACACCGCCGACGTGTACGGCGGACCGCAGTCACCCGACATGACACAGGGCTACGGCCTGTCCGAAGAGATCATCGGCCGCTGGCTCGCCCAGGGCGGCGGCCGGCGCGACCGGATCGTGCTGGCCACCAAGCTCTACCAGCCCATGGGCCCCCAACGAC
>NZ_MAXF01000118.1 GCF_001704635.1 Streptomyces sparsogenes | reverse complement strand
GGGCTACGGCCTGTCCGAAGAGATCATCGGCCGCTGGCTCGCCCAGGGCGGCGGCCGGCGCGACCGGATCGTGCTGGCCACCAAGCTCTACCAGCCCATGGGCACCGGCCCCAACGACAAGTACCTGTCGGCCTACAAGATCCGCAGGGCCGCCGAGGCCAGCCTCCGACGGCTGCGGACGAACCACATCGACCTGTACCAGATGCACCACGTCGACCGCTCGACCCCGTGGGACGAGATCTGGCAGGCCATGGAGCAACTCGTCCGCGAGGGCAAGGTCACCTACGTCGGCAGCAGCAACTTCGCCGGCTGGCACATCGCCACCGCCCAGCAGGAGGCGAGCAAGCGGCACTTCCTGGGCCTCGTGTCCGAGCAGAGCCTGTACAACCTCAACGCCCGCACGATCGAGCTCGAACTGATCCCCGCCCTGCGCCACTACGGCCTCGGCCTGATCCCGTGGAGCCCGCTGGGCGGCGGCCTGCTCGGCGGCACCCTGCGCAAGGCCGACAGCGGCCGGCGCTCGTCACCCGACTTCCTGGCCACCGTCGAGCGGCACCGGCCGCAGCTCGAGAAGTACGAAGCCCTGTGCGCGGACCTCGGCGAGCGCCCTGCGGACGTCGCACTGGCCTGGCTCCTGCACAACCCGGCCGTCGCCACCGCCATCGTCGGGCCGCGTACCCCCGAGCAACTGACCGAATCGCTGCGGGCCCCGCACCTGTCCCTGCCTCCCGAGACCCTCCGCGCGCTCGACGAGATCTGGCCGGGCCCCGGAGGTGAGGCTCCTGAGGCGTACGCCTGGTAGCCCCAGAAAACGGCGCCCGACGCTCCGGCGGCCGCCCTACCGCCCGTGAAGGCCATCGCGTGAACGACCAGGCGACACTTCCCCTCGGTCACCACTCGGCAGGACAGACCCACTCGGCTGACCGAGCGGGTCGCCCGGCAAGGAGGAGAACGATGCACACACGCACACTGGGACGGGACCTGCGCGTCTCCGCGATCGGGCTCGGCGCCATGGGCATGTCCCAGAGCTACGGCCCGAACCCCGGCGACCGCAAGAACATGATCGCCGTACTCCGCGGCGCCGTCGAACGCGGCGTCACCTTCTTCGACACCGCCGAGGTGTACGGCCCGTACGTCAACGAGGAACTCGTCGGAGAGGCCCTCGCCCCGCTGCGCGACCAGGTGGTGATCGCGACCAAGTTCGGTTTCCGCATCGAGGACGGCGCACCCGCCGGGCTCAACAGCCGCCCCGAGCAGATCCGCGCCGTGGCCGACGCCTCCCTCCAGCGCCTCGGAGTGAACACGATCGACCTGTTCTACCAGCACCGCGTCGACCCGGACGTACCGATCGAGGACGTCGCCGGGACGGTGGGCGAACTGGTCCAGGAAGGCAAGGTGCGCTGCTTCGGCCTCTCGGAGGCCAGTGCGCGGACCATCCGCCGCGCCCACGCGGTGCATCCGGTGACGGCGGTGCAGAGCGAGTACTCGCTGTGGACCAGGGACCCCGAGCCGGAGGTGCTGCCCACCTGTGTAGCCCTGGGCATCGGCTTCGTGCCCTTCAGCCCGCTCGGCAAGGGGTTCCTGACGTCCCGCGCTCTGCCGTCGGTGCCGTCCACGGTGACCGTGGTCAAGGACAGCGCGGGCCGGTACTTCGCGAGCTTCGTCGTGGAGACCGGCCCGGAGGAATCCCTGCCCGAGGTGTCGCCGGAGTTGGGCATCGATCTCGGGCTCGGGCACTTCGCGGTCCTCTCCGACGGCACGAAGGTCGGCAGCCCGCGATTCCTGCGCCGGACCGAGAAGCGCCTGAAGAAGGCGCAGCGCGCCCTCTCCCGCAAGAAGAAGGGCAGCAAGAACAGGGACAAGGCCAGGGTCCGCGTCGCACGGGCGCACGCCCGTGTCGCCGACGCTCGCCGCGAGTTCCATCACCAGCTCTCCACAAAGCTGATCCGCGAGAACCAAGCGGTGGCTGTGGAAGACCTGGCGGTGAAGGGACTCGCGCGTACACGCCTGGCCAAGTCCGTGCACGACGCCGGATGGTCCGCGTTCGTGAGCATGCTGGAGTACAAGGCCGCCCGGTACGGGCGCACCTTCATCCGGATCGGCCGCTTCGAGCCCACGTCTCAGGTGTGCTCGCAGTGCGGCGTCCAGGACGGCCCCAAGCCCCTGCATGTCCGTGTATGGACCTGCGGGGCATGTGGGGCCGTCCTGGACCGGGACATCAACGCGGCGGTCAACGTCGCCAAGGCGGCCGGACTGGCCGTGTCAGCCTGTGGAGCGCAGGTAAGACCGGGAATCCTCCCGGCACCGCGCGGCGAAGCAGGAACCCACCCGACACCGCAGCCTTCAACGGCGCGGTAAGCGGGAATCACCGCCCTTCAGGGCGGCGAGGATGTCAAAACGAGCACCACATGTCCCTGGTCGACAAGTAAGCCCCGCGCGCCGGGCGCTGTCGGTGGCAGGTGGCAGCATCGTGCGTATGACGGACATCACGGCATTCGACTGGCGGTCCTTCCTGCTCAGATGGAGCGGGGAGTGGGCGGATTCCCTGCCCGACGGCGAGACGCGGGGCGAGGACGACGAGACCGCGCGGCGGGCGCGGTGGCTGGGGTTCCCGCCCGCGTCCGAGGAGCGGATCGCGGACATGGAGGAGCGCCTCGGCCGGCGGATGCCCCCGTCGTACCGGGAGTTCCTCAAGGTCAGCGACGGGTGGCGGCACGCGGGCGGGTTCGTGTGGCTGCTGGCGGGGACCGGGGACGCGCGCTGGCACAACGACGCGTCGGGGCTCGCGGTCACCTTCGAGGGGTATCTGGACGAGAACGCCGGGCCCGAGGAGCGGCGGGAGGCGGACCTCTGGCGGCGCGGGTTACAGCTCGACGTCGAGTCCGACATCACCCACGTGCTCATGGATCCCGATGACGTGGACGAGGACGGTGAGTGGGCCGTCTACACATGGTCGAGCTGGCTGGCCGAGCCGCCCAAGCGGCACGCGAACTTCCTGGAGTTCATGCGGGCCATGCACCGGCAGTTCCACAGCCTGGAGGCGCACAGCGGCGACGGGGAGCCGGAGTTCGCCAACGACACGACGCGAGAGCTGGACATCCAGGTGGAGGAGGCCCGGCTGGAGGCGCTGCGCGGCAGCTGGGAGCGGGCCGTGAAGGCGCTGGACGAGGCCAAGGAGTACGGCAGACCGCGGGCCGCCGGGCTGGGCGACCAGATACGGCGCCTGCTCGGACAGACCTATCAGGTGGATTTCGACGGCCTGGCCACGGACCCGCGGTACGCGCCCGAGCTGTTGCCCCCGCTGGTCGCCGAGCACGCGGCGCACCGGTACCGGGACGACTCCACGCTGAGGTTCCATCTGGGGGGCGCCGAGGAGGAGCTGGTGTCACTGGCGTACGCGATCCTGGAGGAGGTGCGGCGCGGCACGTACCGGTACACGGCGGCGGGGCCGTTCGGCGAGGCGGTCGAGCGGGCGCGGGAGCTGGCGCGGTGGGGGGACACCGACGGGGCATGGCGGATGCTGATGAGCGCCGTGCCGCTGTGGGAGCCGCTGGGACCGGACCACCTGGCGCCGCTGGGCTGGGTGGCCGACCCCGTACTCGGGCCGCTGCTGACCCCGGAGCGGGGCCGCGAGCTGCTGTCCACTCCGCGGGGCGGGCAGCCGGGTGAGGCGCCGGGCCCGGCCGCCGGGCTCGACCCGGGCGGCCTGGCGTGGCTCGCGGAGCCGGACCAGGGCGACCATCGCACCTCCTACCGGTTCGTCCTGGTGGAGGGGGTGGAGCCGGAGGAGTTGCCCGGGCGCCTCGCGGACGGGGACGACGCCGCGCTGAGCCGGCCCATGACCTTGTGGGAGGCGCGCCACGCGCTGCGGGACAAGAGGGAGTTCTCGTCCTACGACGACCGGGCCCTCATGGCGGTCGGCCGGGCCGGCCCCGGCTGGAGTTTCGCCTTCGACGGCGATCCCGCCCCGTTCGGTCGGCAGCGGTTCGTCTCCCCGGCCGCTGCCGCCGGCGCGGGCACTCGCGCGGTGGTGGTGTGGAGCGGCCTGAGGGCCTGGCACGGCGAGCCGTTCTTCCACCTTTCCGTGGCGCGAGACGGTGCCGAGCAGTACGCGTTCACCTATGCCGGCGGAGAGGTCGAGCAGAGCGGGGAGATACCGCGGGCGCTGGATCCGAGCCGGTTCTTCGGCGCCCTGGAGGACGTGGCCGGGACGGAACGGTCGCTGCTGGAAGCGGTGGCCGGGGAGTTCGGCGCGTCTCTGCCGCGACAGGCCCTCATGAACGGGCGGCTGCACACATTCACCACCCGTTCCTGGACGCGGCCGCCAAGGGACGGCGAGACATACGCGGTGGTCCGGGTGGGTTTGGGAGGACGCGCGCCCGAGGCGTGGCCCGCGGACGGGTGAGGACGGGCCGAGGCCCGGGACGGGACCGTGCTCGGGTCCGGCCGCCGGGCCGTCGGCCGGGGCTACGGGGTGACGGTGGAGACGACGTAGACCTTGGGGTGGCGCCGGTTGTCGAAGTCGACGGTGATCTCCAGTTCCGGCTGGGGTTGCTTCTGGGTGAAGACCGTGCCGGCCCAGTCCTCGTCGCCGCCGAGCCGCCAGCCGACCTTCTCGGCCTCGTCGGCGTCGATGGTGATCTCGCCGTTCTTGAGGGCGGCGCGGTCGGTGCCGACGTTGACCAGGAACCGGTCCAGGCCCTGGACGGAGGTGACGAACTGCACGTACAGCGAGCTGCTCTTCCAGGCGTTGGTCTCGTAGTACGCCACGTCGTCGGAGTAGCCCGGGATCGGCACGTCGTAGATGCGCCGCTGCACCTTGCTGGGCCAGCCGGCGGTGAGGCCGGTGGCCGAGGCGTTCTCCTGCTTGTCCTCGCCGCTGTCGCGGCTCTGGAGCGCGGAGATGACCAGATAGCCCGCCGGGATGGTGATGAGCAGGAAGACCGCGAGCGCCTTGAGCCAGCGGCGCGGCCGGCGGCCGGCGGGGGGCGTGGGGGGCTCGGTGGCGCGGTCGGTGCCCCGGCCGGGCGGTGAGCCGGTGCCCGGACGCTGGTCGGCGGCGGTCACTCGCGCCCCGCCTGTCCGCGCGACGCCAGCCGCAGGGGGCCGGTCCCGGTGCGCTCGTAGCGCTCCACGCGGCGCCGGTTGGCGCGGCGGAACCGGCGGGCGACCAGCCGGGCCAGGTCGGCGGCGCCGACCATGCCCGCCTCGGGGCCGAGCTGGGCCCGGGCGATACGGGCCTCCGGCCGGTAGCCGCGGCCGGTCAGGGTGCGCCGGAAGGCGTCCCGGGCCGGGCCGATCAGCAGGTCGTCGGCGGCGCTGACGCCGCCGCCGATGACGAAGCAGGAGGGGTCGAGGGCGGCGGCCAGGTTGGCGATGCCGACGCCGAGCCACTGGCCGATGTCCTGGAGCAGCTCGACGCACATGGCGTCGCCCTCGCGGGCCAGCTCGGTGATCAGCGGCCCGGTGATCTCCTGGATGTTGCCGCCGACCCGGTCGATGATCCCGTACGCGACCGGGGACTCGGCGGCGGCCAGCTCGCGGGCCTCCCTGACCAGCGCGTTTCCGGAGCTGTACTGCTCCCAGCAGCCGCGGTTGCCGCACGGGCAGCGGTGGCCGCCGGGCACCACCTGCATATGGCCGAACTCGCCCGCCACCCCGTACTTGCCGCGCTTGACCTGGCCGTCCTCCAGGATGGCGCCGCCGATGCCGGTGCCGAGGGTGATCATGACCAGGTGGTCCTCGCCGCGTCCCGCGCCGAAGCGCCACTCGGCCCACGCGGCGGCGTTGGCGTCGTTGTCGACCATCACCGGGACCGCGAGGCGCTCGGCGAGGCGGTCCCGCAGCGGCTCGTTGCGCCAGGACAGGTGGGGGGCGAACAGGACGCGGTTGCGGTCGGCGTCGACCCAGCCGGCGGCGCCGATGCCGACGGCGTGCACGTCGTGCCGGTCGGAGAGGTCCAGCACCAGCTCGGTGATGGTGTCCTCGACGACCTTGGGGCTCTTGGACTTGTCGGGCGTCTCGGTGCGGACCTTCTCCAGGATCTCGCCGTCGGCGTCGACGACTCCGGCCATCACCTTGGTGCCGCCGATGTCGATGCCGACGGTGGGCACGCGGGGCGCGGTGAGGTGCGAGCGGCGCTCGCGGGTGCCGACGGTGCGCAGCACGGTCGCCCGGGCCGACCCCCGGTGCACCCTTTCACGGTAGAGGCTCATCGGCTCGCCCCCTCGCCGAGGCCGGAGCCGCCGCGGGCGGGGCCGACGGCCTCCCGGCCCGGGCCGGGAGGACCCGCCGGGGCGGCGGCGCGGGCGTGGGGGGTGCGGTCGCTGCGGGTGCGCAAGAGTTCGTCGTCCCTGCGGGGGTCTCGGGAGGCCGGGGCCTCGGCGTGCGTGGTCGTGGCGGGGTGGGACCCGCCGTGCGATTGTGCCTCACGCGCACCGGGCGCCGCATGGCGAGTCCCGCCGGGGGCGGGTCATCGCGCCATGCGGCGCCCGGGGTGCGCGGGGTGGCAGGCCTCGGCCGGGCCCCTCGGCCGAGCCTCTCGGCCGGGCCCCTCGCACGGATCTCGCGCAGGCCTCGCTCGGGCCCGCGCGGGCCCCGCTCAGACCTCGCTGGGCCCCGCTCAGACCTCGGTCGGGGTGTCCTTGGCCGAGGGGCGGGCGAGTTCATGGCTGAGCTGTTCGAGCTCGCTGCCGCCCGCCATCTGGCGGGTCAGCTCGTCGAGGGCGATCTCCGTCTTGAGGTGGCTGCCGGCCATCGCGCCGCGCTTGAGGAGGACGAAGCGGTCGCCGACGAGGTGGGCGTGGTGCGGGTTGTGGGTGATCAGCACCACACCGAGGCCCGCGTCCCGGGCCGCCGCGACGTACTTGAGCACCACCCCGGACTGCTTGACGCCCAGCGCCGCCGTCGGCTCGTCCAGCACCAGGACCTTGGCGCCGAAGTGGACGGCGCGGGCGATGGCCACGCACTGCCGTTCGCCACCGGAGAGGGTGCCGATGGGCTGGTCGACGTCGCGCAGGTCGATGCCCATGCGCAGCAGGGCGGCACGGGTGGTGGTGCGCATGGTCTCCACGTCGAGCCGCTTGAAGGGCCCGCGGCCCTTGGTGGGCTCGGAGCCGAGGAAGAAGTTGCGCCACACCGGCATCAGCGGCACCACGGCGAGGTCCTGGTAGACCGTGGCGATGCCGCGGTCCAGGGCCTCGCGCGGCGAGCCGAGCCGGGTCTCCTCGCCCTCGATCGTGAGGCTGCCCGCGTCGTGCTGGTGCAGCCCCGCCACGATCTTGATGAGGGTGGACTTGCCCGCGCCGTTGTCGCCCAGCACGCAGGTGATCTCCCCGGCGTGCACCTCGAGGGAGACCCCCTGCAGCGCGTTGACGTTGCCGTAACTCTTGCTGACGTCGCGCAGTTCGATCAGCGGCGTCCGGGCGGAGCTGCCCGCGGAGGTGTCTGTCGTGGTCATGCGCCGGCCTCCGCCCGCTTGCGGACCCACCAGTTGAGCAGCGTGGCGAGCAGCAGCATCGCGCCGAGGAAGAACTTGAACCAGTCCGCGCTCCACTGCGCGTACACGATGCCCTTGTTCGCCATGCCGAAGATGAACGCGCCGACGGCGGCCCCGATCGCCGAGCCGTAGCCGCCGGTGAGCAGGCAGCCGCCGATGACGGCCGCGATGATGTAGAGGAACTCGTTGCCGACGCCCTCGCCGGACTGGATGACGTCGTAGTTGAACAGCAGGTGCTGTCCGGAGATCCAGGCCGCGAAGGCGACGCCCATGTACAGCCCGATCTTCGTGCGCTCGACGGGCACGCCGACCGCGCGGGCGGCCTCCTTGCCGCCGCCCACCGCGAAGATCCAGTTGCCGGCGCGGGTGCGCAGCAGGATCCAGGTGGCCAGCGCGACGAGCCCGAGCCACCACAGGACGGTGACCTGAAGATCGACATCGCCGATGGTCAGGTGGGAGGCGAAGACGTCCTGGGCCTCGGGGAAGCCCTCCATGTCGCCGATGGACTTGGTGGAGACCGTGTCGCTGATCAGCTTGGTGAAGCCGAGGTTGCAGCCCTGGAGGATCAGGAAGGTGCCGAGCGTGATGATGAAGCTCGGCAGCCCGGTGCGCACCAGCAGGAAGCCGTTGAAGAAGCCGATGGCGAGGGTGGCCAGCAGGGACACCCCGATGCCGACCCAGACGTTGGCCGTCATCTGGTACGAGAACATCGAGGAGATCAGCGCCGAGGAGGTGACCATCACCCCGGTCGACAGGTCGAACTCGCCGCCGATCATCAGCAGCGCGACCGGGGTCGCCATGATGCCGATGGTCGAGGAGGCGTTCAGCACCGTGCTGAAGCTGGACCACTGCAGGAAGCTGTCGGCGACGACGGAGAAGAAGACGAAGACGGCGACGGCGCCGACGATCGCGCCCAGTTCGGGCCGGCCGGCCAGGCGGCGCGGCAGGGAGCGGCGGGCCAGCCTCTCGTCCTTGGTCGCGGGCAGCGCGTCCGCGCTCATCGGGTCCCCCGGTCGGTGTACTTGGCCAGGTCGGCGGCGTCGTCCTTGGTGATGATCTGGGGGCCGGTGAGGACCGGCTTGCCGCCGCCGAGGACATCGGCGTTGTAGTGGTAGAGCCACAGCAGGTCCACGGCCTCGTAGCCCTGGAGGTACGGCTGCTGGTCGACGGCGAAGCCGAGCGTGCCGTCCTGGAGCGACTTGGCGACCTTGGCGTTGAGGTCGAAGGTGTCGATCTCCGCCTTGCTGCCCGCCTGCTGGGCCGCCTTGGCGGCGGTGGCGGCGAAGGGCGCGCCGAGCGTCACGACGGTGTCGATGTCCTTGTCGGACTGGAGCTTCGCCTCGATGCTCGACTCGACGTCGGGCATGTTGGTGCCCTCGACGTAGATCTTCTCCATCTTGCCGTCGAAGGTCTGCGCGGCGCCGTCGCAGCGCTGCTCGTGGCCGACGTTGCCCTGCTCGTGCAGCACGCACAGGGCCTTCTTGCGGCCTCGCTTGTTCAGCTCCTCGCCGACCGCCTCGCCCGCGATGGTCTCATCCTGGCCGACGTGGGTGAGCGCCCCGAAGTCCTTGGACTCCTCCGACCCGGAATTGACGGTGATGACCGGTATGCCCGCCTTCTCCGCCTTCTTGACGACGTCCTTCATGGCGTCGGGCTTGGCGAGCGTGACGATCAGCCCGTCGACCTTCTGGTCGATGTAGGTCTGCACCAGCTGGGCCTGGTCCTTGCCCTCCTCGTGGTGGGCGTAGAGGAACTTCACGTTGTCCTTGACCGCGGCCTGCTTGGCCCCGCTCTGGACGATGTCCCAGAAGGTGTCACCGTCGCCGGAGTGGGTGACCATCGCGAAGGTCATCCTCGGGGTGTTCACCGCCGCGCGCCCCGAAGCGTTCGCCGCCTGCTCGGCCCGCTCCTCGGCGCGCTTGCCGCCCGTACTGCTGCATCCCGCCGAGGCGAACCCCAGCACCGCCGCCAGCACGGCGGCGGTCAACGCGCGTGCCCCTGTCCCAACCCTGGCCACGAAGACCCAGCCCTTCTCGAAGACGTCCCGTTCGGCGGCGCCCGGACATGCGTCATCGGCTCGGGCGCCGCCCAAGTATCCGTCACGGTGTACGGCCGGGGTCCAGAGGGTGGTCGGGACCTGTTTCGCGCGGGCGAGCCCTCAGGGGCGTACGAGCAGCTGGAACTCGAAGGAGTAGCGCGACGCCCGGTAGGTGTGGGAGCCGAATTCGACGGCCCGGCCGGTGTCGTCGAAGGCCGTGCGCTCCATGGTCAGCAGGGGCGCGCCCGCCGGCTCGCCGAGCCGCTCGCCCTCCTCGGCGGTGGCGGCGCGGGCGCCGACCGTCTGGCGGGCGCTGTGCAGGGTGATCCCGGCCGCGCGCATCAGCCGGTAAAGACCGGTCTCCTCCAGCTCGGCGCTGTCCAGCTTCAACAGGCCCGCCGGGAGGTGGTTGCACAGGTGGGCCATGGGCTCGCCGTGGGCCAGCCGCAGCCGCTCGATCACCACCACCTCGGTGCCCTCGGCGACCCCGAGGGCCGCGGCGACCTCGGCGGTCGCGGGCTCGGTGGTGTTGCGCAGGACCCGGGTGGCGGGGCGCTGCCCGGCCGTCTCCAGGTCGTCGTACAGGCTGCTCAGCTCGAGCGGGCGCTTGACCTGGCTGTGCACCACCTGGGTGCCGACCCCGCGGCGGCGCACCAGCAGCCCCTTGTCGACCAGCGACTGGATGGCCTGGCGGACGGTGGGCCGGGACAGGCCGAGCCGTCCGGCGAGCTCGATCTCGTTGCCGAGCAGGCTGCCGGGCGCCAGCCGCCCCTGCTCGATCGCCGCTTCGAGCTGCTGGGACAGCTGGAAGTACAGCGGGACGGGGCTGCTGCGGTCCACGCTGAACTGGAGCGTCTCCGCCGAGCCGGCCGGGCCGGAGGAATCTTCTTCCTGCTTTGCCACGGGGCGAGCGTAGCCGGATGAGCACATGACGGGAAGTCGTGAAGTTCTGTTGTCCGGACAAACTACGCACAACTGTTGGTGGACCCGGCGGTGCCGGCGCCGGCGGGCAGCCAGCACAGGGCCCGGTGCCCGGGGCCCACCTCGGCCTCCGGGGGCCGCCGGGCGCAGGCGTCCATGGCCAGCGGGCAGCGCGGCCGGAACCGGCAGCCGTCGCCGACCACGATCTCCCGCCGCTCGGCGTCCCGCCGCGCCCGCGCCGCCAGCCGGGCCGCCCGCGCCGCGCGGGCCTCCTCGCGGCTCACCCCGGATCCGGTCGCGGCCGAGGCGAGCAGTTGGGTGTAGGGGTGCCGGGGGGCGAGTATCACCTCGTCGCTGGGGCCGCGCTCGACGATCTCCCCCCGGTACATCACCATCACCTCCGAGGAGAAGTGGCGCGCGGTGGCCAGGTCGTGGGTCACATACAGCAGGGCCAGGCCCCGCTCGTCCTTCAGCCGGTCCAGCAGGCCCAGGATCTCCAGCCGGATCGAGACGTCCAGCATCGACACCGGCTCGTCGGCCAGCAGCACCTGCGGGCCCGGCGCGAGCGCCCGGGCGATGGCCACCCGCTGCCGCTGGCCGCCGGACAGCTCGTGCGGGCGCTTGCGGGCCACGTCGGCCGGGGGCGTGAGGTTCACCGACCGCAGCAGTTCCTCGGCCTTCCGCTGTACGTCGGCCCCGCGCCGCGCCTTGCCGCCCGCCAGCAGCGGCCGGTGCAGATGGTGGCCGATGGTGTGGGCCGGGTTGAGGGAGGCGAAGGGGTCCTGGAAGACCATCTGGACGGCGCGCCGGTAGTCCGCGCCGCGCGTGCGGCGCGCCCCGTCGAGCCTGATCTCCCCCTCGGTGGGCGTCACCAGCCGGGACAGGGCCCGTACGACGGTGGACTTGCCGCTGCCGCTCTCCCCCACCAGCGCCAGGGTGCGGCCCGCGCGCAGCGAGAAGGAGACCCGGTCGACGGCCCGGAAGGGCCGCCCGCCGGGCTGTGGGAAGTCGACGGTGAGCCCGGTGACGTCCAGCGCGGTCACGACTGGCTCCCTTCGTGGAGCGGCCCCGCCGCCGCGGCGATGTGGTCCGGGTCGTGCAGATGGCAGGCCGCATAGCCCCCGCCGGGCAGCGGGACCGGCCGGGGGGCGACCGTGCGGCAGGGCTCGAAGGCCCGCTCGCAGCGGTCCGCGAAGGGGCACCCGGTCAGCTCCCCGCGCAGGTCGGGGGGCGAGCCGGGGATGCCGCGCAGCGCGCGGCGCTCGCCGGTCAGCTCGGGGAAGGAGCGCAGCAGGCCCTGGGTGTAGGGGTGGCCGGCGCCGGCCGCGATGCGCTCACAGGGCCCGTACTCGACGATGCCGCCCGCGTACATCACCGCCAGCCGGTCACTGATCTCCAGCAGCAGGGACAGGTCGTGGGTGATGAAGACGACGCTGAAGCCCAGCTCCTCGCGCAGCCGCTCCACCTCGTCGAGGATCTCCCGCTGGACGACCACGTCGAGGGCGGTCGTCGGCTCGTCCATGATGACGACCTCGGGTTCCAGGGCGAGCGCCATGGCGATGACGACGCGCTGGCGCATGCCGCCGGACAGCTCGTGGGGGTAGGCGCGGATCCGGGCGGGGTCGATGCCGACCATGTCGAGCAGGGCGCGGGCGCGCTCCCGGCGCTCGGGGCCGGACATGCCCGGCCGGTGCGCGCGGAAGATGTCGTCGAACTGCCGGCCGACGCGGGTCACCGGGTTGAGGGCGTTCATCGCGCTCTGGAAGACGATGGACAGCTTGTTCCAGCGGAAGGCGCGCAGCGCCTCGCCCTCCAGCGCCAGCAGGTCGGTCTCGCCGCCGTCGCGGGCGTGGAAGATCACGGAGCCGGCGGTCAGGCGGGCGGGGGGTTGCAGACAGCGGGCGACGGCGTAGGCGAGAGTGGACTTGCCGCAGCCCGACTCGCCCGCGATGCCCAGCAGTTCGCCGCGGCGCAGCTCGAAGCCGACGTCGCGGACGGCCCGGGTGGGGCGGGCCCCGCCGTACCCCTCGTAGGCGACGTCGATGTGCTCGGCGCGCAGCACCATGTCGTTCGCCGTGCTGTTCTCGGTCGCGCTGTGATGCGTCGCGCTGTCGTTCATCGCGCTCCCTTCCGGGGTCGGCGGGTGCGCAGCCTGGGGTCCAGGACCTCGTCGAGGCCGAAGCTGACGAGGGACAGGGCGGCGCCGAGGAGGGCGATGCACAGCCCCGGCGGGACGAACCACCACCAGGCGCCGCCGGTCAGGGCCTCCGCGTTCTGGGCGAAGTAGAGCATCGTCCCCCAGGTGAGGTAGGCGGGGTCGGCGAGGCCGAGGAAGGCCAGGCCGGCCTGGGTGAGCACGGCGAAGATCACGGCGTGGATGAACTGGGACACGATGATGGCCAGTTCGTTGGGCAGGATCTCCACGAGCACGATCCGCCACCGCTTCTCTCCGTAGACGCGCGCGGCCAGCACGTAGTCGCGGCCGCGCAGCGAGAGGGTCTGGGCGCGCAGCACCCGGGCGGAGGCGGCCCAGCTGGTCAGGGCGATGACGAGGACGGTGGAGAGGACCCCGTCGCCCTTGACGTACGCCGCGACCACGATGACCAGCGGCAGCCCCGGGATGACCAGGAAGACGTTGCTGATGAGGGAGAGCGTCTCGTCGGCGACGCCGCCGAGGAAGCCGCCGCCGATGCCGATGACGACAGAGACGACCGTGGCGATGACGGCGGCCGCGGCGCCGATCACCAGGGTGCCGCGGGCGGAGACGACGAGCTGGGCGAAGACGTCCTGGCCGGTCTGGGTGGTGCCGAGCCAGTGCGCCCCGGACGGGGCCTGGCCCAGGTCGACGCTGACCGCGTCGGGGTCGCCCGCGAGCCAGGGGCCGATCACCGCGGTGAGCGCGAAGACCGCGAGGACGCCGAGGCCGAGGGCCAGCCGGCGGGAGCGCAGCGCCAGGCGCAGCAGGCCGAGGCCGGCGGCGCGTTCGGGGGCGGCCGGGGTGGCGGTGGGGAGGGTGGCGGTCATCGGGCCTGCCTGGTCCGGGGGTCGACGAAGCCGTACACCAGGTCCACCAGGAAGTTGGCGGCCAGCACGGCGAAGGTGATCACGAGGAAGACCGCCTGCATCAGGGGGTAGTCGGTGTTCTCGACGGCCTGGAGCAGGGTGAAGCCCATGCCGGGGTACGAGAAGACGATCTCCATCACGAGCGAGCCGCTGACGATGAAGCCGAGCGAGATGGCGAAGCCGGCGACGGACGGCAGGACGGCGTTGCGGGCGGCGTAGCCGACCATGACGGTGCGCGGGCGCAGCCCCTTGGCCTCGGCGGCGGTGACGTAGTCCTCGGCGAGGGTGGAGACCATCATGTTGCGCATGCCGAGCATCCAGCCGCCGACCGAGCTGAGCACGATGGTGGCGGCGGGCAGCACCGCGTGTTCGAGGGCGGAGGAGAGGAAGTCGCCGTTCAGCCCGATGTCCAGGGTCTCGTCGTAGCCGCCGCCCAGCGGCAGCACCCCCCAGACCTGGCCGAAGAGGTAGAGGAGCAGCAGCGCGAGCCAGAAGTAGGGGACGGCGGCCAGGAAGGTGGTGGAGGGGACGAGGGAGTCCAGCCAGCTGCCGCGCCGCCAGCCGGCGAGGGTGCCCAGGGTCAGGCCGAGCACGAAGCTGATGAGGGTGGCGGCGCCGACGAGGACGAGGGTCCAGGGCAGGGCGTCGTGCAGCACGTCGGTGACGGGGCTGGGGAAGTAGGTGACGGAGAGGCCGAAGTCCAGGTGGACCACGGAGGACAGGTAGTCGCCGTACTGGGTCAGGAGGTTGCCGTGGCTCAGGCCCAGCATGGCGGCCAGGGCCTCTTCCTGGCCCGGTTCGACGGGCCCGGACTGCGACATCCGGGCCATCATCAGCTGCACCGGGTCGCCGGGGATGAGCCGGGGCAGGAAGAAGTTGACGGTGACGGCCATCCAGGCGGCGACGGCGTAGAAGCCGAGTTTTCGCAGTACGTACCGCACGCTGCCGCGCCCTACTGACCGGATTTCGCGGGCTTGATACGGGCTGCCACCCAGCCGCCGTCGGGGTCGAGCCAGATGGAGGGGGCCGCGTAGAGGTTGTCCTCGGTGGGATATCCGGTGACGCGGTTGCCGTTGAACTCCTGCTCGTTCTGGCCGTAGAAGAGCGGGATGGCCGGCATGTCCTTGATGAACTCCCGCTGGATCCGGTAATACCAGCGCTTCTGTTTCGCCAGGTCCTTGCCGGCGGCGATCTCGTCCAGGGCCTTGTCCACGATCGGGTTGGAATAGCGGCCGAAATTGCCGACGTTCGTGGATTCGCCGATCTTCGGCGGAATGGAGCTGTCCAGCAGCTGGGCGTAATAGGCACGCGGGTCCGGGGTGTAGCCGCTGTTGTCCAGCAGCATCTGGAACTGGCCGCGGGCGCGGTTGTTGGTCCACTGGGCGTACGACTCGGCCTTGACGACCAGTTCGATGCCGGCCTTCTTGAGCTGCTGCTTGGCCAGCTGGGCGACGCTGACGTAGTCGGTCCAGCCGGAGACCAGCTCGACGGTCACGGACAGCTTCTTGCCGTCCTTCTGCCACATGCCGCCCGATTTGGTGTACCCGGAGTCGGTCAGATACGTGTCGACCTTGTCCTGGCCGGTCTCGATCACGGCGTCCTTCAGGGACGGGTCGAGCACCGACTCGTAGTTGGGGAGCAGCAGGGCCATGGGGTTGGCGACGGGCGCCTGGCCGTCGTACACGCTCCGGTTCATGAACTCGCGGTCGAGGGCGGCGCTGATCGCCTTGCGGACGTTGACGTCGGCCGTCGGGCCGCGCTGGGCGTTGGGCACGAAGAACGTGGTCGCCAGGGGAATGTTGACGAGTTCGAAATTCTTGTCCTTGGCGAGGTAGTTCTTCTTGATGTCGGGGATGAAACCGCCGCCCCAGTCGATCTGCCCGGAGGTCACCGCGGCGGTGACGCCGCTGTTTCCGGTGAAGGACCGGTAACGCAGGACCTTGAAGTGCGGAAGCCCCTTGAAGTAATAGTCGTCGCGGGCCACGAGATCCATGGTCATGCCCTTGACTGACTTCACCTTCCACGGGCCGGAGCCCACCGGGTTGGTGTTGAGGGTGGTCGCCCGCTCCTTGTCGGGGATCTTCGACCAGATGTGCTTGGGGAGCATTTTCATCTTGCCGAGGATGAAGTACTCCTTGGTGTAGGCGGACTTGGTGAAGGTGATCACCGCCGTGTACGTGCCCTCGGTGCTCGCGGAGGCGATGGGGAGGGCGTACTGGTTGAGCGCCTTGTCGTCCTTCGCCATCTGGAAGGTCCAGGCGACGTCCTCGGCCGTGAAGGGCTTCTTGTCGTTCCAGGTGGCGTTGGAGCGCACCGTGACGCGGAGCTTCCTGCCCCCGTCCGACCAGGTGTACTTGGTGGCCAGCCAGGGCTCGATCTCGCCGGCCTTCGCCGCGTTCAGGTGGAACAGCGGCTCGTAGATCATTCCGTGGGTGGCCTGGAGGGGCTGCGGGGCGAAGGGGTTGAAGTTCCGGACGAAGTTGCCCGTGGAGCCCGTGGCCACGGTCAGCACCCCGCCCCCGCCGCCGTTGTTGTTCTTGCCCCCGCCGCAGGCGGCGAGCGTGGCGGTGAGCGCGAGCGCGGCCCCGGCGGCGAGCGCGCGGCGCGGACCGGCCGTTGTCCTCGTGATCATGGGTTCCCCTCGCTGTGCGGGTTCGAGCCGTGCGGGATGAGCCGAATGGCGTGAGCCGTGCGGGATGAGCCGTATGGCATAAGCCGAATGGCGTGAGCCGTGCGGGATGAGAAGGACGGGCGCCGGGCGGCGGTCCGCGCACCACCGGCGCCGTGAAATTAAGGGGGCCCGGAAGAGGGTGTCAATAGGAGCGACGCGGCTCCCTCGCTGAACCGGACTAGTCGAATCGTCGAACACCCAGGTCCCGGCGGAGAACCTTGCTGTAGAGCCGGATCTCGCCGATCCCGTCCGGCGCTCCGCGATGCGTACGGACCCTGTCCGGAGGGTTGACACTAAACCGGTAAAGCCGTTCACTGCTTGCTGCGCGGCACCGCCCGTCCGCAACGGGCCGCATCCCTGACACCCCCTGCCTGAGGGAGAGTTCGCAGATGCAGCGCACGTCCGCACGGCTCACCGTCGACGACCACCCGGTCATCTGGCTCGGCGCCAACTACTGGTCACGCACCGGCGGCCCGCTGATGTGGCGCTCGTACGACCCGGACGTGGTCGAGGCCGAGCTGCGCGTGCTGCGGGACCACGGGCTCAACATGACCCGGTCGTTCTTCTACTGGCCGGACTTCATGCCCGCCCCCGACCGCCTCGACGAGGAGCTGTGCGCGCGCTTCGCCGACTTCCTCGACCGCCACCGGGCGCTCGGCATGACCACCGTCCCCACCTTCCTCGTCGGCCACATGTCCGGCGAGAACTGGGACCCGCCCTGGCGCGGCGACCGCGATCTGTACAGCGATGTGTGGCTGGTGTCCCGCCAGGCGTGGTTCGCCCGCGAGACGGTGCGCCGCTTCGCCGGGCACCCCGCGGTGGCCGGCTGGCTGGTCTCCAACGAGATGCCGATCTACGGCCGCCAGCCCGGCGAGCGGTCCGGCGCCGGGCCCGCCGAGCGCGAGGCGGTCGCGGCCTGGGCCCAGATCGTCGTGGACGCGGTCCGGGCCGGGGGCGGCACCCAGCCCGTCTCGCTCGGCGACGGCGCCTGGGGCCTGGAGAACTCCGGTCACGACAACGGCTTCCGCCTCCGGGACACCGCCGACCTGTGCGACTTCCTCGGACCGCACGTCTACCGCATGGAGGACGACGCGGTCAGGCAGCACTACGCCGCCGCCTGGGTGTGCGAGCTGACCGGCACCTTCGGCCGGCCCGTGGTGCTGGAGGAGTTCGGCGTCAGCTCCGACTTCGCCTCGGGCCCCGGCGCCGCCCGCTACTACCGGCAGACCCTCCACAACAGCCTGCTGGCCGGGGCCACCGGCTGGATCGCCTGGAACAACACCGACTACGACAACCTCAGCGAGCAGCGCCCGTACCACCACCACGCCTTCGAGATGCACTTCGGCCTCACCGACACCGCGGGCACCCCCAAGCCGCAACTGCGCGAACTGCGCGCCTTCAGCGAGGTGCTGCGCGCGGTGGACTTCCCCCGCTGCCGCCGCGCCGACGCCGACACGGCCCTGCTCGTCTCCTCCTACCTGGACACCCTCTACCCCTTCACCCGCGCCGAGGACCGCTCCTACGTCCAGCAGACCGGCCGCCAGGCCTGGGTGGCCGCCCGGCTCGCCGACGCCCCGGCGGCGGTGGTGCGCGAGAGCGACGGCGCGCTGCCCGCGGACGTACGGCTGTGGCTGGTCCCCTCCACCAAACAGCTCCTCTCCCCCACCTGGTACGAGCTGGAGCGCCGGGCCCGGGAGGGCGCCACGGTCTACGTCTCGTACTCCCCCGGCGCCCACGACGAGCAGCGCGGCCCCTGGTACGCCCACCTCAACGAGCTGTTCGGCGTCCGCCACCAGCTGGAGTACGGCCTGGTCGACCCGATCGAGGACGACGAGGTGACCTTCACCCTCACCCGCGCCTTCGGCACCCTCCCCGAGGGCGCGAGGCTCACCTTCCGCGCGGCGGGCACCGAGAACAGCCGGGTGTTCCTCCCCGTCGAGCCCGACGGCGCCCAGGTCCTCGCGGTCGACGGGCGCGGCCGCCCCGCGCTGCTGCTGCGCGAGACCGGCGAGGGTGGCGTGGTCTTCTGCACCTATCCGATCGAGCACATGGCGGCCGTCACCCCCCGGGTCAACCCCGAGGCGACCACCACCCTGTACGACGCCCTCGCCGCGCACGCCGGGGTCCGCCGCCCGGTCACCGTCCCGGACCCCCGGGTCGCCGTGGACCGCCTGGTCCACGAGGACGGGCGGGTCTTCGTCTGGCTGGTCAGCCAGGCCGCCGAGGAGCTGTCGGTCGAGCCGGCGGTGGCCGACGGCCGGCTCACCACCCTGGACGGCTCCCCTGGGGACACGGTGGTGCTCGCGCCGTACGGGGTGCGGGTGCTGCGGCTGGAGCGCTGAGCGGCGGCCCCCGGGGCAGCGGGGCGCCCGGGCAACGCTTCGCCGGGCCGTTGGCCGCCGGACCCCGGGCCGCCAGGCCCCCGGGTGGCCGGGTGGCCGGGGCGGCGGCCGCCCGGGAGGCCGGGCCCGTGGTGTGATAACGATCGGCTGTGGACGCTCATGTGCGCGACCTGCGGTACTTCCTCGCCGTCGCCGAAGAACTCAACTTCACCCGCGCCGCCGAGCGGATGTTCGTCTCGCAGCCGGCGCTCAGCAAGCAGATCCGGCGGCTGGAGGAGCTGCTGCGGGTCAGGCTCTTCGACCGCGACCGCCGGACGGTCGTCCTCACCGCCCCCGGCCGGGCCCTGCTGCCCAGGGCCCGCGAGCTGGTCCGGGTCTGGGACGAGGCGCGGCGGGCGGTCGGCGAGGCGGCGGCCGCGGAGGCGGCCGTGCTGACCGTGGGCGTCTCCAGCAGCGTGGGCCGCGGCCTGCTGCCGGCGGCCCGGGCGCGCTTCGCCGAGCGGCGCCCGCACTGGCGGATCCGCGTGCGGCAGGTCGACTGGGAGGACCCCACGGCGGGCCTCGCGGGCGGTGGCGAGGCGGACCTGGCCCTGGTGTGGCTGCCGGTCCCCGGACAGGAGGACTTGAGCGTGCGGGTGGTGGCGACCGAGCCGCGCTGGGTCGCGCTGCCCGCCGGGCACCGGCTGGCCGGGCGCGCCGAGGTGGCCTTCTCCGAGCTCCTCGACGAGCCGTTCCTCGCCCTTCCGGAGAGCGCGGGCCCGCTGCGCGACTACTGGCTGGCCCTGGAGGAGCGGGCGGGGCACCCGGTGCGTATCGGCTCGGTGGTCTCCAACGCGGACGAGACGTTCGAGGCGGTGGAGGAGGGCAGCGGGGTGGTGCTGCTGGCCGCGGGCAACGCCGCGATCTACCGGCGGCCGGGCGTGGTCACCCTTCCGGTCGGTGGGCTCTCGCCGAGCCGGCTGGCACTCGCCTGGCGGCCCGACGACCACCGCCCGGCCGTCCGCGACTTCATCGACGCCTTCCTCGACGCGGCGGCCGGGCCGGCCCGGGACGGCCTGACTCAGGATGGGCGGACCGGGGACGGGCAGGCCGGATCCTGAGCCCGCCCGCGCCCGCCGCCCCTCACTTCATCCAGTCGTGCTCGTACTTCGCGTACGTCCCGTCGTGGGTGGCCAGATGCACCCACTGGTCGACGTACTCCTTGAACTCCTGGTCGCCGCGCGGCAGGGCGTACGCCTTCTCCGAGAAGGAGAACGGCTTGTCGGGGTGGACGGCGCACAGCTCCGGGTGGATCTTTGCCTGGTAGCGGGTCTCGCTGGCGTCGGTCATCATCACATCGGCGCGGCCCGCGATGATCTCGTCGAAGATCGTGGTGTTGTCCGGGTGGACGGTGAGGGTGGCCCGCTTGATGTGGGCGCGGGCGAACTGCTCGTTGGTGCCGCCCGGGTTGACGATCACCCGCACGCCCGGCTGGTCGATGTCCTCCAGCGTCTGGTATTTCTCCGCGTCCTCGCAGCGCACCACCGGGGTCTTGCCGTCGGTCAGGTACGGCTCGCTGAAGTACGCCTTGCGGGCCCGGGGCAAGGTCACCGACACCCCGCCCATGCCGACGTCACAGCGCCCGGCCGCCAGGTCGTCGACCAGCTTGGCCCAGGTGGTGGGCACGAACGCGGGCTTGGCGTCCAGGCTCTTGGCCAGGTCGCGAGCCATGTCGATGTCGATGCCGGTGTAGTCGCCGGACTTGGGGTCGCGGTAGGTGAAGGGGCGGTAGTCGCCCGTCGTACACACGCGCAGCACGCCGCGCTCGGGCACCCGGTCGAGCAGCGTGCCGCGCTGGTGCCGGGCGGCGGCCGCGGGCGAGGCGGCGGGCGCGGCGGCCAGGGCCGAGCCGGCCGCGGTGGCGGCCAGCACGGCGGCGAGGGCGGACAGCGTGACGGAACGTCGCATGGCGACTCCTTCGCACAGGCCGCGGCGAGCGGCACAAAACGGTACTCACGGCGCACACGCGGCGGGGGCGCGCGGTGCGCGTGATCACGGCGCGCTCAGGGTGGCAGAACGCGCCGCTCGGCGGAACCCGTTGACCACCTGCTGGAAAGCGCCGCGGCCGGCGCCCCGTCAGGAACCCCCGGGCGGCGCGACGTCCCGCAGGCGGGCGAGGAGCTCGGCGACGCGCTTGGCCACCACGTCCCGGTCGCCCTCCGTCAGCGCCGAGCCCATCCCGCAGGCCACCGCTCCGGCGGCGATCCACTCCGGGGCGTCGGCCACGGTCACCCCGCCGGTGGGCAGCAGGGCGGCCTGCGGCAGCGCGGCCCGTACGTCCTTCACCCAGCGGGGGCTATGGGCGGAGGCCGGGAACAGCTTCAGGGCGTCCGCGCCCAGCTCCATCGCGCGCACCATCTCGGTGGGCGTGGCGACGCCGGGGAAGACCGGCAGGCCGTAGCGGTGGCCGGTGCGGATCACCTCCGGGTCCAGGCTCGGCGAGACCAGGAAGCGGGCGCCCGCGTCCACGGCCATCCGGGCGGAGGCGGCGTCGAGCACCGTGCCCGCGCCGATCACCGCGTCGTCGCCGACCTCGCGGACCAGGGTGGTGACGGCCTCCAGCGCGAAGGGGGTGGTCAGCGAGAACTCCACCGTGGTGAGGCCGGCCGAGAGCAGGGTGTCCGCCGCCGCGGCCGCGTGGTCATAGCTGTCGCTGCGGATGATGGCGAAAACCCGCTGTGCGAGCGCGGCCCGGGTGGTCTCCCAGCGGTACACGGCAATTCGCCGCCTTTCCTCTCAGAAGGGTCTCCTGGGGATGCCGCTCCGGATTGCCTCCGGGATATGCGGCGGTTCGCTGTGCGATTGTCTGCGGGGGGGAGCGGTGGAGGGTGAGGGTCCCGGGCTCAGCGGTGGACGGGGTCGGCGCCGTCCTCGAACGCGGCCAGGGCCCGCTCGCGCCCGTCCGCGCTCGGCAGCCCGTCCGTGTCGGTGGCGCTCTGGACGACCAGCGCGGCCACACAGGCGGCCTCGGCGAGCGCCCGCGACTCGGACAGCCCGCGCAGCCGGGCCGACAGATATCCCGCGGCGAAGGCGTCCCCCGCGCCGACCGGGTCGGTGACCGGCACCGGATAGGGCGGCTGGTCCCCACGGCCGCCCGCGGTCAGGGCGGTCGCGGAGCGGTCGGCGCGCTTGATGACGACGGTGTGGGCCCGGCCGTCCAGCAGCTCCGCCGCGGCCTCGTCGGCGGACCTCGCGGTCAGCAGCTCCAGCTCGTCCTCGCCCGCGAGGACGAGGTCGGCCTCGCGCAGCAGCCGTCCGGCCGTCTGCGCCCACTGCGCCGCCCCGCCCAGCTTGCGCCGCACGTTCGGATCGAAGGAGACCTCCGCTCCGGCGGCGCGGGCCAGCTCGATCAGCCGGTCGGTGGCGGCCGCCGCGGTCGGCGACAGCATCGGGGTGATCCCGGAGATGTGCACCAGGCGGGCGCCGGCGACGGCCTCGGCGGGTATGTGCTCGGGCGCGAGCCGGGAACCGGCCGAGCCGGAGCGGTAGTACTGCACGTCGATGGCGCGGTGCGGATGGCTGTCGCGCAGCAGCAGCCCGGTCGGGGCCTGCTCGTCCACCCCGGCGTGGGCCACGTCCACACCCTCGGCGCGCAGCTCGCGCAGCACGGCCCGGCCGGCCGGATCCGCGCCCACCCGGCCCAGCCAGCGGGCCCGGTGGCCGAGCCTGGCCAGGCCCATGGCCACATTGGACTCCGCGCCGGCGACCGAGCGGCGGAAGTGCACGGCCCGCTCCAGAGGGACCCCGGGCTCGGCGAGCAACAACAGCATCGCCTCACCGCATGTGACCACGTCCGGGCCGCTCGCCAACGGTGCCTCCCCTTGCTCCCGCACAACGCCGTCTCCCGGAAACGCTACCGGGCGACACCGACAGCCGTCCCCGCGGGGGTTGGGGCGCGGCCCGCACAACGCGGCGGCCGCTGCCTGCGAGCAGGCAGCGGCCGCGGTGCGGGGGGTGGCGGTCTTGAGTGGTCGGCGGCCGATCGGCGCTGGTCGGCGGCCGGTCAGCAGCCGTGGTCGACCAGGTCGAACGACGCGTAGTGGTCGGCGGTGTAGTAGTCCTCGTCCGTCTTCTTCCCGGTGACGATGCGGCGGGCGCCGCGGTCGTCCGAGCCGGGGGTGACGACGGTGTACTCGTGGTAGTAGCCGCTGGTCTGGGTCGGCAGGACGCCCTCGCGGTTCTGGAAGACGGTCCCGTCCTGCGGGTACGGGAAGGGGCCGCCGGCCTCGATCAGGTCCAGGGTGTCATGGGCCTGCGAGGGCAGGTCGGAGTAGCAGATGTCGCCGACCGCCGCGACCTGGGACACCGACGGGGCGGCCTGGGACACGGACAGGGGCGCGAGCGGGGCGTGGGGGGTGAGTGGGGTGGCCGTGGCGGCGGCGGCCGGGCCGCCGATGAGAAGGCTCGTGGCGAGGGCGCCGAGGGCACCGATGCGGGCGATCCGTGGGGGGATTCTCATGCCCCTCAGCATGACGCGCGTAGACCATGACATGTCAATGCCAAGTCACCGGAGTTTCCCCGGCGTTCACAAGATCCCCCCGAAGCGCCGGGAGACGTGACCAAGGCGTAACGCCCGCTACCGGCGGAGGGGGCTCGGGGGTCGGCGCCGACTTTTGCCCCAGAGGCAAAACTTTTGCCCCAGAGGCGAATGCTGGCTATACCGGAGGCATGACCCCGCTCCCCGAGGGGCCCGCCGACGGGCCTCCCTCCGAGCTGCCCTCCGTCGCGCCGCGCCTGCGCGACCTGCGACGGCGCAGCGGCCTGACCCTCGAAGCCGCCGCCCGGGTGGCCGGGCTCTCCCCCGCGCACCTCTCCCGCCTGGAGACCGCCCGGCGCCAGCCCTCGCTGCCCATGCTGCTCGCGCTGGCCCGCACCTACGGCACCACGGTATCCGACCTCCTCGGCGAGGCCTCCGCCGAACGCGACCCGATCCTGCGGGCCGACCGGATGGAGGCCTCGCGGGTGGGCGGCTGGACGTACTGGCGGGCCGGCGGCCCCGGCCGGGCGATGCAGGCCCTGCGGGTGCACGTACCGGCCGGGCCCGGCCCGCAGGAGGACCTGGTGCGGGTCCACCCGGGCGAGGAGTGGCTGTACGTCACCCGGGGCCGGCTGCGGCTGACCCTCGGCGAGACCGTCCATGTGCTCGCCGTCGGCGACGCGGCCCACTTCGACTCGCTCACCCCGCACCGCATCGCCGCCGCCTCGTCCGGCGGCACGGACCTGCTGTTCGTCCACACACTGCTGCAGAGCGGCACGGCCGACCTGTGTCTCGGGGACGCCGCCCGCGGAGGGAGGCACCACACGCCATGAGCGACGCCGACAGCACCCCGGACACCGGCGCGCCAGGCGGCGCGGCGCAGGGCCGGCCCGTACGGGAGGAGGACCGCGCGCCGATGGCGCTCTCGGTCCGCGTCTTCATCTACCTCGTCGGCGTCCACTTCATCGCCGCGTTCCTCTTCCTGCTGTTCTACCTGGCCGGAGCCAAATAGCCCGGCCGCCGACAGCGGCCCGGTCACCCCGCGCGGCTGGAGCCGCCTCCGGTCACCCCGCGCGGCTGGAGAACAGCCCGCCCGTCGGCCCCTGCTTGTCCCCGCCCTGCGCCTTCTTCAGCGCATTGGCCAGCCCCTCCATGGTCAGCGACTGCAGAATCACCCGCCCGTCGCCCTCCAGCGTGGCCAGGGACAGGCCCTCGCCGCCGAACACGGCGTTCATCAAGCCCTGGCGGTTGAGCCCGCCGATGCGCTGCACGCCGTACTGGATGCCCTCCTCGAAGGCCACGATGCAGCCCGTGTCGACCTCGATCCGGCCGCCGAAGTCGGCCGGGTTGAGGTCGATGAAATTGCCCGCACCGCAGATGATCACCGTGCCGCGCCCGGTGAACTTCTCCAGGACGAACCCCTCGCCGCCGCTGCGCCCCGTCCTGCCGCCCTGGAAGGCGATGCCGAACTCCACGGTCGACTCGGCCGCCACGAAGGCGTCCTTCTCCGCGAACCAGGCCCGGCCTCCGTCCAGCTCCAGGGCGCGCATCTCCCCGGGCAGCACGCCCGCGAACCCGACGGTCCCCTCGCCGCCGGTCGAGGTGAAGTACTGGAAGGCGAGCGACTCCCCGGCCAGCGCCCGCTGCCCCACCTGCATGGCGGTGCCCATGGCCTGCCGCAGCATGCCCCCCATGCCCCCGCCGCCGTTCCCCCCACCGTTCCCGCCGCCGGGGGCCTGCCCTCCGCCCGACCCGGCGCCGGGCCCGGACAGCCGGGTCTCCATCGTCACGTTCGACGTCTTGAACAGGAACTTCCCGGCCTCGCAGTAGACGGTCTGGCCGGGCTGGAGGCTGCAGACCGCCATCTGCATGGCGTTGCCGACGATCTCTTGGCGCAAGGTCACAGCAGGGCTCCTCGGGGCGGACATGGCGGATATATCGCATAGCTACGGATGAGCTGCCCGGTGAACGAGCGACCCGACTCCCCGGGTTCCACGGGTCGGCGCAATCCGGGTCACAGATCGGTCGGCCCACTGCCGTCGTCCTCCGGCGGCTCCCCGGCGGACGGGGCGGCCTGAGCGCACCGGAACCGTCCGGGAGCATGGCCTGTGACCATCCGCCCCGCCCCTGAAGGGAACACCACCATGGCAGACAGCCCGGCGGCCACGGCCCGCGCGATGTGGCCCCTGTTCGAGCCGATCCACGCGGTCACGTACTTCGCGCCGGAGGCCCTGGCCGCCTACGAGGACGCGGGTCTCCGCGGCTTCTGGCGCGGCTACTTCGCGGGCCGTGCCGCGCCCCTGGGGCCGGTCGGGCCGGAGCCCGTCGTGGCCGCGTTCTTCGGCTTCGCCCCCGCCATGGTGGCCCGCGCCCTCCCCGCCGTCTGGGCCCTGGCCGCCCCCGAGCGCGCCCTGGAGCTGCGCCGGGCGGGCGCCACCGCCGCGCTGACCCGTCTGCTCGCCGGATACGAGCACGAGGTGGAGCGGGCCGCCGAGGCCCTGGCGCCGCTCGCCGCGGGCCTGGACCACGCCGGACGGGTGCTGACCGCCGCGTACGGCGCCCTGGACTTCCCCACCGACCCCGCCGGACGCCTCTGGCACGCGGCCACCCTGCTCCGTGAACACCGCGGCGACGGCCATGTCGCGGCCCTCGTCGCCGCAGGCCTCGACGGCTGCGAGACCCTGGCCCTCCGCGCCGCCGCGGACCTGCCCCGCGCCGAACTCCAGCCCTACCGCGGCTGGACCGACGAGGAGTGGGAAGCCGCCGAACACCGCCTGCTGGAGCGCGGCCTGGTCACCCCGGAAGGCTCCGCCACGGACGCCGGGCGCGATCTGCTGCGTACGGTCGAGGCGGCGACGGACCGGGCCGCCGAGCGCCCCTGGCGGACGCTCGGCCCCGAGGAGGTGGCGCGCCTGGCGGGGCTGCTGCGCCCCCTGGCCGCGGCCTGCGGGACGGCGCTCCGCTTCCCCAACCCGATGGGACTCCCCAACCCGATGGGACTCCCGAAGCCGGTGGGGTAACGGGCGCGGCCCTAGCTCTGTGCCCTGCCGCCGGAGATGCCTGGGGCTCCGCCCAGTTCCGCGTACCGCGCCGCGAGCCGGTTCGCGCCCGCCTCCGTCAGGGTGCCGTGCAGGCGGAGGCGGGCGATGCCGCCGTCAGGGAAGATGTCGATGCGGACGTGGGTGGCGGGCGGGGCGGCGGCGAGCAGGAAGCGGTGGACGGTGTCGGGCTGGAGGGGCGTGCGGGGCAGGAGTTCGGTCCAGCCGGGGGCGGTGTGGTCGGTGGGGTCGGCGCCGGTGGTGGCGTCGAGGGCGTGGAGGGCGGCCCAGCCGGGGGCGTTGCCCTTGTAGCAGCCGGTGTCGATCTCGACGGCCCGGATCTCGGCGTGTTCGGTGAGCCGGTAGCGGACCCAGTCGTGGCCCCGGTCGCGGCGGCGGCGGGTCTCCCAGCCCTCGTCCATCTTGTGGGAGCGGCCGGGCTGGATGGAGTTGGCGGGCGGGGAGTAGAAGCGGTCGGAGGCGTCCTCGGCGGCGCCGCCGTTCTCCAGGGCGGCCAGGTCGAAGGTGCCGAGGGCGGTGAGCCAGGCGGGGTCGGGGAGGACCTCGCCGTGGACGCGGAGGCGGGCGATGCCGCCGTCGGGGTGCTGCCTCAGCCTGAGGTGGGTGAAGCGGCGGGCCACCGTGACCGGGAAGCCGTTGGCCGCGTGGCCGCCGACGGGGGTGCGGGGGACGAGTTCGGTCCACCGTACGTCGTCGGACAGCAGGTCCTCCGGGGAGGGGGTGCCCCAGGCCGAGGTGGCCTCGACGCTGACCGACTGGGGGTGGTTGCCGCGGAAGTGGGCGGTGTCGACGACGATGCCGTGGATGACGCCGGGGGCGCCGAGGCGGATGAGGGCCCAGTCGTGGTCGTCGTCGGCGGGGTGCGGGTGGGCGGCGGAGGCGCCGCGCCGGCGGCGGGTCTCCCAGCCGTCCATGACCTTGCCCTTGTGGCCGAAGGCGGCGGGGTCGAAGTGCGGGGGCTCGGGCCGCAGCAGGTTCTCGCGCTCGGCGAAGAACTCGTCGTTGGCGGCGATGACGCTTCCGCCGAGCCGCCGGTCGGCCAGGTCCGCGAGGTGGGTGAAGGGGAGGTCCGCGGTGCGGTAGTCGGCGTACGGGTCGCCGCCGCCGTACGGGCTCGCGTCGCCGGTGAAGCGGGGGATCGGCGCGGTCATGCGGTGGGCTGCCTTTCGAGGAGTCGGCCGGTGGGTGGCGTCGGGGTGCCGTGGTCGGCGATCTTCCGGCCGCGCAGCCAGGTGGACCGTACGACGCCGTACAGGGTCCTGCCCGCGTAGGCGGTGACCTGGTTGCGGTGGTGGAGGGCGGCCGGGTCGACGGTGAAGGTCTCGTCGGGCGCGAGGACGGCGAAGTCCGCGTCGCGGCCGGGCTCGATGGCGCCCTTGTGCGCGAGGCCGACCAGGCCGGCGGGGGCGGTGGACATCCAGCGGGCGACGTCCTCCAGGGTCCTGCCGCGTCGCCGGGCCTCGGTCCACACGGCGGGGAGGCCGAGCTGGAGGGAGGAGATGCCGCCCCAGGCCTCGCCGAAGTCGCGGGCCTTGAGGTCCGCGGTGCACGGGGAGTGGTCGGAGACGACGCAGTCGATGGTGCCGTCGGCCAGGCCCTGCCACAGCGCGTCCTGGTTGGCGGCCTCGCGGATGGGCGGGCAGCACTTGAACTCGGTGGCGCCGTCGGGGACTTCCTCGGCGGTCAGGGTGAGGAAGTGGGGGCAGGTCTCGGCGCTCACCGGGACGCCCTCGCGCCGGGCGGCGGCGATCATCGGGAGCGCTTCGGCGGAGGACAGGTGGAGGATGTGCACTCGGGCGGCGTGCTCGCGCGCGAGCTGGATCAGGCCCGCGACGGCCCGGTTCTCGGCCTCGCGGGGGCGTGAGGCGAGGAAGTCGGCGTAGCGGGGGCCGCTGGGTCGCGGGGCCCGGTCGATGAGGTGGGGGTCTTCGGCGTGGACGATGAGCAGGCCGCCGAAGCCCGCGATCTCGCGGAGGGCCGCGTCGAGCTCGGCGGGGGCGAGGTGGGGGAATTCGTCCACGCCGGAGTGGAGCAGAAAGCATTTGAAGCCGAGGACGCCCGCGTCGTGCAGGGGGTTGAGGTCGGGGACGTTGCCGGGGACGGCGCCGCCCCAGAAGCCGACGTCGACGTGGGCCGCGGCGCGGGCGACGGCGCGCTTGGTCTCCAGGGCCCGGACGGTGGTGGTGGGCGGGACGCTGTTGAGCGGCATGTCCACGAGGGTGGTGACGCCGCCGGCCGCGGCGGCCCGGGTGGCGGAGGCGAAGCCCTCCCACTCGGTGCGGCCGGGGTCGTTGACGTGGACGTGGGTGTCGACGAGGCCGGGGAGGAGGACGTCGTCCCCGAGGTCCTCCAGGCGGGCCGCGGGCGGGAGGGCCGCGTCGTGGGGCAGAACGGCCGAGATCCTTCCGTCCGCCGTGGTGACGGCGACCGAGGCGGCGCGGATGCCCTCGGGGGTCACCACGCGGGTCGAGCGAAGCACCAGATCCGGATCCGCGTCGGACATCCGCGCCCTCCGTTCGTCGACACACTAGGGGCAATACTTCCGCGAAGCGGAATCTACTTTCTGTTCCGGGAGTTTTCACCGAGCCGCCTGCCCGGTCAAGCCATCCATACAATGGAAGTCGGATTTCGAACCGCAGAACCCGGCCGGCCGGGGGCGGGTAGGCTGCCCGTTGGCCGGTCGGCCGGGGCGGAACAGTCACGCGAGGGCCGGCCGCATCCGCCGCGAAAGGAAACGTCGACGTGCCGTCCGCCGAGCCCAAGACCGCCGCTGCCAACTCCGGCGGCGTCCAGTCCCTCGAGCGCGCCTTCGATCTGCTGGAGCGGATGGCGGACGCCGGGGGCGAGGTCGGGCTGAGCGAACTCTCCGGCAGCAGCGGGCTGCCGCTGCCCACCATCCACCGCCTGATGCGCACCCTGGTCGCCTGCGGCTACGTACGCCAGCAGCCGAACCGCCGCTACGCGCTGGGCCCCCGGCTGATCCGCCTCGGCGAGAGCGCCTCCCGGCTGCTGGGCACCTGGGCCCGGCCGTATCTGGCGCGGCTGGTGGAGGAGACCGGCGAGACCGCGAACATGGCGCTGCTGGACGGCGACGAGGTGGTGTACGTCGCGCAGGTCCCCTCGCGCCACTCGATGCGGATGTTCACCGAGGTCGGGCGGCGGGTGCTGCCGCATACGACGGGTGTGGGCAAGGCGCTGCTCGCGGACGTGCCCGCCGACGAGGTGCGCGCGCTGCTGGCCCGCACCGGCATGCCGGCCTCCACCCAGAAGACGATCACCTCACCGGACGTCTTCCTGGAGGCTCTGGGACGCGTGCGGGAGCAGGGCTACGCGGTGGACGACAACGAGCAGGAGATGGGCGTGCGCTGCCTCGCGGTGACCGTGCCCGACTCCCCCACGGCGGCCGCCATCTCGATCTCCGGCCCGGCCGGGCGGGTGACGGACGAGGCCACGGAGGACATCGTGCCGATCCTCAAGGAGGTCGCGGCCGAGCTGTCCGCCGAGCTGGCCAGCACGGGGTCCGCCTGACGGCACGGCCGGAGGGTACGTACGGCGCGATGGCGCGACGTCACGGGCCGCCCGCCTCGCCCCCCCCGGGCCGTCTCTTCCCCCCCGGCCCCTCAGACCCTTCCCTCGACCCCTCCCCCGGTCCGCGGCGCGTCGCCGAACAGGTCGATCGCCGTACGGACCCCCCTCAGCGCGGGCGCCAGCGCGCTCACCGAGCCGAGCGCGCCCGCGATGAGCAGCAGCGAGCGGCGCAGGCGCGGCACTTCGGGCGCTCCCTCCCGCGTCATGGCGTCCAGCGCGGCGAGTTCGTCGTCCGCTATGGCCCGGTCCGGCAAGTCGGCCGGGTGGGCGGCCAGTTCGCGCCGCAGCCGGGCGACGGCCCGGCGCAGCTCCGTCGCTCTGGAATTCTCCTCGGTGCCGGCCACTCGCCTGTCTTCCACGACCGCGGCGCCCTCCACTGACCAGGCTCCGGGTGCCACCCGGAGCCCCATCTGATCGTCGGACATCACTGCCCTGCTCGCCCTCGCGCGCCTTTGCACGAAGCCTGCCCCCTTCTCCCCACGGCCCCTGAGCGCGCCGATCGGACGCGAGAGGCTGCGGATCAGTTAACGCCACTCTGCGCGCGACACGCCATACGGAGAGCGAAAATCAGACCGGGTGCGACGGGGGAGACAACAGGAGACAACGGGGGCCTCACGAAGGGACAAGCGGCAGACCATGCCCATGGATCACACATCGCAGGACACGCCACAGGACTCACCGCACGTCACACCGCAGGACACACCTCACGGCTCACCGCACGTCACACCGCAGGTCGCCGGGTTGCTGCTGGCGGCCGGCGGGGGCAGGCGGCTGGGCGGGCGGCCGAAGGCCCTGCTGGTCCACCGGGGCCGACCGCTGGTGGAGCACGCGGCGCGGGCGCTGCGGGAGGGCGGCTGCGCGCCGGTGCACATCGTGCTGGGTGCGGGCGCCGAGGCCGTACGGGCGGACGCCGAGCTGCCCGGGTGCGTGCTGGTCGACAATCCGGACTGGGCGGCGGGCATGGGCTCCTCGCTGCGGGCGGGCCTCGCCTCCCTGGCCGGTACGGGGGCGCGGGCGGCCCTGGTGATGCTGGTGGACCAGCCGGGGATCGGGGCCGCGGCGGTGGCCCGCGTGGCGGCGGCGTACCGCTCGCCGTCCTCCCTGGCGGCGGCGGTGTACGGCGGGCGGCGGGGCCATCCGGTGCTGTTCGGCGCCGAGCGGTGGGCGGGGGTCGCGGCGAGTGCGGTGGGCGACCGCGGGGCACGCGACTATCTGAAGGCGCATCAGTCGGCGATCGCGCTCGTCGACTGCTCCGACGTCGCCCGGGCGGACGACATCGACACCCCCGAGGATCTGAAGCGCCTGGAGTGAGTCGACAGACCTCAACAGAACATTGAACTTCCACCATGAGGAAATTAGTATCCACTAACTAGAAGTCCAGTACCCCGAGATCCACGTGCCCGAAGTCCCCGTACCCGAAGTCCACGTGCCCCGTCCGGTGCCGCCCGAGGAGTGACCGCCCATGTCCGCACCAGCGCCGTCCCCGCTGGCCATCGTCGACGCCGAGCCGCTCGAGCGGCAGGGCGAGGTGCTGACCGACTCGGCCCTGGCCTTCCTGGCCGAGCTCCACCACCGCTTCACCCCCCGCCGCGACGAACTCCTCGCGCGCCGTGCCGAGCGCCGCGCCGAGATCGCCCGAACCGGCACTCTTGACTTCCTCCCCGAGACCGCGCACATCCGTGAGGACCCCGACTGGCGCGTCGCCCCCGCCCCGGCCGCGCTCGACGACCGCCGGGTGGAGATCACCGGCCCCACGGACCGCAAGATGACCATCAACGCCCTCAACTCGGGCGCCAGGGTCTGGCTCGCCGACTTCGAGGACGCCTCCGCGCCGACCTGGGAGAACGTGGTCCTCGGCCAGCTCAACCTCATCGACGCCTATGAGCGCCGCATCGACTTCACCACCCCCGAGGGCAAGGCGTACGCGCTGCGCCCCGCCGAGGAGCTGGCCACCGTCGTCGCCCGGCCGCGCGGCTGGCACCTGGACGAGCGCCATCTGCGGGCCGGGGACCGCGCGGTGCCCGGGGCCCTCGTCGACTTCGGGCTCTACTTCTTCCACAACGCCCGGCGCCTGCTCGACCAGGGCAAGGGCCCGTACTTCTACCTGCCCAAGACCGAGTCGCACCTCGAGGCCCGCCTCTGGAACGACATCTTCGTCTTCGCCCAGGACCACCTGGGCATTCCCCAGGGGACGATCCGCGCCACCGTGCTCATCGAGACGATCACCGCCGCGTACGAGATGGAGGAGATCCTCTACGAGCTGCGCGACCACGCCTCCGGGCTGAACGCGGGGCGCTGGGACTACCTCTTCTCCCTCGTCAAGAACTTCCGCGACGCCGGGCCCGGCTTCGTCCTCCCCGACCGCAACGCCGTCACCATGACCGCCCCCTTCATGCGCGCCTACACCGAGCTGCTGGTCCGCACCTGCCACAAGCGCGGCGCCCATGCGATCGGCGGCATGGCGGCCTTCATCCCCTCCCGCCGCGACCCCGAGGTCAACGCCGTCGCCTTCGACAAGGTCAGGGCCGACAAGGACCGCGAGGCGAACGACGGCTTCGACGGCTCCTGGGTCGCCCACCCCGACCTGGTCCCGATCGCCCGCGCCTCCTTCGACGCGGTGCTCGGCGACCAGCCCCACCAGAAGGACCGGCTGCGCGAGGACGTCCACGTCACGGCGGCCGAACTGATCGACATCGCCTCCCTGGAGGCCAAGCCCACCTCGGCGGGGCTGCGCAACGCGGTCCAGGTCGGCATCCGTTACATCGAGGCGTGGCTGCGCGGCCTGGGCGCGGTCGCCATCTTCAACCTGATGGAGGACGCCGCCACGGCCGAGATCTCCCGCTCCCAGATCTGGCAGTGGATCAACGCGGGGGTCGTCTTCGAGAACGGCGAGAAGGCGACGGCCGGCCTGGTCCGCGCGCTCGCCGCGGAGGAACTTGCCGCGATCCGCGAGGAGATCGGGGCGGACGCGTTCGCGGCGGGCACCTGGGAACAGGCCCACGACCTGCTGCTCAAGGTCGCGCTGGACGAGGACTACGCGGAGTTCCTGACGCTGCCGGCGTACGAGCTGCTGCGCTGAGCGAAGCCCGGCCGGCGGCGCGGCCCTGGCGTGTGCCCGGCGGCGCGGGTCCGGGCGGCTCGGGTCCGGTGCCGGGTCAGGCGTCGCAGTGGGTGGGCGGGAGGGCGCCGTCCTGGCCCGCTAGGGTCACCTCCGCGTCGCCGTCGCCGCCCTCGGCGTACGCGACCGTGCAGACCACCTGGCGCCGGGCCGTCTCGCTGAGGTCCCGCACCGCGAGCGGGAGGTGGACCAGCACGTCGCGGGGGGACCACTTCATCGCCGGCCTCCCCTCCGGCCGGGGCAGCCGGGTGCGGAGCCCCGCCGCGCGCTCCCCGTCCGACGGGCCGGCGAACAGCGCGGCGAGGACCTTGTCACCGAGCGGCGGCCCGACGGCCTGGCCACTCCGGACGGCCTGGCCGCTTCCGTCGCCCCCGACCCGCCTCGCCACCGGCGTCAGACGGCCTTCGGGGGAGACGAAGAACAGGAGCAGCCGCTGCTCGTCGGCGGGGAAGACGGTGACGGTGGCGGGGCCGCCGGCCTCGATGACATCGCTCCCCCGCACCCCGCAGCCGGTCAGCGGCGCGACCGCCATGACGCAGGCCGCGGCCGCGCGGGCCGCGGCGGCACCGCGGCGCTTCACTTCCTCACCTCTCCGCCGGTCGCCTCTCCGCCGGTCAGGGGGATCTCCACGGTGAAGACGGCGCCCCCCTGCGGGCCGTTCGCCGCCCGGATCGTACCCCCGTGCAGCCGCACGTTCTCCAGGGTGATGGCGAGGCCGAGGCCGCTGCCCTCCGAGCGGGTGCGGGCGGAGTCCGCCTTGTAGAAGCGGTCGAAGATATGCGGCAGCACCTCCGGGCGGATGCCGGGGCCGCTGTCGGCGACCTCGGTGACGAGTCGCGTCCCCTCGCCGTGCGCCTCCGGCGCCTTCCGCAGCCGTACGGTCACCGGCGCGCCGCCGTGTCGCAGCGCGTTGCCGACGAGGTTGGCGACGACGATGTCGAAGCGCCGCGGGTCGAGCCGGGCCCGGATGCCGTCGGGCAGCTCGGTGACGATCCGGTCCGGGTCGGTCCAGCGGCGGATCGTCAGGGTCTTGCGGATGGTCTGGGCGACGTCGACCTCGTCGGTGTTCAGCTCGGCGGCCCGGGCGTCGAAGCGGGAGATCTCCATCAGGTCCTCGACGAGGACCGCGAGCTTGCCGGTCTCCGCGCTGATCAGCCGGACGGCGGCCGCCGTGTCGGGGGCCAGCCGGGCCGCGTCCTCGTCCAGCACCTCGGTGACCGCGAGCATGCCGGCCAGCGGGGTGCGCAGCTCGTGGGAGACGTCGGAGGCGAAGCGGCGGGCGCGCGCCTCGGCGTCCCGCAGCTCGCCGACGGAGCGCTCCAGCGCGATCGCGGACTCGTTGAAGGTGCGGGCGAGGTCGGCGAGTTCGTCGCCGCCCTTGACCTGGATCCGGGTGTCGAGGCGGCCCCGGCCCATGCTCTGCGAGGCCTTCCGCAGGTCGCGGACCGGGCGCAGCACGCTGCGCGCGGCCAGCAGCGCGGGGATGATCGCCACCGCGAGCCCGGGCAGGGCCCCGTCGCGGGCGGCGGTGACCATGGACCGGACGTTGGCCTCCTCGTCGCTCAGCGGCATCACGGCGTACAGCACCAGGCCGGTGGGGCGTACGGTCTTCCCGGCGCGGAAGACGGTCGGGACGGCCACGGTCAGCCAGGGTTCGCCGTGCTTCTCGACCCGCTGGAAGCCGCCGTGAGGGTTGGCGAGCGCGGCGCGGCGCAGCTGCGGGGTGATGACGGTGGACACCGGGCTGGTGCCGGAGGAGACCCGGATGGATCCGTATTCGGCGAAGACCACCCAGGGGTGGGGCTTGCCCTGCCGGGCGAGCGCGCGCAGCTGTTCCTGGAGGGACTGGGGCTCGATGGGCAGCGGGGTGGCCATGTCGCTGACCCGCTCCCGGAAGGAGGAGACGGCCGTGTCCTGGGCCTGTTCGAGGATGGCGGTGCGGGCCTTGCGGTAGGTGAGGGTCGCGGTGGTCCCGGCGCTGACCGCGGCGACCAGCAGGAAGGCGAGCAAGAGCCGGGTGCGCAGCCCGGCGCGGGCCCTCCAGCGGGCCCCCCGCGGTCTCACAGGGGTCCGAAGCGGTAGCCGAAGCCCCGCAGGGTCTGTATGTAGCGCGGGCTGCCGGGCACGTCCTCGATCTTGTGGCGCAGCCGCCGTACGCAGGCGTCGACCAGGCGGGCGTCGCCGTGGTAGCTGTGCTCCCAGACCTGTTCGAGCAACTGCTGGCGGCTGAAGACCTGTTCGGGCGCGGCGGTCAGGTAGAGCAGCAGCTTCAGCTCGGAGGGGGCGAGCGCGAGGCGTTCGCCGGCCTTGGCCACGGTCAGCCCGGCGCGGTCGATGGCGAGGTCGCCGTGGAGCTCGACGGCGGGGCGGCCGCCGGGCTCCTCGATGCGGCGCAGCACGGCCCGGATGCGGGCCTCGATGACCTCGGTCCGGGCGGGTTTGACGATGTAGTCGTCGGCCCCGGCCTCCAGCCCGACGACCACGTCGAAGTCGTCGCCGCGCGCGGTGAGCATGATGATCGGGAGCTGGCTGCCCTCGCGGACCCGGCGGCACACCTGGACCCCGTTGACACCGGGCAGCATGAGGTCCAGGAGCAGCAGATCGGGCCGGAACTCCTGGATGGCGGTGAGTCCGGCCTCGCCGGTGGCGGCGGTGCGCACCTCGTGTCCGCGGCGGCGCAGGCCGAGTTCGATCCCTTCGCGGACGGAGGGGTCGTCTTCTATGAGAAGGACGCGTGGCATGTGCGGAGTATTCCATTCCAGCAGGTGGGGGGCGGTACGTGGGGTCAGGCGCGGCGGCCGAGCCGGCGGGCCAGGGACCGCCGGGCGGCGTCCAGTTCGGTCAGCCGCATCGGACCGGCCAGGATCGCGAAGACCAGCAGGATGGCCACCGCGCCCACCGCCGCGGCGGCGAACGGCCCCAGGGGCGTGGCGCGGGTGGCCACGAACTCGCCGAGGGCGGCGGCCGGCAGGGCCGCCAGCAGCAGCCTGGCCAGCGCGGCCACGGACGGCGAGCGCCACAGCCCGGCGCGCCGTGCCCGGGCCCTCGCCCTCGCCCTCGCCCTCGCCTTGCGTCGCCTGCCCGGTGGGGCGGCCGTCGGCGGGAGCCTGCGGTTCAGCACGCACGCGGTGGCCGCCCAGCCCGCGTACAGCGCCACCGAGTAGGCCCCGGCCATCCCGGTGACCGCCCACCGCGCGGGCAGCAGCAGATAAGCGGCCACGGACAGCCCGGCGTTGAGCCCGGAGATCACCAGGTTGAGCAGGAAGGGCGTGCGGGTGTCGGAGAGCGCGTAGAAGGCGCGGGAGAGGACGTACTGCCCGGAGAAGGCCACGAGGCCGGGGGCGAACGCCATCAGCGTCCCCGCCATGGCCGCGATGTCGTCGGCGTCGGTCCTGCCGTACTGGAAGACCGCCGCCATCACCGGCCCGGCGAGCGCGTAGAGCGCGCAGGCGGCGGGGACGACGGCGGCGGCGCTGCCGCGCAGGGCGTACGACACGTCCCGCCGCACGGCGGCCAGGTCGCCGTCGGCCGCCGCCCCGCTCATCCGCGGCATCAGCGCGGTGACCAGCGACACGGTCACGATCCCGTGCGGCACGGCCCACAGCAGATACGCGTTGTTGTAGGCGCTGAACCCGGCGCCGTCGGTCCCCGCGGCCGCGGCGCGCTCCCCGGCCATGGTGGCCAGCCAGGTCACCGCCCAGTACGCGAGCTGGTTGGTGAACACCAGCAGCACCAGCCAGCCGGCCGAGCGCAGCGGCCGGGACAGTCCGCTGCCCCGCCAGTCGAACCGCGGCCGCCAGCGGAAGCGTGCCGCGCGCAGGGACGGCAGCAGCGCCAGCGCCTGGGCGGCGATGCCCGCGGTGGTGCCCCAGCCGAGCAGCGCGGTCTCGCCGGGGGTGAGCGTGCCGCCGGTGGCGGCGGTCGCCAGGTACAGGGCGAAGACGGCGATGACGACGACGTTGTTGAGGACCGGGGTCCACATCATCGCGCCGAACCGGCCCCGGGCGTTCAGCACTTGCCCGAGCAGGGTGAACAAACCGAGGAAGAAGATCTGCGGCAGGCAGTAGCGGGCGAAGGCGACCGTCATGGTGGCCTGCGCGCCCGTGTAGTCGGTGTACGCCGCGACGATGGCGGGCGCGGCGATCACGGCCCCCGCCGTGATCAGCAGCAGGGCCGCCGTGCAGACGGTGAGCAGCCGGTCGGTGTACGCGGCCCCGCCGTCGGCGTGCTCCTTGGCGGCCTTGACCAGCTCGGGCACGAAGACGGCGTTGAGCGCGCCGCCCAGGAGCAGGGTGTAGAGGATGTTGGGCACCGAGTTGCCGACCGCGTAGCCGTCGGCGGCAAGACCCACGCCCAGGGCCGCGGCGACGACGGCGGAGCGTACGAATCCGGTGGCGCGGGAGACCAGGGACCCGGCGGCCATGAGGGCCCCGCTGCGCAGCACGGACGCGGACCGCCCGGCCCCCTCGGCCGCGCCGCCCGCCTGGGCCGCCTCACCCGCCTGGGTCACCTCCGCCGCGCCGCCCGCCTGGGTCACGTCCGCCGCGTCGGCCGGCGGGGGCGGCGGGCTCGCGGGACCGGCCGGGCTCGCGGGGCTCGTGGGGGCGCTCATCGGCGGGCCAGGTACAGCTGGAAGGCGCGGTGGAGCGCGTGGTTGGCGGTGCCGCTCAATGGTGTCTCCCACTCCCCCAGCGTCTCGACGGCCTGCCCTCCGGTGCCGAGCTTCCAGCGCAGCAGCCCGAACGGGCGGTCGTCGGGGTCGAGTGTGGAGGGTACCCCGCGCATGTCGTACACCTCCGCGCCCTGGGCGTGGGCGTCCAGCATCATCTGCCACTGCAGGGCGTTGGAGGGGCGGACCTCGCGGCGGTGGTCGGCCGAGGCGCCGGTCTGGTACCAGACCCGCCGGCCCACCGTGATCATGGTGTGGGCGGCGAGGATCTCGCCCCGGTGCCGGGCGAGGTAGAGCCTCATCCGGCCCGGCTGCTCGGCGTTGAGGGCCGCGTACTGGCGCTCGTAGTACGCCAGGGAGCGGCCGAGGCGGAAGCCGTCGCGCTCCTCGGTGATCCGCAGCAGCCGGTAGAACTCCGGGAGTTCGGCGGGCCCGCCCAGCTCCACCCGCACGCCCGACTTGTGGGCCCGGCGGATGTTGCGCCGCCACTCCTGGTTCAGCCCGCTCCACAGGTCCTCGGGGCCGCGCCCGGCCAGCGGCACCCGGAAGACATAGCGGGGCTGCGCGTCCCCGGCCGCCTCCCCCTCGTCGCCGCAGCGCCGCCAGCCGCGGGCCCGCAGCCGCTCGGCCACCGCGGTGCCCAGCGGATCGACCTCGCAGGCGAGCACGTCGGACAGGCGGCGGCCGGGGCCGGTGTGCGCCTTGAGCGCGGCGGCGTTCCAGCTGCGGTAGGCGGGCGTGGGCCCGATGCGCACGGCGAACGCGCCGCAGGAGCGCAGATGGCGCAGCAGCGGGGCGAGCCAGCCGTCGATGTCCGGGTCGGTCCAGTCGGCGACGGGCCCCTCGGGCAGATAGGCGAAGTACTTCCGGGTGCCAGGGAACTGGCGCAGCAGCACCAGCGCCACCCCGCTGAGCTCCCCCGCGCCGGGGCCGCTCTCCGGGCCCCAGCCGAGCAGCCGGGCCTGCCAGCCCTGCTTCACCTCGGCCCAGGACGGGCACTGCAGAAAGCCGGGGCCCAGGGCGGAGCCGGTGCGGGAAGCCAGAAAGGCGCGGTACGCCTCGGGGTCGATGGGGCCCAGCCGGACGTCCTGCCGACGGCAGCCGGCCGTCACGAGCAGCGCTGACACTGCACCTCCTCGGGTGCCGTTTTCGATGGGAACGCGAGGAAGGTTCACAGCCGCCAATGACCGCGCCGCGCGGCCAATGTGACCGGACGATGACCGTTTCTCTGCAGCTGCCGTCACATGCCCGCCACGGCCGTTTCCGGCGCCTTTCGCGGCTTAGAGTCCCGAGCGTCCCGTCATCTCCCTTCACTCCACGGAGGTTTCCGTTGCGCCAGATACGTGTGGGCGCCACCGCCACGGCCGCCGCCACCGCCACGGCCGCCGCCCTGCTGGCCGCCGCGCTGACCGGCTGTTCCTCCGGCGGCTCGGCCCCGGCGAAGGCGGACGCGAAGGTCGGCGGCGGAGGCCGGGACGGCAAGGCGGTGACGGTCACCGTCACACCCCGGCGGGCCGGCGAGCCGGTCAAGGTCGCCGCGAGCGGCGGCACCCTCGACTCGGTGACCGTCACCGACGGCCGGGGCGGCAGGCTCACCGGCACGATGTCGCGGCACGGCCGGATCTGGACCTCGGACCGCAACGCCGCGCCCGGCACCACCTACACCGTCAAGGCGACCACCCGCGCCGAGGGCGGCACGGCGGGCAGCGCCCGGTCCTCCTTCACCACCCCCGCCGCGGACCTGGTCAACAAGGTGGACTGGCGGCCGGGCGACGCCACCACGGTCGGCGTGGCACAGCCGATCTCCCTGGTCTTCGACCGCCCGGTGCGGGACAAGGCGGCCGTCGAGAAGCAGCTCGAGGTCACCACCTCGAACAACACCGAGGGCTCGTGGGGCTGGATGAAGGACCGGTCCGGCAAGGACCGGGTGGACTGGCGGCCCAAGGAGTACTGGCGCCCCGGCACCGAAGTCACCCTGGACGCCCGGCTGAACGGCACCGACTCGGGCGAGGGCGGCGGCTGGTTCGTCCGCGACTACAAGCTCGGCTTCACCATCGGCGCCCGGCAGGTGGTCAAGGTCGACCTCGACAGCAAGCGGCTCACCCTGGAGCGCGACGGCAAGGCGGTGCGCACCTTCCCGGTCTCCGGCGGCACCCCCGGCCCCGACACCGGCTCCTGGCGGGGCACGGAGGTGCTGATGGCCAAGGAGGGCACCATCCGGATGAACTCCGAGACCGTCGGCCTCGGCAACGCCTACGACGAGATGGTCGACTACTCGATGCGGCTGACCTGGTCGGGGACGTACGCGCACGCCGCACCCTGGAACGCGGCCTACTTCGGCAAGGCCAACAGGAGCCACGGCTGCATCGGCATGAGCGACGCCGACGCGGCATGGCTGTACGAGCGCGCCCGGGTCGGCGACCCGTTCGAGGTCAAGGGCGCGGAGACCAAGGGGCGGGTGGCGCTGAACAACGGCTTCGGCGACTGGAACGTCGGCTGGGAGGAGTGGCGGGCCAAGAGCGCCCTGCGCTGAGCGCGCGACGGCCACGGACCCCCGGCCGGGAGCCGTCCCTCCCGGCCACCGCTCGGCTCCGTCTCTCCCCCCGTTTCAGGCGTCGGGGCTCCCCCCGTTTCAGGTGTCGGCGGCGATACGGGCGAGGCGGCGGGCCTCGTCGCGGGCGCGCCGGGCGATGTCGTCCTCGTCGGCGGTGACCAGCCGGCCCCCTTCCACCACCGGGCGGCCGTTCACCAGGGACAGGGTCACCGGCGCCGGCGGGCCGAGGACCAGCGCCGCGACCGGGTCGGCGATCGTGGAGTGGCCGAGCCCGTCCAGCTTCCACAGCACCAGGTCGGCCAGCTTGCCCGGCTCCAGGGAGCCGATCTCGTCCTGGCGGCCGAGCACCCGAGCCCCGCCGTAGGTGCCCAGGCGCAGCGCCTGACGGACATTCAGCGCCGCCTCCCGGTGCGGGCCGAGCCGACCCACCAGCAGGGCGTTGCGCAGTTCGGTGTGCAGCTCGCCGGACTCGTTGGACGCGGTGCCGTCCACGCCCAGGCCCACCGGCACCCCGGCGGCCAGCAGGTCGGGGACGCGCGCGAGGCCCGCGGCCAGGCGGGCGTTGGAGGAGGGGCAGTGCGCCACGCCGGTGCCGGTGCGGGCGAAGGCGGCGATGTCGTCGTCGGTCATGTGGACGCAGTGCGCCATCCACACGTCCTCGCCCAGCCAGCCCGTCGACTCGAAGTAGTCGGTCGGGCCCATCCCGAACTTCTCGTGGCAGAACTTCTCCTCCTCCACCGTCTCCGAGCCGTGGGTGTGCAGCCGTACGCCCTTGCGGCGGGCCAGGAGCGCGGCCTCGCGGAGCAGTTCGGTGGACACGGAGAAGGGCGAGCAGGGCGCGACCGCGATCCGCAGCATGGAGTCGAAGGACGGGTCGTGGTGGGTGTCGACCGCTTCCTCGGTGGCGCGCAGCGCCTCCTCTATGGTCTCGACGGCGAAGTCGGGCGGCAGCCCGCCGCTCGATTCGCCGAGGTCCATGGAGCCGCGCGCGGCCGTGAACCGCACGCCCAGCTCGCGGGCCGCGCGGATCTCGGCGCCCAGCAGATCGCCCGCGCCACGCGGGAAGACGTAGTGGTGGTCCATGGCGCAGGTGACGCCGCCGCGGACCATCATGGCCAGCGACGCGCGCGCCGCCTCGTACACCATCGGCTCGTCGATCCGCGCCCAGGTCGGGTAGAGCGCGACCAGCCAGTCGAAGAGGCCCAGGTCCTGGGCGAGGCCTCGGGTGAGCCACTGGTAGAAGTGGTGGTGGGTGTTGACCAGGCCGGGGGTCGCCAGGTGTCCTGTGCCGTCGATCCGGCGGACCACCCCGTCGAGACCGGCGGGCGCGGGGCCGGCGCCCACCGACTCCAGGCGGTTGCCCGCGACGACGACATGGCCGTCGGCGTGCTCGGTGCCGTGGGCGTCCACGGTCGCGACGGCGCAGTTCTCGATGACGATGCGGTTCACGTGGGGAGCGCCCTTCAGTCGGTGGCGATCCGGGGCGGGACGCCGTCCCGCAGGACCGTGGCCTCGATGAGGCCGTATGGCCGGTCGGCGGCGAAGTACACCTCATTGTCGTTCTCGAGCCCGAAGGGCTCCAGATCGACCAGGAAGTGGTGCTTGTTGGGCAGCGAGAGCCGTATCTCGTCGATGACGGGAGCGTTCTCGATCACGCGCTCGCCCATCCGGTACAGCGTCTGCTGGAGCGAGAGCGAGTACGTCTCGGCGAAGGCGGCCAGCAGGTCGCGTCTGGCCCCGGCGTATGCCCGGTCCCAGTCCGGCGCCGGCTCGCGCTCGTCGCTCCAGCCGTAGCGCCACCGCGCGTGTACGTCGGTGGCGAGGATGCGGTCGCGCGCCTCCGGGAGGGTGGTGTACTCGTCCCTGACGAACCCCCGGAACTCCGAGTCGGTGGAGTTCAGGACGGTCAGGTCGGTCAGCCCGGAGACCACCTCCCACCGCTCGCCGTCGTGGACCACCTGGGTGGTGCGGGTCTCCTGGCCCCGGCGCACGAAGGAGTGCCGGGCCGTCCCGGGGGTCTCGATCCGGTCCCAGCCGTACTCCTCGATCCGGATCCGGGCGGTGTGGATGGCGGCCCGGCCGGTGACGAAGTGGCGGGCGAGCCGGATGGCGAACTGCTCGGGCGAGGCGATGCCGTGCCGCTTGGCGAAGGCGAACACGGTGTTCTTGGTGGTGTCGGTCGGCAGGACGTTGGCGTTGCTGCCGGAGAGGTGGACCTCGTCCATGTCGCCGGAGAGCGCCACCGACACGCTGAGGTCCTTGATGTGGTGGACGGGTCCGTCCCGCACGATCCTGACGACGCGGGTTTCCGCCTTGCCGTACTGGTTCTGGCCGAGCGTGGGCATCGGTGCTAGCTCCCTCGGTATACGGAGTAGCCGAACGGGTTGAGCAGCAGGGGCACGTGGTAGTGCTGCCCGGGCTCGACGGCGAAGACCACCGCCACCTCCGGGAAGAAGGCTCCGGCGGGCCGCCCCTCGGCCGACGCGTGTCCGGCGCGGTCCAGGTATGGCTCGACCTCGAACCGCAGCCGCGCGTGGGCGGTGGACCCGGGGAGGGCGGGCAGGTCCTTGCAGCGGCCGTCGGCGTCGGTCCTGGAGACGGCGTGGGCCGCCCAGGGCGCGTCGCCCGCGGGGCGGACGGACAGCTCGACGGCCACGCCGGCGGCCGGGCGGCCGAGGGTGGTGTCCAGGATGTGCGTGGACACGGAGGTGCGCGCGCCGGATGCCGTGGCCATCACCCCTGCCCTCCTTCTTCCCGCTCGTCCCCGACGCCCTCGTCCCTGACGCCCTCGTACCTAAGGCCCTCGTCCCCGCCGTCCTCGTACCGGAGACCCTCATCGCCTACGAGCCGGGCCAGCCGGATGCGATTGATCCTGCCCAGCTCGGTGCGGACGATGTCGCGTTCGGTGTCCGGGTCGTTGCCGATCCGCTCTTTGAGCGCCGCCAGCATCTCCTGCCCACCGCGCCCGGTGGCGCAGATGAGGAAGACATGCCCGTGGCGCTCCTGGTAGGCCAGGTTCAGCTCCAGCAGCTCCGCGCGCTCGGCCTCCCCCACCCCGCTCTGCTCACGCGCCGAGGCGGCGTCGCCGGGGCGCGGCCGCCCGATGGGCGGGTGCCCGGCCATCGCCTCGGCGAGGTCCGCGTCGGTCAGCCCCGCCACGGCGTCCTCGGCGGCGGCCAGCAGCGCGGCCACGCTGCCGTACGGCCGCCCGGCGGCCACCGCCGCCGCCCACGCCCGGCTGGCGCACACCTCGCGCAGCAGCGCGGCCACGCCCGGCTCGTCCGCTGCGTTGAACCGGGCCAGCCCCGGCGGAGCGCTGGAAGTCACACCGGCAAGCTAGGAGCCGCCCCCGACGAGCGTCAACAGTTTGTTGAAAAGTTGCTGCCGTGGCGCGCCGCCACATCCGCCCGGACGGCGGCCCCCGGGCCGGAAATCAGCGTGCCCGGCGGCCGTACGGCGGGGCAGGATGAGCCCCATGAGCGATGAGGCGCACGCGATGAGCGGACGGGAGACGGCCGGCGCGGGGCGTCCGCTGGCCCTGGTCACCGGGGCGGGCCGGCGGGAGGGCATCGCCGCGGCCGTCGCCCTGGACCTGGCGGAGACCGGCTGGGACGTGGCCTTCAGCCACTGGGCGCCGTACGACCGCAGGATGCCCTGGGGAGACCAGCCGGAGGCCGCCGGGGAGCTGCGCGAGCGGCTGGGCGGGCTCGGAGCGCGCTCGATGGCGATCGAGGCCGACCTGAGCGACCCGTCCGTCCCGGCGGAGCTGTTCGACGCGGTCGAGAAGGAGCTGGGCCAGGTCACCGCTCTGGTGCTCTGCCACTGCGAATCCGTCGACTCTGGCCTGCTGAACACCTCCCTCGAGAGCTTCGACCTGCACTTCGCGGTCAACGCGCGGGCGACCTGGCTGCTGATCAAGGAATACGGGCTGAGGTTCCGCGGCACCCCGGGCACCGGCCGCATCGTCAGCCTGACCAGCGACCACACGGCGGGCAACCTCCCCTACGGAGCCAGCAAGGGGGCCATGGACCGCATCACCCTGGCCGCCGCCCGCGAGCTCGCCCACCTCGGCGTGACCGCGAACGCCGTCAACCCCGGGCCGACGGACACCGGCTGGATGACCGAGCAGCAGAAGACCGACCTCGCCCGCGCCACCCCGCTGGGCCGCCTCGGAATGCCCCAGGACTGCGCCAACCTGGTCACCTTCCTGTGCTCCGAACGGGGCGGCTGGGTCAACGGCCAACTGCTGCACAGCAACGGCGGCCTGGCCTGAACACCCCCGGTGCCGCCCCAGGCCCGGCCGCGCGGACTGCCCCCTACGCGCCGCCCGCCCCACCCCGCTCCTCCGGGCCACCCGCGCCGGGTCCGGCCGCCCGCTCGGCGTTCTCGCGGTTGAGGTAGTTGTAGACCGTGAAGCGGCTGACGCCGAGCGCGGTGGCGACCGTCTCCACGCCGTGGCGCATCGAGAACGCGCCGCGCTGTTCGAGGACGCGGACGACGGACTGCTTGGTCCTGCGGTCCAGGTCACGGAGCGGAACGCCGTGGCGGCGGCGGAGCTCGGCGAGGATGTGGTCGAGCGAGGCGGACAAGTGAGGGAGGCGCACGGCCACGACCGCCCGGCCCTCCCAGGAGAGGACCACGTCGTCGCCCTGGGCGCGGTCCGGGGCGATCAGCTCGCCGCCTATGGCGTCCACCAGCGGCTTGACGGCGGTGACGAAGGGCTCGTCGGCGGGAGGGGTCACCTGCCGCCCTCCCCCGGCCCGCCCGCGCCGCCCGGCCCGCCCCGGGCCGCAGCCGCGTCCGTGTCGGTATCCGCGTCCGTGTCCGGTTCCGCTCCTGTGTCCGTTTCCGCGCCTGTGACCGTTTCCGCGTCCGCGATGACGTTCACCTGGAGCGAGACCCGGGTGGCGCCCACCGCCAAGGAGGTGCGGAGCAGCGCGTCGATGGTGGCCAGCACGCTCTCCGCCCGGCCCTCCGCCGTGTTGCCGAACGGGCCGACGTCGACGGAGTCCAGCGCGGCGCCCTGCACGATCTCGCGGGCCGCCACCGCGTGCGGGGGCACCTCGTCGAGGTCGAACGGCTCGGTGGTGAACTCAACCCTCAGTCTCACGCCGACAACCTACTGCGCCCGCGTGGCGGGCGTCACCAGCCGTCCCCGGGCGCGGCGGGGGCCTTAACACGGCGGTCGGCCCGCCGGGCACGGAACCCCCAACTCGCTGCCGGGAGCCGCCCGCTTCATGGAGCATGGGCCGATACCTCTCGGAGCGATCTCCTCGGAGGAGCAGATGACAGAGAGCGTGCCGGTGCGCTGCCCCGCCTGCCGCCGCGAGCAGTCGTTCACCCCGCCCACCTACCCCTGCTCGTGCGGGGCGCCGCTCACCCTGCCCGTGCTGCGCGACGGCATCCCGCAGGAGTTCGGACACCGCACCTGGGAGGACGCCTGGGTGGTGGCCACCTGCGCCATGTGCGGCCTGCGGGGCCACTGGCCCCAGCCGGAGTTCGGCTGCGCGTGCGGCGCGCTGGTGCGCGTGCCGGTGGCGCCGGCGCCGGCCCCCGCGGACCGGGCCACGGACCGCCCCGCGGACCGGCCCCCGGCCGCGCCGCGCCCGGCCTTCCGGCCGGTGACGATCCGTACCGCGCGGGACGCGGTGACCGCCGCCGCGCAGTATCTGACGTGGCTGGGCTTCCGGGAGGTGCGGAGGCCGGAGGGCCAGGCGGCGTCCGTGGACCTGTGCGGGCCGGGCCTGGTCGCCCGGGTGGACCCGACCACCCGGCCCACCTCGCTGCGCGACGTCGAGTGCCTGTGGCTGACCGGGCTCAACGAGTCCGCCGCCGGCGTCTTCTTCTCGCTCGCGGGCTATGCCAGGGACGCGCGGGCGCGCGCCGACGCGCTGCACATCCCGCTGTTCATCATGGATCTGACCGGCACCCCACAGCCCGTCAACGATCCGGCGGACTCGCTGACCCGGGTGGGCCCCGCCGAGCGGTGAGCCAAGACGGCGGGGATCGGAGGCGGCGGGGATCCGGGGCGGCAAGGGTCCAAGGCGGCGCGGCTCCACGGCCGTTCACGCGTGTTCCGCGTTCGGCCCTTGTTCATTATGACCCGGCGGAGGGCCCTCGGGCCTCCCCTCGGAGGATGATCTTGGAGCCCGTGCGACGCCCTACGGTGGTGACCGACCCCATTCGGCGGTCGATCCCCTTGTCCGCATTGTCCGCGACACCACGGAGCGATGCCCCATGCCCTCGCCCACCCCTGACTCCCCCGTCGACTTCACCGTCGAGCGCGGCGACCTGACGCTGGCCGTACGCGACCACGGCGGCACCGGCACCCCCCTGCTGCTGCTCCACGGGGCCTCCCGCACCCTCGCCGACTGGTCGGTCGCCGCGGCCGACCTCGCCATCGACCACCGCGTCGTCTCGATGGACCTGCGCGCCCACGGCCGCTCCGGCCCCGGCGACCCGCCCTGGACGTTCCCCGCCGTGCTGGACGACGTCGAGGCCGTGCTGGACGCCTGCGGCATCCCCGAGGCCATACCGGTCGGCCACTCCCTCGGCGGCATGGTCGCCGCGCTGTACGCGGACGCCCACCCGCGCACCCCCGCCGCCGTCAACCTCGACGGCGTCGGCCAGGGCCGCCCCGAGCAGTACGTGGGCCTCGACCGGGAGACCGTGCTCGAGGGTCTGGCCCACGCCCGCCGGTTCTCCGAGGCCGCGATGGGCAGGACCTTCCCGCCGAAGGCGCTGGAGACCACCGTGCTCGCCCAGCAGGCGGCGATGGCGAAGGCGCTGGGCATCGCGCCCGAGGCGCTCGACGAGGGCGTCCGGCGCGCGCTCGGCGAGACCCCGGACGGGCGGCTGTATCTGCGGCCGGAGCGGCAGCGCGCCCTCGAGATGCTCGACCGGATGAAAGAGCTGGACCTCTTCCCCGTCTACCGCCGCCTCGACCGCCCGGTGCTGGTCGTCCGGGCGGGCCGGCTGGTGGCGCAGGGCGGCGAGCTGGCGTGGTTCGACGAGCTGATGGCCGCGTACGTCAAGGGGCTCGACCGCGACCTGGGCGAGCTGGCCGCCGCGCACCCGCACCTCACCGTGCGGACGCTGGACGCGTCGCACGCGATGCTCCTGGAGTGCCCGCGGGAGGTCGCCGGGCTGGTGCGCTCCTTCACCTCGGCGGTGCGCTCGCGCTCGTGACGGGCGCAAGGGGCTCCAGGGGCGAGAGGGGCGTGGGGGTCGCGAGAGTCGCCTCGATGCTGCTCGCCCGGGGCCACCGCGGGGCCTGCCCGGCCAGGCGGGCGTACACCCGCTGCCAGGCCGCGTCCGGGTCGTCGCTGCCGTCGAGGTGGGTGGCGACCAGCCCGGCGACCCGCTCGGCGGCGGCCCTGGCCGGGGCCGGGGCGTCGGCGCGGCGCAGGGCGCTGCCGAGGTAGCCGAGGATCCGGTCGGCGGGGGCCGCGAGGGAGACCAGGTCATCGGCGGTCAGCAGGCCATCGGCCAGCAGCCGGTCGGCGCGCGGGGTGATGGCCCGCCAGTCGGCGGCGCCGAGGCCGTGCCGGGCCATGCCGCGGGCGATCTCGGCGTCCCGGGCGGGGCGCCGGCGGCGGCTGCCGCGCCGGTCGCCGAGGATCGCGCCGGCGTGGCGCGCGGCGACGGCGGAGGGGGTCGCGGCATGGCCGACCACCGCCGGCCAGAAGGCGAACGGCTCGCGGGCGTGCTCGGCCTCCAGCTCCTCCCAGTCGATGTCCGGGAAGAGGGCGAGAAGCCGGTCGGTGTCGGCGAAGCCGGAGGTGGTGCGGACCTTGCGCAGCCGGCCCGCCAGCTTCTTCGTCGTCAGCTCGCGCCGCGCCCGCTCCTCCAGCGTGGCGAGGGGGTCGGCGGAGGCGAGGGCCTGCCGGCACATCCTGGTGACGGCCGGGCCCACCCGGCCGGTGGCCAGCAGCGCGGACAGGCCCCCGGGGCCGCCGCACCGCAGCGTGTTCAGGCAGCCGACGAGCTGCTCGGCGGTCTTGAACCGCCCGTGGTCGTGGGCGAACGCGGCCCCGATCAGCTCCGGTTCGGCCGCGTGCGGCAGGTCGGGGTACGCGTTGCCCGGGATGCGCGACACGTACGGGGCGAGCGGCACCGAGCCGTCCAGCAGCTGCCGGGCCTCCTCCGGGCCGAGGGAGAAGTGCGGGGCGAGCAGCCCGAGGTGGACCTCGGGGTCGCCGTGGGCGCGCAGGGCGCGATGGGTGGGCGGGTCGAGGTCCCTCCACTCCGCCAGCAGCACCAGCGCCTCGCGGTCGCCGCGCCCGATCAGATGCTCGACGAGGGCCCGGGGCGCGGGCTGCCGCTGGGCGATCACGTACAGCGCGAGCAGCCATCCGGTGTGGTCGGGCAGCAGCGGCACGAGGGCGTCCAGGACCTTGGCGTCGGGGGCCCGCCGCAGCACCTCCCCGGCCGGCCAGGTCCACTCGCGCCAACTCAGCAGCTTCTCCCGGTCGCGGCCGGTGACCTTGCCGTACGGGACGATCCGCACGGGGTCGGCGGGGGTGCCGGCGGCGCGCGCCAGCAGGTCGGGCCAGGTGGCGTCGCGGTCGGCGCCGGGGAGGGTGCGCACCTCCTCCACGGCGGTCGCGAGCCGCAGCCAGGCGTCCGTGTCGGTGCCGAGCGCGCCGGCCAGGAAGGTGCGCAGCGTCCGCTCCAGCCCGTGCATGGCCGGGGACGCGGACTGGTGCCACACCGGCATGGTGTACCGGGCGGGGGTGGCGGCGAGCAGGTCCGGGCCGGTGACGGTGCCCGCGAGCCAGGCCGTGTCCAGCTCGCCGCGGAGCGTTTCGTTGACGCCCAGCTTGTCGCTCCAGACGTGGTCCTCGCGGAGCCGCGTGAGCGCCCGGTGGGGGTCTGGCTCCGGCGCCGGCCGCAGCGGGTCGGCGATCCCCCGGCCGTCCCAGGCCGCCCAGGCGTCGCGCACCCATGCGGGGAACCGAGCACCGGGCCAGAAGGTGACGTGCGTGGCGGCCAGGAGGCGCAGCACGCCTTCGTCGGCGGGCGGCGGAGGGGCGCCCCGGGAGAGCCCGCGCAGGGTGTCGATCGCGGCCAGTGCCGAACGCCGTGCCATCAGTGCCCCCGTGGTGCCCCGTCATACCGCTTGTGTGCCGGGGACGATTCCACCACGGGGCACTGACAGCCGGGCCGTTACCCCAGCGCGGGGGCGGATCGGCGCGAGGGTGCGTCAGCGCAGGGGAACCGCCTGGGTGTCGGCGGCGTCCGTACGGGCGTCCCGCAGCCGGACCGCGTCCCCGATGCCCGCCTCGCGCAGCTCGACCTTGCGGACCTTGCCGCTGACGGTCCTCGGGAAGGCCTCCATGATGCGCAGATAGCGGGGCACCTTGTAGTGCGCGAGGCGGCCCCGGCAGAAGCGGGCCAGCTCGTCACGGCTGAGCGACCTGGCGCCTTCCCGCAGGATGACGCAGGCCAGGATCTCCTCGCCGTACTTCTCGTCCGGCACGCCGACGACCTGCACATCGGCGATCTTCGGATGGGTGTACAGGAACTCCTCGATCTCCCGCGGGTACACGTTCTCCCCGCCCCGGACGATCATGTCCTTCATCCGGCCGACGATCCGGACGTAGCCGTCCTCGTCCATCACCGCGAGGTCGCCGGTGTGCATCCAGCGCCCGGCGTCGATCACCTCGGCGGTCCGCTCGGGCTCCTCCCAGTAGCCGAGCATCACCGAGTAGCCGCGGGTGCACAGCTCGCCGCGGGTGCCGCGGGGCACCGTCACGCCGGTCACCGGGTCCACGACCTTGATCTCGATATGCGGCAGCACCCGGCCGACCGTGCCGGTGCGGTGCCGCAGGTCGTCGTCGCGGCGGGTCTGGATGGACACCGGCGAGAGCTCGGTCATGCCGTAGAAGGCCGACACCTCGGCCATGTGCATCTCCTCCACCACGCGCCGCATGACCTCCGGCGGGCAGGTGGCCCCGGCGATGATCCCGGTGCGCAGGGAGGAGAGGTCGTACGCGTCGAAGTCGGGCAGCCCGAGTTCGGCGATGAACATCGTCGGGACGCCGTACAGCGAGGTGCAGCGCTCCTGCTCGACGGCGCGCAGCGTGGCGGCCGGGTCGAAGGTGGGGGCGGGGATGACGATGCAGGCGCCGTGGCTGGTGGCGCCCAGGTTGCCGGTCACCATGCCGAAGCAGTGGGAGAAGGGGACCGGCAGGCAGACCCGGTCCTGGGGGGTGTAGCCGAGCGTCTCCCCGACCGAGTAACCGTTGTTGAGGATGTTGTGGTGGGAGAGCGTGGCGCCCTTGGGGAGGCCGGTCGTGCCGGAGGTGTACTGGATGTTGACCGGGTCGTCGCAGGACAGCCGGGCCTCGCGCTCGAGCAGCCGCTCGCGTGACACATCGGCGCCCGCGCGGATCAGCCCGTCCCAGGTGCGGTCGCCGATGTAGATGACGTCGCGCAGGGCGGGACACTCGGAGCGCACCTGTTCGACCATGCGGCGGTAGTCGCTGGTCCGGTGCTCGGTCGAGGAGATCAGGACGGAGATGCCGGCCCGCCGGAGCCTGAGCTTCAGCTCGTGGACCCGGTAGGCGGGGTTGATGTTGACCATGATGGCGCCGATGCGGGCGGTGGCGTACTGCACCAGCACCCACTCGGCGCAGTTGACCGCCCAGATCCCGACCCGGTCGCCCTTGCCGACGCCCTTGGCCATCAGCCCGAGCGCGACCTCCTCGACGGCCCGGCCGAACTCGGTGTAGGTCCAGCGGCGTCCGCTGGGGAGGTCGACAAGAGCCTCGCGCTCCCCGAACCGCTCGATGGCGCGGGCCAGATTGGCGCCGATGGTGTCGCCGAGCAGCGGGACCTCGCCGGCCCCGCTCGCGTACGCCAGGGCGGGCGCGGGCGCGGCGGCCCCGGCAGTGGCGGCGGTCCCGGCGGAGGCGGCGGTCCCGGTCGAACCGGTGGTCCGGGTCGAAGCGGAGGGGTCTGTGGGGGCGGCGGTGTCAGCCGGGTCCTGCGGGCCGGATGAGCCCGATGGGCCTGAGGGGTCGGCCGGGCGGTCCGTCATGAGTACTCCTCGTGATCGCGTGGTGAGTGCGGGTCGGTCATGAGGTCTCCTCATGAAACTCGACACCATCGCCGCGCAGGGTGCGCTCGCGTAGCTCTATACGGCGGATTTTGCCGGAGACGGTCTTGGGAAGTTCCGCGAATTCCAGTCGACGAACACGCTTGTAGGGGGCAAGGACCGCCCGTGAGTGGGCGAACAGGACCTTGGCCGTCTCCGGCCCCGGCTCCCACCCCTCGGCCAGCACGACATACGCCTTCGGCACGGCCAGCCGCAGCGGGTCGGGCGCCGGGACCACGGCCGCCTCGGCGACCGCCTCGTGCTCCAGGAGGGCGCTCTCCAGCTCGAACGGGGAGATCTTGTAGTCGGAGGCCTTGAAGACGTCGTCGGCGCGGCCGACGTAGGTGATGTAGCCGTCCGCGTCGCGCGCTCCGATGTCGCCGGTGCGGTAGTAGCCGCCCGCCGTCACCTCGGCGGTGCGCTCCTCGTCGCCCTCGTACCCCGTCATCAGGCCGACCGGGCGGCCCGAGGGGCCCGACAGGTCGAGGCAGATCTCGCCCTCGTCGCCCGGCTGCCCGGTGACCGGGTCCAGCAGGGTGACCGCGAAGCCGGGGCTCGGGCGGCCCATCGAGCCGGTCTTGAGCGGCTGCCCCGGGGTGTTGGCGACCTGGACGGAGGTCTCGGTCTGGCCGAAGCCGTCCCTGATGGTCACCCCCCAGGCGCGCCGCACATGCTCGATGACCTCCGGATTCAGCGGCTCACCGGCCGCCACCGCCTCCCGGGGCGGGGTGCTCAGCTGGGTCAGGTCGGCCTGGATGAGCATCCGCCACACGGTCGGCGGAGCGCAGAAGGTGGTCACCGCGCAGCGGTCCATCTCGGCCATGAGACGGGCGGCGTCGAAGCGCGTGTAGTTGTACACGAACACGGTCGCCTCGGCGTTCCAGGGGGCGAAGAGGTTGGACCAGGCGTGCTTCGCCCAGCCCGGGGAGGAGATGTTGAGGTGCACGTCGCCCGGGATCAGCCCGATCCAGTACATCGTCGACAGATGGCCGATGGGGTACGTGGTGTGGGTGTGCTGGACCAGTTTGGGGCGGGCGGTGGTGCCCGAGGTGAAGTAGAGCATCAGGGGGTCGTCGGCCAGGGTCGGGCCGTCCGGCACGAAGGCCGGGTCCGGTGCCCCGGGCGCCTCCGTGCCGAGGCCGGTGCCCGCGTCCTCGTAGGCCAGCCAGCCCTCCGGGGCGCCGCCGACCGCGATGCGCGTGTAGTCCCCCGGCACCTCGGCGAACTTGGCCGCGTCCCCGGCCCGCACGATCACATGCGCGGCCCGGCCGCGCTCCACCCGGTCGGCGAGGTCCAGCGGGCCCAGCAGCGGGGTGGCGGGGATGACGACGGCCCGCAGCTTCATGGCCGCCAGCGCCGTCTCCCACAGCTCGGCCTGGTTGCCGAGCATGACCACGATGCGGTCCCCCGCCCGCACCCCCTGGGCGCGCAGCCAGAGCGCGGCCCGGTCGGAGCGGCGGCGCATCTCCTCGAAGCTGATCCGCGTCTCGAGGCCGTCTTCCTCGACGATGTGCAGGGCGGTACGGTCGTTCCCCCGCGCGATCCGGTCGAACCAGTCCAGTGCCCAGTTGAACTCGGCGGGACGCGGCCATCTGAAACCCTCGTACGCCGCCGTGTAGTCGTCGCGATGCGCCAGGAGGAAGTCCCGGGCTGCCCGGAAACTCTGGGTCCGGCCGTTTGCTGTCACATCTCCTCCTGATTGCCGTGCTGCTCGCTAGCATCGTGCGACGGGTGATCTGGGTCTCACCACCCCCGGACGGGGGTGGTGGCATTTCGGGGAGGTGGCCGTGGCGGAATCGGACCGGGCGGTGGATGTGCGGACGGCCCTGCTGCGGATGCGGCGGCGCGGCGGGCTGCCCGTCGCGTTCGGCGGGCTGTTCTCCGGCGCGCGGCAGTTCCGCATCTCCGAGCTGACCGGCACCACCACGAACTCCCTGCGCGGGCTCGCCATCACCCCCGGCAACGGCCTGGGCGGCAAGGTGATCACCATGTCCCGGCCGATCTCGGTGTCCGACTACCCGACCTCGCGGGCGATCAGCCACGAGTACGACGCGGCGGTCGGCGCCGAGGGCCTGCGCTCGATACTGGCGGTGCCGGTGGTGGTGCGCGGCCGGGTGCGCGGGGTGCTGTACGGGGCGCTGCGCCAGCCGATCGCCCTCGGCGACCGGGCGCTGAACGCGGCGATGGAGGTGGCCCGCGAGCTGGAGCAGTCGCTGGCGGTGCAGGACGAGTCGCAGCGGCTGCTGACCGTGGCGCAGCAGCCGCCCGAGGCGGATCCGGCGCTGTGGGAAGAGGTGCGCGAGGCGCACGGCGACCTGCGGGCGCTGGCCCAGCAGGTCGCCGATCCACAGCTGCGGGAGCGGATCCTCAGCGCCTGCGGGCGGCTGGCCAGGGCCTCCGCCGGCGGCGCGGGGGACGCGCCGGCCCGGCCGGGGGTGGAGCTGTCGCCGCGCGAGGTGGACGTGCTGGCGTGCGTGGCGTCGGGGGCCACGAACTCGGCGGCCGCGGACCGGCTGGGGCTGCGGCCGGAGACGGTGAAGAGCTATCTGCGCTCGTCCATGCGGAAGTTGGGGGCGCACACCCGGCTGCACGCGGTGGTGGAGGCGCGGCGGGCGGGGCTGCTGCCGTAGCCACTCGGCGAGGCGGGGCGCGACGCGGCGGGGCGGGGCGGGGCGGGGCGCGACGGGGTGGGGCGGATGTAGTGCGGGGCTGCTGCCGTAGCCCCGCGCAGGGGCGCGGCTCCCGGCGACCCGGGCGGGTCCCGGACATTTGGGGTGTATATCCTGCCTTGAGGTCAGTGCGCCCGCGGTGTGCCCGGCTGCCCGCCCCCCGCGCCTGCTACTCGTGAGGATCCCTCCATGTCAGAGCATCGTTCCCGGTCCCCGCGCACCCCGCGGAAGCCCTCCTGGCTGCGTCCCGCCCCGGGCCGTGGCGGCTCAGGCGCGCCCCGGCCCGGGGCGGGCCCGGCCGAGCCGCCGGGCGCCGAGCCGCGCGACGCCGCCCCGGGCGCCCGGGTGGCGGCGGAGGACGAGCGCAGCGTGGTCGACGCCGCGGTCTACCGGGACGGGCGCCGGGTCGGCACGCCCGGCACGCTGGCCGCCACCTACCGCCGGCTGCGCGAGGAGCCGGGGGCCATGGCCTGGATCGGACTGCTGCGGCCCAGCGAGGCGGAGCTGCTCTCGCTCGCGGACGAGTTCGACCTGCACAAGCTGGCCATCGAGGACGCGATGGAGGCCCACCAGCGGCCCAAGCTGGAGCGCTACGGCGACACGCTGTTCGTGGTGCTGCGCGCGGCCCGCTACCTCGACGCGCCCGAGGAGGTCGACTTCGGCGAGCTGCACGTCTTCGTCGGCCCCGATTTCGTGATCACGGTCCGGCACGGCGCCGCCCCCGACCTGTCCGCGGTGCGCCGCCGCATGGAGGCCACGCCCGAGCTGCTGGCGCTCGGCCCGGAGGCGGTGCTGTACGCGATCCTGGACTCGGTGGTGGACGGGTACGCCCCGGTGGTCGCGGGCGTGCAGAACGACATCGACGAGATCGAGACCGAGGTGTTCCGCGGCGACCCCGAGGTGTCCCGCCGCATCTATGAACTCTCCCGCGAGATGGTGGAGTTCCAGCGCGCGACCCGCCCGCTGGTGGGGATGTTGCACGGGCTGATGGCCGGGTTCGACAAGTACGGCACCGACGAGGAGCTGCAGCGCTATCTGCGCGATGTGGCCGACCACGTCACCCACACCAGCGAGCGCGTGGACGGCTTCCGCTCGGCCCTGACCGACATCCTCGCGGTCAACGCCACCCTGGTCACCCAGCAGCAGAACGCGGAGATGCGGGCGCTGGCCGAGGCGGGCTTCGAGCAGAACGAGGAGGTCAAGAAGATCTCCGCCTGGGCAGCCATCCTCTTCGCCCCCACGCTGGTCGGCACCATCTACGGGATGAACTTCACCCACATGCCGGAGTTGCACTGGGTCTTCGGCTACCCCTTCGCGATCCTGCTGATGGCCGTGGTCTGCGTGAGCCTGTACCTGGTGTTCAAGCGGCGCGACTGGCTCTGACCGCTGGCGCCCGAATGTTGGGGGATACGGCACGACGGCCGGCGCCGCTTGGCACACTATTTTGATCAGATCTGATCGGCCATCCGATCGGCCCGGATCAGAACAGACCCGGATCTGATCATTCGGCCACCGGGTCGAACCGCACCTCCCGCTCCCCCGCCTCGGGGTCGGTCACCGCGAGCAGCCGTGTGCCCTCGGCCTCCAGGGCCTCCCGGTCGGCGGCGCCCAGCCGAATGAACGGGGCCACGCGCAGCACCGCCGCGCCGCGGGCGCGCTCGATCTTCCATATCCCGGCGACGAAGCCGTCCACCAGGATGGTGCCGCGCACGACGCCGTTGTCGCCCATCACCCGCCGCCGGTAGCCGTCGGCGAGGATGCGGGCCCGGTCGGCGTGCGAGAGCAGCAGGTTGTCGAAGTCGGCGACCAGGCGGGCCGGGACGGGGGTCTCGGGGTCGGGGAGCGACGCGTCCGCCGGGTCGTACAGCACGCGCCCGCTCTCGTCCCGGTACCTCCGCAGGCGGGGTCCCAGCCGCTCGACCACCTCGCGCAGCCCGGTCAGCCCGCACCACTTCTGCATGTCCGCGACGGTGGCGGGCCCGAAGGCGGCGAGATAGCGCAGCACCATCGCGTCCGGGGAGGGGTCGGCGTCCAGCGGCCGGCCCAGCCAGTCCTCGACGGTCGCGTACCGGGGCCCGCCGCTCTTCCCCCACAGCCCGCGCGGCGGCACCTGCACCAGCGGCACCCACAGCCGCACCGCGTCGACCAGCGCGCCGGGATCCGCGTCCGGCCACCGGGGGCCGAGTTCGGCGCGCAGCTCGGCCGGGCCGAGCGCGCCGTCCGCGAGCAGCTCGCGGACGGTCTTCACCAGCTCCTCCCGCGCCGCGCCGGACAGCAGGCGGGCGAAGGGGGTGCCGCGGAACTGCTTGTCGAGCATGGGCTGGACGAGCGGCCGCAGCCGCAGCGCGTCGGCCGCGGTGACGAGGTGCACGGTGCCGCGCATCAGCACCAACCGGACGACCTCCCGCTCGCGCGTCAGCCGGGACAGCTCCTCGAAGTCGAAGCCCTCCAGGCGCGTCCACAGGCCGATGTACGGGGCGCCGGGCGCCTGGGACTGCATGCCGACCAGCCGCTCGATCACCTCGGGCGCGGTGAGGGACGGGGAGCGGTCCAGCAGCAGTTGGCGCTGGAGCAGGGCCCGGTTGAGGGCTCGCGGGCCGAGCACGTCGTTCGTCATGCGCTCACAGTAGGGCGCCTTGCGGTCAGCTTCTGTCCTCAGCCGATCCTCTCCCTTCCCTCCCTTCCCTCTCTTCCCTCCCTTCGCCCCCGGAGCCGCGCCGGCGGCACGGGAGAGCACAACTGGCGTTTTCCCGGCGCGTGTTGTGCTTCGATGCCCTCCGGCGACTCACACCACAGCGACGGGAGACGACGCATGGACCGGCGAGGGTTTCTCAGAGGCGCGGCCGCGGTGTCCGCGGCGGGGCTGTTCTCCACCGCGGGCCAGGCGGCCACGGCCACCGCGGCACCGAGGGTGCTCACCACCCAGGACTGGCTGTCGGGCATCGCGGACGCCACCCCCGTCCAGCGGCTGACGCTGCCGGGCACCCATGACTCCGGCGCCCGCTACGGAGGCCCCTGGACGGAGTGCCAGAACACCACCATCGCCGATCAGCTGAACAGCGGCATACGCTTCCTCGACATCCGCTGCCGCGCCTTCGAGGGCGCCTTCCCCATCCACCACGGCGCCTTCTACCAGCACCTCAACTTCGACGACGTCCTCACCGCCTGCCGCTCCTTCCTGACCGCGCACCCCTCCGAGACCGTGCTCATGCGCGTCAAGCAGGAGTACTCCGAGGAGAGCGCCGCGGAGTTCCGCCGCATCTTCGACACCTACCTGGACGGCAAGGGCTGGCGACCGCTGTTCCGCCTCGACGCCACGCTCCCGACCCTGGGCGAGGCCCGCGGCAGGGTCGTCCTGCTCGCCGACTCCGACAACATGCCGGGGGTGCGGTACGCCGACGCGCGGCTCTTCGACATCCAGGACGAATACATGGCGGAGCCGTTCGGCAAGTGGCCGAAGATCCAGGCCCAGTTCCGCAAGGCCGCCACCCAGCCCGGCAAGCTCTTCCTCAACTACGTCTCGACCGCCGCCCTGCTCCCGCCCCGCTCCAACGCGGACCGGTTGAACCCGCAGGTCAAGAGCTTCCTTCAGAGCTCCGAGGCCAGCGGCTGGACCGGTCTGGGCGTGGTGCCGATGGACTTCCCGAACACCGTGTCCGGGCTCGTCGACACCCTCATCCGGCACAACCCGGCGGCCTGACCCGGCCCACCGCGTCCCCCGCACCCGCACCCGCACCCGCACCCGCCAAGCAGGCGGGTGCGGTCTGCGGTCGCTCATCTCCAGCAGAGATAACCATTATCGACGACCATCGCCACGACTGCGGAAGAACGGGACCCGCCGCGCGCTTGATGCCAGGTGAAAGCAGCAAGAAAGACGCTCGATCCACCAGGCATCCCCCGAGCCGGCCCCCGGCTCGCTCCCCGAAGAAGGTCCCGTGTCCCAGTCAACCGCTCTGCGCACATCACCGCGCGCCGCCGACAGCCGCCTGGCTCCCCATGGCGTACCGGGCTGGCTGATCGCGCTGCTGGCCGTCGCCTCCGGCATGACGGTCGCCAACCTGTACTACGCGCAGCCCCTGCTGTCGTCCCTGCGCGACGTCTTCCACATCAGCACCGCCACCGCGGGCGCCCTGATCACCCTCACCCAGGTCGGCTATGTGATCGGCATGCTCTTCCTGGTCCCGCTCGGCGACCGGCTGGAGAAGCGCGGGCTGATCACCGCGCTGCTGACCATCACCACCCTCTCCCTGGTGGCGGCCGGGCTGGCGACCAGCTTCCCCATGCTGCTGGCCGCCTCGCTGATCAGCGGCGCCACCTCCGTGGTGGCCCAGATCCTCGTGCCGTTCGCCGCGAGCCTGGCCCCCGACCACGCCCGCGGGCGGATCGTGGGGCGGGTGATGAGCGGTCTGCTCACCGGGATCCTGCTGTCCCGCACCGTCAGCAGCCTGGTGTCCGACGTCGCGGGCTGGCGCGTCGTCTACCTGGGCTCCGCCGTGCTCATGGCCGCCCTGGCCCTGGCCCTGCGGGCGGCGCTGCCCCAGCACGCGCCCACCACCTCCGTGCCGTACCACCACGTGCTGCGCTCCACCGTCGCGCTGGTGCGCACCCACCCGGCGCTGCTGCGCCGGGGTCTGTACCAGGCCGCGATGTTCGGCGCGTTCAGCGCCTTCTGGACCACCGTCTCGTACGTCCTCACCGGGCCGCACTTCCACTACTCCCCCGTGGGCGTCGGCATCTTCGCCCTCGTCGGAGCCGCCGGGGCGGCCGTCGCCCCGCTCGCCGGCCGCTGGGCCGACCGCGAGCTCGTCCGCCCCATGACCGGCGTCGCCTTCGCCGTCGCCGCGGTGGCCTTCGCCGTCGCGGGCTTCGGTCAGCACAGCGTGGTGCTGCTGGCGCTCGCCGCCGTCCTCGTCGACACGGCCGTGCAGACCACCCTCATCCTCGGGCAGCACACCATCTACCAGCTCGACCCCAACGCCCGGGCCCGGCTCAACTCGGCCTTCATCGCCACCTTCTTCATCGGCGGCGCGCTCGGCTCGCAGCTCGGCTCGCTCGCCTACCGGGCCGGCGGCTGGAGCACGGTCACCCTCCTCGGCGCGGCCCTGCCGCTCCTCGCCCTCCTGTACTGGACCACCGAGCGCCGCGGCGCCGGCCGGCGCCCGGCCCGTACGTCCGACTGACGCGTGCCGGGTGAGGCGCGCCGGATGAGGTGCGCCGGGTGACGCCGGGAATCGCCGGGTTGACATGGTCAACCCGGCGATTTAGCTTTGCTTGCAAATATTATTTGCTTTCAAAGCTATTACCTGGGGGTGGCGTCATGCCGCATCTGACCGTTCATGTCCTCGAGAGCGACCTCGCCGGCCGGGAGACCGACCTGATCGAAGCCCTGACCGACGCGGTCGTCGCGGTCTACGGGGAGTGGGCGCGGGACATCGTGGACGTGCGCCTGATCGGCCTGCCGGCGGGCCGCTGGGGCATCGGCGGCAAGCCGGCGGAGGCGCCGGCGCCGAGCGTGACGTTCGGCATCAAAGAGGCCGCCTTCAGCCGGCCGGACGCGGAGGAGATCGTGGCCCGGCTGATCTCCGAGGTCACGGACGCGGTGGTCGCCGTGTTCGGCGAACGCGTCCGTTCCGGTGTGAGCGTGGAACTGGTGGGCACGCCGGCGGGCCGCAGCGGCATCGGTGGCGTGCTGGTCGCGCCCGCGGCGTCCTGACGTACGGTCACAGCGAGGGGCGGGCGAAGCGGACCAGCTCCAGGGCCTGTTCGGGGAACCACTGGCCCGCCTCCGGGTCGACCGTCCCCCGCTCCGGGTCCCGGGGGCCCGCCGTGCCGCGCAGGCACTGACCGTCCGACTCGCCCGGGGTCTTCACCCACAGCGCGGCGTCGTGCAGCGGATCGCCCGTCCTGGTGGTGGGACGGATCCCCAGGCCGCGGCCGGGAGGGTTGCACCAGGGCTGGGGGTCGGCGTGGCTGCCGGCCCGGGGTGTCCACGGACCGCGGCCGTTGCGGCTGGTGTCGGTGACGAAGTGCTTCATCTCCTCCGGCTCGTCGAGCACATGGATCTCCAGCCACCGCTCGGCGCGCAGCCGCGGCCACCGCTGGTCGGGGCAGTCCATGATGTCGCCGCCGTCGGCCACGTAGGCCAGGCAGGAGGAGATGAGCCGGCCGTACCAGGCGTTGTCCTCGTCGGTCTGGTAGTGGGAGACGTTGATCGCGAAGCCGGTCGCGTGGTCCACGCCCGCGTGGAGCAGGCGGCCCACGATGCCGGTGACGGAGTGCCAGCCCGCGTGTCCGGCGTCCAGGTAGACCTTGGCGCCGGGCAGCGGTTCGAGGGTGTCGACCGCGTAGTGGATCTCCGCGTAGCGGGCGGCGGTACGGGCCCTCAGCTCGGCGGGGGTGGGCGCGGGCCGAACCGTGGGCTGAGTGGGCTGAGTGGGCTGGGTGGGTCGCGCGGATTGCGTGGGCTTCACGGTGCCGCCGGCCGCGGGCCGGCCCGGGTGCGGGTCGGCGTGCTGCCCGGCGGGTTGCTCGGCGTGCTGCCCGGCGGGTTGGCCGGCGGGGCGGCCGCCCGGCGTGTCGGTGACGGTGTTGTCCGTGCCGGTACCGGTGTCGGCGCCGACGTCGGCCCGCGCGCCCCCGGGGCCCCCGGCCCGCACGTCCGCGGGCAGGTGCACGCCGACCGGCGGGGCCGCTTGTGCCGCGAGCCGCGCCTCGGCCTCCGCTTGGGCCTGCGCTTCCGCGTGTGCCAGCACGCCGCCGAGCACCCCGGCCCCGCCCGCGAACAGCTCACTGTCGAGGACATCGCCGTCCACATCGCCCTCGACACCCCCGTCGACACCGCCGTCGAGTCCCTCGCCGCCCTCCGCCGCGCCCTCCCGCTCCCCCGGGAATTCGTCCCGGGCGTCCTCGTGGTGCCCGCCGGCCGCGCCGCCCGCGCGGTCGCAGTCAGAGGGCAGCAGGGCGAGTGAGTCGGGCTCCAGGACGATGAGGGCCCGGCGGTTGCCGATGCCCCGGGCGACCGCGTCGATCCACGCCCGGTACTCCGCGGTGCCCTTCGCGCCGCCCGCCGAGTAGTTGCCGCAGTCGCGGCCGGGGGCGTTGTAGAGCGCGAGGACCGGCACCCGGCCCCGCCGGGCGGCGCGCCGGGTGGTCGCGCGGACCAGTTGCTCGACCTCCTCCGGGGTCTCGTCCCCGTACCAGACCGCGTGAGGCGTGCGGAGCATCGCGAGTACCCCGGCGGCCGCGCCGCGGTCGCCATGCCGGGCCAGCCGGGTCACCTGACGGTAGGGGGCCGTCCCGGCCGGCGGGGTGTAGAGGCGGTTCAAGGCCTCGGCCCGGGGCTCCCGGGGCACGGCCGCGTACACGGCGGCGGCGCTGGACAAGGGCAGCGCGATCGCGGCCAGAACGGCCATCGGCTTGGTGGGGATCGTCCGTCTTCTACGCACGTGCGCACTCCTCGAGCGGCGGTTTCGGGGTGGATTTCTGAGGCTCAATCAGAAACCGGGGCCCCGCAACGCGTACGTCCGCCGAGTGGCCGAACCGCTCCCCCACCAACGGGTGGCGTTCCGTCAGGCGACCGAGCCGATCGGGCCGGTCGGCCCCAGGGGCGCGGGAACGTCGTGGTGGATGGGGGTCCGCGCCCCCGTCAGGGGCGTGCCGCTGCCGCCCCGCCGGGTGGCGACGATCTCGCTCGCGATGGACAGGGCCGTCTCCTCCGGGGTGCGGGCGCCGAGGTCCAGGCCGATCGGGGAGCGCAGCCGCGCCAGTTCCCGGTCGGCGAGCCCGGCCTCGCGCAGCCGCCGCAGCCGGTCCTCGTGGGTGCGGCGCGAGCCCATCGCGCCGACGTAGGCGAGCGGCCGCCGCAGCGCCCGCTCCAGCAGCGGGATGTCGAACTTCGCGTCGTGGGTGAGCACGCACAGGACCGTACGGGCGTCGGCCTCGGTGGCGTCCAGGTAGCGGTGCGGCCACTCGACGACGACCTCGTCCGCCTCCGGGAAGCGCCGGGCGGTCGCGAAGACGGGCCGGGCGTCGCACACCGTCACGTGGTAGCCGAGGAACTTCCCGATCCGCACCAGCGCGCCCGCGAAGTCGACCGCGCCGAAGACGATCATCCGGGGTGGGGGCACGGCGGACTCGACGAGGAGGGTGAGCGGCTCGCCGCAGCGGCCGCCGTCCGCGCCGACCGTGACGGTGGCGGTGCGCCCGGCCTCCAGAAGCGCGCGGGCCTCGTCCGCCGCCGTCCGGTCCAGGGCCGGGCCGAGGCTCCCTTCGTACGAGCCGTCGGGGCGCACCAGCAGCGCGCGGCCCAGCAGCCCGGCCGGCCCCTCCACGATCCGTACGAGCGCCGCCGGGTGGCCGTGGGCGGCGGCGGACAGCGCGGCGGCGAGGACGAGGCGCGGCCCGGTGTCGGCGGCGGGCACCGGCGTGACCAGGATGTCGATGATCCCGCCGCAGGTCAGGCCCACGGCGAAGGCGTCCTCGTCGGAGTAGCCGAAGCTCTCCCGCACGGCCCGCCCGGTGCGCAGCGCGTCTTGGCACAGGTCGTAGACCGCGCCCTCCACACACCCGCCGGACACGCTGCCGACCGCCGTCCCCGCGGCGTCCACGGCCAGCGCGGCGCCCGGCTGCCGGGGCGCGCTGCCGCCGACGGACACGACCGTGGCGACGGCGAAGTCGCGCCCCTCCTCACACCAGCGGTGCAGCTCGGCAGCGATGTCCAGCATGGTGCTCAGCTCCTTGGTCGCCGGAGGGGGCGGGCGGACGCGCGGGCTGGCGGGCGGGCCCTCTTGTGCCCCTCGCGCCCCTTGCACCCTTCGCGCCCTTTTGTGTCACCTCTACCCACAACCGTCACGTGCCTGTCAGGTGTTCCGGCCGGACGGGGACGCGCCCCAGCCGCAGGCCGGTCGCCGCCCGGATCGCGGCGACCACGGCCGGGGTCGAGGAGAGCGTCGGGGCCTCGCCGACCCCGCGCAGCCCGTACGGAGCGTGGTCGTCGGCCAGCTCCAGCACGTCCACCGGGATGCTCGGCGTGTCGAGGATGGTGGGGATCAGATAGTCGGTGAAGGACGGGTTGCGCACCAGCGCCCCGCCGGAGACCTGGATCTCCTCCATGACCGCGAGCCCGAGCCCCTGGGTCGTACCGCCCTGGATCTGGCCGACGACGGCCAGCGGGTTGAGCGCCTTGCCGACGTCCTGGGCCGCCGCGAGTTCGACCACCTTGACCAGGCCGAGTTCGGTGTCCACGTCCACGACGGCCCGGTGGGCGCAGAAGGAGTACTGGACGTGGCCGAAGCCCTGCCCGGTCTCGGGGTGGAAGGGCTCGGTCGGGCGGTGCCGGAACTCCCGCTCGATGTCGATCGCGTCCCCGCCGAGGATCTCGGCGAGGTCGCCGATCACCTCGCCCGCCCCGGTGACCACCTTGCCGCCCTCCAGCAGCAGTCCCGCGTCGCCCGCCCAGCCGGGGTGCCGGTGGCCGAACCGCTCCCGCCCGCGCCGGAACACCTCCTCGCGCACCGCCTCGCAGGTGTGCTTGATCGCGCCGCCGGTCATATACGTCTGGCGGGAGGCGGAGGTGGAGCCCGCCGAGCCGACCCGGGTGTCGGCCGGGTGGATCACGACCTGGGTGACGCCCAGCTCGGTGCGGGCGATCTGGGCGTGTACGGTCACACCGCCCTGGCCCACCTCGGCCATGGCGGTGTGCACCAGGGCGACCGGCTCCCCGCCCAGCACTTCGAGCCGCACCCGGGCGGTGGAGTAGTCGTCGAAGCCCTCGGAGAAACCGACGTTCTTGATGCCGACCGCGTAGCCGACGCCGCGCACCACGCCCTCCCCGTGGCTGGTGTTGGACAGCCCGCCGGGCAGCCCCCGTACGTCCACGGAGCCCCCGGCGTCCGCCCAGGGGCGCTCGGGCGGCAGGGGGCGCTCCTTGACCCGGCGCAGCAGCTCGGCGACCGGGGCCGGGGAGTCGACGCGCTGGCCGGTCGGCATGACCGTGCCCTGGGACATGGCGTTGCGCTGCCGGAACTCCACCGGGTCCAGGCCCAGCTCCGCCGCCACCGCGTCCATCTGCGCCTCGTAGGCGAAGCATGCCTGTACGGCGCCGAAGCCGCGCATGGCGCCGCAGGGCGGGTTGTTGGAGTACAGCGCGAGTGCCTCGATGTCGACGTTGTCCACCGCGTACGGGCCGATGGACAGCGAGGCGGCGTTGCCGACGACCGCCGGGGAGGAGGAGGCGTACGCGCCGCCGTCGAGGACGATGCGGCACCGGACGTACAGCAGCTTGCCGTCGCGGGTCGCGCCGTGCTCGTAGGCGAGCTTGGCGGGGTGGCGGTGGACATGGCCGAAGAAGGACTCGTACCGGTTGTAGGCGATCTTGACGGGCCGGCCGGTGCGCAGCGCCAGCAGGCACGCGTGGGCCTGCATGGACAGGTCCTCGCGGGCGCCGAAGGCCCCGCCGACGCCGGACAGGGTCAGCCGGACCTTGTCGGCGGGCAGGCCCAGGACGGGGGCGAGCTGGTCGCGGTCCACGTGCAGCCACTGGGTGGCGATGTAGAGGTCGACGCCGCCGTCCTCGGCGGGCACGGCGAGACCGGACTCCGGGCCGAGGAAGGCCTGGTCCTGCATGCCGACCTCGTAGTCCCGGCGCACCACCACCTCGGCGCGGGCCTCGGCGGCGGCGACGTCGCCGCGCCTGATGGGCTGGCGGTGGACGATGTTGGGGTGCGGGACGCCGCCGGCGTGGCGGTCGGCGCGGCCGGGGTGGAGCACGGGCGCGCCGGGCGCGGTGGCCGTGGCCTCGTCGGTGACCAGCGGCAGCTCGGCGTACTCGACCTTGATCCGGGCGGCGGCGCGGCGCGCGGTCTCGGGGTGGTCGGCGGCGACGATCGCGACGGCCTCGCCGTGGTAGCGGACCCGGCCGGCGGCGAGCACGGGCTGGTCGCGGATCTCCAGGCCGTAGTGGGTCTCGGCGGGGAGGTCGGCGTACGTCATGACGGTGTGCACGCCGGGCATGGCCAGCGCCTCGCCGATGTCGATGGAGCGGATCTCGGCGTGGGCGTGCGGGCTGCGGAGGGTGAAGCCCCACAGCATGTCCTCGTGCCACAGGTCGGAGGAGTACGCGAACTCGCCGGTGGCCTTGAGGGTGCCGTCGGGGCGTGGCGTGGACTCGCCGATGGTGCCCTTGGCGGTGGCGCCCTGGCGCAGCTCGGTGGCGGTTCGGGCGGGAGCGCGGCCGGATGTGGAGGTGGAGGTGGTGATGCGGTCGGTGTCCATGGTCATGGCCTCGTCTCCGCGCCGCGCGCGGCGGCCAGGCGCACCGCGTCGAGGATCTTCTCGTAGCCGGTGCAGCGGCACAGGTTGCCGGAGAGCGCCTCGCGGATGTCGGCGTCGGAGGGGTCGGGTTCGCGCTCCAGCAGCTCGTCGGCGGCGACGAGCAGTCCGGGGGTGCAGAAGCCGCACTGGATGGCGCCGGCGTCGATGAAGGCCTGCTGGACGGGGGCGAGCGGGGGCGGCTGGACGGGTGGCTGCGCGGGTGTCCCGTCGCCCGCCGCCCGCTCGCTCCGGGCCCCGGCCGCCGCCCCGTCGCTCCGAGCCCGCGCGTACTCCGCCAGGCCCTCCACCGTGACCACCTCGCGGCCCTCGGCCTGACCGGCCGCCACCAGGCAGGCACACACCGGAACCCCGTCGAGCCGGACCGTGCAGGAGCCGCATTCTCCCTGCTCACAGGCGTTCTTGGAGCCCGGCAGGCCCAGCCGCTCGCGCAGCACGTACAGCAGCGACTCGCCCTCCCACACCTCGTCGGCCTGGTGCCGCCGCCCGTTGACCGTGAACGTCACGCGCACTGTGCGCCTCCTCCGGTGATGGCCCCGCCCTCGCGGAACGCCTCCCAGGTCCAGCCGAGCGTGCGGCGGGCCATGACGGACACCGCGTGGCGGCGGTACGCCGTGCTGCCGCGCACATCGTCGATCGGGTCGCAGGCGGCGGCGCACAGCTCGGCGAACCGCCCGGCGATCGACGGGGTGACGGCCCGGCCGCCGTCCCAGTGGCCGCCCTCGGCGAGGGCGGCGTTCAGGAAGTCCTCGGCGGCGCGCGCCCGGACCGGGGTGGGCGCGGCCGACCCGATGCCCGTCCGCACCGTACGGGTGCGCGGATGCAGGGCGATCGCGAACGCGCAGACGGCGATGACCATGGCGTTGCGCGTGCCGACCTTGGAGAACGCTTGCGGTCCGGTGGCCTTGCGGATGTGGATCGCCCTGATCAGCTCGTCGTCCGCCAGGGCGTTGCGCTTCACGCCGGTGTAGAACTCCTCGACCGGGATCAGGCGGCTGCCGCGCACCGACGCCACCTCCACCTCGGCCCCGGCGGCGAGCAGCGCGGGGTGCGCGTCACCGGCCGGGGAGGCGGCGCCGAGGTTGCCGCCGACGCTGCCCCGGTTGCGGATCTGCGGCGAACCGACGGTGCGCGCGGCGAGCGCCAGCCCCGGCAGCTCGCCGGGCAGCCGCTCGATGATCCGCGCGTACGGCACGCAGGCGCCCAGCCGCACGGTCTCCGGGCCGGTCTCCCAGGTGTGCAGCTCGGGGATGCGGCCGAGGTCGAGGAGGTGATCGGGGCGCCGCCGGTCGAAGTTGAGCTCGACCATGACATCGGTCCCGCCCGCGAGCGGCACGGCGGTGGGGTGCGCGGCCTTCGCGGCGAGCGCTTCGTCCCACCTGGCGGGGCGGAGGAACTCCATGGGCGTCCCTTCTCTCCGGTCTCTCCGGGGTGTGTCCCCCAGCACTCTGCTCTTCGGCTCTCCCGCCGGGCACGCGGCTTGCCGCCAGTAGACCGAGGTATGGGCCACCTGGTGCAGTCACCGAAGACATGAAGCGGTTGGCTGGCCGGCGGGCGGGTCTTGTAGATTCGAACGAAAGACGGGGAGTGGAAAGCTCGGCGGTAGCCACCGAAGCGGCGAGGACTGCGAGGACTTCCACCGGCGACACACGAGGATTGCTGGCGACGACATGCGGTTGCGCGCACTGCTGGAGACCGACGCCCTGGGGCTGCGCCTGCTGGGCGGCGAGGAGGAGCTGGACCGCACCGTGCGCGGCGTGATGACCACCGACCTGCGCGACCCGAGCCGCTATCTGTCCGGTGGCGAGCTGGTGCTGACCGGTCTGGCGTGGCGGCGGGAGCCGGATGACTCCGAGCGGTTCGTACGGATCCTGGTGGAGGCCCAGGTCGCCGGGCTCGCGGCGGGTGAGGCGGAGCTGGGCTCCGTGCCCGAGGACCTGGTGCTGGCCTGCGCGCGGCACCGGCTGCCGCTGTTCTCGGTGGTGGAGGACGTGGCGTTCGCGTCGATCACCGAGTACGTGGTGCGCCGGGTCTCCGGGGAGCGGGCCGGGGACCTGGCGGCCGTCGTGGACCGGCACCGGCGGCTGATGACCTCGGGGCCCGCGGGGGGTGGCCCGGAGGTCGTGCTCGACCTGCTCGCCTCCGACCTGGACCTGCCCGCCTGGGTGCTCTCCTCCACCGGCCGCCGGATCGCGGTGCCGACCGTCGCGGCGTCCGGTGGCCCGGCGGCCGCCGGGCCCGGGGGCGCGGGGACGGTGGGCCCCGGGGGCGCGGGGGCGGTGGGCCCCGGGGGCGCGCCCGAGCTGCCGGCCGCGGTCCGCGCCCAGCTCGCGGGCGAGCACCTGGCCGCCCAGCGCTCCGGCCGGCGCGGCCCGCACCGCGTGACCGCCGCCGACGGCGCCACGTACTCCCTCTTCCCGATCCGCGGCAGCGACCGCGGCCCCGCCGGCTCCGGGGACGTGCGCGAGACCGTGCTGTCCGATTGGCTGCTGGTGGTCGGGGCGGACGCCGGCGACTGGCCGGAGGAGCGGCTTGACCTGCTGCACGGCGTCACCCAGCTCATCGCCGTGGAGCGGGACCGCAGGGACGCCGCCCGCACCGTACGGCGCCGGCTGGCCCAGGAGGTGCTGGAGCTGGTCCAGTCGGGCGCGCCGCCCGCCGAGGTCGCGGCCCGGCTGCGGGTAGCCGCCCCCGTCCTGCTGCCGGGCCTGGGCACGGCGCCGCACTGGCAGGTGGTGGTGGCCCGCGTGGAGTGGGAGGGCGAGGCTCCCCCGGCGCCGGGCGGCCCGGTGGCCCAGTCGCTGCTCGAAGAGGTGCTGGTCGACCCGGAGGCCGGCGGGCCCGAGCCCTCGGACCGGATCGCGGTGGCGCACACCGGCGAGGAGGCGGTCGCGCTCGTCCCGCTGCCCGCGCCGGCCGACGGCGCGGCGGCGGCCCCGGCGGGCGGTACGGCAACTGGTACGGCGAGTGGTGCGAGGGGCGACACCGGCGGCGACACGGCCGCCGGGAGCGGCGGCGCCGAGCGGGCGTACGGCTTCGAGGCCGGGCTCCACGCTGACGCGCTGCTCGCCGCCGTCCGGGAACCGCTCTTCCGGGGGCTGGACGGCGACGGGCGGCTGACGCTCGGCGTCAGCGCCACCGTCCAGTCCGCCGAAGGGCTGCGCGGCGCCCTCGAAGAGGCGCGACACGCCCGGCGGGTCGCCGCCGCCCGCCCGGGCCGGGTCTGCGCGGCGGGCCACCAGGAGCTCGCCTCCCACGTCCTGCTGCTCCCCTTCGTACCCGACGACGTCCGCCGCGCCTTCACCGCCCGGCTGCTCGACCCCCTGCACGACTACGACCGCCGCCACCGCGCCGAGCTGATCCCCACGCTCGAGGCGTTCCTGGACTGCGACGGCTCCTGGACGCGCTGCGCGGCCCGGCTGCATCTGCACGTCAACACGCTGCGGTACCGGGTGGGGCGGATCGAGCAGCTGACGGGGCGTGACCTGGCGCGGCTCGAGGACAAGGTGGACTTCTTCCTGGCCCTGCGGATGAGCTGAGCTGCCGGGCTGAGCTGCTGGGCAGAGCGAACGCGGGTTCGCGGGGGCGGCAGCTCGCGCCTGTCAAGGACTCACCGGTTTTCCAAGTGTTTGTGAATTCATTCACACCGACCCCTTGGCCGGGCCCTCGCATTCATGCTGAGATTCGGATCACAGCTTCCGGCTCGATGGCGCGCTTGGGGAGGGCAATGTGGCGGACACCGCCATGTCACCACCTGGATCGTCGGACTCCGATTCTGATCTCCGTCCGGGTCGCGTGGACGACCCCCTGGACACGGCGGTATGGCGGCTGCGGTCGCGCGGCTGCTGGCACGACGCCGCCGCCCTGCTCGCCCCCCGCGCGATAACCGACACCTCGGCCGCACTCAAGCGGAGCGCGGTGCTGATCGAGCGCTGCATGTACACCTCCGAGGGGTGGGAGGCCGCCGAGGACGCCCTGCGGGCGGCGGAGGCGCTCGCCCTCACCGACGACGAGCGGGGCGCCACGGCCTGCGAGCGCGGCTACCTCGCGTACGCCGCCACGCTGCTGGGGGCGCGCGACCGCGCCGACGAGGCGCGCACCGCGCTCGGGCGCGCCGCCGCGCTGCTCGGCCCCGGCTCGCCGACCCGCCCGCTGCTCGACTTCCGCCGCGGCCTGATCGCCCAGCACCTGTCCCAGAACCCCACCGGCGCCCAGGCCGCCTTCCAGCGCGCCCACGCCGGGGCCGCCAACCACGGCGACGAGCTGCTGCGCTCGTTCACCTGGCGCCACCTCGCCGCGATGGCGGAGCAGGAGGGCGAGGTGGTCGAGGCCCGGCGCGGCTTCGCCGAATCGCTGCGCATCCGGGAAGAGCTGGGCTATCTGATCGGCATCGCCCCGGCCCTGGCGGCCCTGGCCGAAGTGGAGGAGGAGCCGGAGGCCACCCGCCTGCGCACGGAGGCGGTCCGCCTGGTGCGGCTGCTGGGCGGCGTCCCGGTGTGGCTCGCCGACCAGTTAGCACGCACCCCCTCCACGCCGGCGTGACCGAGGCCCCGCTGCCCTTAGGGCTCGGTTCGCCTCCGCCTCTTCGCTTTCCCGGCGATCCGCCTTCTCCGGAAGGGGTGGGGTGGGGGAGGCTCGGGCGCCGGCGCGCGCGAGCGTCAGTCGCCGCCGTTGAAGTGGTCGCGCACCAGGGACTCGACCGCGTCGAGATCCCGCTCGGTCAGCGCGTCGAGCAGGGCCGTGTGTTCGGCCGCGTCGGCGATGAGGTCGGCGGTGCGGACGATCTGGCCGCCGACCAGGGGCCACTGCGCCCGGCGGTGCAGTTCGTCGGCCACGACGACGAGCTGCTGATTTCCGGCCAGGCTGAGAACCGCCTGGTGGAACGTGCGGTCCGCCTCCAGGTACGCCGCGCGGTCCCCCTTCGCCGCCGCCGCGGCCGTCGCCTCGGCGAAGGGCCGCAGCCCCGCCCAGCGCTCGGGGGCGATCGCCTCGGCGAGGCTGAGCATCACGGGGACCTCCAGCAGCGCCCGGACCTCGGCCAGCTCGGCCAGCTCGCGCGCGCTGCGCCGGGCCACCCGGAATCCGCGGTTGGGCACCACCTCGACGGCCCCCTCCCCCGCGAGCTGCTGCATGGCTTCCCGTACGGGGGTGGGGGACACGCCGAAGCGCTCGGCGAGGGCCGGCGCGGAGTACACCTCGCCGGGGGCGAGCTCGCCGCCGACCAGCGCGTCCCGCAGGGCGTCCAGGATCTGCCCGCGCACCGAGTGGCGCCGGGGCCGTGGGGTGGTCCCGCCGGGGCAAGGGGTGCCGGGACTTGGGGGCGGCTCCGCCGCCGTTCCGGCTCTGGCCTGCTCCACCTCGGCTCCTCCCGACGTCCGCTGGAAACCATATGCGGAGGTCACGTGAGGTCAAACCCCTCGGACGCCGTATTTAAGGCAACGCTAACGGAACACAGCACAAGGGCGCACATCGAGCACCCTGACGCAAGCTCAGAGACCCGTTTACGCCCGATCGGGTTCCATGAATAGAATGCAAGCCGCTTGCACAGCGCGAGCGTTCGAACCGTATCGCACCTATCCGCGTGTCCCCCCGCCGAATTGGCGGCCTCTTGTCCGGAAACCACTCGGGGCAAGCGAGGTTTGCGCCAAGATGTCGCGCGAGTAGGCCGGGTACTGCGGCCAGAACTTCACGGAAGCCAGGCAAGGGACACCGGATGAGATTGACCGACATATCGAGCTGGGGCCTCCCGGCCGTCGTGGTGCTGGTCGGCGTCGTGGGAGCGGTGACAGTGCTCGCGCGCGGCCGCAACAGCAAGGACGACAACGCCACCACCGACTCCTGGGAGCGCAGCGAGGAGCGCCGGCGGCGCAAGGAGGCCATCTACGGCATGGCCTCGTACGTGCTGCTGTTCTGCTGCGCGGGGGTGGCGGCCGCGCTCTCCTTCCAGGGCCTGGTGGGCTTCGGACGCGAGAACCTCGCCCTCACGAACGGCTGGGAGTACCTGGTGCCGTTCGGGCTCGACGGCGCCGCGATGTTCTGCTCGGTCCTCGCGGTGCGCGAGGCGAGCCACGGTGACGCCGCGCTCGGTTCCCGGCTGCTGGTGTGGCTGTTCGCCGGCGCCGCGGCCTGGTTCAACTGGGTGCACGCGCCGCGCGGCATGGGCCACGCGGGGGCGCCGCAGTTCTTCGCCGGCATGTCGCTGTCGGCCGCGGTGCTCTTCGACCGCGCACTGAAGCAGACCCGCCGGGCGGCGCTGCGCGAGCAGGGTCTGGTGCCGCGGCCGCTGCCGCAGATCCGTATCGTGCGCTGGCTGCGCGCGCCCCGCGAGACCTTCGCCGCCTGGTCGCTGATGCTGCTCGAGGGCGTCCGCACCCTGGACGAGGCCGTCGAGGAGGTCCGCGAGGACCGCAGGGAGAAGGAGCTGAACCGGCAGCGCAGGCGCGAGCAGGAGAAGCTGGACCGGGCCAGGATCCGGGCGCTGAACCGGCAGCACCGCAGCTGGGGCCGGCGTGGTGGCCGTCAGGTGGAGGTCACCGGGTCCTCCCCGCAGCCCGCGCTCACATCGGAGCCTGCCATACCGGAGAACTCGCTGGAAAACTCACCCTCGCTGGAAAAGGGGCAGCTGCCCGCGCCCGCTTCCCGGCCCGCGCTGCGGTCCGCGGGCGACGCTGACGACGCCACCGCCGGAACCGTCGGCGACCGCGCGGCCGAGCGGCCGCGGACCATCGACCTCACCGCCGAGGACGACACGCTCACCATGCCGCGGCTCGACTCCCTCGAGGAGAAGCTCGCGCAGATCGAGCGGGCCTTCGGCTGACCGCCGGGTGGGCGGGACGGGGAGCCGGGCTCCTCTCCCGCCCCCGCCGGACAGGCTCCTCTCCCCCACACCGCGCCTCGAACCTCCGGCGCCGTCTCCCGCGCGCCGCACCTCACCCGCACCGCGCGCCGCACCTCACGCCGACCGCGCGGCGCACCGCGCGCCGCACCTCGCCCCGACCGCGCGCCGAGCCTCGGGGGTGTCTCCCGCGCCGTGCCTCACCCGCACCGCGCGTCGAGCTCGAACCAGACCGCCTTCCCCACGCCGTGGGCCCGCACCCCCCACGCGTCCGCCAGCGAGTGGACCAGCATCAGTCCGCGCCCGGAGGTGCCCTCCTCCGACACCTGGACGCGCGGCGTCGGATGCCGGGAGGCGAAATCCCGCACCTCGACCCGTAATCGGCCGCAGAGCAGGGCCCCCGGACCCGCGCCGAGCGTGGCCGTGAGGTGCGCCCCGCCGTCGGTGTGCACCAGCGCGTTGGTGACCAGCTCACTGGCGAGCAGCTCGGCCACGTCCCTCCGGCCCGGCTCGCCCCAGTGGCGCAGCAGCTCGCGCAGGCCCGCCCGCACCTCCGCCACCCCGGGCAGCTCGCCGCCGCGTAATCGCTTGCTGAGGGCCGGGCCCCGCTCGCTCTCGATGGCCACAGCCCCCGCTTCCGGCCGCCCGGCCGCCCCGCCCCGACGTGCAGGCTGACGCTTCATCCTCCCCCGCCCCGGCCGCCCGTGGCGCGGCCAGCGTCGAATTGTCGTCGAACACGCTCACGGGAATGCTTCCCGCGTGTTGGCGCCCACACACCGCGGGAAGTGATCGGGGTGTTGATCCGCCGAGCGCCGATCCCGAGGAGAGCCGCGCATGCACGACGACCGATCGCTGGTGGAAGGGCGCCTCGACCGGGCGCTGCACCAGTTCATCAGGCCCGCCCAGTACTCGGCGCGCGCCCCGCTCACGCTGTCCGCGTGGCGCACCCCCGGCGAGCCGGTGCCGGTGCGCGACGCGCTGAAGGGGTCCTACGAGCCATTCGAGACCGGCACCGACTGGGGCTCGCCGTGGTCCACCTGGTGGTTCCGGCTCGAGGGGGAGGTGCCCGAGGCGTGGGCGGGACGGCGGGTCGAGGCCGTCATCGACCCCGGCTTCACCGGCGACGCGCCCGGCTTCCAGGCCGAGGGGCTGGTGTACGACGCGGAGGGGGTGCCGATCAAGGGCATCCACCCGCGGAACCGCCACATCCCCGTCGCCGCCCCGGCGGCGGGCGGCGAGCCGGTGCGGCTGCTGCTGGAGGCGGCCGCCAACCCGGCCGTGCTGCGCGACGGCTTCGAGCCGACCCAGCTGGGCGATGTGCTGACCGCCGGGGACCGGCCGCTGTACCGCTTCGCCTCGGCGGACCTGGCCGTGCTGGAGGAGGAGGTCTGGCACCTGGTGCTGGACATCGAGGTGCTGTCCGAGCTGATGCGCGAGCTGCCCGTGGACCGGCCGCGGCGCCACGAGATACTCCGCGCGCTGGAGAACATGCTGGACGCGCTGGACCTCCATGATGTGCCGGGCACCGCCGCGGCCGGGCGCGCCGCCCTGGCCGAGGTGCTCAGCCGCCCCGCCCACGCCAGCGCCCACCGCGTGTCGGCGACCGGACACGCCCATATCGACTCGGCGTGGCTGTGGCCGCTGCGCGAGACCGTGCGCAAGGCGTCCCGTACGTTCGCGAACGTCACCGCGCTCGCGGGCGAGTACCCGGAGCTGGTCTTCGCCTGCTCGCAGGCGCAGCAGTACGCGTGGGTGAAGGAGCACCAGCCGCACATCTGGGAGCGGATCAAGAAGGCGGTGGCGGAGGGCAACTGGGCCCCGGTCGGCTCGATGTGGGTCGAATCGGACGCCAACATGCCCGGCGGGGAGGCGCTGGCGCGGCAGATCGTGCACGGCAAGCGGTTCTTCCTGGAGGAGTTGGGGGTGGACACCGAGGAGATCTGGCTGCCGGACTCCTTCGGCTACACCGCCGCGTTCCCGCAGCTGGCGAAGTTGGCGGGGGTGCGGTGGTTCCTCACCCAGAAGCTGTCCTGGAACCAGTCGAACAAGATGCCGCACCACACGTTCTGGTGGGAGGGCATCGACGGCACCCGGGTGTTCACCCACTTCCCGCCGGTGGACACCTACAACGCCCAGTTCCACGCGAGCGAGCTGGCCCACGCGGAGCGGAACTTCGCCGACAAGGGGCTGGCGACCCGCTCCCTCGTCCCCTTCGGTTACGGCGACGGCGGTGGCGGCCCCACCCGGGAGATGCTGGAGAAGGCGCGGCGGCTCAAGTCACTGGAGGGCTCGCCGCGCGTCGAGATCGAGCGGCCGTCGGCGTTCTTCGCGGAGGCCGAGCGGGAGTACGCGGCCAAGGCGCCGGTGTGGTCCGGCGAGCTGTATCTGGAGATGCACCGGGCCACGTACACCACCCAGGCCAAGACCAAGCAGGGCAACCGGCGCAGCGAGCACCTGCTGCGGGAGGCGGAGCTGTGGGCGACGGCCGCCGCGCTGCGGGCCCCCGGGTACGCCTATCCGTACGAGGATCTTGACCGGATCTGGAAGACGGTGCTGCTGCACCAGTTCCACGACATCCTGCCGGGCTCCTCGATCGCCTGGGTGCACCGGGAGGCCCGCGACACCTACGAGCGGGTCCGCGCCGATCTTGAGCGGATCGTCGCCGCGGCGGTGGCCGCGCTCGGCGGCGCGTCGGAGGGGCCGGTGGTGCTGAACGCCTCCCCGTACGCGCGCGAGGAGGTCGTCACGCTCGACGCGCCGACGGCGGCGGCCCTGCCGCCGGGCGCGCCGGTGCAGCCGCTGGAGGACGGGCGCGCCGCGGTCGCGGTGCGGCTGCCCGCGCTGGGCGCGTCGGCCGTGCACGGCGACACGCCGGCGGCCGGCGCGTCCGAGGTGCCGGTCGGCGCGCTGAGCGACGGGCGCACGATCGTGCTGGACAACGACCTGCTGCGGGTGGTGATCGACGGCGACGGGCTGCTCACCTCCGTGGTGGACCTCGCGGCCGACCGGGAGCTGATCGCGCCCGGCGCCCGCGGCAACCTCCTCCAGCTGCACCCCGACCACCCGAACGAGTACGACGCCTGGGACATCGACCGCCACTACCGCCGGGTCCACACCGACCTCACCGACGCCGAGTCCGTCGAGCTGGTCGAGTCCGGGCCGCTGCGCGCCGCGGTGCGGGTGGTGCGCGTCTTCGGCGCGTCGGGGGCCTCCCGGATCACCCAGGAGATCCGGCTCAGCCGGGGCAGCCGCCGGCTGGACATCACCACCGAGGTGGACTGGCAGGAGTCGGAGAAGGTCCTCAAGGCGGCCTTCCCGCTGGACATCCACGCCAAGGTGTCCACCTCCGAGATCCAGTTCGGGCATGTGGACCGCGCCACGCACACCAACACCAGCTGGGACGCGGCCCGGTTCGAGATCTGCGCCCACCGCTGGCTGCGGGTCGCCGAGCCCGGCTACGGCGCGGCGCTGCTCAACGACTCGACGTACGGCCACGATGTGACCCGTACGGAGCACGCCGTGGAGGGCGCCGGCGCCGGGGAGAACGACGGGGGCGGGGAAGGCGACGGGGGAGGGCGGGTGCTGGGCACCACCGTGCGGCTGACCCTGCTGCGCGCCCCGCACAGCCCCGACCCCGAGACCGACCTCGGCACCCACCGCTTCGGCTACGCGCTGCTGCCCGGCGCCGAGGTGGGCGACGCGGTCGCCGAGGGCCTGGCGCTCAATCTGCCGCCGCGCGCCCTCCCCGCGGGCCCGGTGCTGCCCTCCCTGATCGGCGTCGACCATCCGGCGGTGACCGTGGAGTCGGTCAAGCTGGCGGAGGACCGGAGCGGCGATGTGGTGGTGCGGCTGTACGAGTCGCGCGGCGGGCGGGCGGCGGCCACGCTCACCACCGCCTTCCCGGTGGTCAGCGCCCAGGTGACGGACCTGCTGGAGCGGCCGCTGCACGAGGCGGCCACCGGCGAGGGCGGGCTGGCCCTGAGCCTGCGCCCGCACGAGATCGTCACCCTCAGGCTCACGCCCGCGTAGCGCGGCAGGCAGCAGCGCGGTAGGGAGGCAAGGGGGGCGGGGTCAGGGCCGGGGCAGGTTCCGCAGGTTCGAGCGGGCCATCTGCACCATCCGGCCCACCCCGCCCTCCAGCACGACCTTGCTCGCGGAGAGCGCGAAGCCCGTCACCATCTCCGCCCGGATCTTCGGCGGGATGGACAGCGCGTTGGGGTCGGTGACGACGTCCAGCAGCGCGGGCCCCTTGTAGCGCAGGGCGGAGCGCAGCGCGGCCCGCAGGTGCTTGGGCTTCTCCACGCGCTCGCCGTACGCCCCGGCGGCGCGGGCGATCTCCGCGAAGTCGGGGTTGAGGTTGGTGGTGCCGTACGAGGGCAGGCCCGAGACCATCATCTCCAGCTCCACCATGCCCAGCGAGGAGTTGTTGAAGAGCACCACCTTCACCGGCAGGTCGTACTGGACGAGGGTGAGGAAGTCGCCCATCAGCATGGCGAAACCGCCGTCGCCGGACATCGAGACCACCTGGCGGCCGCGGTCGAGGAACTGGGCGCCGATCGCCTGCGGCACCGCGTTGGCCATCGAGCCGTGGGTGAACGAGCCGATGACGCGGCGGCGGCCGTTGGGGGTCAGATAGCGGGCCGCCCACACATTGCACATGCCGGTGTCGACGGTGAAGATCGCGTCGCCGGCCGCCTCCTCGTCCAGCACCGACGCCACGTACTCCGGGTGGATCGGGATGTGCTTGTCCACCCGGCGGGTGTACGCCCTGACCTTGCCCTCCAGCGCGTCCGCGTGCTTCTTCAGCATCCGGTTCAGGAACTGGCGGTCCGTCTTGGCACGCACCTTCGGCGTCAGGCAGCGCAGCGTCTCGCGCACATCGCCCCACACGGCCAGGTCCAGCTTGGAGCGGCGGCCCAGGTGCTCGGGCCGGACGTCGACCTGCACGGTCTTCACGTCGTCGGGCAGGAACGCGTTGTACGGGAAGTCGGTGCCCAGCAGCATCAGCAGGTCGCACTCGTGGGTGGCCTCGTACGCCGCGCCGTAGCCCAGCAGACCGCTCATGCCGACGTCGTACGGGTTGTCGTACTGGATCCACTCCTTGCCGCGCAGCGCGTGCCCCACCGGGGCCTTCACCCGCTCGGCGAAGGCCATCACCTCGGCGTGCGCCCCGGCGGTGCCGCTGCCGCAGAAGAGCGTCACCCGGTCGGCCGCGTCCACCATCCGGGCGAGCGCGTCGATCTCGGCGTCGCCCGGGCGCACCGAGGGGCGGGTGGTGACCAGGGCGTGCTCCTCCGCCCGCTCGGGCGCCGGCAGCGCCGCGATGTCGCCGGGCAGCGCCACCACGCTGACGCCGCTGCGGCCGACGGCGTGCTGGATCGCGGTCTGCGGCACCCTCGGCATCTGCCGCGGGCTGGAGATCAGCTCGCAGTAGTGGCTGCACTCGCCGAACAGCCGGTCCGGGTGGGTCTCCTGGAAGTAGCCGGAGCCGATCTCGCTGCTGGGGATGTGCGAGGCCAGGGCGAGGACCGGGGCCATCGAGCGGTGCGCGTCGTACAGGCCGTTGATCAGGTGCAGATTGCCCGGCCCGCAGGAGCCCGCGCAGGCCGCGAGGCGGCCGGTGAGCTGGGCCTCGGCGCCGGCGGCGAAGGCGGCGGACTCCTCGTGGCGGACCTGGATCCAGTCGATGGCCGCGTTGCGGCGGACCGCGTCGACCACGGGGTTGAGGCTGTCTCCGACGACCCCGTACAGCCGGCGCACCCCGGCGCGCGCCAGGAGGTCCACGAACTGCTCGGCCACGGTCTGCTTGCCCATCGCGCGCCTTCCGTCCGGGTCGTGGCTCACGCGGCCCAGGGGCGTGCGCGGCCGGTGTGGATACCGGGTCCGTCTGTACGGATCGGTCTGTACGGGTCGGTCTCTACGGGCCGGTCGTACGGGTCCGGCTGTACGGGTGCGGCCGGGCCCTGGCTCCATCAACCCACGGACCGCGCGCTCACGCCTCCCAGACGGCGGCCGCCGTACGGTCGTCGGCGTAGCCCTCGACCCTCGTCCGGGCGTCCGCGAGGAACGCGGCGAGCCCCGGCGGTTCCGCGTCCGTCCAGCGTTGCGCCAGGTGTCCGGCGAGCGCGGGCCGGGCGCGCAGCGGCTCGGCGAGCCCGCCGCCGCACATCAGGAGCACATCGCCCGGGCGGGCTATGGAGGCCCGGAAGCGGAAGGGGACGGCGGGGGCCGGGACGTCGCCCGCGGCCTCCGCCTCCGGCGCCGGTGCGGCGGGCTCCAGGTCCTGCCAGGCGCCCCCACGCAGCCGGAAGAGGCCGCCGTCGCCCGCGCCGAAGACCACGCGGGTACGGCAGTCGGGGTCGATGGGCAGCAGCAGACAGCGCGGCGAGGCGGCGTACTCGGCCGGGTCCAGGCCCAGCTCGGCCGCGCGGGCCCGCAACCGGCCCAGGGCCCGGTCGGTGAGCCGGTGCAGTCCGGACTTGAGCGCGTCGCGGTTCCCGGTGCGTATGTCCTCCACCAGCCGCGCGTGACTGCGGCCGACCGCCCGGGCGATCCACTCGCACACCTCGCGCGCCGCCCGCTGGGCCGCCACGGCCCCCGGCGCCCCGCCGGCGAGCGCCACCAGCACCAGCCCGCCGGGCCCGGCCCCGAAGCGCGCGGTGAGCAGCGCGTCCTGCCGCGGCTCGCCGCGACGACGGGCCGACTCGCCGCGGGAGGAGACGGCGCGCAGCGTGGCGGCTCCACAGCGGGCGCCGTCGAGGACGGTGTCCGGCCCGAGGTCGGCCCACTCGTACGCGTCGGCGCACGGCAACACGCCCGGCTCGAACGCGTCGGCGGGAGGCGGCCCGCCCGGCCCCGGCGCGGGGCCGGGCCGGGGCGGCCGGGTGGGGTGGTGCGGGGCGGGTGGACCCCAGGGGGCTCCGGGGGCGGGGGACGAGGCCGGGGCGGGGACGGGAGGCGGGGAGGGGGTTGGTGCGGGCGGGGGGCCGGCGACCGTGCGGGAGGCGGAGTCGAAACGGTCGTCGACCGAGTCCCCCGCCGTCGCGGGCCCCACGTCGTCGGTGTCCCGGCGGTACAACTCGCCCCACCACTCGTCCTCGTGACCGCGCCGGTCCCCCTGCTGGCTCATGCCCTCCATGGTTCCCCAGCGGACCGCCCACGGGAACCAGGCCTGAGCGGCGTCTACCCCCGATAGGTCTCCAGCAGCCGCAGCCACACCTCGCTGATCGTCGGGAACGCGGGGACCGCGTGCCACAGCCGTTCCAGGGGGACCTCGCCCGCGACCGCCACCGTGGCCGAGTGCAGCAGCTCGCCGACGCCCGGGCCGACGAAGGTGACGCCGATCAGGTGGCCCCGGTCGAGGTCGACGACCATGCGGGCCTGGCCCCGGTAGCCCTCGCCGTAGAGCCCGGCGCCGGAGACCCGGGCGAGGTCGTAGTCGACGACCCGGACCCGGCGGCCGTCGGCCTCCGCCTGGGCGGCGGTGAGCCCGACGGCGGCGACCTCGGGGTCGGTGAACACGACCTGCGGCACGGCTGCGGTGTCCGCGGTGGCCGCGTGGGCGCCCCAGGGGTCGGTCTCCAGCAGCGGCACGCCCTGGGCGCGGGCGCCGATGGCCGCGCCCGCGATGCGGGCCTGGTACTTGCCCTGGTGGGTCATCAGCGCGCGGTGGTTGACGTCGCCGACGGCGTACAGCCAGCCGCCCGGGACGTCCGACACCCGGCAGCTGTCGTCCACCCGCAGCCAGGCGCCCGGTTCGAGGCCGACCGTCTCCAGCCCGATGTCGCCGGTGCGCGGGGTGCGCCCGGTGGCGAACAGCACCTCGTCGGCCTCCAGCCGCTCCCCGCCGGCCAGGGTCAGGGTCACCGGCCCGTCCGGGGTGTCCCGCTGTACGCCGGTCACCGAGGTGCCGGTGCGGACCTGGGCCCCGGCCTCGGTCAGCGACTTGGCGACGAGTTCGCCCACGAAGGGCTCCATGCGCTCCAGCAGGCCGGAGCCCCGGACCAGGACGGTGACCTCCGAGCCGAGCGCCTGCCAGGCGGTGGCCATCTCGGTGGCGACCACGCCCCCGCCGACCACGGCCAGCCGCCCGGGCACGGTGGAGGCGCTGGTGGCCTCGCGGCTGGTCCAGGGCCGGACCTCGGCGAGCCCGGGCAGGCCGGGCAGCGCGGCGTCGCTGCCGGTGCACACGGCGACCGCCTGCCGGGCGGTGAGGTGGTGCTCCTGCCCGTCCGCGCCGGTCACCACGACCCGCTTGGGGCCGGCCAGCCGGGCGTGTCCGCGGACCAGGTCCACGCCGATCGAGTCGAGCCAGCTGACCTGGCCGTCGTCCTTCCAGTGCGCGACGTACTCGTCGCGGCGCCCGAAGACGGCCGCGTTCTCCAGCGGGCCGTCGACCGCCTGCCGCAGCCCGGGCAGACGGCGCGCGTCGGCGCGCGCGATGACCGGGCGCAGCAGCGCCTTGCTGGGGATGCAGGCCCAGTACGAGCACTCGCCGCCGACCAGTTCGCTCTCCACGATCACCGTGGAGAGCCCGGCGGCGCGGGTCCGGTCGGCGACGTTCTCGCCGACCGGTCCCGCGCCCAGGACGATGACGTCGTACTCTTCCGTGGCGGCCATCATGCAACTCGCTCTCTTCCCGGCTCCGGCGTCCGGCCGGGCTTTCGGTTCCTTGGGCCATCCTGGCCCCAAGTAACCGGTGCGGGCCACATGAACCACGGGTCCGCAGGTGGATCCGAGGCGTGCCGGATCCACCCGGGAGCAGCGGTTACGGCTTGCGCATCGGGCCCCGCTTGCGTTCCATCATGTGCCGCCCGAGGGCCTGCCGCTGTTTGAAGGTCCGCCGCAGCTCGGCCCGCAGCCGCTCGTCGGTGCGCGCCGCGAGGCGCTGGTTCTCGCGCAGCAGCTTGCGGTAGCTGTCCAGGCGGCGTTCGGGCAGGGTGCCGTCCTCGATGGCGGCGAGCACCGCGCAGCCCGGCTCCGCCTGGTGGGCGCAGTCGTGGAAGCGGCACTCCTCGGCCAGCGCCTCGATCTCCGAGAACGCCTGCGCGACGCCCTCTCCGGCGTCCCACAGCCCGACCCCGCGCACCCCGGGCGTGTCGATGAGGACGCCGCCCGACGGCAGGGGCAGCAGGTCGCGGGTGGTCGTGGTGTGCCGCCCCTTGCCGTCGCTGTCCCGGACCTCCCGGACGTCCTGCGCCCTCTCGCCCAGCAGGGCGTTGGCGAGCGTGGACTTGCCGGCGCCGGACTGGCCGAGCAGCACGGAGGTGCCCGAGGCGAGCACGGCGCCGAGCACGTCGAGTCCCTCGCCGGCGGTGGAGCTGACGGTCAGCACCTGCACGCCGGGCGCGGCGGTCTCCACGTCGGACACGAGGTGGGCCAGCGTCACGGGGTCGGGCACCAGGTCCGCCTTGGTCAGCACGACCATCGGCTGGGCCCCGCTCTCCCAGGCCAGCGCGAGGAACCGCTCCAGGCGCCCCAGGTCCAGCTCGGCGGCGAGGGAGACGGCCAGCACCGCGTGGTCGACGTTCGCGGCCAGCACCTGTCCCTCGGAGCGCTGCGACGACGTGGACCGCACCACGGCGGTCCGGCGCGGCAGCAGGGCCCGTACGTACCGGGGGTCGCCTGCCGCGTCCACCGCGGCCCAGTCCCCGGTGCACACGACCTTCATCGGGTCGCGGGGGACGACGAACTCGGTGTCGGCGCGCACGGTGCCCTCGGCGGTGAGGACGTCGCACAGACCGCGGTCGACCCGTACGACACGCCCGGGCACCAGCCCCCGCTCGGCGTGGGGGGCGAACTCGGCCTGCCACCCGTCGTCCCATCCGTATGCGGTCAGCGGTCGCGGCGAGGCGGAGAAATCGGAGGAGGAGGAAGAAGAAGGAGAGTGGTTCAAGGGGGACCCTTCGCAGGGCGGCCCCGACTGTCGCGCGCGTGGGCGCGGAAGGTGTTGAGAGAAGGTCAGCCGGTGGCCACGGGAGTGGGATTGATGAACTCCTGGAAGCGGGCAGCGCCCATCGCGACAACAGCCATCGTTCACACCTCCCGGGTATCGCTCGGTCCGACACAGCACATCACGGGGCGTCACAGGACGTCCCCGGGTGTCCCGAGCGCCGCTCGGAACGCGCTCACTGTAGCCCGGGCGCCACGGCCGCGCCACGCGTTTTTCCGCCGGTGAGGTCGCCGGGCCCGCGGCCGACGCCGCGCGTTCACCCGGGCCACTGCTCGGGGGCGCTTCTCAGGGACGTGCGGTGGGCTCCGCCGTGCGCTGTTCGACGGGCCCGGGCGAGCCCGGGCCGCGGCGGGTGAAGCGCATGGCGACGCACGCGCCCGCGTACAGCACGGCGACGACGAGGAGCAGCGCCTGGTACCCGGTGACGAGCGCGAGGTATTCGAGGGTGCCGCCGGTGAGCGCGCCCAGCAGGTTGGCCCCGAAGGCCGCCGTGGGGTCGGGGGCGGCGGCCAGGCGGTCGGAGAAGATGACGTTGGCGAAGAAGATCGGGGCGAAGGCCAGGGCGATCGCCGCCGCCAGGCGCGCGGCGAAGGGCAGCCCGAGCACCAGGTGGGTGGGGACGAGCCAGGACACGGCGAGGGTGGCGAACAGCAGGAGTTGCAGCGCGGGCTGGTTGACCCGGCGCATCCGGCGCCGCGCCTCGACCCCGCACAGCACGGCCAGCATGACCCCCGCGAAGACCACGGCGTTGACCAGCCAGGTGGTGCCGAAGTAGAGGGCGAAGCCGATCACGTTCTTGGTCTCGAGCAGCATGAAGGCGGCACCGAGCAGGAACGTGTCGGTGTACTTGAGGGTGCGCCTGATCCGGACCCCGGTCAGCCGCACCGACACCATGGTCACGAGCAGGATCGCGCCGAGCACCCCGAGGTAGAGGCTGGGGATGGTGCGGTGCAGCAGGTACGGGAAGGGATGGTCGTCGGTGGCGGCCGCGGGCACCTGGCCGGAGGGCCGCCAGGTGCTGCCGCACCGCTGGTCGCCGGGGGTGACGCCGGCCACCAGGATGGCGGCCTTCTTGCCGCCGTAGTGGGTGATGCAGGGCGCGTGTCCGAAGACCCCGGCGAGGGTGGAGCCGTAGCGGTCGATGAGCCAGTTCTGCCGGTAGTAGTTGTACATGGCGAACGCGCCGCCGGGGGCCAGGTGGCGGTGCGCGGCCTCGAACGCCTGCCGGGTGAACAGATAGCTCTCCAGGCGGAGGTTGCTGGCCCCGGACACCAGGGTCAGGGAGTCCGGCAGCGCGAGGACCACCAGGTCGTAGCGGGCGTCGGTGCGCTCGAGGAAGGCCCGGCCGTCGTCGATGTGGACGTGCACCCGGGGGTCGTCGTACGGCCGGTCGGGGTGCAGGTCGGCGCCGATCTCCCGGAGCCTGGGGTCGATCTCGACGGCGTCCACCCGCCGGGCGCCGTGGGCGAGCGCGACGGCGACGTCGTTGCCGTTGCCCGCGCCGATGACCAGGACGCGGCGGTGCGGGTTGGCCGGTGTCTCCCGGTAGGGCTCCTCGTACGGGGAGTCGGAGCGCCGCAGCACCTTCAGCGGCGCGATGCTCTGGTGCGGCACCCCGTTGGCGGAGATCTTGTAGTCCCGGCTGCCCGTGGTCGGACGCTTGACCTCGATCTTGTAGTACGGGGACCAGGAGATGCCACTGGCCATCGACTCCAGGGTCAGCGCCGCCACCATGACGGCCAGCGGCACCGCGTACCGGACGGTGTGGTGCCGCCCGCCCAGGACCAGCAGCGCCGCCGCGGCGAGGACCCCCCACACCACGGACGGGGCGCGCAGCCAGGACAGCGCCGCGAAGGAGAGCGACCCGCACAGCGAGCCCAGCAGGTCGTAGCGGTAGGCCTCCAGCGACGGAAGCTGCCGGAACAGGTCCGCCGTCATCTTGCCGATCGCGGTCATGATGAGCGCGACGAGGCCGAACAGGATGGGCAGGGTCACCCACTGGGGCAGGCCGGTGGTCTTCACGGCCGTGAAGTAGATGACCTCCCCGCTGGTCTGCCGTACCTGCACGGGGAACTCCCGCACCAGGACGACGAGGACGGCGAGCGGCACGGGCGCCCAGCGGGGCAGCCACTGGCCGCGCCCGGCGGGGATCAGGAACCCCAGACCGATGCCGAGGAACGAGCCCAGCAGGATGAAGTTGGAGAAGTAGCTGAGGTGGACGATGTTGGCGCCGGTCCACCTGATCAGCGCCAGCTCGACAAAGAGCATGGTGGCGCTGGCGAGCAGCAGCCTCGGGCGCACGTTCCGCGTTCGGGCGCTGTGGTCCATGCCTGGAGACGGTGTCATCTGAGCGGGGGCAGGTCGAGCACCCCGGGCGGCAGGTGGGCCACCTGCCACGCGCCTGTCACCCGATGGGCCCAGCCGGGGTGTCGGCGGGGCATGACACCGTGGAACCTCCGTTCGAGCACAGACGCGGTGATGGAGGGCGCGGCATGGGGATGTCCGGTTTGTGGCTGGTGGGGGCGCTGGACGACGCGGACGTCGCGGAGCTCGCCCCGCTGGCCTCGCCCGCCATCGAGGCCACGGCGGCGCGCTCGTCGGCCGTGGGGTCCTGGTGGCGCTGGGAGCGCGACGCGGCGCGTGGCGGTGGCGCGGTGCCGGTGCGGCGCGAGGACGGCTACACCACCGAGGAGGCGCTGCACCTGTACAACATGGTCGGCGACTCGGCCTTCGACGCCATGGACACCACGGGGAAGCTCCACGTCATGAACTGGTGGGACCGGATCGACGGCGACACGGTCCAGCCGTTCGTCGAGTCCGTGCGCAAGGCCAACCCGGTGGCCGCCCTCTTCCACGGCCTGGGGCCGGAGCGCGCGGAGAAGCTGCCCGGCTGGGCCGGGGACGCCGTGGTCACCGCCGGCGAGGTGCACCGCCTGCTTCCGGCGGTCGAGGCCGCGCTCGCCGTGGCCGGTGCGGAGCGTGAGCGGGTGCTGGCCCGGATCGACGACTGGCCGGGCGAGGAGGACGGCGCGGCGCTCCTGGACGGGCCGCTGCGGGTGTGGCGCCAGGCGGCGGAGGCCGGATTGGGGCTCCTGGCCTCCCGCGTCTGGATCTGACCCGCCTAGCCGGGGCGGGCGTCGGACCGGTTGTCGCTGCGGCTGCCGGGTTGGCTGCCGGGCCGGCCGTCGGTCCGCCCCTCGAAGCGTGCGTCGGGGCGGGCGTCGGGCGCGGGGTCCGTGGAGGCGCCGTTCTGGGCCGCCGGTGGCTCCTGCGGGGGCTTCTTCCCGCCGTTCTCCGGCGTGCGCGACCCCTGCCGCGGGGTGCGCCGGTGATGCAGCCGGGACCGTATGTCGGCGTGCGGCAGGAACTGCGCCCAGCGCTCGGGGAACTCCGAGGGCGGGGTGATCTCCGCCGCCCCGTCGTCCGCCGTGCGCTGCTCCCTGGCCCGCTGCCTGGCCAGTTCGTCCCGGGCCCGGGCGGCGGCCTCGGCGCGCCCGGCGGCGGTCGCCACCGACGGCCAGACCCGGTCGATCGCGGCGTTGACGGCCGCGCCGACGAGCACCGCGAAGGCGGACACGCCGATCCACAGCAGCACCGCGACGGGCGCGGCCAGCGAGCCGTAGATCGTCGGCCCCTCGACGGTGTGGATCAGGTAGATGCGCAGCAGGAAGCTGCCGAGCACCCATATCGTCAGGGCGACGAGCGCGCCGGGGATGTCCTCCCGCCAGGGCGAGCGCACCGGTACGGAGACGTGGTAGAGGGTGGTGAGGAAGGCGACGGACAGCAGGATGACCACGGGCCAGTACAGGATCCGTACGAGGTCCCCGCTCGCGGGCACCAGCGACACGACGGTCTCCGGGCCGATCACCATCAGGGGCAGCGCCACCGCCCCGATGACCAGCGCGACCAGGTAGAGGAGGAAGGCCAGCAGCCGGGTCCTGACGATCCCGCGGCGGCCTTCGAGCCCGTACATGATGGTGATGGTGTCGACGAAGACGTTGACCGCGCGCGAACCGGACCACAGGGCGATGCCGAAGCCGAGCGAGATCACATCGGGCCGCCCGCCCTCTATGACGTCGTCCAGGAGCGGCCGGGCGATCTCCCTGACCCCCTGGTCGGACAGGACGGTCCCCGAGGCGTCGAGGATGTTCTGCCGGATGGTGGCCACGGTCTCGGTGCTGGTCCACGCGTCGAAGTAGCCGAGGAGCCCGATCAGGCCGAGGAGCAGCGGCGGCAGCGACAGCAGGGTGAAGAAGGCGGCCTCGGCGGCCAGGCCGGTGACCCGGTACTCCATGCAGGAGTTGACGGTGTCCTTCAGCAGCAGCCAGGCCATCCTGCGCTTGGACACATTGCGGTACAAGGCGCGGGCCTTGTGGAGCCGGCCGGACGGCTTCGACGGTTCTTTCCCTGGCTGCACCTTCTCACGGTATCCGCCCGGGGCCGGCCGGGGGCGCACGGTGTTTCCCTCCGTGGCCGGCCGGTGACCGGCGGAGGGGATGCCGCGCCGACTCGGTACCGCCCTCCGCCGCTCCCACTGTCCGCGCGGCGTACAGCCGTACGCAAAGGTTGCGCGGCGTTGCAGCCTCGCCCGTGGGGTGAGGTCCGGGCCGTGATGAGATGTGGCGCATGAGCATCACGGTCACCACCTGGTCCCTGGAGCAGACCTCGCCCGCGGACCTCGCCCCGGCCCAGGAGCCTCCCGCCTCCGCGGGGGTGCGGATCGTCCGGTCCGAGATCCCCTCGCCGGAGTTCAGCCGTTTCCTCTACGGGTCCGTCGGCGCGGACATCGCGTGGACGGACCGGCTCGGGTGGAGCCTCGAGCAGTGGCGCGGGTGGCTGGAGCGACCCGGGCTCGAGACCTGGGTGGCGTACGAGCGCGGCACCCCGGCCGGGTACATCGAGCTGGAGGGGCAGGAGGAGGGCGTGGTCGAGATCGTGTACTTCGGGCTGCTGCCCGCCTTCCGCGGCCGGCGCATCGGCGGGCACCTGCTGAGCCGGGGCACCGCCCGGGCCTGGGACCTGGCCGAGCGGTGGCCGGGGCGGCCGCCGACCAAGCGGGTGTGGCTGCACACCTGCAGCAAGGACGGGCCGTACGCGCTGGACAACTACCGGCGGCGGGGGTTCCGGGTCTTCGACACCAAACTCGACACCCGACCCC
>NZ_MAXF01000117.1 GCF_001704635.1 Streptomyces sparsogenes | reverse complement strand
CGACCCCGAGCCCGGGGCCGAGCCCGAGCCCGGGGCCGACACCGCGCCCGAGCCCGGGACCGAGTGAGCCGACCGCCCGGGCCGCAAGGCCCGGGCGGCGTGACCAAGGCCACACCATTCCACCATGTGGGACATTCTTGTCCATATTTTGGATGATGGTGGACTGCCCCAAGACCCCCATGCCACGCTTCCCTCATGTCTCGAGCTGGAATTGCCTTGGTGAGTCGGCGACACGTCGATCTCGGCCGCATGTCCAGCGCGATCTGTCCGGCGGGCTGATGCTGTCCCGGTAGCCGGGCCCCGCCCCGCACAGCACCGCCAACACCCCCGGCACCCCCGCCATCACCGCATTCCGCGCCGCCCCCGACGTCGTGGGCGAGCGCGCATGCCTCGAGCTCCCCGCCCCCGTACCCCGCCCGCCGCCGCAGCGCCGTGCCCACCTGTGCGTCATCGCAGGTCATCGAGGGTGCGCAGCACGAGCACGCCTGCCGCGCCAGAGCCGCTCAGAAGGACACACACCGCCATGGCCGCCACCCCGGACCGCCCCAGTGCAGCCACGCCCCGCCGCAAGGCCGGACGCCACCGCGGCGAGGGCCAGTGGGCCGCGGGTCACTTCACCCCCCTCAACGCCAACGAGCAGGTCAAGAAGGACGACGACGGTCTCAATGTGCGGACACGCATTGAGACGATCTACGCCCACCGCGGCTTCGACTCCATCGACGGCGCCGACCTGCGCGGACGCATGCGCTGGTGGGGCCTGTACACCCAGCGCAAGCCCGGCATCGACGGCGGCAAGACCGCCGTCCTGGAGCCGGAGGAGCTGGACGACGAGTACTTCATGATGCGGGTCCGCGTCGACGGCGGCCGGCTGACCACCGAGCAGCTGCGCGTCATCGGCGAGGTCTCCCAGGAGTTCGCCCGTGGGACGGCCGACATCACGGACCGGCAGAACATCCAGTACCACTGGATCCGGATCGAGGACGTGCCGGAGATCTGGCGGCGGCTGGAGGCCGTCGGCCTGTCCACCACGGAGGCCTGCGGCGACACCCCGCGCGTCATCATCGGCTCCCCCGTCGCCGGGATCGCCGAGGACGAGATCATCGACGGCAGCCGCGCCATCGAGGAGATCCAGCGCCGTTACATCGGCAGCAAGGAGTTCTCCAACCTGCCGCGCAAGTTCAAGACGGCCATCTCGGGCTCGCCGCTGCTCGACGTCGTGCACGAGATCAACGACGTGTCGTTCGTCGGGGTGCGCCACCCCGAGCACGGCCCCGGCTTCGACCTGTGGGTGGGCGGCGGTCTTTCCACCAACCCGAAGATCGGCGTCCGGCTCGGCGCCTGGGTGCCGCTGGACGAGGTGCCCGAGGTGTGGGCGGGGGTCGTCGGCATCTTCCGCGACTACGGCTACCGGCGGCTGCGCAACCGCGCCCGGCTGAAGTACCTGGTCACCGACTGGGGCCCGGAGAAGTTCCGCCAGGTGCTGGAGACCGAGTATCTCAAGCGCGAGCTGGCCGACGGGCCCGCGCCCGAGCAGCCCGTACAGCAGTGGCGCGACCACATCGGTGTGCACCGCCAGCAGGACGGCCGCTACTACGTCGGCTTCGCGCCGCGCGTCGGCCGCGTGGACGGGGCCACCCTCACCAAGATCGCCGAGCTGGCCGAGGCCCACGGGTCGGGGCGGGTCCGCACGACCGTCGAGCAGAAGATGATCGTGCTCGATGTCGACCGGGACCAGGTCGAGTCGCTCGTCTCCGGCCTGGAGGCGCTGGACCTGCGGGTCAAGCCCTCGCCGTTCCGGCGCGGCACGATGGCCTGCACCGGCATCGAGTTCTGCAAGCTGGCGATCGTCGAGACGAAGGAGCGCGGCTCCGCGCTGATCGACGAGCTGGAGCGCCGGCTGCCCGAATTCGACCAGCCCATCAGCATCAACCTCAACGGCTGCCCGAACGCCTGCGCGCGCATCCAGGTCGCCGACATCGGTCTCAAGGGCCAGCTCGTCACCGACCGCGACGGCAACCAGGTCGAGGGCTTCCAGGTCCACCTGGGCGGCACGCTGGGCCTTGAGCCCGCCTTCGGCCGCAAGGTGCGCGGCCTGAAGGTCACCTCGGCCGAACTCCCCGACTACGTCGAGCGTGTGCTGCGCCGCTTCCAGGAAGAGCGGGAAGACGGCGAGCGGTTCGCCGCGTGGGCGGCGCGGGCGAGTGAGGAGGCGCTGTCGTGAGGGTGGCGCGCCACGGTAGGCAGGAGGCGCTGTCATGAGCGAGCGTGCGGCGCCCTTTTACTGCCCGTACTGCGGGGACGAGGACCTGCGCCCCTCCGAGGAGGGCCACGGCGCGTGGGAATGCGCCTCTTGCAACCGCGCGTTCCGGCTGTCGTTTCTCGGGCTGCTGGCCAAGGGCCTGCGGCACGACCAGGGCGAAGGAGGCACGGCGAGATGACCGACCTGAAGGAGCCCAAGGACCTCGAGGAGCTGGCCGAGCGGGCCGGCCGCGAGCTGGAGGACGCCCCCGCGCTCGAGATCCTGCGCTGGGCGGCCGACACCTTCGGACCGCGTTTCTGCGTGACCTCCTCGATGGAGGACGCCGTGGTGGCCCACCTGGCCTCCCGCGCGCGGCCCGGCGTGGACGTCGTCTTCCTGGACACCGGCTACCACTTCCCGGAGACCATCGGCACCCGCGACGCGGTGGCGGCCGTGATGGACGTCAACGTCATCACGCTCACCCCCCGCCAGAGCGTCGCGGAGCAGGACGCCGAATACGGGCCCGAGCTGCACGACCGCGACCCCGACCTGTGCTGCGCCCTGCGCAAGGTCAGGCCGCTGGAGGAGGGCCTGCGCGGGTACGACGCCTGGGCCACCGGCCTGCGCCGGGACGAGTCCCCGACCCGCGCGAACACCCCGGTCGTCGGCTGGGACGCCAGGCGGCGGAAGGTCAAGGTGTCCCCGATCGCCCGCTGGACGCAGGCGGACGTGGACGCGTACATCGACGAACACGGCGTGCTCACCAACCCGTTGCTGATGGACGGCTACCCGTCGGTGGGGTGCGCGCCCTGCACCCGGCGGGTATTGGAGGGCGAGGACGCACGGGCCGGCCGCTGGGCGGGCCGCGCCAAGACGGAGTGCGGGCTGCACGGCTGATGGCTGACCAGGAGAACCAGATGAGCGTGACACGGCAGGGCGCCACGGTATGGCTGACCGGGCTGCCGAGCGCGGGGAAGACGACGATCGCCTACGCGCTGGCGGAGCGGCTGCGTGGCGAGGGACACCGGGTGGAGGTGCTGGACGGCGACGAGATCCGCGAGTTCCTCTCCGCCGGCCTCGGCTTCTCCCGCGAGGACCGGCACACCAACGTCCAGCGGATCGGCTTCGTGGCCGAGTTGCTGGCCTCCAACGGCGTCAAGGTCCTGGTGCCGGTCATCGCCCCGTACGCGGACAGCCGCGAGGCGGTACGCAAGCGCCACCAGACCGAGGGCACGGCGTATCTGGAGATCCACGTGGCCACGCCGGTGGAGGTGTGCGCCGAGCGGGACGTCAAGGGGCTGTACGCCAAGCAGGCGGCGGGCGAGATCTCCGGGCTGACCGGGGTCGACGACCCGTACGAGGCCCCGGAGGACCCGGACCTGCGCATCGAGACGCACCGGCAGGGCGTCCAGGAATCCGCCGCGGCACTGCGGGCGCTGCTGAGTGAGAGGGGACTCGCGTGAGCGACGCGCGCGCGGCCGCCGGGCCGCGGACGACCACGGAAGCCGCACCTCTGCGCCGCGCGGGCGGAGAAGCGGACAGAACCGGCACCATGACGACCGTGACCGAGGTCGGCGGGACGGGTCCCGGCTCGGACGGCAGTGGCAACGACGGCGGCGGGGGCGTCGGCGAGCCCTACGCGCTGACGCACCTGGACGCGCTGGAGTCCGAGGCGGTGCACATCTTCCGCGAGGTGGCGGGCGAGTTCGAGCGGCCGGTGATCCTTTTCTCCGGCGGCAAGGACTCCATCGTGATGCTGCACCTGGCGCTGAAGGCGTTCACGCCGGCGCCGGTGCCCTTCTCGCTGCTCCACGTCGACACCGGGCACAACTTCCCCGAGGTCCTGGAGTACCGGGACCGCGCGGTGGCGGCGCACGGGCTGCGGTTGCACGTGGCCTCCGTCCAGGACTACATCGACCGCGGCGTCCTCAAGGAGCGCCCCGACGGCACCCGCAACCCGCTGCAGACGCTGCCGCTGACGGAGAAGATCCAGTCGGAGCGGTTCGACGCCGTCTTCGGCGGCGGCCGCCGCGACGAGGAGAAGGCCCGTGCCAAGGAGCGGGTGTTCTCGCTGCGGGACGAGTTCTCGCAGTGGGACCCGCGCCGCCAGCGCCCCGAGCTGTGGAACCTGTACAACGGCCGCCACGCCCCGGGCGAGCACGTGCGCGTCTTCCCGCTGTCCAACTGGACCGAGCTGGACGTCTGGCAGTACATCGCCCGGGAGGGCATCGAGCTGCCGGAGATCTACTTCGCCCACGAGCGCGAGGTGTTCCGGCGGGGTGGCATGTGGCTGACCGCCGGCGAGTGGGGCGGGCCCAAGGACGGGGAGACCGTCGAGAAGCGGCAGGTCCGCTACCGCACCGTCGGCGACATGTCCTGCACGGGTGCCGTGGACTCCGACGCGACCACGCTGGACGCCGTCATCGCCGAGATCGCCGCCTCCCGGCTCACCGAGCGCGGCGCCACCCGCGCCGACGACAAGCTGTCCGAGGCCGCCATGGAGGACCGCAAGCGCGAGGGGTACTTCTAGCATGACCACCACCACGGAACTCTCCGCCACCACCCTCCTGCGGTTCGCCACCGCCGGCTCGGTCGACGACGGCAAGTCCACCCTCGTCGGCCGCCTCCTGCACGACTCCAAGTCGGTCCTCGCCGACCAGCTGGAGGCCGTGGAGCGCGCCTCGGCGAGCCGGGGGCAGCAGGGCCCGGACCTGGCGCTGCTCACCGACGGGCTGCGCGCCGAGCGCGAGCAGGGCATCACGATCGACGTGGCGTACCGCTACTTCGCCACGCCGCGACGCCGGTTCATCCTCGCCGACACGCCCGGCCATGTGCAGTACACCCGCAACATGGTCACCGGCGCGTCCACCGCCGAGCTGACGGTCATCCTGGTCGACGCGCGCAACGGCGTGGTGGAGCAGACCCGCCGCCACGCCGCGATCGCGGCCCTGCTGCGCGTGCCGCATGTGGTGCTGGCCGTCAACAAGATGGACCTCGTCGACTATCAGGAGAGCGTCTTCGCGGCCATCGCCGAGGAGTTCACGGCCTACGCCACCGAGCTCGGCGTGCCCGAGGTGACCGCGATCCCGATCTCGGCGCTGGCCGGGGACAACGTGGTGGAGCCGTCCGCCACCATGGACTGGTACGGCGGCCCGACCGTCCTGGAGCACCTGGAGACCGTCCCGGTCAGCCACGACCTGGCGCACTGCCACGCGCGGCTGCCCGTGCAGTACGTGATCCGTCCGCGGACCGCGGAGCACCCGGACTACCGGGGGTACGCGGGCCAGATCGCGGCCGGTTCGTTCCGCGTCGGCGAGCGGGTCACGGTCCTGCCGTCCGGCCGTACGAGCACGATCTCCGGCATCGACCTGCTGGGCGAGCCGGTCGAGGTGGCCTGGACGACGCAGTCGGTGACCGTCCTGCTGGAGGACGACATCGACGTCTCGCGCGGCGATCTGATCGTGCCCACCAAGGACGCGCCCGGGACCACGCAGGACATCGAGGCGACGGTCTGCCACGTCGCGGACCAGCCGCTGACGGTCGGCCACCGCGTGCTGCTCAAGCACGGCACCCGCACGGTGAAGGCCCTCGTCAAGGACATCCCGTCCCGGCTGACCCTCGACGACCTGTCGCTGCACCCGCACCCGGAGCAGCTCGTCGCCAACGACATCGGCCGGGTGAAGATCCGTACCGCCGAGCCGCTGCCGATGGACTCCTACGCCGACTCGCGCCGCACCGGCTCGTTCATCCTGATCGACCCGGCCGACGGCACCACGCTGACGGCGGGCATGGCGGGTGACTCGTTCGCGACCCCCGTCCCCGCCAAGGGCGGCCCGGGCGACCCTGCCGACGACGAGGGATGGGACTTCTGAGCATGTCCGGTGATGTCTTCTCCACGTTCGCCAAGGAGGGCGGCCGCGTCGGCAGCGGCGCGCTGGGCAGCGGCCAGGGCGGGGTCGGGCGATGTGCGTGCTGACCCACGCCCTGCCCCGCGCCCTGGCCCACGCGCCGACCCGCGCGCTGATCGGCCCTGTCGCCGCGCCCCCGCCGTATCGCGTACGAAGACCTTCCGCACTGCCGGGCGTCCCCTGACGTCGTCCCCGGCCCTCCGAGAGGAACACCTCCCGTGACCGTCGACCGCACCACCCGCCCCCGCCCGCCCCGCCGCTGGCGCACCCGCCTGCTGGCGGCGGCCGCCGCCCTTCCACTGCTGATCGGCGCGCTGGGCGCGTGCGGCTACGGCTCGGAGAAGGACGACACGGGAAGCAGGGCCGTCCCCGCCGCCGGTGGCAAGAAGGTCGGCGGTCTGGACAAGGTGAGGATCGGCTACTTCGCCAATCTGACGCACGCCACCGCGCTGGTGGGCCTGCGCGACGGCGGAGAGATCCAGAAGGAGCTGGGCGGCACCAGGATCCAGCCGTTCGTCTTCAACGCGGGCCCGTCCGAGATCGAGGCGCTCAACGCGGGCTCCATCGACATCGGCTGGATCGGCCCGTCCCCGTCCATCAACGGCTATGTGAAGTCGCACGGCAAGAACCTCAAGATCATCGCGGGCTCCGCGTCCGGCGGGGTCAAGCTCGTCGTCAACCCGAAGAAGATCAAGACGCTCGACGACGTCAAGGGCAAGAAGATCGCCACCCCGCAGCTCGGCAACACCCAGGACGTGGCGTTCCTCAACTGGATCGCCGAGAAGGGCTGGAAGGTCGACGCCCAGAGCGGCCGGGGCGATGTCTCCGTGGTCCGTACGGACAACAAGATCACCCCCGACGCCTACAAGTCCGGCGCGATCGACGGCGCCTGGGTGCCCGAGCCGACCGCCTCCAAGCTGGTCGCCGAGGGCGCCAAGGTGCTGCTGGACGAGTCCACCCTGTGGCCGGAGAAGAAGTTCGTCATCACCAACGTGATCGTCCGGCAGGACTTCCTCAAGGAGCACCCGGACGTGGTGGAGGCGGTGCTGCGCGGCTCGGTGAAGACCAACGCGTACATCAAGGCCGACCCCGGCCGGGCGAAGGCCGACGCCAACGCGGCGCTCAAGGCCGAGACCGGCAAGGGGCTCCCGGCCGAGGTGCTCGACCCGGCGTGGAAGGGCATAGAGGTCACCGACGACCCGCTGGCCGCCACCCTGAGCACCGAGGCGGCCCACGCGGTCAAGGCCGGGCTGCTGGAGAAGCCCGACCTGAAGGGCATCTACGACCTGACCCTGCTCAACAAGGTCCTGAAGGCGGAGGGCAGGCCGACGGTCTCCGCCGCGGGGCTCGGCAAGCAGTAGCCGCCGCTCCCGTACGCAAGCACCTCGTACGCATCCCGTACGCACCCTCGCACGTACGCACCCCATCAGGAGGTGACCGGATGTCCCCGGCACTGACCACCGACAAGGCCGACCGGGCGGAAGCGGCCGCGGCAGGCGCGGCAGGCCCGTCGGATTCCTCCGGAGCTGTCCGGATCAACCATGTCCACAAGGCGTTCGGCCGGCCCGGCGCCGCGCAGCCCGTGCTCGACGACATCAGCCTCGATGTGCGGCCCGGTGAGTTCGTGTGCATCCTGGGCGCCTCCGGCTGCGGCAAGTCGACCCTGCTCAACCTGATCGCCGACCTGGACAGGCCGACCGCCGGGACCATCGAGGTCCCCGGCGGCCGGCCGGCCCTGATGTTCCAGGAGCACGCGCTCTTCCCGTGGCTGACGGCGGGCAAGAACATCGAACTGGCGCTGCGGCTGCGCGGGGTGCCGCGCGCCGACCGCAGGCCCGAGGCGGAGCGGCTGCTGGAGCTGGTGCGGCTGGGCGGCGCGTACGGCAAGCGGGTGCACGAGCTGTCCGGCGGCATGCGGCAGCGCGTCGCGCTCGCCCGCGCGCTGGCGCAGGACTCCAGCGTGCTGCTGATGGACGAGCCGTTCGCCGCGCTCGACGCCATCACCCGCGATGTGCTGCACGGCGAACTGACCCGCATCTGGAGCGAGACGGGCGTCTCGGTCCTGTTCGTCACGCACAACGTGCGGGAGGCGGTGCGGCTGGCCGAGCGCGTGGTGCTGCTGTCCTCGCGGCCCGGGCGGGTCGTGCGGGAGTGGGCGGTCGACATTCCGCAGCCGCGCCGGATCGAGGACGCGGCCGTCGCGGACCTGTCCATCGAGATCACCGAAGAACTGCGTGGGGAGATCCGCCGCCATGGCCGGCACTGAGACCACCGGCGAGTCGCCGAAGACCACGACCGCCGTGACGAAGCCGGACGGGACGACGGAAGAGCCGGAGAAGCCGGGCAAGCCGGGAAACCCTGGGCAGCCCGGGAAGCAGGCCGGCCAGGACCTGGCGGGCCTGGAGGCCGGTCTGGACGCGCTCGACGCGGTGCAGATCCGGCGCACCTCGCCGGCCGAGGTGCTGGTCCAGAAGGTGCTGCCGCCCGTCGTGGCCGTCGCCCTGATCCTCGTCCTGTGGAAGGTGCTGGTCTGGGCGAAGGTCACCGACGACTACAAGCTCCCCGATCCGAAACTGGTCTGGGACGCGCTGGAGCAACTGTGGCTCCGGGGCGAGCTGTTCGACATCGTCTGGACCAGCGTCTCGCGCGGCCTGTTCGGCTTCCTCATCGCGCTGGCGATCGCCACCCCGCTGGGGCTGATCGTCGCCCGGGTGAAGATCGTCCGCGCCGGGATCGGGCCGATCCTGTCCGGCCTCCAGTCGCTGCCCTCGGTCGCCTGGGTGGCGCCCGCGGTGATCTGGCTGGGCCTCAACGAGAAGATGATGTACGCCGTCATCCTGCTCGGCGCGGTCCCCTCGATCGCCAACGGCCTGGTCGCCGGCATCGACCAGGTGCCCCCGCTCTTCCTGCGCGCCGGGCGGACGCTGGGCGCCCGGGGCCTGGTCAGCGCCCGGCACATCCTGCTGCCCGCCGCGCTGCCCGGCTATGTGGCGGGCCTCAAGCAGGGCTGGGCGTTCTCCTGGCGTTCGCTGATGGCTGCGGAGATCATCGCGAAGTCCCCGGAGCTGGGGGTCGGGCTCGGCCAGTACCTGGAGAACCAGCGCAACAACTCCGACATGCCGGGGGTGCTGCTCGGCATCATCATGATCCTGTTCGTCGGGATCGCGATCGAGCTGCTGGTCTTCGCCCCGATCGAACGGCGGGTGCTGCGCAGCCGCGGCCTGCTGGCGAGCGCGCGGTGACCCCGCCCTGCCCGCACCACCCCGTGCCCGTACCCGCATACGCAACCGCCCCCGCCCTCGACTCCGTAAGGCTCCGGTAACGCGTCCCGTGACCTCCTCCGCCCCCGCCCCCGTCCTGCTGGTCATCGCCCACGGCAGCCGCGACCCACGCCACGCGGCGACCGTCGCCGCGTTGTGCGCGCGGGTGCGGTCGCTGCGGGCGGGGACGCGCGTGGAGGCGGCGTTCCTGGACTTCAACGCGCCGAGGGTGGGCCAGGTCCTGGACCGGCTGACCGCGGAGGGCAGCCACGAGGTGATCGCCCTCCCGCTCCTCCTCACCCGCGCCTTCCACGCGAAGGCCGACATCCCGGCGGTGCTGCGCGAGGCGACGGCCCGCCACCCGGGCCTGCGGGTCCGGCAGGCCGAGGTCCTCGGCCCCGCGCCACTGCTGACCCGCGCCCTGGAGCGGCGCCTGTACGAAGCCGGGCTGCGGCCCGGCGACCGACGCTCGACCGGGGTCGTCCTGGCCTCGGCGGGCTCCACCGACCCGGAGGCGATCGCGGTGATCGCAGAAATCGCGCGGGAGTGGCGGCACACCGGTTGGTGCGCCGTGCGACCCGCGTTCGCCTCCGCGGCATTTCCCGGGGGGTTCCCCCGCACCGAGGACGCGGTGCGCGCGCTGCGCGCGGAGGGGGCCCGCCGCGTGGCCGTCGCCCCGTACGTCATCGCCCCCGGCCGCCTCCCGGACCGCATCGCCCACGGCGCGCGCGAGGCGGGCGCGGACGTGCTGGCGGAGGTCCTGGGCCCGGCTCCCGAGCTGGCCCGCCTGCTGCTGCGCCGCTACGACGAGGCGCGGGCCCGGGAGCTGACGGCGCTCACGGCCTGACGGGCGGCTCACGGCCTGATGAGCGCCTGCGCGGCGCCGCCGGGCGGGCGCCGCGCCCAAGGCGCGGGACGGCCGCCGCCGGGAGATAATCCAGCTACTCCCGGCCCGGCCGGGCTCCCTCCGTCCCCACTGTTCACCGCCCCTTCCGCGTACCGTCCCCCGCCGTCGCCGACCCGGTCCCCGTACCCCGCTGGACTTTCCCTCCACCCACAGGGGGATGTCATGCGCAACGAACGCGACACTCGTACACCCGGAGCCGCCGGAGTCCGCCCCGGCCCCCGCAGGCGGGTCACGGTCGCCGTGGCCGCCGCCATCGCGCTGACGGCCATCCACCCCTGGGCGGTGCCCGCACCGGCGCAGGCGTCCGCTCCCCCGGCCGCCCGGTCCATCACCCGTCCGGCCCCTGTCGCCGTCTCCGACGAGATCCGCTGGACGACGCGCACGGTGGCCCCGGGAGTCGAGTTGCGCACCGGCGTCATCGAGCACCCGGACGCCGAGCCGGCCTGGACGGTCACCGTCCAGGCGCCCGCCGTCGACCGGCTGACCGGCGCCGCGACCTTCGCCCCGCTCGGCGCCCGCGCCTGGGCCGACGAGACCGCGCGGCGGCTGCGCGAGGCGGGTCTGACGCCGAGGGTGGAGGAGGTCGGCTGGCCGGAGTACGCGGACACGCCACGCGGCACCATGGGGTGGCGGGTGCGCGTGGGCTCGTACGCCACCTCGGCGAAGGCGCAGCGCACGACGCCGAAGGTGACCGCGGCCGGCCTCCAGCCGTCCGTGGAGTGGACCGGCTACGACATCCAGCGGCCCGCCGACCAGGAGAGCGTGCGGGTGGCGGTCATCGACCCGGCCACCTTCACCGGCGCCGTCGAAGCCACCCACCACGGCGATGTCGCGGACCGTGAGAAGACGTCCTCGGTCGCCACCTCGCTGAACTCCCTGGTCGGCGTCAACGGCGGCTTCTTCGTCACCTCCGACGCCGACGGTGTCCAGGGCACCATGGCCGGCATCGGCGCGTACGACGGCGAGCTGCAGTCGATGGCCGCCGGCCCGAGGGCGGCGCTGATCCTCGAGGACGGCGGCCGGCGCGCCCGTATCGCGGATCTGACCACCACGGCCACCGCGCGCGCCGGTTCCGCCGGCTACGCGGTGGAGGGCATCAACCGGGTGCCGGGCCGGGTACGCAACTGCGGCCGCCCCGGAGCCACCCCGACCGACCTGCCCCGCCAGGACCTCACCTGCTCCAAGGCCGACGACCTGGTCAAGTTCACCCCGTCGTTCCGTGCCGCCCTGCCCACCGGGCCCGGTGTCCAGGTGGTCCTCGACGCCGGCCACCGCGTGGTCTCCACCGGCGCGCGCGGCGGCAAGGTCCCGGCCGGCGGGTCGGTGCTCCAGGGCATCGGCTCCGCGGCCGACTGGCTGACGGCCCACGGCCGCGCCGGCGAGCGGATCGCCGTGCGGGAGGTGGTCCGCGACACCGCGGGCCGCCAGGTCGAACTCGGCCCGGGCGACAGCGTCGTCAGCGCCGCGCCGACCCTGGTGGCGGGCGGGCGGATCGCCGTCGACGCCGCCACCGAGGGCATGCTCGACCCCCAGGACCTCTCCTTCGGCTACGCCTGGTCCAACGGGCGGCAGCCCCGCACCATGGCCGGCATCGACAAGGAGGGCCGCCTGCTGCTGGTCACCGTGGACGGCCGGCAGCCCGGCACCAGCGAGGGGTTCACCCTGGTGGAAGGCGCGGAGTTCATGCGCTCCCTGGGCGCGGAAGAGGCGCTCAACCTGGACGGCGGCGGCTCCAGCACCATGGCCGTCGAGGGCAGGGTCGTCAACGTCCCCTCGGACGCGGCGGGCGAGCGGCCGGTGGGCGACACGGTCCAGGTGCTTCCGGCGCGCCACTGACCTTTGCGGTGAGAACGGGACAGCGACACGCCGTCACATCGGCGTGTCGCTGTCCCGTTCTCACCGGAAATTCCGGTGCGCCTACACGAGCAGGTCCAGCCCCTCGTGCCCGATGCCGGGCGCGTTGAGGGCCAGCCAGCCATGGCCGCGTATCCGGGTCGCGGGGCCGACCTCGGTGGGGTCGACGGACAGCCGCCCGCACGCGTAGGCCGCGCGGGCCGTCCCCTCGTTCGGCTCGGCCTCGTCGTACTCCGGGTCGAAGTCCTCGTCGTCGACGCGCAGGTCCTCCCACGGCAGCGGCTCGCCGACCCACTCGGGGTCGCTCTCCGCCGCGTAACGCCGCCGGATCCGCCCCTTCCCCGCCACCACCCAGACGTCCGCCCCGGCCGCCTGATCCTCGAAGAACATCTGTGCCTCGCCGCAGTGCTCGCTCAGCCGCTCCACGGCGCCCATCCACTCGTCCCAGTCCTGGCCGACCACGTCGACGAGGTTGCCGAAGACCAGCCGCCAGCCGTCCAGTTCGGGAGTGATGAACACCGGCAGCGCGCCCCGGCGCCACGGCATGTCCTCCACGTCGGCGCCCTCCTCCAGCGTGACCGGAAACCGGTCGTGCAGCCCCAGCGCCGCGAACACCCCCTCGTACGCCGCGCCGGGCACCGCGTACCACCACCCCCGCGGATCCGGCCGAACGGGCTTCTCACCACTGGCCTTGATCCGCGCGCGCCGCTCCAGCAGTGCCTTGTCGCGGGCGTCGAGACGGTCGATCAGCCCGGTGGCGAGAAGCTCGCGAAGCCTGTCTTTCGTCATGCTCGGAAACCCTAGTGCGACGGTGTGACACCACGACTTCCGGCCACCCCAGTAGGGTGGCGGCGTGAAGAGTGCGCTGCGACGGTGGTGGCCGACGGCGGCGGCCGTGGCGGTCGCGCTGGCCGGCGCTCTGCTGCTGGCGATCCAGGTCAAGCACATCTGGGACGGCCGCGGCGAGTTGGCCGCGCTGCGCTCCCACGGCCTGCACGCCCGGGCCCAGGCGACCCTGTCCACCACCTGCTCCACGGGCCGGGGCACCACCTGCGAGACCTCCTCGGTGTGGCTCGACTTCACCGACGCCGACGGCCACCCCGTCTCCGTACCGGAGGCGCCGATCGACGGCGCGCTGTACGTCCCCCGCGGCCACCGCGACGCCGAGGACCACGTGGCGACCACCGTCGTCTACAACCGCGCCGACCCGTACGACGCCCAACCCGCCGGCGCCCTGGCCCAGGGCCCCCTCGACCTGGCGTCCCACCACTGGCTCGCCCTGACCCTCGCGCTGGCCCTCCTCGGCGGCGGCGTCACCGCCACCATCGCCGCGTGGCCGCCTCACTCCATTGAGTGACGAGTGCGCCCTTTCGGCGCGCGGTCGGCGCTCGGACTGGAACTCTCTGCGAGTGTCCGCGGTCTGTGCCCTGCCGGGGACAAGGAACACGGGGAGGCGGTGAGGGCAGTCATGAGTGTCACGGCCGAGACTCGGTTTGAGGATCACGAAGGCCCCTGGACGGTCGCGGACGTCCTCGCGCTGCCGGAGCACCCGGCACGCGCCCGGTACGAGCTGGTGGACGGAGTCCTCATGGTCTCGCCCGCGCCCAGTTGGGACCACCAGATCGTGTCCTGTGAGCTGCTTCGCCGGATCAACTCCGCCCTGGTCCGGTCGGCCGCGGCATTCCTGGCCGCCGGCGCCGTGATGGTGGCGGAAAAGTCCAGGCTGTTCCTCCCCGACATCGCCGTCGTCGACCGCGCCGCCGTCCAGCGCGGCACGCTGGCCGTGCCGCTCGAAGCGGTCCTGCCGCTCGTGGAAATCGTGTCGCCGTTCAGCCGGTCCACCGACCGCATCCTCAAGCCGGCGCTCTACGCCCAGGCGAAGGTGCCTGCCTACTGGCGGGTCGAACTCGAACCCGATGTGCGGGTGGTGGTGCACGAGCTGGCGGTCGACACCTATCGCGAGGTGGCCACGGTCACGGGCAAGGAAGCCGTCGAGGTCGCGGGAGAGTTCACCGTCGACCTGGACGTCACGGCGCTGCTCGGCGATCTGGCGGACTGAAGGGCTCGGCCGTCCTCCACGAGCGGCAGTTCGGCTCGTGGCGCTCCTGCTTGGGAATGAAGAAAGGCTTGGCCGTGAGCGGTGTGTACAGGGTGCGCAGGGCTGCGAGAGCGGCATCGTTTCCGAGGACCACGCCGGCTTTGGGCCGGTCGGCGATCCGGCGGAGTTCCTGGAGCACATCTGCGAAAGGCTGCCGCCCGAGTCGCCGTATCCGCTGCTCCACTTCGGCCTTGTCGTCGTTCGCCAGGTACTCGGCGCACTTCGCCAGCGTGTCGAGACACTGCCCCACCGCGTCCAGCCTGCCATGGCGCAGGGATCCGCGATTGAGTTGAAAGACGTCGATGGAAGCACACCCTCGCTCGGTCAGGCAGTGATACTCACCGCTGGTGAGCGAAAGCCGGAAGTGGTCGGCAGGTTCGTCCGCCGTGGGATCGACGAGGAGGGGGTTCCCCGCCTTGTCGTGCGGGAACGCGCCGCCCTTGGCGTGGGTGTTGCAGAAGGCGCAGGCGAGCAGGTGGTTGTACCAGTCGAAGACCCGCCGCGGCGCGTGGTTCAGAGGCTCGTGGTGGTCGATCGCGGTCCCGAAGCTTTCCGAGCAGTACATGCAGCGCTCAATGCCGCTGGCCATGGCGCGTAGCGCATCGGCGACCCTCCTGCGTGTGCCGCTGGCGTCCTTCCATGCCTTCCGGGCTACGGATTCGGTGAGGCCGACTTCGGGTAAGCGCTCGTGTGCCTCGGCAAGGAGAACGGCGGTCTTGGGGTCGAGCGGCGGCCGTTGCAGTGGAATCACTCGTCACGCCCCAGATGGGTGGCCACTTCGGTCACTCGGGCCGACAAGGAGCTGTTCAACTGCGCGCTCAGTCTGCGATATTCGGCCAGCTCCTCCTCGCTCGCCTGCTCGTCCAGGACACGGAACTCCATGGCCGCCAGCCGTCGTCGCAGTGCGTCCGCCCGCTCGGAATACGGGGAGTCCACCCCGAAGAGGTCCGAGAGGATCGCGTCGTCCCCACTGCCGTACACGACTCGCCGGTACAGCTCCTCGTCGACCACTTGCGGTGGCCGCTTCTCGGTCGGGCCTGCCAGCCGGATGAGGCCGCCGGGGTCCGCGGCCTGACAGATGTACGGGCTGTGCGTGGTGACGATGAACTGGATCTCCGGGAAGTGCCGCTTCATCCACTGGCCGATCCGCTTCTGCCAACTGACGTGGAGATGGGCGTCGACTTCATCGATGAGCACGACACCCGGCATAGGGATGACGGGGTGCCCGTCGCGCTCCTCGACGCGAAGGTCGCCATAGGCGCCCTGAAGGTGTCGCACGATGTCGACGACGAGCGCCGTGACCGAGCGGTAGCCATCGCTCATGCTGCGCAGGGCAAGGACGCCGCGCGGGGTGTTCACCCAGAGGCCGTCGGAATCGACTCCGGTCACCTCGTGGTCGTCGGGCAGCAGTCCATCGGCGAGCAGGAGTTTCACAGCCTCTACGAGTTCCCGCGCGCCGGTACGCCCTTCGAGGCTGCGCAGATGCTGATCGATCAGCCAGGTGACGCCTTCTGCCAGACAGGCGCTTTCATCGAAGAGCGTCGCCAACCGCTCGGCACGTTCAGCGCTCACATACCGAGCGGACGCCCCGCCGTCGAGACGACGGTAGGGCCCGTAGCCGAGGCACAGCCACCCCTGCGGTGTTTCCTGCCAGGGTCCCGACTCGGCTCTGCGTTGCAGTTCGAAGGCCTTCGCCGTCGTGGGGCGACGCAGGCGGACATGGCTCTCCCCACGGTTGGTCAACCGCTCCCAGACCAGGCGGACGCTCCCCGCCTCCGGGAACCAGTCATCGGTGAGGCTGTCGGTGCTGACCCATCGCGCATCCACGTGATCCGGGCCGACCACGCGCGCCTCGACCACCGCCTTCCGCGCTCCTCGAGTCACCCAATCCCCCGCCTCCTTGAACAGCGCGTGGGTGACAGCCGGGCCCTGCACCGCCAACGCGAGCGCCTGGAGCACCGTCGTCTTGCCGGAGCCGTTACGCCCGGCCAGTACGGTCCAGCCCGCGTGGCTGCCGTCCTCGCGCCGAGGGAACCGCAACCGCGCGGCCCGCTCGCCGTGGAACCCCCGGACGCCGGACAGCTCCAGCTCGGTGACGTACATGATGTGCCTCCTACCGACGGGGTCCGGCGACTCCTCGCACACTATCGACCCGGGGAGCGGGGCGGCGGGCCCCGCTCCCCTGCCCTCAGGCGGCCTCGGCGCGCTCGAAGTCGGCGGCTTCGGCCTGGCCGAGCCACACCAGTCTGGCCGACACCTGGTCCTCGCCGCCGCGGCGCCCTGTGAACCACCGGAGCGCTCGCTCGGGCGTGTTGAGGACGAACTGCCGGTTGCCGTCGATGGCGGTGACGCGTACGGAGCCGTCCTCGAAGGCCATCCCCCAGGCCGCGACCCACCCGTCCTTCACGCCCTGGTCGACCTCGCGTTCCTGGACAACGGCGAAGATCCGGGGCGCGACGGCGACGACGAGGTCGCACACCTCCTTGTCGAAGGCTTCCGGGGATGTGTCCGCCCACGGGGGCGTGGGGTGGGAGTTCGGGCTCGGCGGGTTGCTGGGGTTCGGTGTCGCCATGTGTGCCTCCGAGAGGTGTCCGCGCCCCCACTTCGGGCATGCCGGTGCCAGGGCGGCGGGCATGTGGGGGCAGTACGCTTCCGGCTCGCGCCGGTCATCGTTGCGTGATGAGCGCGTCACTGACGGTAGAGCATAAGGTTATGTCGAAGCAACCTTATGCTGGCAAGTTGGACCCATCCGGTCCCTGCCCGGCAGACTGGCGAACCGCCTGGAGGGGAAGAGGGAGCATGCCGAGGAATCAGCCCACAGCACGGCAACGTCGACTGGGCTCCGAGCTACGGAAGATGCGGGAAGCGGCGGGCCTCACGGCACGCTTCGCTGCCGAGCTGATCGGAACGACCCCGATCCAGATGAGCCAGGTCGAGGCAGGCAAGGCGGGCGTCAGCGAGGCACGACTACGGCGTATGGCTTCTCACTACGCCTGTTTCGACGAAGCGTTGATCAGCGCGTTGGTGAATATGGCCGGGGAGCGCGGCAAGGGATGGTGGGAGGAGTATCGCGGCTCCCTCGCCCATGGCGCCTTGGACCTGGCGGAGTTGGAATACCACGCCACCTACATGCGCACACTGCAGGCCGCCTACATTCCAGGCCTGCTCCAGACCGAGGACTACACCCGGGCTCTGCTGGCCTATGCGGTCCCCGTGCGCCCGCAAGCAGACCTCGACGCACTGGTGTCCTTCCGACAACGGCGACGTGAGGTGCTGGGCCAAGAACCGGCGCGCGCGTTCGATGCCGTCATTCACGAGAGCGCTCTGCGGACACGCGTCGCCGACCGGAAAATCGCGCGCGAGCAGCTCTCGTTCGCCCTGGAACAATCGGAGCGCCCGAACGTCACCGTCCGCGTGATCCCCTTTGATGTCGACGGATTCGGTGGAGCCGGAAACTCCATGCTCTACGTTGGCGGACCCGTACCCAAGCTCGATACCGTGCAGATCGATGCCGTGCACGGCTCATTCTGGATGGACGCCGAGTCGCAGCTTGCGAAGTATCAAACGCTGCTTGACAAGGCGGTGGGCTCCGCTTTGCCCGTGGAGGAATCCCGGGACTTCATTCACCGGCTCGCGCAAGAACTATGAAAGGCTCAACCATGCCCAGCTCAACCCGTTGGCGCAAGTCATCGTTCTCCGGCGGCGGAGATGACAATCACTGCGTCGAACTGGCCGTCGCAGACGGCAAAGTGCGGCTGCGGGAGAGCGACACCCCCGCAACCACGCTCACCACCACGCCCGGCCGGCTCGCCACCTTCATACGCACCGTCAAAGCCGGCGCGCTCGACGACCTCAGCTGAAGTCCAGGCCCCCCGTGCGCGTGCGCTTGAGTTCGAAGAAGTTCGGGTAGCCCGCGAGCAGCCGGGCGCCGTCGAAGATGCGCAGGGCGTCCTCGCCGCGCGGGATGGAGGAGAGGACCGGGCCGAAGAAGGCGACGCCGTCGACGTGGAGGGTGGGGGTGCCGACGTCCTCGCCGACGGGGTCCATGCCCTCGTGGTGGCTCTTGCGGAGGGCCTCGTCGTAGTCGGTGCTGGTCGCGGCGGAGGCGAGGTCGGCGGGGAGGCCCAGTTCGGCAAGGGATTCGCGGATCACGCCTTCGGTGTCCTCGTTGCCCTGATTGTGGATGCGGGTGCCGAGCGCGGTGTACAGGTCGCGCAGGATCTCCTCGCCGTGGTGCTGCGCTGCGGCGACGCAGACGCGGACGGGGCCCCAGCCGGCCGCCAGCAGGTCGCGGTAGCGCTCGGGGAGGTCTTCGCGGCCTTCGTTGAGGACGGACAGGCTCATGACCCGGAAGCGGAGGTCGAGGTCGCGCTGCCGCTCGACCTCGAGGATCCAGCGGGAGGTGATCCAGGCGAAGGGGCAGATGGGGTCGAAGTAGAGGTCGACCTTGGTGGGGGTGGTGGCGGCGTTCGGCGTTGCGTTCATGCGTGGGACCTTAGCCGCTGGGCGGACCAGGGCCGTGGGCCATTCCCGGGGTCCGGTGGTGGGCCATTTCCGGTCGGGGGTTTCAGGGGGGTGTGGGGGTGTTCGGGGACGCTCGGGGTGTGGGGCCGCCGCGCTCCATGGGGGACGAGCGCGGCGGCCACGGGGTCGTGCGGTGCTATTCCACTATCTTCAGGAGCTTGTTGGGGGTGCCCGCGCCCGGGTTGGAGATCTTGTCCGCCGTCGCGCCCTCGGTCAGGGCCTTGGCCACGTCCGCCGGGGTGGCGTCCTGGTGGCCGCCGAGGTAGACGGCGGCGGCGCCGACGACGTGCGGGGTGGCCATCGAGGTGCCGGAGATGGTGTTGGTGGCGTCGTCGCCGGTGTTCCAGTCGGAGGTGATGTCCGAGCCGGGGGCGTAGATGTCCACGATGTCGCCGTAGTTGGAGAAGTCGGACTGCTCGTCGGCGTCGGTACTGGAGGCGACGGTGATGGCGTCCTTGACGCGGGCAGGGGAGCCCTGGCTCGCGTCGGCGGACTCGTTGCCGGCCGCGACGCCGAAGGTGACACCGGAGTCGATGGCCTTCTGGACCGCCGCGTCGAGTGCCTCGTCGACCGTGCCGCCGAGGCTCATGTTGGCGACGGAGGGGCCCTGGTGGTTCTCGGTGACCCAGTCGATGCCCGCGACGACCTGTTCGGTGGTGCCCGAGCCCTGGTCGTCGAGGACACGGACGGCGACGATCTTGGCCTTCTTGGCGACGCCGTGCTCGGTGCCGGCGATGGTGCCCGCCACATGGGTGCCGTGGCCGTTGCCGTCGTCGGCGTCGTCGTCGTTGTCGATGGCGTCGAAGCCCGAGGTGGCGCGGCCGCCGAAGTCCTTGTGGCTGATCCGTACGCCGGTGTCGATGACGTACGCGGTGACGCCCTCGCCCGCGCTGTCGGGGTAGGTGTACTTCTTGTCGCCCGCGGTGTCGGCCTGGTCGATCCGGTCGAGACCCCAGGACGGCGGGTTGTCCTGGGTGGCGTCGATGGAGAAGCGGTGGTTCTGGACGACCTTGGCGACGGCCGGGTCGGCGGCCAGCCGCCCCGCCTCGGTGCGGGTCAGGCCGCTCGCGGAGAAGCCGTTGATCGCCGAGTCGTAGCTGCGGCGCAGCGTGCCGCCGTACCGCTGGGCGAGGTCCTTGCCGGTGCTCTGGGCCTTGACGCTCTCGCCGCCCTTGAGCAGGACGATGTAGCTGCCCTTGACGGCGTCGGCGGACTGGGTGCCGTAGACCTTGCCCTGGGCGGGCGAGGCGGGCGAGGCGCCGGCCGGGACGGCCATGAAGGCTCCGGTGGCGACGGCGGCTGCGACGGCCGTGGCCAAGGTGAGTCGACGCGCGTTGAGTTGCTTGTGAACTGCCATGACGAGGGTTCCTCCTCGTGTGGTCGTGGGGGGAAAGTTCGCATTGCAACAGCGCCGGGGCGTCGGTTGTGGGGACCTCGCTCCGGCCTGACTGGAAACCCTGGCCGATTGACGCGGTCAATTCAAGATCCTCGGCCACGTGTGACATAGGCAACTTTCGTGTTTCCGGCGGCGGTTGGGGTGTCCGGGGCGGCCGACGCGGGCTCTTCACGTGTAAGGGGCCCCCTTCCGGGGGGGTAGGGCTGTCCCCCCTTCTCGAGGTGGAGGAGGCCACCTCGCGGTTCACCGGACAGCAGGATGGGAGGCATCCCCCGCGCCCCATAGCGTCGATGCGAGGTCGGCGGCAGGGGTCCGCCACCAGGGGAACCGGGGAGAAGGGGGGCGTCGTGGCGGACACAGGCCGCTCGGCCAGGCCGCACGGGATCGCGGCCCGCATGGGGAGTTGGAGCGCGCGGCATCGGTGGACCGCGGTCGGGGGCTGGGTGCTGCTCGTCATCCTGGCCCTCGCCGTCGGGTCGATGGCGGGCCGGGTGCACGTATCCGACAGCGAGGAGTTTCCGGGCGAGTCCGGGCGCGTCTCGAAGCTTCTGGACGAGGTCGGCATTGACGACCCTGCCGGTGAAACGGTGCTGATCCAGGCCAAGGGCGACGGTGTCACCACGGCCGATCCGGCGTTCCACGCCGCCGTCGACGCGGTGGTCGAGGCGGTGCGCGGCACGGGCCAGGTCACCGGCGTCACCTCGCCGTACGAGACGAAAACGATCTCCGCCGACCGGCGGTCCGCGCTGGTCCAGTTCGACATGCGCGGCGACGCGGAGAAGGCCGCGGACCACGTCCAGCCGGTGCTGGACGCGGTGGAGCAGGTCCAGGGCGCCCACCAGGACCTGCGGATCGAGCAGTTCGGCGACGCGAGTGGCCAGAAGGCGTTCGACGACGCGTTCGGTGACGACTTCCGGCAGGCCGAGTACTCGGCGCTGCCCGTGGCCCTCGGCATCCTGCTGATCGCCTTCGGCGCCCTGGTGGCCGCCCTGCTGCCGGTCGTGCTCGCGATGAGCGCGTTCCTGGCCACCTCGGGGCTGGTGGCGGTGGTCAGCCACGCCGTCCACACGAGCGACACGGCCAACTCCGTGATGCTGCTGGTGGGTCTCGCGGTAGGGGTCGACTACTGCCTGTTCTACCTGCGGCGCGAGCGCGAGGAGCGGGCGGCGGGCCGGGACGCGCAGACGGCGCTGCGGATAGCCGCCGCCACCTCCGGCCGGGCCGTGCTGGTGTCGGGGTTCACCGTCATCGTGGCGATGACGGGCATGCTCTTCACCGGCCTCGCCGACTTCAAGGCCATGGGCCTGGCCACCCTGCTGGTGGTGGCCGTGGCGATGATCGGCTCGGTGACGGTGCTCCCGGCGCTGCTGTCGCTGCTCGGCGAGCGGGTCGACAAGGGCCGGATACCGTTCCTGCGGCGCGCCAGGCGCCAGGGCAGCGGTGAGAGCCGCTTCTGGCGCGCCGTGCTGGGCCGCGTGCTGCGCCGGCCGAAGCTCTCGGTGGCGCTGGCGAGCGGGATGCTGATCGCGATCGCCGCCCCCGCCGTGGGCATGAACACCGCGAACCTCACCCTGGACCAGGAGTTCGGCGACTCGCTGCCGATCGTGGCCGCGTACGAGCACATGGACGAGGCGTTCCCCGGCGGGCCCGACCCGGCCCAGGTGGTCGTCAAGGCCGATGACATCAACGCCGCTCCGGTGCGCGCCGCGATCACCCGCTTCCGCGAGCGGGCCGTCGCCGAGGGCGCCTCCAAGGGGCCGGTGACGGTGGCCTTCCACGACCGGGAGAACCTCGCGGTCATCCAGGTCCCGCTGGTCGGCGGCTCCGACGAGGCGAGGAGCGAGAAGAGCCTGGACATCCTGCGCGACACCGTGCGCCCGGACACCCTCAAAGCGGCGGACGGGATCGTGGACGCCCCGATCGGCGGCTCCACCGCCATCTCCAAGGACTTCAACGACAAGCTGGGCTCGGCCGTGACGCCGGTCTTCGCCTTCGTCGTCGTCTTCGCCTTCCTGCTGATGCTGATGTCCTTCAGGTCGCTGACGGTGGCCGTCACCTCCATCGTGCTCAACCTGCTGTCGGTGGGTGCCGCGTACGGCATCCTCACCGCCGTCTTCCAGCACGGCTGGGGCGCCGGCCTGGTGGGCGCGGAGGGGGTGGGCGCGATCGTGTCGTGGCTGCCGCTGTTCCTCTTCGTGATCCTGTTCGGGCTGAGCATGGACTACCACGTGTTCGTGGTATCCCGGATCCGCGAGGCGCGGCTGGCCGGGCGGACCACCAAGGACGCGGTGGTCCACGGGGTGGTCACCACGGCGGGCGTGGTCACCAGCGCCGCCGTGATCATGGTCGCGGTGTTCGCCATCTTCGGCACGCTGTCGATGCAGAGCATGAAGCAGATGGGCGTGGGGCTGGCGGCCGCGGTGCTCATCGACGCCACCGTGATCCGCGGGGTGCTGCTGCCGGCGGTGATGTCGCTGCTCGGCGAGCGCAACTGGTACCTGCCGCGCTGGCTTCGGTGGCTGCCGGACCTCACCCACGACGAGCCGGTGGCGGCCGGGTCCGCGCCGGCCGGCGCCGGCGAGCCGGAGCGTAAATCGGTTGCGGTCCGGTAGGGCGCGTCCCTACGGTGAACCGGTCGCGTGGCGCTCGTGCCGCGCGGCCGGTTCGTGCTGTTTCATGCTGATTCGTTCTGCGACGGCACGGACGGCATGACGCACACACGCAACACGCACAGACGCAATACGCACACGCGCGGAGGGCACTCGCTGATGGGATCTCTGTACATCGGCGCGTTCACCCGCGACCCCCGTGGCCTCGCCCGGGTGGCGTGTGCGTACGCGTCTGTCCTGCTCACCCGCCGCCCGCGGCGCGGTCCCGGTGCCCTGGCCGGCCCGGACGCGCCCAGCGCCTTCCCGAGCCGTTGACCGCTCGCCACTGAGCGCTCGACCCCCTCGACCACCGCTCACCGCTGAGGCTTCGCAGGCCCAATCGGCCTGATCGCCCGGCGGTTCGCTTCCGTACGCCCTTTGGCCAGGGCCCCCGCCAGTCCAGGAATCACTCACTCCGGGACGGGCGGCAGGGCCCGTTCCGCGCTGCTGCCGCCCGCCCGGCTCCGAAAGGACCGCCGGCTGTGGCCCGCAAGCGAAATCCGTCCCGACTCCCGAGCCCTGGCGAGCGGCGAACCGAGCGCGATCTGGCGCGCCGTACGCTCTCGCAGAACTTCCTGGTCGACCCGGCCGCCGTCGCCCGCGTGGTGCGGGCGGCGAGCCCACGCCCCGACGATCTGCTGGTCGAGGTCGGCATGGGCAAGGGCGCGCTCACCGAGGCGCTCGCGCCGCGCTGCGGCGGGCTCGTCGGCTACGAGATCGACCACCATCTGATCCCCGGCCTGCGGCAGCGCCTGGCCGGCCACCCCCGGGTGCGCGTGGTGCACCAGGACTTCCTGACCGCCCGGCCCCCGCTGCGGCCCTTCGCGGTGGTCGGCAACGTGCCGTACGCCCGCACCTCCGAGATCGTCGACTGGTGTCTGCGGGCGCCCCGGCTGACCTCGGCCACCCTCCTGACCCAGCTGGAGTACGCCCGCAAGCGCACCGGGGACTTCGGCCGGTGGAGCCTGGTGACCGTGCGGAGCTGGCCGGACGTCGACTGGCGGCTGTGCGGGCGGGTGCCGCGCGCCGCGTTCCGCCCGGTGCCCCGGGTGGACGGCGGGATCCTGCGGCTGACGCGGCGCCCGCGGCCGCTGGTGACGGGCGCGGCCGAGCGGGCCGCGTACGGGCGGCTGGTCGAGCTGGGCTTCTCCGGCGTCGGCGGCACGCTGTACGCGTCGCTGCGCCGGGCGCACCCCGCCCGGCGGCTGGAGGCAGCGTTCCGCCGGGCGGGGCTTGGCCGCGACACGGTGGTGGCGTACGCGACCCCGCGGCAGTGGCTGGTGCTGTCCGAGGAGCTGAGCGGCACGCCGGGCTGAGCGCGGCTCAGGCAGCAGTCGTCTCGAAGGAATCCAGCGTGCGGGCGAAGTCCCGGGTGGACAGCAGCAGTTTGTAGATGATGGCCAGCTCGAAGACGAGCAGCAGGGCTCCCGACACCACGGTCGCCACGCCGATCGAGTCGAGGGCGGGCCCGATGATGAACACCCCCATCTGGAACTCGATGCCGCTGATGAGATGAGCGCGGATGCGGTGCCGCATGAGGAAGGAGCGGCACCGCGTCCACCACGGGAAGCGTCGCCGGAACTCCTGCTGGAGGTCGACGACGGCGGCCTTCCGCGGGGGCGCGGGGGCGGTCGCCACCGCTGCGGCGCCAGGGGCGGCCGCCATCGGCGCCGCGCCGGGGGCGGGAAGCCCGTGGGGCTGGTCCGCGGTGGGGAAGGGGGCCTCGGTCACCGTCGCCGCGAAGGGCGGCTCGAACTCGAGGTCCGTCGCCCCGCCCACCGCCGCGGCGCGGTCGTGCTCCATGTCCGCTTCGGGGTTGTCCCGGAGCAGGTCCTCCATGAAGGCCAGTTCCGCCTGGTTCTGAGCCTTGCGCGCGGCACGCATCCGGGTCTTGATCTGCTTCCGCATGGTGTGCCGGATCTTGAAGATCTCCAGCGAGTCGATATAGCGCAACGCGTCCAGGAAGGTGACGGCGAGCGCCAGCCAGATGTACAGCACGTCGCCGGTGCGCGCGTACTGGCCGCCCATCAGCGCGGCCGCGCAGACCACGACCCGGATCCGGTCGAAGACGAAGTCCAGCCAGGCGCCGAAGACCGAGCCGGTGCCGGTCAGCCGGGCCAGTTTGCCGTCCATGCAGTCGAAGATGAAGCTCACGTGGTAGAGCAGGGCGCCGAGCAGCAGCCAGCGCCAGTCCCCCTGCGTGAAGCACGCGGCGGACCCGAGACCCACGATGAACGCGCCCCAGGTGATCTGGTTCGGGGTGACGCGGGTGTGCATCGCGGTCCAGCGGACCAGCGGCGTGGCGACCGGGTCCACCAGCATGACGGTCCACCACGCGTCGCGCTTCTTCTCGGTGATGCGGCGCACTTCGGCGAGTGGCGGTATGTGTCGGTCGTCTCGGGGCATGTCCAACTTCCTGCGTTCGTCAAGCGTTCACCTGACGGTAAGAAGTGGGTAAGGGAAGGTTCAAGATCAGCCGGATGCAACCTTTCTCCCGGGGTAACGGTCTCCTGGAGGGAGAGGGTCGATGGCACGGCCCTGTCATGCCGGCCGGTAGACCGACAGCCGAAAGGACGTGGTCACCGTCAGGGGGCTGGGGAGGCGGGCGGCCCGGCGGCGCACCTCGTCCGGGTCGAGGTGGTGCGCGGAGGGTCCCATGGAGGCCGCGTTCTCCGCGTCCTCGGCGGTCAGCTCGACCGTGGCGTCGTAGGGCGTGGTGCGCTCCAGCCGGAAGTGGCCGTCCAGCGCGCGGCGCAGCCGGTCCTCCTTGGCCGCGTCGACGGACAGCAGGCCCATGGAGGGCCGGAGTTCGGCGAGGTGGCGGGGGGTGGGGGTGACCACCAGCAGCGCCCCGCCGGGCCGCAGTACGCGGCGGAACTCGCCGCCGTTGCGCGGCGCGAACACATTGAGCAGCACATCGATCGAGCCGGTCCGCACCGGCAGCGGGCGCCGCAGGTCCCAGCGCGCGGCGCCCGCGCGGGGGTGGGCCCGCCCGGCGCGGCGCAGCGCGTGCTTGGAGGTGTCCAGTGCGAGGCCGGACGCGCCGGGGGCGGCGTCCAGCACGGCGGACAGGTAGTAGCCGGTGCCGGCCCCGGCGTCCAGCACGGTGCCGCCGGGCGGGCACAGCGGCGCGGCGAGCGCCGCGAGGGCGTCCGCCAGCCCCGCGTAGTGCCCCGCCCCGAGGAACGCCGCCCGGGCCCTGACCATGGCCGCGGTGTCGGCGCTTGCGGTGGACACGCCGCCGGCCAGCAGGCCGGCGTAGCCCTGGCGGGCGATGTCGAAGGAGTGGCCGCGGGGGCAGCCGAGCGCCGCGGCGCGGGGCCGGAGGCCGTCGCCGCACAGCGGGCACAGGAGGGCGTCGAAGGGTTCGGCCACGCCGCGACACTAAGCGAGACGAGACGTCTCGTGCAAACAGGATCCCGCGCGGTGGCACCCCGGCGGCGCCCACGCAGCGGCGCCCCGCCGACGCCGCCGCGCGCCGGACCGCGCCGGGCCGCGCCGGGCGCGGCCCGCCGCCGTGGCGCCCGGCGCCCCACCGGCACCGCCCGGCCGCGACACCCCGCCGGCCC
>NZ_MAXF01000116.1 GCF_001704635.1 Streptomyces sparsogenes | reverse complement strand
ACCACCCGCCCCGCCGGTCCCACCACCCGCCGGTCCCACCACCCGCCGGTCCCCGACGCCCCGCCGGGCCCGCCGCCCGCCGCACCGCGTGGGCCCGGGCGCGGCCACCGCCCCCGCCCGCGCGGCCTGACGGCCGACTCGCTCGTGCCGGGCGTCGCGGGCCCGCGGAGACGGGGAGACGCCCCCTAGCGCTGATAGCGGGCGAGCACCAGGTTTCCGTCCTTCACCAGCCGCTCCTTCAGCTCCGCCATCCCGATCTCGCCGCCGTAGTACTCCTGGAGACCGGGCGTGGCGATCTTGTCCTTCCACTCGGGGTAGCCGCGCACCGTCTGGGCGGGCGCCGGGCGCAGGGCGGGCGCCAGGGCCGCGCCGGTCGCCCAGCCGTGCTCGCGGGTGCGCAGCGCCGGGTCGGCCAGGGCGCGCGTGCCCGTCGGCAGCAGCCAGTCGCCGCGCGCGAGCCGCACCATGTTGCGCGGCCGGAGGAAGAAGTCGATGAAGCGGGCCGCCTCCTCCTTGTACGGGCAGTCCTCGGCGATGGACAGCGTCTGCGGGCTGACGCCCTGCCGCTGGTCTCCCCCGGGCCCGGCGGGCGCCGGCAGGACGGTCCACCGGAAGCCCTTGGGGGCCTGCTGCACGATCTGCTGGCGGTACGAGAAGCCGAGCGGGACCATCGCGTACTTGCCGCCGAAGAAGCCGGGCAGGGTGTCCGAGCCGCCCATGCCGAGGGTGGCCCGGGAGCCGGTGCGGTCGGTGCCGAGCTGGCGGTGGATGACGGCGGGGACCGCCTGGTCGGCGGCGTCGAAGCGGATGGTGACCTTGCCGTCGGGCCGCCGGTGGAAGATCCGGCCGCCGGTGGAGAGGGACAGGTTCAGCGTCGCGGAGACGGGCTCCTTGAGCGGCCAGGCCACGCCGTAGGTGCCGTCGCGGGTCAGCCGCTTCGCGGCCTCCTCGAAATCCTCCCAGCTCCAGGGGTCCCGCGCGGTGGGGATACGCACCTTCGCCGCCGCGAGCAGGGCGCTGTTCGCCATGATCATGCGCGGTTCCTGGAGGAACGGCACGCCGTAGATCCCGGCGCCGAACGTGGCGGTCCGCCAGCTCTCGGCCGGGATGTCCTCCTTGAGGCGCCGGGGCAGCAGGTCGGTGAGGTCGGCGAGCGAGCCGCCGTACGCGAAGTCCGCGAGGTCGTCGGTCGCGTCGTGGATGATGTCGGGCGGCTCACCGCCCTCGAAGGCGGTCAGCAGCTGGTCGTGGACGCTGGTCCAGCTGCCCTGCACATACTCGACCCGGATCTTCGGGTGCGCCGCGTTCCACTCCGCAACGAGCTGTTTGTTCGCGGCGACGGACTCCTGCTGCCAGGCCAGGGACTGGAAGCGCAGGGTGACGGTGCCGTCGGCCGAGCGGCGGCGCCGGTCCGCCGCGCAGGCCGGCAGCAGCGCGGCGCCGGCGGGCGCGGCCAGCGCCCCGGCGAGGAAGTGCCTGCGGCGCATCAGTGCTTCACCGCCCCGGCCAGCACCCCGCCGGTGATCCGCCGCTGGATGACGGCGAAGAGGGCGAGGGAGGGGAGGGTGGCCAGCAGCGCGGCCGCGGCGAGCGGGCCGAGGTCGGCCACGCCCTCGGCGCCGATGAAGTGGGTGAGGACGACCGGCATGGTCTGCTTCTCCGGCGACTTGAGCAGGACGAGGGCGAAGAAGAACTCGTTCCACGAGGTGATGAAGGCGAAGAGGGCGGTGGCCACGATCCCCGGGGCGAGCAGCGGGGCGGTCACCGAGACCAGGATGCGCGCCCTGCCCGCGCCGTCCACGGCCGCGGCCTCCTCCAGCTCGCGCGGGAGGGCGCGGACGTAGCCGGTCAGCATCCACAGGGCGAACGGCAGCGCCCACACCACGTACACCGCCACCAGGCCCACGAGCGAGTCGATCAGACGGAGGTTCTTGAGGATCAGGAACAGCGGGATGATCACCAGCACCAGCGGGAACGCCTGGCTGACCACGACCCAGCCGGTGGCCGCGCGGGACAGCGCGGACCGGTGCCGGGCCATGACATACGCCATCGGGGTCGCGACGACGACGGCGAGCGCGGCGGCGCAGCCGGCGGCGATCAGGCTGTTGGCCGCGGCCCGCAGCAGCGGCTGCTCGTCGAACGCCTGGCGGAAGTTGTCCAGGGTGGGGTGGTCGGGGATCCAGCCGGGGTGGAGGGAGGCCAGCTCGCGGGGCGGCTTGAAGGCGGTGGAGGCCAGCCACAGCAGGGGCAGGAGCAGGAAGGCGAGGTAGCACAGCAGCGCCAGGTACTGCCCGGCGCGGGAGGCGCGCTTCGCGGCCCGCCGGTTCGCGGTACGCCCCGGCCGTCCCGTCCGCCCGCTCACGGTCCGCCGGTCCGCAGTGCGGGGGCGGGGGCTCATCAGTCGCCCGTTCACCGGTCGTCTCCCCTCAGCCGCCCGGCCAGATACACGGCGAGGAGGACGGACACCACCGCGACCAGGACACAGCCCATCGCCGCCGCGTAGCCGAACTGGCCGTAGCGGAAGGCCTCCTCGTACGCGAAGAGCATCGGCAGCCGGGTGCGGCCGCCGGGGCCGCCGTTGGTCAGCACATAGACCAGCGCGAAGGAGTTGAGGTTCCAGATGAAGCTCAGCGCGCTGATCGCGAGGGCTATGGGCCTGATGGCGGGCCAGGTGACGGTGCGGAAGCGGCGCCAGGCGCCGGCGCCGTCCACCGCCGCGGCCTCGTGCAGCTCGCGCGGCACATTGGCGAGGCCGGCCAGCAGCGCGACGGTCACCTGCGGCATGCCCGCCCAGACGCCGACCACGACGACCGAGGGCAGGGCGGTCGCCGGGTCGCCCAGCCAGTCCCTGCCGGTGCCCAGCGCCTCGTTGAGGACGCCCGCGTCCGGGTGGTAGACGAGCCGCCACATGACGCCGACGACGATCTCGGGCATCGCCCAGGGGACGATCGCCAGGGCGCGCGCCAGCCAGCGGAAGCGGAGGTTCTGGTTGAGCAGCAGCGCCAGCCCGAGCGCCAGCAGGAACTGCGGGACCGTCACCCCGACCGCCCACTGGAACCCGATGCGGAAGGACTCCCAGAAGAGCCGGTCCTGGCCCAGGTCCTGGAAGCCCCGCAGCCCGACCCACTGCGTGGCGCGGGTGCGGCCCGACTGGGAGTCGGTGAAGGCCAGCACGATGCCGTACAGGAGGGGGCCGACGCTGAGGACCAGGATCGGTATGAGGGCGGGCAGGACCAGGAACCACGCGCCGCGGCCGGGCCTCCGCTCCGGTGTTCCGGTACCTGGCCGCGTCGTCGCGGCCATTGATGTCACTGCGAAGGGCTCCTTCGGGCGCGGCTCGAGAACGGTGGCTCTCAACAACGGTGGTGGGGCGCCCGGTCGGGAGGCCCACGTCATCGTGCGGAGGGTGCGCGGCGCAGTCAAGCGTTCGGCTCGCGGTATGTGGTGCGAGACTTGGCGCCGCACGGCGCGCGGACGAGGGAGCACGGCATGGGGCAGGCGGCACTCACCGAGGAGCGGGCGCGGGCGGTGCTCACCGCCGCGCTGCCGCCGTACCGGGCGGGCACCGCCGGCGCCCGGCTGCTGGCGCTCGGCGAGAACGCGGTCTTCGCCCTCGACAGCCTGTCGCTGGTGGTGCGGATCAGCCGCGACCTGGAGGTGTGGGACCGGGCCGCGCGGGAGCTCCGGGTCGCCGACTGGCTGGCGCGGGAGGGCCTGCCGGCGGTGCGCCCGGACCGGCGCTTCGGCCCGGAGCAGCCCCTCCCCTTCGGCGGCCACCTCGTCACGTACTGGCGGCAGCTTCCCGAGCCCGTACGCCCCGCGGGCCCGCGCGACCTCGGCGAGGTGCTGCGGCTGGTGCACGCCCTGCCCGATCCGCCGTTCGCGCTGCCGGGCCGCGATCTGCTGGGCGGCGTGGAGCGCTGGCTGCGGCTGGCCGGGGACGCGATCGACCCGTCGGACGCGGCGTATCTGCGCGCCCTGCGGGACGACACCGCCGCGGCCGTCGCCGAGCTGACCCCGCGTCTGCCGCCCGGCCCGGTGCACGGCGACGCGCTGCCGCGCAATGTCCACATCGGGCCCGACGGCCCGGTGCTGGTGGACCTGGAGACCTTCTCGCGGGACGCGCGCGAGCACGACCTCGTCGTCATGGCCCTGACCCGGGACCGCTACGGGCTCGGCCCGGCGGCCTACGACGAGTTCGTGGCGGCGTACGGATGGGACGTGCGGGAGTGGGACGGCTGCGCGGTGCTGCGGGGCGCGCGGGAGGTCGCGAGCTGCGCCTGGGTGGCCCAGCACGCACCGGGCAACCCGGCCGCCCGCGCCGAGTTCGCCCGCCGGGTCGCCTCCCTGCGGGAGGGCGATCCCACGGTCCGCTGGCACGCGTTCTGAACCGGCGTGGCGTTCTGAACTGGCGCGGCGAGCTGCACCGGCGCGGCGGGCTGAACCGGCGCGGTGGGTGGGCAGGTCAGCCCGCCACCGCCCCGGCGCCTGCCTCGGCCTCGCGGAGCGGCCAGTGTCCGTCCACGACCGCGTCGGGCGTCTTGCGGCGCAGCCAGGCCTGGAAGTCGGCCGCCCAGCGCGCATACCACCCGATCTGCTTGCGGTGCAGATCCCACAGGTCGAGGCCGGCCACCTCGCCGTGCCGCTCCGCCACCGCGCAGGCGACGCGGACCGCCGCCAGCGCGTCCGCCCCGGCCTCATGGGCCCGCTCATGGACCACCCCGTACTCCCCGCACACCGCCTCCAGCGTGCGCTTGCCCTTGCGATAGCGGTCGACGGCCCGGTCTATCGTGTACGGGTCCACGACCGGGCCGGTCTCGGCGCCGCCCAGCCGCTCGCCCAGCGAGGGCAGGCCATGGCGCCGCAACTCGGCGGCGAGCAGGCTCAGGTCGAACGCCGCGTTGTACGCCACCACCGGCGCCCCCGCCCGCCAGTGGGCCACCAGCGCGTCCGCTATCTCGTCGGCCACCTCGCGCGCGGGGCGCCCCTCGGCCGCCGCCCGCTCGGTGGTGATGCCGTGGACGGCCACGGCGTCGTCCGGAATGGGCACGCCCGGATCGGCCAGCCACGCGCGCCGCCCGATCGGCTCCCCGCCCCTCACCTCGACCACGGCCGCCGTCACGATCCGCGACTCCCTCGGGTCCGTGCCCGTGGTCTCGAGATCGAACCCGATCAGCAGCTCCCGGTGCCAGCCCATACCGGCCCTCCTTTGTCGTACTTCCCCCTGGTGTGCACCACCCTCCCACGCACCACTGACAACGGGCCGGGACAACGGGCGCCATGGGTCCTCAGACGTCTGAGGACCCGTGTTAGAGTCCCGGCCGACGCACGTGATCGGAAAGAACCGGAAAGAGGTGGGGGGATGACGGAGCCGACCCGGCTGCGGCACGGCCGTGTCGTACCGCAGGTCGAAGGCGCCCTGCGGGACATGCTGCGCGAGGGGCGCTGGGAGCCCGGCGCGCGGCTGCCCAACGAGGTGATGCTCGCGGCGGAGCTGGGCGTCGGCCGCTCCTCCGTGCGGGAGGCCGTGCGGCTGCTGGCCCACGACGGGCTGCTGGACGTGCGCCACGGCTCGGGCACCTTCGTCGCCCGGACCGATCCCGGGCGGGACGGCGGACCCGACCTGCGGCACCTGCTGCGCCGCGCCCGGCTGCTGGAGGTCTACGAGGTCCGCAGGGCCCTGGAGGTGGAGGCCGCCCGGCTGGCCGCGCGGCGCACCCGCCCCGAGGACCTGGCGCGCCTCACGGCACACCTGAAGCGGCGCCAGGAGGCCACCGGGGGCGATCCTGCCTCCTTCGTGGACGCCGACCTGGAGTTCCACCGGACCGTCGTGGAACTGTCAGGCAACGCCGTGCTGCTCGGCCTGTTCACCTCCGTACTGCCGGTGCTGCGCGAGGCGCTGATCGAGATGGTGCGGTACGAGACCGGCCTGCCCGACCTGTCGTGCGCCCACGCGGACCTGCTGGACGCGCTGGCGCGCGGCGACGCCCCGGCCGCGATCGCGGCCACCACACGGCACCTGGAGTCCGTCATGGCCCTGGTCCAGCCTCCGGCCCGGCCTGCGGCGCAGGAAGGACCGAGGGCCCGGGAGGAGGCGCGATGACCGGGTCGGTCGTGCTGTGCGCCGAGGACGTCGACGTGGTCCGCGACGGCCGGCACCTGCTGCGGTCGGTCTCGCTGACCGTGCGCGAGGGCGAGCACTGGGCGCTGCTCGGCGCCAACGGCGCGGGCAAGAGCACCCTGCTGGGCCTGCTCGGGGCGCTCGCGCACCCCACCCGGGGCACGGTGCGGGTGCTGGGGCACACGCTGGGCCGGGTGGACCTGCGGGAGCTGCGCACGCTGGTCGGCCACGTCAACCCGCGCCATCCGCTGCGCTCCCCGCTGCGGGTGCGGGACGTGGTGCTGACCGGGCTGACCAACACCGTCGAGCCCGTCCCGCGCCGCAGGGTCGAGCCGGCGCGGCTCGAGGAGGCCGAGGCGCTGCTCGACACCCTCGGGGTGGGCGCCCGGCGCGACGCGCTGTGGCCCACCCTGTCCCAGGGCGAGCGCGGCCGGGTGCTGATCGCCCGTGCGCTGATGCCCCGCCCGCGGCTGCTGCTGCTCGACGAGCCGGCCACGGGGCTGGACCTGGCGGCGCGCGAGCAGCTGCTGGACAGCCTGGACGCGCTGCGGCGTGACCATCCGCGCCTCGCCACCGTGCTGGTGACCCACCATCTGGAGGAGCTGCCCGCGAGCACCACGCACGCGCTGCTGCTGCGCCAGGGGCGGGTGCTGGCGCTCGGGGCGGCCGACGAGGTGGTGACCTCCGAGCCGATCAGCGCCTGCTTCGGCCACCCGGTCCGCATCACCCGCGCCGACGGCCGCTGGGCCGCTCGTACGGGACGCGGCGGCGGGCGGGCCGCCGGCGCGGACCGCGCGGGCCAGGGGGCACCGCTCGCGGGCCGGGGAGGCCCGCCGCGGGCTCAGGACACCGGCCGGGAGTCCGCCCACACGCTCTCGAACTCCTCACGGTAGGTGCCGAAGAGCCCCCCGTCGCCGTCGCGGCTCGGGTCCTGCCCGTCCCGCACCACGCCACGGCCGCGCCCGGCGCCGCGCAGCACCAGGACCGGGGCCTCGATGCCCCGGGCTTTGCGCAGATACGACTGGACGACGGCCAGGCCGTCGGCGCCGTCGCCGTTGACCAGGTAGGCGGTGAAGCGCGGGGTCTCGTCGAAGACGTGGATCTCGAACGCGCCGGGGTCGCGCAGCCGGGCGCGGACCCGCCGCATGTGGAGGATGTTCATCTCCACCGAGCGGCTCATCTCGCCCTTCTTCAGCCCCAGCTCGCGCTCGCGCCGCCGCACCGCGCTGCTGGCCGGGTTGAGGAACAGCAGCCGGGCCCGGCAGCCGGCCTCGGCCAGCCGGACCATCCGGCGGCCGGAGTAGTTCTGGACCAGGAGGTTGAGTCCGATGCCGACCGCGTCCAGGCGGCGGGCGTTGCCGAAGAGGTCCTCGACGGGCAGCTGCCGCTGCAGCCGCACCCGGTCGGGATGGACCCCCACCACGTCGGCGTACCGGTCCCCCACCAGGTCCTCGACGGCGTCGATGGGCAGCCGGTCGGCGGAGGGGGTGCCGGTGCCGCTGCCGAGGATCTCCAGCAGCCGGGCGGAGGCGCGCTCGGCCTGGGCCAGGACGGTCTCGGTCAGGGCCCGGTTGCGGGAGACGACGTTGCGGGCCACCTCCAGCTCGTCCAGGGCCAGTTCCACCTCGCGCCGGTCGTCGAGGTAGGGCTCGAAGCAGGGCCAGTGCTGGACGAGGAGTTCGCGCAGCTGGGGCAGGGTGAGGAAGCTGAGGACGTTGTCGTCGGCGGGGTCCAGCAGATAGCCCTTGCGGCGGCTCACCTCCCGGACGGCGACGGCGCGCTGCACCCACTCCTGCCCGGCGGGCCCGGCCGCGGCGACGACCCAGTCGTCGTCGTGCACCGGTTCGTAGATGGGGCGGAGCACGGCGGCCACGACCGCGCGCAGCCGCTGCTCGACGAGGTTCAGCCAGATGTAGGCCCGCCCGGCCCGGCGTGCGCGGGTGCGCACCTCGGCCCAGGCCTCGGCGCCCCAGTCCAGTTCGGCTCCGATCTCCACCGGCTGTACGAGGGACACCGCGCCGGGGGGTGTGTCGGTGGCGCCGTCACCCCCGGGGCCCGTGTCCCCAGGGGGCAGCTCCAGCCCGCCCGAGCTCACCTGTGCACCGCCTTCCGCCCCCGTCCAACGATCACCGCAGACTACTGCGGCGGACGGGGGCGGTGCAGCTCGATCGATCGACCTTACGGTCAACCTTGCTCTTCTGTATGGCCGTTGTGATCGGACAGTGCAGAAGGCGTGAGCGGATTCATAGCGGTGACGTCGCGCGGGGCGAGCTGGAAGCCCTGCCAGTGCACCGGCATGGGCTCCTGGTCCTCGTCGCGGGCGATGTGGTGGAACCCGATGTTGACCCAGACGATCGGGTGCTTGAGGGTCTGGCCGTTCACCCACTTGTCGACGCTCTTGCCGGCGCCGGGGCCGCAGTCGCGCAGGTTGTGGCTGGCGAACTGCTCGCACTTGTTGTACTCGGTGAAGTACACGTCGTGCCTGGTGTAGCTGCGGCCGGGGAACTTGGTGGTGTGGCCCGGCACGATCTCGTAGCTGCGCGGGTGGCCGTCCTTGTTCTTGCCCGCGGTGGACACGACCCGCCACCAGCGCGCGGCGGCGGCGTCCCCGGCCAGCTCCTTGGTGACCTGGGTGCGGGTGGTCTTGGTCTTGGGCTTCTGGCCGCTGGCCGTGGTGGTCTTGGAGTCGTACTGCTCGATCTTGCTCTTGGGGGAGCCGTCGAGGCCGAAGTTGAGCCGCCAGAAGACGTTGTGGGCGTGGCTGGTGGCGTAGTCCTTGGCGCCCTTGCCGATCGGCCAGCCGCGGCCGTCCCCGGCGTCGTAGTCGAACGGGGAGAGCGTGCCGGTGGCGCCGACCTGCATGGTCATGGTGCCGTCACCGGAGAACCGCCACTCGGTGATGTACTCGTACCAGCCGACCTGGTTGACCGTGTACAGCAGCAGGTCCTTGCCCTGCATCTGGTAGACCTTGCTGCCGTCGTCGCTTCCCATGCGGTAGGCGTGGCCGCGGGCGCGGGTGGTGGCGCACAGGCCGTTGACGTCGGGGTGCTCCGGGTCCCAGGCGCCGGGGACGCGGACGGTCTTGATGGTGCCGCCGGGGCACTCGGCCGGGTCGAGCTGCTGCAGCCCCTGGGCGAAGAACTGTCCGGTCAGATCGTCGTACTCATTGCTGCCGTCGTCGTACGGCACATGGATCTGGCCGAGTTTCGCGCTGGTCAGCACCTTGATGGGGGCGGCCTCGCCCTTGGGCTGGTACGAGACGTTGTCGAGCACGAGCCCGGCCTTGCTCTCGTAGTGCCAGCACATCCGCCAGGTGGTGCCGCCGTCCAGCTTCTGTTCGATCCGGTACGCGGCCGAGCAGTCCGCGGCGGCGGCCGGGGCCTTCGCCGGCGCCTTCGGCGCGGCCTGGGCGGATCCGGCCGGACCCGCCGCGACGGCCGTGACCCCGATGAGGGCGGAGGCGCCCACGGCCGCCGCGACCCGGGCCCGGGTACGGCTGAGCCTTCTTTCAGGCATGGTGGTACTCCTGTGAGGAACGTGAAGGTATGCGGGGAAGGGCGCGCCGGCGCCCGTCAGCCCAGCCGGTGGACGGTGCGGTCGCTCAGGTCGATCACCAGCTGCCGGGTGTCGATCCACGGGCCGTTGACCACCTTGGTGAACAGCCGTACGCAGCGGTGCTTCCCGCAGTCCGCGAGGGCGGCCGGCCCGGCGTTCTCCTCGTCGACGCGGTAGACGAAGCCGGTGACGGTCAGCTGGTCCGGGTTGGTCAGCGCTCTGCTGGTGGCGTCCTTGTAGTCGGCCTTGAGCCCGGCGCCGAGCTTGTCGGCGATCAGCAGCCGGACGGCCTCGCTCGCCTCTTCCCGGGTGGGCGGCGGCTGGACCCCGCGCTGGGTGTCGGTGTGGACGACCTTGCCGGAGGCGAGGTCCACGGTCTTGGTGACGTAGGTGTCGTCCTTGTAGTCGTAGTACGAGACCTCGGCGCGGCGCGGCGGGTCGGCCTCGGCCGCCTCCTGGGGGGACAGCTCCTCGAGGTCGACGGCCAGCCGCTGGGGACCCTTGCCGCCGGTGACGTTCTCGCTGCTGTCGCGGAAGCCCCGGGTGAGCGCGATCGTCTGGGCGCGCTTCATCTCGTCGTCCGTCAGCGGGTCCCGGCCGGTGCCCGTCCTCCCCTGCTCGGGGGCGGACTCCACGACGGCGGGCCGCTGCCGCGGCGACTGGCTCTGCTCGGCCGTCGAGCCCTGCGGGCCCCCGTCGCCCTTCGCGCCCCTCTCCTGGCCGGACGCGTCGCTCGGGAGGGTCACTCCCACCATCACCGCGGTGGCGGTGACCGCGATGGCCGCACCGGCCACCACCTTGCCCAGGTGGCGGTGCATCATCGTGCGCACATTCTCCCCCAATTCCCCCTCATGTCACAGGGCACCACATACCGGGAGATCCGGCATGGGTAGGTCACCCGGTAGGACGAACCGATCTGGCCGCGGGTTGCCTCTGGTTTTCAGGAAGTTGTGGTGAAAGTGCTGCCGGGGGGCGCGAGTTGGGCAAGGATTCCTCCCTGCCCGCCGTCAGGGGTGCTCGCCGCCCCCGGGGAAGAAGTGGAAGAGTCGACGCATGCAGGTCTGGCCGGGACAGGCTTACCCCCTGGGCGCCACCTACGACGGCGCCGGAACCAACTTCGCGGTCTTCTCGGAGGCCGCCGCGCGGATCGAGCTGTGCCTACTGCACGACGACGGCTCGGAGACCGCGGTGGAGCTGCGCGAGACCGACGCCTTCGTACGCCATGCCTATCTGCCGGGGATCATGCCCGGGCAGCGGTACGGCTTCCGGGCCCACGGTCCGTACCAACCGGAGCGCGGCCACCGCTGCAACTCGGCCAAACTGCTGCTCGACCCCTACGCCAGGGCGATCAGCGGCCGGATCCGCTGGGGCGAGGAGGTCTACGGCTACCACTTCCAGCGGCCCGAGAAACGGAACGACCTCGACTCGGCCCCGCACACCATGGCCTCGGTGGTCGTCAACCCGTACTTCGACTGGGGCGACGACCGGCCGCCGCGCACCGACTACCACCGCACCGTCATCTACGAGGCCCACGTCAAGGGCCTCACCATGCTCCACCCTCGGCTGCCGGACGAGCTGCGCGGCACCTACGCGGCGCTCGCCCACCCCGCGATCATCGAACACCTGACGGAGCTGGGCGTCACCACGCTGGAACTGATGCCGGTGCACCAGTTCGTGCACGACCACCGGCTGGTCGACGCGGGCCTGTCGAACTACTGGGGCTACAACACCATCGGGTTCTTCGCCCCGCACAACGCGTACGCCTCCTGGGGCGACCGGGGGCAGCAGGTCCTGGAGTTCAAGTCGGCGGTCCGCGCCCTCCACCAGGCCGGCATCGAGGTCATCCTCGACGTCGTCTACAACCACACCGCCGAGGGCAACCATCTGGGGCCCACGCTGTCCTTCCGGGGCCTGGACAACGCCTCGTACTACCGGCTGAGCAACGACCGGCGGTACTACATGGACACCACCGGCACCGGGAACTCCCTGCTGATGCGCAGCCCGCACGTGCTGCAGCTGATCATGGACTCGCTGCGCTACTGGGTGACCGAGATGCGGGTCGACGGCTTCCGCTTCGATCTGGCGGCCACGCTCGCCCGGCAGTTCCACGAGGTGGACCGGCTGTCCTCGTTCTTCGACCTGGTGCAGCAGGACCCGGTGGTCAGCCAGGTGAAGCTGATCGCCGAGCCCTGGGACGTCGGCGAGGGCGGCTACCAGGTGGGGAACTTCCCGCCCCTGTGGACCGAATGGAACGGCAAGTTCCGCGACACGGTGCGCGACCTGTGGCGGGGCGAGCCGCGCACCCTCGCCGAGTTCGCCTCCCGGCTGACCGGCTCCTCCGACCTCTACCAGAGCGACGGGCGGCGGCCGCTGGCCTCCGTCAACTTCGTCACCTGCCACGACGGCTTCACCCTGCGCGACCTGGTCTCGTACGACAAGAAGCACAACGAGGCCAACGGCGAGGGCAACCAGGACGGCGAGAGCTACAACCGCTCCTGGAACTGCGGCGTCGAGGGCGACACCGACGACCCCGGCGTGCTGGCGCTGCGCGGGCGCCAGATGCGCAACTTCATCGCCACCCTGATGCTCTCCCAGGGCGTGCCGATGCTCAGCCACGGCGACGAGTTCGCGCGCACCCAGCACGGCAACAACAACGCGTACTGCCAGGACAACGAGGTCTCCTGGGTGCACTGGCCGGACCCCAGGAACGAGGCGGACGCCCCGGCCCTGGAACTGCTGCGCTTCACCCGCTCGCTGATCTGGCTGCGCCGCGACCACCCGGTCTTCCGGCGCCGCCGCTTCTTCCACGGGAGGCCGGTGGAAGGCACCCACGACGAGCTCTCGGACATCGCCTGGTTCACGGCCGAGGGCGAGGAGATGCGGCAGCGCGACTGGCAGGCCGCGCACGCCAAGTCGCTGACGGTCTTCCTCAACGGCAACGCGATCTCCGAGCCGGGGCCGCGCGGGGAGCGGATCACCGACGACTCCTTCCTGCTGATGTTCAACGCGCACCACGAGCCGCTGGACTTCACCGTGCCCGTCGACCACGGCAAGCAGTGGCAGCTCATCGTGGACACCTCGCTGCCGGAGGGCGTGGAGCCCGGCAGCGGGGCGAAGGTGGCTGCGGGCGACCGGCTGACGCTGGTGGACCGGAGCCTGCTGGTGCTCCAGCGGCCGGCGTAGCTCCGGGTTTCGCCGCTCGGGTTCCCGTTCGGTTCGTGTGAGGCTGCTGTGCGGGTTCCCGGCCGGGCTTCCGTTCGGGTTTCCCGTTCGGGTTCCCGTTCGGGCCCAGAAACCCTCGTACGAGTGTTTGGCGGGTGCGCCGATCTGATGGCGGGCGGGTTGTGGGTACGTACGTTCTATGACGTTCGACCGCATCGCTCCCGGGTCCGCCCCGACCGCCACCTACCGGCTGCAGCTGCAGCCCGCCTTCCCCTTCGCGGCGGCGCGGGCGGCCGTGCCGTACCTGGCCTCGCTCGGCGTGTCGCATCTGCATCTCTCGCCGGTGCTGGAGGCCCGCCCCGGCTCCACCCACGGCTATGACGTGGTCGACCACTCGGCCGTGCGGGCGGAGCTGGGCGGCGAGGAGGGGCTGCGCTCCCTCGCCCGCGCGGCACACGCCCACGGGCTCGGGCTGATCGTCGACATCGTCCCCAACCACATGGCGGTGCCCGTTCCCGAGCGGCTCAACAAGCAGCTGTGGGAGGTGCTGAGGGACGGCCCCGCCTCGCCGTGCGCGCGGTGGTTCGACATCGACTGGGGGCGGCACGGCGGGAAGGTGCTGCTGCCGGTCCTCGGCGGCCCCCTCGGCGACGAGCTGGCGCGGCTGCGGGTGGAGGACGGGGTGCTGCGCTACCACGACCACGAGTTTCCGCTGCGGCCAGGCACCGAGCGGTTGCCTCTGCCCGAGCTGCTCGACCGGCAGTGGTACCGGCTGTCCTGGTGGCGGCTGGCCCGCACGGAGCTGAACTACCGGCGGTTCTTCACCATCTCCGAGCTGATCGCGGTGCGGGTGGAGGACCCCGAGGTCTTCGAGGCGACCCATGGGAAGCTGCTGGAGCTGGTGCGCGACGGGGTGGTCGACGGGCTGCGGGTGGACCACCCGGACGGCCTCGCCGACCCGGAGGGCTATCTGCGGCGGCTGGACCGCGCGGTGCGGGCCGCGGCGGGCGGCGGCCGGTGGACCGTCGTCGAGAAGATCCTCGCCCGCGGCGAGCGGCTGCCCGCCCCCTGGCCGGTCGCCGGGACGACCGGCTATGACGCCCTGCACCACATCGACGGCCTCTTCGTCGACCCGGCCGGGCTGGAGACGCTGACCGCCGTCTACCGCGGCTTCGCCGTGCCCCCCGACGACCTGGGCGGCGACTGGCCGGCGACCGTGCGGCGGGCCGCGCGCCGGGTGGTGACCCATGAGCTGGCCGCCGAGGTGGAGCGGCTGGCGCGCACCGCGGTCCGGCTCTGCGCCGCCGATCCCCGGCTGCGCGACCACGCCCCCTGGGCGCTGCGCACGGCGATCCGCGAGCTGCTGGTGCGGCTGCCGGTCTACCGCCCGTACGTCTCCCCCGGCGGCCCGGTGGCGGAGGCCGACGCCGAGATGCTGACCGTGGCGGCGGAGGACGCGCGGGCGGCGTTCGCGGTGCGGGAGGAGGCGCGGGTGGTGTTCACGGTGCGGGACGCGGCGCTCGGCAGGCTGGGGGACGGGCCGCACCACCGCGACTTCTGCGCGCGCTTCGCCCAGACCGCCGCGGCTCTGCGGGCCAAATCGGTCGAGGACACCGCCTTCTACCGGTACACGCCCCTGCTCTCGGCCGCGGAGGTCGGCGGCGATCCCGGGCGGCCGGCCGTCACCCCCGCCGAGTTCCACGCCTTCGCCGCCCGGCTGCGGTCCGACTGGCCCGCGACCGGCACCGTGCTGTCCACCCATGACACCAAGCGCAGCGCGGACGTGCGGGCGCGGCTCGCCGCGCTGACCGAGTGCCCGGACCGCTGGGGGCGGCTGCTGGAGGCGCTGGGGGTGCGGGACACGGCGGCGGGCGCCGCGCCTGCTCCCGACCCCCATCTGGAGTGGACGGCGTGGCAGACCGCGGTGGGCCTGGGGCCGCCGGACGGCGAGCGGCTGGTCCCGGCGGTCCTCAAGGCGGTGCGGGAGGCGGGGCTGCGCACGACGTGGACCGAGCAGGACCCGGAGTACGAGGAGGAGGTCGCCCGCTTCCTCAAGGCCGGCCCGTGCGACCCCGGCCACCGGGCGTGGGCGGCGCTCGGCGACGCGCTGGACGCCCCCGCGCGGGCCAACATGCTGGGCGCGGCGCTGCTCCAGCTGACCATGCCGGGGGTGCCGGACCTCTACATGGGCACCGAGCACACCTATGCCGCGCTGGTCGACCCCGACAACCGCCGCCCGCCCGAGCCGCGCCCCGAGGCGCTCGACCGGCTGGACGCGGGGGGCGTGCCGGACGGGGTGTCGGCCGAGAAGCTGCTGCTGACCTCGGCCGCCCTGCGGCTGCGGCGGCGCCACCCCCAGTGGTTCGGGACGTCGGCCGGCTACACCCCGCTGTCCGCCGAGGGCCCGGCGGCCGCGCACTGTGTGGCCTTCCTGCGCGCGGGAGCCGCCGGGAGCGAGGGCGGCGCGGGCGCGGGTGATGGGGGCCGGGGCGATACGGGCCCGGGCGATACGGGGCGGGGCGATACGGGCCGGGGCGAGGGGGGCGGCGGGGCGGTCACCGTCGTCACCCGGCTCTCGCGACGGCTCGCGGAGGCGGGCGGCTGGCGCGAGACGGCGCTGCCGCTGCCGCCGGGCCGCTGGCGGGACCTGCTGACCGGACGGACGGCCGAGGGGGCCGCCTCGCTGGGCGAACTCCTCGACCGGCTCCCGGTGGCGCTGCTGGTTCCGGCCTGACGCCTCGGGCCTGACGCCCCGCCAGAACTCGGGCTGCCTTCGCGGTGTAAAGCATTTACAGCTCTTGCGGACGGCGCTACCTTCACAAAGTAACTTGGGAGCGCTCCCATACGACGGTTCCTGACCCGTTCGCGTCGAAGGGAAGAAGTAGCGCAATGCCACGACGATTGATGGCCTTCGCACGTCCCGCTCACCCGCCGGGCCGCTCCCGCGCCCGTCGGCCCGCACTGCTGGTCCTGCTCGCCGTGCTGCCCGCCCTCGGGCTGGTCTTCTTCGGCGGCGGCAGCAGCGCCTCCGCGCACGGCGCCCCGCTGGCGCCGGGCAGCCGCACCTATCTCTGCTGGAAGTACAGCCTGTCCAGCACCGGCGAGGTCAAGCCCACCAACCCCGCCTGCAAGGCCGCGTACGACAAGGGCGGGGCCACCCCGTTCTACAACTGGTTCGCGGTGCTGCGCTCCGACGGGGCGGGCCGCACCAAGGGATTCATCCCGGACGGCCAGCTGTGCAGCGGCGGGGCCACCGTCTACAACTTCTCCGGCTTCGACCTGGGCAGCAAGGACTGGCCGGTGACCCATCTGACCGCCGGGAAGTCGATGCAGTTCTCGTACAACGCCTGGGCCGCGCACCCCGGTTCGTTCCGCAGCTACGTCACCAAGAGCCCCATCGACCCGACGAAGCCGCTCACCTGGAACGACCTGGAGGACCAGCCGTTCAACACGGTGACGAACCCGCCGCTGTCCGGTCAGGTCGGCACCGTGGACGGCAAGTACACCTGGACCGCCAACCTGCCCTCGGGCAAGAGCGGCCGCCACATCATCTACACCGTCTGGACCCGCTCGGACAGCCAGGAGACCTTCTACAGCTGCTCCGACGTGGTGTTCGACGGCGGCAACGGCGAGGTGACCGTCCCCGGCACCTCCAGCGGCGGCAGTGACCCGACCACCCCGCCGACGGACCCCCCGACGGACCCGCCGACGGCCAAGTGCACCGCCACCCAGAAGACCATCAGCACCTGGAACGGCGGCTACCAGGCGGAGGTGACCGTGGCCAACACCGGCGCCACCCCCATCTCCTCCTGGATGGTCGACTGGACCCTGCCGTCCGGGCAGCGGGTGGACAGCGTCTGGAACGGCAAGCTGACCGCCACGGGCTCCTCGGCCTCGGTCACGAACGCCGACTGGAACGGCTCACTGGCCGCCGGAGCGTCCACGACCTTCGGCTACGCGGCCAGTGGCGGCTCTCCGGACACGGGCGCCACGCCCATCTGCATGGTGCACTGACCCGCCCCGCGCGGCGCGCCGACCCGCACAGCGCGCTGCCCGGTCCCCCTGTCCCACCCCGGTCCACGCGGTGCCCTGATCCGCTCCTCCGCCATGTCAGGCGCACCTCACCCCGCCGGTCTGCCGCCCCCTTCCCCCTCGTGGGCGGCAGGCCGGCCCTGCCGCTTCCGCCCTTGCTCCCCCTGCCCCCGTCGCTCCCTCTGCTCCCCCCGGCCCCACCACCGCTGGTCCAGCAAGCCGACGAAGGAGGCCGCGGCCCCGGTGAGTTCGACCCGGGAGAACGCGGTCAGCTCACGCGCCCAGGGCGGGTCCAGGGGCAGCACCGCACAGTCGTACTGCGTGGCCACATGCGCGGCCGTGATGAGGACTCCCGCTCCCGCGGCGGCCATGCGCACGGCGGTGGAGGTGTGCTCGGTGTCGACACCGGTACGAGGCGTGAAGCCCACTCGCTCACAGGCCACGTCCAGGAAACGACGGCCCTCGACCACCGGCTCCAACGCGCAGCGCACCCAGTCCCGGTCCGCCAGGTCGGCTAGCCGGACCGCCTCCCGCCCGCTCAGCGGATCGTCCGGCGCCACCACGACCACGATCTCCTCCTCGCCCACCGTCACCACCGGCCCCCGCCAGCCCTCGGGCCGGTGCCCGAGAGCGACGTCCGCGACACCGCGCTCCATGCCCTCGCGCAACTCCCCGCCGGTGGCGTACTCGTGCACCACCAGGCGCACCTGCTCATGGTCGCGCCGCCAGCGGGCGAAGACCTCGGGAAGCACCCCGATGGCGAAGGCGTGCAGGGTGGCGATGTGCAGCTCGCCCCCGGCCGCCCCGGCGGCCGCCCGCGCCGCGCGCCGCGCCTGCCGGGCGCTGCGCACCGCGAACTCGGCGTGCGGCAGAAACGCGCGGCCCATCGGCGTCAGGCGCACTCCGCGCGGCAGCCGCTCCAGCAGCGGCCCGCCGACCTCCCGCTCCAGGGCCTTGATCTGGTGGGAGAGCGCCGACTGGGTGACGCCCAGCAGCTCGGCGGCATGGGTGAATGAGGCCTCCTCGACCACCGCCATCAGGTACTCCATCTGACGCAGGCTCATCCGCGCCCCCTTCGCTGTCGCTCCCCTGACGCGCGCCCTCCAGCGGCAGCCCTCATGGAGCAGTCCCCATGCGGCAGCCCTCATGCAGGAAATTCATCGTAACCAGAGAAACTTTGCCTTGGACTCATGTGCCGCTCTGGGCAGAGGGTGGGTTCATGCATGAGACAGACATCATCGTCATCGGCGGCGGCACCGGCGGCTACAGCACCGCGCTGCGCGCCGCCGCCCTCGGTCTCGACGTCGTGCTGGCCGAGCGCGATCTGGTGGGCGGCACCTGCCTGCACCGCGGCTGCATCCCCAGCAAGGCGATGCTGCACGCCGCCGAGCTGGTCGACGGCATCGCCGAGGCTCGCGAGCGGTGGGGGGTGAAGGCCACGCTGGAGGCCGTGGACTGGTCCGCGCTGACCGCGACCCGCGACGACATCGTGGCCCGCAACCACCGTGGCGTCGAGGGGCATCTGTCCCACGCGGGCGTCCGCGTGGTGCGCGGCTCCGCCGCCCTGACCGGCGCCCGCACGGTACGCGTCGAGCCGACCGGCACAGGAGCGGACGCCGAGGCGGGCGGCGAGTGGACCGCCCGGCGCGGCATCGTGCTGGCGACCGGCTCCCGCCCGCGCACCCTCCCCGGGCCGGCGCCGGACGGCCGACGGGTCGTCACCAGCGACGACACCCTCTACGCCCCGGGGCTCCCGGCCTCCGTGCTGGTGCTGGGCGGCGGCGCGATCGGCGTCGAATACGCCTCACTGCACCGCTCCATGGGCGCCGACGTCACCCTCGTCGAGGCGGCGGACCGGCTGCTGCCGCTGGAGGACGCCGATGTCAGCCGCCATCTGACGCGCGGACTGAAGAAGCGCGGCATCGAGGTGCTGACCGGTGCCCGGCTGGAGCAGGCGGAGACCCTTCCCGACGGGGTGCGCGTCACCGTGCGCCCGGCCCGCGGCGAGCCGCGCACCCTCGACGTCGAGCGGCTGCTGGTCGCCGTCGGCCGCGCCCCGGTCACCGACGGTCTGAACCTGGGGGCGGCCGGACTGGCCACCGACGACCGCGGGTTCGTCGCCCCCGCCGACTGGGCGCGGCTGGAGACCGCCGTGCCGGGCATCCATGTCGTCGGCGATCTGCTGCCGCCGCCGTCGCTCGGGCTCGCCCACGCCTCCTTCGCGGAAGGGCTGCTGGTGGCCGAGACCCTGGCGGGCCTCTCCCCCCGCCCGCTGGACTACGCCACCGTCCCCCGGGTGACCTACTCCAGCCCGCAGACCGCCTCCGTCGGTCTGTCGGAGGCCCAGGCGCGTGAGCGCGGCCATGACGTCGTCACCAACACCCTGCCGCTGACCGCCGTGGCCAAGGGCATGGTGCACGGGCAGGGCGGGATGGTGAAGGTCGTCGCCGAACGGGCGGGCGGGGGCGGCGCCGGCCAGGTCCTCGGCGTCCATCTCGTCGGCCCCCATGTCTCGGAGATGGTCGCCGAAAGCCAGCTGATCGTCGGCTGGGACGCCGATCCCGCCGATGTGGCCCAGCACATCCATCCGCACCCCACGCTCTCCGAGGCGGTCGGCGAGGTCTTCCTCACTCTGGCCGGGCGCGGTCTGCACCAGATATGAGCGGGCCGGGCGGCCGCTTGCCGGACTCCTCGGCGACGGCGACCACGACCAAGCCGACCACGGCCAGGCCGATGCTCGCCCACAGCTCGTAGCCGTCCAGGAACGGGAGAAGGCGGATCACCGCCATCAGCCGGAACCAGCCGATGAGCTCGTGGGCGATCCCGACGATCCCCTGGAACAGCAGAAATCCCCCCACCGCCTCGCACGCTTTTCTCATGCTTCGAGGCTAGGCGGCGGCCAGGCGGGCGCGGGTCGGCCAAAGGTCTACGACCCCGCGACTTTGGTCGCTGCCCGCGCCCGGGGCGGCGACGCGGGCCCCCGCTCCTCACTACATTCATGGGTATGGGCAGCTCGGACGAGGCGCGTGCGGCGCGCCGCACGACGGCGCGCCGCGCGACGGCGCGCCGCGCCCTGCGCGACTGGCTCGTGGACGTGTGCTGCATCTCGCTGGCGGCCGTGTTCTCCATGGTGACCTGCGAGTCGGTGGCCAACGACCCGCCGATGTCGGACGAGGCGCTGTTCGCCGACGTGGTGGCGGGCGCGCTGGGCTGTCTGGCGCTGTGGCTGCGCCGCCGCCGACCGGTCGAGCTCGCGGTGGTGCTGCTCGGCGCCGGCCTGGTGTCGTACTACGTCGCGGGGCCGCTGCTCGTGGCGCTGTTCACGGTCGCGGTGCACCGTCCGCTGCGTACCGTCGCGCTGGTCGGCGCGGCGGCGGCGGCCCAGATCCTCACCACCCCGCTGGTGCACCCCGACCCCGACCTCGACTACGTCGGAGACGTGCTGCTCGGCGCCCTGCTCGTCAGCGGTGCCATCGGCTGGGGCATGTTCGTGCGCTCCCGGCGCCAGTTGCTCGTATCGCTGCGCGAGCGGGCGGCGCGGGCCGAGGCGGAGGCGGCGCTGCGCGCCGAGCGGACCCAGCGCCTGACGCGCGAGCGGATAGCCCGGGAGATGCACGATGTGCTGGCCCACCGGCTGTCCCTGCTGAGCGTCCACGCGGGCGCGCTGGAGTACCGGGCCGACGCCTCCCCGCAGGAAGTGGCCGAGGCGGCAGGGGTGATACGCAGCAGCGCGCACCAGGCGCTGCAGGATCTGCGCGAGGTGATCGGCGTGTTGCGGGCCCCGGAGTCCGACCCAGACGGCGGCCCGCCCGACCGGCCGCAACCGACGCTGGCCGATCTGCCGAGGCTGGTGGAGGAGTCGCGCCGGGCGGGCATGCGCGTGACGCTGTCCGACGAGGCGGGCGTCACGCGCCCCGGCCCCGGCACCGCGCCAGATACGGGACCAGGCACCGGAATCGGCGCCGAGGCCGCGGCCGTTCCGGGCGCCACGGGCCGTACGGCGTACCGGATCGTGCAGGAGGGACTGACCAACGCGCGCAAGCACGCGCCGGACACGGAGGTGACGGTGACGGCGGCAGGGGCTCCCGGCGAGGGGCTGACCGTGGAGGTGTGCAACGCCGTGCGCGCCCCGGCGCGCGCCCGCACCTCCGGTTCGCCACCGGGCCGGAAGGAAGGGCCCGCGGCCATCCCCGGGGCGGGCCAGGGCCTGACCGGGCTGGCCGAGCGCGCGGCGCTGGCGGGCGGACGGCTGGAGTGCGGCCCCTCCCCGGCCGGGGACTTCCGGCTCTACGCCTGGCTACCGTGGCCCGCATGAGCCCCTCCCCACCGGAATCCCCCGCCTCAGGGCCCGCGCCCGCGCCCGCGCCCGGGCCCACGCCCGCCTCCGGACCCGCGCCCGCCACCGGTCCCAGGCCCGAGCCCGGCCCCGCCCCCGCGTCCGCCTCCGGCCCCAGGCCCGGATCCGAGCCCGCCCCCGCCCCGATCCGCCTGCTGATCGTCGACGACGACCCGCTGGTCCGCGCCGGGCTGCGGCTGATGCTCGGCGGCGGCTCCTCCGGCATCGAGATCGTCGCCGAGGCGTCCGACGGCGCGGAGGTCGCCGCGCTCGTGGACCGCCACCGCCCCGACGTGGTCCTCATGGACATCCGCATGCCGACGGTGGACGGGCTGGCCGCCACCGAGCAGTTGCGGCGCCGCGAAGACGCCCCCGAAGTGGTGATCCTGACGACGTTCAACGCGGATGAGCATGTGCTGCGGGCGCTGCGCGCCGGGGCGGCGGGCTTCGTGCTCAAGGACACCCCGCCGGCCGAACTCGTCGCGGCGGTGCGGCGGGTGGCGGCCGGCGAGCCGGTGCTGTCCCCGGTGGTGACCGCGCAGCTGATCGAGCATGTGGCGGGCTCCGGCCGGGACGGGCGGCGGGTGCGGGCCGGGGCCCTGCTCGACCGGCTGAACGACCGGGAGCGCGAGGTCGCGATAGCCGTGGGCCAGGGCCGGTCCAACGCGGAGATCTCCGCCGCGCTGTTCATGAGCGTCGCGACCGTCAAGGCCCACGTGTCCCGGATCCTGACCAAGCTGGATCTCAACAACAGGGTGCAGATCGCGCTGCTCGCGCACGACGCGGGCCTCCTCGACTGACGACGCGACCGACGGCTCGACTGACGACTCGACCGACGGCTCTGCTGCCGACTCGACCGACGATCCGACCGACGACTCCGCTGCCGACTCGACCGACCACTCGACCGACGGCCCCTCAGGGAGCGGTGAGCGGTTCGGCCTGGTAGGCGCGGTGCAGCAGCTCCAGGAAGGACGGTGCGTCGGGCAGGGACACGGAGCCGATCCGGCTCACCGCCACGCCCGGCGTCCAGGAGTTCATGACCACGGCGCCGGCCAGCGCCGGCAGGCCGGTGAGCGTGACCTCCTGGACGCGCTGGGGGACGCCGAGGCGGTCGAGCTGCCGACGGAGGATGCCCATGGTGATCCCGCCCAGCACCTCGGCGGTGGGCCACACCACCGAGGTGCCGTCCCAGAAGGCGAGGTTCCAGATCGTCGCCTCGCTGAGCCGGCCCCGGCGGTCCACGAAGGCGGCGTCGTCGAAGCCCTGCGCGACGGCCTGACGCAGAAGGTAGGTCTTGGCCACCTCGCCGACGTGCTTCAGCTCGGGCAGGAACCGTTCGTGCTCGACCACCGACAGCGCCAGCGGGCCGTCCGGCCCGGCCGCGGCCGGGCCGGTGCGGACCAGCACATCGAGTTCCGCCGCATCCCCGGCCACGGTGAACTCCCCCTTCGGCGAGTAGACCGTGGCCGTCAGCGAGACGTCCGCGGGACCGGCCGCCACGGCCGCCCGCAGATACGACCGCACCTGGTCGTCGGGCAGCGCCCCGCCGAACAGCTCCACCGAGGCGTTCCGCAGCCGCTCCAGATGGAGGTCGAGGCCCCGGATCCGGCCCCCGCGCACCTGCATGGCGGTGAAGTGCGCGTAGCCCGCGAAGGCGAGCGGCGCCAGCTCCTCGGCGGTCGCCGCCCGGCCATTACGGTGTACGGCAAAAGACGTCATGATCGCTCCAACGACAGAGACAGACAGAGACAGACAGAGACAGTAGAAACAGCAAGGAAACGGCGGAGCGGGCGCGGAATGCCCGCCGCGGCAACGACGTTATGGCTTCACATCGATGGAAAGGTCAAGCGCGGAGGGCACGGGGCGGATGCTGATCGGCGAGTTGTCCCGGCGTACCGGGGTCAGCACACGGCTGCTGCGGTACTACGAGGAGCAGGGATTGCTCGAGGCCCGGCGGGGGTCCAACGGCTACCGCGAGTACGACGAGGACTCCGTGGTCACCGTGCGGAAGGTGCGCGCCCTGCTGAAGGCGGGCCTGTCGACCGAGGTGATCCGTACGGTGCTGCCGTGCACCCGGGGCGAGCAGCCGGGCTTCGACTGGTGCGCGGAGCTGCGGGAGGTCCTGCAAGGCGAGTTGGCGGCGCTGGACGACCGGATCGACGGCCTCATGCGCAACCGGAGCACCCTCGCCGGCTATCTGACGCAACCCTGAGCCGTCTTCCGAAAACGGCTGGACGCGGGTCCGCCGGCTCGCCTAGTGTGTGGGCACGCCCGTGATCAAGGAAGGAGGCGAGAGCCATGAACACCATCACGTTTCCGCGCTCCCGCCCCTTGTCCACCGGGCGTACCGCCGTCTGATCGCGATCATCGCCTGATCACCGATCCGACCGGGAGCGCATCGCATTCCGGAAGGATCCCCATGACCGAGCTGGTCATCCGCGCGCTCACCGAGAGCGACGCACACCTGTTCCACACCCTGCACGACCCCGCCCTCGTCGGCCGTGGCCGCTTCGGCCACACCTACCGCACCTACGCCGAGGGCGGCGACTTCCGCCCGGACTGGACCTGGGTCGCGCTGCGCGACGGCCGGGTGGTCGCCCGCGCCGCGTGGTGGGGCGCGCCCGATGACGCCAAGCCCATCGCGCTGGACTGGTTCGACTTCGCCGACGGCGAGGCCGACGCGGCGGCCGAGCTGCTGCGCACCGCCCCGCTGCGCGCCGAGTACAGCCTGCTGGTGGCGCCCGGCTGGCGCGAGCGGCCCGCGGAGCGGGCGGCGGCGCGGGCCCGGATCGACGCCGCCATCGCCGGCGGGATGGAGCCGCTGGTGGAGCGCTACCGCTACGAGTGGACGCCCGAGTGCGGGCTTCCCGAGCGGCCGGGGCGGCTGGAGTTCCGGCCGGAGCCCGACGACGCGGTGATCGCCGATGTGCTGCGCCGCATCATGCCGGGCACGCTCGACGCCCACGACCGGCGGGCCATCGACCAAGGGGGTGTCGAAGCGGGGGTGCGCGAGCTGATGGACTTCCTGAGCTGGTGCCCGTCGCCGCGCGAGTGGTGGCGGCTGGCGTGGACGCCGGGCGGCGAGCTGGTCGGCATCCAGGTGCCCGCGCACAACCCGTCGGGCCCGTGCGTCGGCTACATCGGGGTGGTCGAGGAGCAGCGCGGCCACGGCTACGCGTACGACCTGCTGGTGGAGTGCACCCACGACCTGGTGGAGCGGGGCGCGACGAGGATCGCGGCCGCCACCGACCAGCACAACCTCCCGATGGCCGCGCACTTCGCCAAGGCGGGCTATCCCATCACCCAGGAGCGGATCGAACTCGTCTGACGCCCCTGCCCTGCTGCGCGGCGCGCCCCGCGTCGCGCAGCATGGTCTCCCGGACACCGATGACCGGACGCCCTTGAGGTGAGGAGACGTCAGTGCTGTTCGAGGTGTGGGCGCCGCGCGCCGAGCGGGTCGAGCTCCGTCTGGAGGGACGTACGCACCCCATGGCGCGCGATGCGGCCCGGGAGGGGTGGTGGCGAACGGCGGCCGAGGCCGGGCCCGGCGCGCGGTACGGCTTCGCGCTCGACGGCCGCCCGCCGCTCCCCGACCCCCGCTCGCGCCGCCTGCCCGACGGGCCCGACGGCCTGAGCGCGGTCGTCGACCCGGCCGGCTTCCCGTGGCGGCACCAGTGGCGGGGGCGGCAGCTGCCGGGCGCGGTCCTGTACGAGCTGCACATCGGCACCTTCACCCGCGAGGGCACCTTCGACGCGGCGGCCGGGCGCCTGCCGCACCTGGCCGAGCTGGGCGTCACCCATGTGGAGCTGATGCCGCTGTGCCCGTTCCCGGGCACGCACGGCTGGGGCTACGACGGCGTGGCGCCGTGGGCCGTCCACGAGCCGTACGGGGGGCCGGAGGGGCTGGCGCGGTTCGTGGACGCCGCGCACGGCCACGGCCTCGGCGTGGTCCTGGACGTGGTCCACAACCACCTGGGCCCCTCCGGCAACCACCTCCCGGCCTTCGGCCCGTACTTCACCGACACCCACCACACGCCGTGGGGGGCCGCCGTCAACCTGGACGCCCCCGGCTCCGACGAGGTCCGCGCGTACTTCATCGGCAGCGCCCTCGCCTGGCTGCGCGACTACCGCCTGGACGGGCTGCGGCTCGACGCGGTGCACGCGCTGCGCGACGGCCGCGCCCGGCACTTCCTCGCCGAGCTGTCCTCCGCCGTCGACGCGCTCGCCGCCCAGGTGGGCCGCCCGCTGTTCCTCATCGGCGAGTCGGATCTGAACGACCCGCGCACCACCACGCCGCGCGAGGCGGGCGGCCATGGGCTGCACGCGCAGTGGAACGACGACTTCCACCACGCCCTGCACACCCTCCTGACCGGCGAACGGCAGGGCTACTACGCCGACTTCGCCGCCGACGGAGCGCGGGCCCTCGTCAAGACGCTCGGCGGCGGCTTCTTCCACGACGGCACGTACTCGTCCTTCCGCGGCCGGGGCCACGGCGCCCCGCTGAACACCCTCACCACCCCCGCCCACCGCCTCCTGGGCTACGCCCAGACCCACGACCAGATCGGCAACCGCGCGCTGGGCGACCGGCTCTCTCCCCGGCTCTCCCCCGGGCTGCTGGCCTGCGCGGCCGCCGTCGTGCTGTGCTCCCCGTTCACGCCGATGCTCTTCATGGGCGAGGAGTGGGGCGCGGCCACGCCCTGGCAGTACTTCACCGACCACCAGGACCCGGAGCTGGCCGAGGCCGTACGGCGTGGCCGGCGCCGCGAGTTCGCCGCCCACGGCTGGGCGGCCGAGGACATCCCCGACCCCCAGGACCCGGCGACGCGCCTGCGCTCCTGCCTGGACTGGACCGAGCCCGCCCGCGAGCCGCACGCGGCCCTGCTCGACTGGTACCGCCGCCTGATCGCCCTGCGCCACGCCGAACCGGCCCTCACCGACCCCCGGTGGTCCTACACCCACCTGTCCGCCGCCCCGGACGGCTGCCTCGCCTTCGGCCGCGGCCCGCTGCACATCGTGGTCAACCCGCACCCCCGCCCGGGCGAGACCCGCCTCGTCCCGCCCGCCCCCGCCGAGATCGTCGCCGCCTGGCAAGCCACCGATCCGCCCGCCGCGGACGGCACCCTGCGGCTGCCGCCGGAGACGGCGGTGGTGCTGCGGTCGGCCGGCTGACGATCGGCCGAGGTACCGTCAGGTCGGCGACCCGAGCCGCATCCTCGCCTCGCAACGCATCCGATTCCGCGCCCCGTTGGGACATACCGTCATGAGCCACAGTCAGCCTCCGGCCGGCCCGTACGGCCAGAACCCGCCGGGTTCCGCCCCGCCCCTGCCGCCTTTCCCCCCGCCGGTCCCGCCCGCCCCGCCGATCCCTCCGCAGGTCGGTAGCTCCAAGCGGAAGAAGGCCGGCATCGCGATCGGCGCGCTGATCGTCGTCGGCGCGGTGGTCGGCGGCTTCGCGCTGTTCGGCGAGGACGGAGAGGCGAGCGACACCGTCGTCGATGACGGGAAGCGCTACAAGCTCACCGCTCCTGACACCGTGCTCTCGGAGTACGAGAGCTGGGGTGACGCGCCCCAGGAGCACACCATGGCCGAGGGAGAGACGGCCCTGCTCGGGATCGGTGACGGAAAGAGAATCAGCAACGAGTGGTCGACCGTCGACATGAGCGACCCCGATTCGGACTTCGACAACGCGAAGAGCATCGTCTTCACCGGCTTCTACGGCAGCGTGGACGACCCGGATAAATCCGTGGACGCGTTCTTCGACGTCATGCGGCGGTCAGCCGTGCTCTCCCAACCCGTCGGCGACAAGGAGAAGCAGTCACCGAAGGGGTTCAAGAACGGGATCATGAAGTGTCAGTATCAGAAGTCCGACGCCGAGCCCGGCCAGCCGGACACCACCCCGCTGTGCATTTGGGCCGACCACAGCACGGTCGCCTCGGTGGTTGTGGTCGACGCCACGCAGGACAAGCTGTCCCTGGAGAAAGGCGCCGAGATCGCCGCCGGCTTGCGGGAAGAGATCCGGGTGGAGATCAAGTAACCCGCAAGCGGCGCGGCTGGGCGCCTCACGTGGGCGGTCGGCCGGCTGACGATCGGCCGGGTCAGTCCTCCTGCGGCTCCAGGCGTAGGGAGATGGAGTTGATGCAGTAGCGCTGGTCGGTCGGGGTCGGGTAGCCCTCGCCCGCGAAGACATGGCCGAGGTGGGAGCCGCAGCGGGCGCAGCGGACCTCGGTGCGGACCATGCCGTGGGAGCGGTCCTCGATGAGTTCGACGGCGGAGGAGTCGGCCGGGTCGTAGAAGGACGGCCAGCCGCAGTGGCTCTCGAACTTGGTCTCGGAGCGGAACAGCTCCGCCCCGCAGGCGCGGCAGGAGTAGACACCGGCGATCTTGGTGTCGGTGTATTCACCGGTGAAGGCGCGCTCGGTGCCGGCCTCGCGGAGGACGTGGTACTCCTGCGGGGTCAGCTCCGCGCGCCACTGGTCTTCCGGCTTGTCGATTTCGTACGGCATGGACCCTCCTAGCTGTTCGCGCTCTCGGCGCTCCGCAGGCGGGCGAGGATCTCCGGACCGAGATCGGTGACGTCGCCCGCGCCCATGGTGAGAACAAGGTCACCGGGCTTGGTCATTCCGGCGAGGAGTCCGGGCACCGCGGCCTTGTCGTGCTCGGCGGTGACGTCCGCGCCGTGGCGGGCGGCGGCCTCGATGACCAGGGCGCTGGTGATGCCGGGGACGGGGTCCTCGCGGGCCGGGTAGATGTCCAGGACGACCGAGGCGTCGGCGAGGGCGAGCGCCTCGCCCATCTCGGCGCCCAGCTCGCGGGTGCGGCTGAAGAGGTGGGGCTGGAAGACGACCAGCACCCGGCCGTCGCCGGCGCCGCCGCGGATGGCTTCGAGGTCGGCGGAGATCTCGGTGGGGTGGTGGGCGTAGGAGTCGATGACCTGCACCCCGGCGGCGACGCCCTTGAGCTGGAGGCGGCGCTTGACGCCGGTGTACGAGCCGAGGGCGGGGGCCAGCTCGCGGGCGGGGACGCCGAGGGCGGCGCCGGCGGTGAGGGCGGCGACGGCGTTGAGGGCGTAGTGGCGGCCGGGGACGGAGACGGTGAAGGTCAGCTCGCCGCCGCCCAGGGTGTCCGGGAGCAGGACGGTGACCTCGCTGGTCAGCCCGTGCTGGGCGATGCCCAGGACGCGGACGTCGGCGCCCGGGTCCTCGCCGTAGGTGAGGACGCGCAGGCCCTCGCGGCCGGCGACCCGGCCGGTCAGCTCGCGGGCGCCGGGGTGGTCGGCGGAGACGACCAGCGCGCCGCCGGGGCGGATCCGCTCCACGAAGGTCCGGAAGGAGTCGTGGATCTCCTCCATCGAGGCGTAGTTGGCGTGGTGGTCCAGCTCCACGTTGAGGATGATCGCGACCTCGGGCTCGTACTTGTGGAAGCTGCGGTCGCTTTCATCCGCCTCGGCGACGAAGATCTCGCCGCCGCCGTGGCGGGCGTTGGAGCCGGGGGCGTCGAGGTCGCCGCCGATCGCGTACGAGGGGTCGAGGCCGAGCGTGGTGAGGGAGACGGCCAGCATGGAAGTGGTGGTCGTCTTGCCGTGGGTGCCCGCGACGGCGATCGGGCGGGCGCCGTCCATCAGGCCGGCCAGGGCGTCGGAGCGGTGTATGACGGGGATGCCGCGCTCGGCGGCGGCGACCAGCTCGGCGTTGTCGGCGCGGATGGCGCTGGAGACGACCACGCTGGTGGCGTCGGCCGCCAGGTGCTCCGCGGCGTGGCCGATGTGCACCGTCACCCCGAGCGCGCGCAGCGCCTCGACCGTCGGGGAGTCCTTGGAGTCGCTGCCCGCGACCCGCGCGCCGCGCATGGCGAGGATCTTCGCGATGCCCGACATCCCGGCGCCGCCGATGCCGATGAAGTGCGGTCGGTCCATCGCGTCGGAGGCAAAGCCGGCCGGTGCCATGTGCGGGTCTCCCCTGGGTCGTGTTCGTCGCTGTCGGCCCTGATTCTCGCACCCTGGGGGTCCGGGTCCGGCGAAGGCCCGTCCGGGGAGAGCGGCGCGGTGGGGTGGGCGGGACCGGCGCGGCTCAGCCGCCCTGGGCCGGCTGCTGCTCGTCGACCGCGTGCGAGAAGAGCTTGAGCACGGGCACGCCCACCTTGTGCCGGGCGCGGGAGGCCCAGTCCCGGTGGAAGAACTCCTCCACGAAGTGCGGCGCGGTCAGCACGATCACCTCGTCGGCGCCGACCTGCTCGACGACGCCGCGCAGGGTGTCCAGCGGGTGGCGCTGGACGACCTCCCCGCGGGCCTCGCCGCCCGCCGCGCGCAGGGCGGCGACGGAGTGGTTGAGGGCCCGCTCGGCGGGTTCGAGCGCCTGCCGCCCTTCCGGCTCCTCGCGTTCCTGGACGGCCTGCTCCAGCTCGCCGAGCGCGATGTCGTCGATCGCGCGCAGCAGCCGGTCCTTGCTGCCTCGCGGCTGCATGAGCACGAAGAACGAGACCTGGTCGTCGCCGTGCAGGGTGGTGACGAATTCCACGTCGACAGGGCTCAGTGGCTGCTCGATCATCAATACGCTCGTGAACACGGTCGACGCCCTTTCTCGGCGATTTATTCCCTTTTTCGCTAAAGCCGATTATTGCCCTCTTGTCGAAGACGACGGTAGCGGGTGAAAAGGAACCCGGCGTCCTCCAGGACGGAAGCGAGAGTGAACCGCTCCGGTTCCATCAGCCCGGGACCGTTGATGATCCGCGCCGCGTCGCCCGCCGTCACCAGCGGGGCCAGCGACAGACACAGCTCGTCCAGCACCCCCGCCGCCGCGAACTGCCCGAGCAGCTTCGGTCCGCCCTCCGTCAGCAGCCGGGTCAGGCCGCGCTCGGCGAGCGCGGCCACCACCCGCGCCGGGTCCACCCGCGTCCCCTCCCCCGCGAGCACCACCTCGGCGCCCGCCGCCCGCGCCGCCGCCAGGCGCTCCGCGGGGGCATGGGCGCCGGTGAGCACGACCGTGGGCACCAGCGGCTCGGTGAACAGCGGCAGCGAGAAGTCCAGGTCCAGGCTCGCGCTGATGACGGCGATCGCGGGCACCGGCGGGCGCCCCTCCGCCGCCCGGCGCGCGGCGAACGGCTCCCGCGCGCGGGCCGGGCGGTAGCCCTCCTGGCGTACGGTCTCGGCGCCGACCACGACCGCGTCGGCGAGCCCGCGCAGCACGCCGAAGATCCGCATGTCGGCGGCGGAGGACAGCGGCTGCGACCGCCCGTCGTGGTGGGCGGCCCCGTCCAGCGAGGAGACCATGTTGGCCCGCAGCCAGACGCCCGCGGGCCGGCCCGGTGCGGCCTCAGGGCCCGGCCCGGCGTCAGGGCCCGGGAGGAGGTCCGGGTAGGCGTACGCCTCGGCCAGCTCCTCCAGCGTCCACTCACGGTCCTCGACGGGCGAGGGGCCGCCCAGCGGCCGTGCGGCGGATCCGGTGGGCGCCCCGGCGGGGGATTCGACGGGGGATTCGACGGGGGATTCGGCGGACAGCGGGAACAGGCGTCGCATACGCCGCAGTGTGACATGCCTCCCTATCCGGCGGTCACCTCCCCCGAAGGGACTACGCTGGGAGTTTGTGTCATCGCGAACTTCCACGTCCGACCTGTCCGTGGGCCCGATAGCCGAGCAGCCGCCCGCCGAGCCCGCCGGCCCGGTCGCCCTCACGTCGCGGACGCCGCATGTTCCCGCCGAGCGCCTGGTGGCGGAGATGGTGCCCCCACCGCGCTTCGCGACGGTCAGCTTCGACAACTACATCCCGGACCCGAAACAGCCCAGCCAGGCCACGGCCGTCAAGGAGCTGGCGGCCTTCGCCGGCTCCGTCAGCGGCGGCCAGGGGGCGGCGGAGGGCCGCCGCAGGAGCTGGTTCCGCCGGGAGAGCAGGCCGGCCGCGCCCCGCGGCCCGCGCGGGATGTACCTGGACGGTGGTTACGGCGTCGGCAAGACCCACCTGCTGGCCTCCCTCTGGCACGCCACCGCGGCCCCGGCCGAGCGGAAGGCGTTCGGCACCTTCGTGGAGCTGACCAACCTGGTCGGCGCGCTCGGCTTCCAGCAGACCGTCCAGACCCTCAGCGGCCACCGGCTGCTGTGCATCGACGAGTTCGAGCTGGACGACCCGGGCGACACGGTGCTGGTCTCCACGCTGCTGGGCAAGCTGGTGGACGCGGGCGTGGCCCTGGCCGCCACCTCCAACACCCTCCCCGGCAAGCTCGGCGAGGGCCGGTTCGCCGCCGCCGACTTCCTGCGCGAGATCCAGGGCCTGTCCGCCCACTTCCGGACGCTGCGCATCGACGGCGAGGACTACCGCCACCGCGGCCTGCCCGAGGCCCCCGCCCCGTACCCGGACGAGACCGTCACCCGCGTCGCGCACCGCACGCCCGGCGCCTCGCTCGACGCCTTCCCCGCCCTCCTGGAGCACCTGTCCCGGGTGCACCCGAGCCGCTACGGCGCGATGTGCGACGGGATCCACGCGGTGTGCCTGACCGGGGTGGAGCCGGTGCCCGACCAGTCGACCGCGCTGCGGCTGGTGGTGCTGGCGGACCGGCTGTACGACCGCGAGGTCCCGGTGCTGGCGTCCGGAGTGCCGTTCGACCGGCTGTTCAGCGAGGAGATGCTCCAGGGCGGCTACCGGAAGAAGTACTTCCGGGCGATCTCCCGCCTCACGGCGCTCGCGCGGGACGGGAAGCGGCTGGCGGAGTAGCGCGGGGCGAGCCTGGCGGGGGCCACGACGCGTCGGCCGAAGCGTTGATCGGGTGGTTCCCGCGCGGGAATTTGCGTGATACACACGTGCGGTCACATTTCCTGTCCGCCAGCAGGGAGTTACCGCATGTCAGTAACACGACGTCAGGCCCTGGCCCGCAGTGGCGCGGCCGCCGCCTCCATCGCCTTCGCCGGCACCATCTCCGAGCTCTTCGCCGGTACGGCCGCCGCCGCCGAGCCGGGCCCCGAGGCCGCGGCCGGCACCGGCGGCTACGGCCCGCTGGTCCCCGACCCCGACGGTCTGCTCGACCTCCCCGAGGGCTTCCGCTACCGGGTGCTGTCCCGGGAGGGCGACGAGCTGCGCTCCGGCGAGGGCAAGGTCCCCAGCCACCACGACGGCATGGCCGCCTTCCCCGGCCGGGCCGGCACCAGAGCCCGCACCCACCTGGTCCGCAACCACGAGAACCGCCCCACCGCCGCGATCCGCGTCCCCGCCGTCAAGGACCTCACCTACGACCCCATGGGCATGGGCGGCTGTACGGCGCTGGAGCTCGACGCCGGCAACCGCGTCCTGGCCGAACACGTCGCCATCGCGGGCACCGCCGTCAACTGCGCGGGCGGCCCCACCCCCTGGCACACCTGGCTGACCTGCGAGGAGACCGAGGACAAGGCCGGCACCAACGGCTACACCAAGGACCACGGCTTCATCTTCGAGGTCGATCCTTACGACCCGCGCCGCACCGGCGCCGTGCCGCTGACCGCGATGGGGCGCTTCCAGCACGAGGCCATCGCGATCGACCCGCGCAGCGGTGTCGTCTACGAGACCGAGGACGCCTTCGACAAGCCCTTCGGCCTCTTCTACCGCTTCCTGCCGCACAAGCCGCTCGGCGGCAGGGGTTCGCTGCGCGCGGGCGGGGACCTGTACGCGATGCGCGTCCCCGGCGTACGGGACCTGTCCACCGTCCAGGAGACGGGCACGACCTTCCACGACATCGAGTGGGTGCCGGTCCCCGACCCGCTCGCCAAGCAGACCCCGATCCGGTTCCAGGACTTCGGCCCCAAGGGCATCACCCATGCGCAGAAGCTCGAGGGCTGCTACTGGGGCGGCACGTCCGTCTACTTCGTCTCCAGCTTCGCCAAGAGCGCGGACGGCTCGGCCGCCGACCACTACGGGCAGATCTGGCGGTACGACCCGCAGCGGCGGCGCCTCACCCTGGTGATCGTCTTCGGGCCGAACACGGACGTCCAGCTGCCCGGCGAGTCCCCGGACAACATCACGCTGGCGCCCAGCGGCGGCCTGATGGTGTGCGAGGACGGCAACGGGGCGCAGCACGTCTTCGGGCTGACCAGGCGCGGGGAGGTGTATCCGATGGCTCGGGGGCGCCAGAACATCGGCACTCCGGAGAAGCCGGAGTGGGGCGAGTTCGCGGGGGTGACCTTCTCGCCCGACCGGCGCACGATGTACGTGAACTGCTACACCCCGGGCACGACCTTCGCGGTGACCGGGCCCTGGCGCCACTGAGTTCCGTCCACTGAGGCGGTCAGGACCGCCGTGATCAGACCTCGGTGATCGGGAACTCCTTGATCGGGAACTCCGTGATCAGGACCGCCGTGAGCTGAGCGCACAGGCCAGCGCGGTCGCCCCCGCGGCGACCGCGCCGGTCAGGGCGAGCGGCAGCAGGGGCAGCGTCACCGTGCCCGTGTGCGAGCCGCTGACCAGGTCGGACACGGCGGCGTTCGCCGGCGACGCGTCGGTGACCAGCACCAGCAGCGAGGCCAGCGCGGTGGCCTGGATGCCCCAGCCCGTGCTGAGCAGCAGCGGCCGGCTGAACAGCGCGCCCACCGCCGCGCCCAGCAGGGCGCAGGCGAGGGCCGCGAGCAGCCCGGCGGCCGTGGCCTCGGGGAGGGGGACGGCGATCCGCTGGTCCGAGGTCTTCGGGTCGCTGATCAAGGCGATGAACACCGCCCCCACCACGCCCAGCCCGGCCGCCGCGCACAGCCCGGTGAGCACGGAGCTCAGATGGACCCGCGCGGGGCCGGCCGCCGCGGCGGCGCAGTTGCGCGCCGCGGGCGGCTCGTTGCCGACGCACACCCGCACCAGCCAGGCCGCGACGGGGAGCAGGGCGGCCGCGGCGTAGCCGAAGGAGTCGAGGATCGGCTGCCCCGCCATCACGCCGACGGCCATGAACGCCCCGTACAGGACGACCGGCGGCACCCAGCGCTGCGAGCGGGCCAGCAGCGCGGCCTGGTAGCGCAGCAGGGCGGGCAGCGCGCGCCCGGCCGGCAGCGGCCGGGAACCCGACTCGCCGCCCGGCCCACCCCGGCCCGCCCGATCCTCCTGTTCCGCGTCCGCCCGGTCCGGGGCGGGCCCCGGGGCCCGCTGCTCCGCCTCGGCCGGTACGGGCGTCACCGCCCGGATGTGCCACGGCGGCCGGGCGGTGAGGAGCGCGCGCAGCAGCGCGTCGGAGTGGGCGGCGCCGACGGTCAGCCGTACGACGGGGCCGGCACCGACCGGGGCGCCCGGCACGTCGGCCGGAGCGCCCGGCACTGCCACGGGGGCGCCCGGCAGGTCGGTCGGCAGCGAGGCCCCGGGCGGCCCCTCGGAATCCACGCGGACGCGGGGCCCGGGCGCGGCGGCGGGCGCGGGCTTCCCGGGTCCGTACGGGCCGGAGGCCGTGGAGGCGGCGGGGAACGGCGGCCCCGCGGAGGCGCCGCCCCGCTCCCGCACGAGCCGCGTGTCCGCGACGCGCAGGACCTCGTCGGCGGCGTCGGCCAGGCGGCGTGGGTCGTGGTCGACGAAGACGACGGCGCCGCCGTCGGCGACGCGGGCGAGGACCGCCTGGTCCAGGGTGCCGCGGGAGGTCTGGTCGAGGCCGGTCCACGCCTCGTCGAGGACCAGGAGGCCGGGGGCGGCCAGCAGGGCCTGGGCGACGGCGACCTTCTGGCTGGTGCCCTTGGACAGCTCGGCGAGCGGGGTGTGCGCGTGGCCGTCCGCGCCGAACCGCTCCAGCCACTCCAGGGCCTCGCGCGCGGCCGCGGCGCGGCGGAGGCCGTGCAGGCGGCCGAGGTGGGTGAGGTAGCCGAGGGCGGTGAAGGGCAGTTCCGCCGGGAAGCGCTCGGGCACGTACGCGGTCCGCGGCCGGCCGGTGATCCGGCCGGTGGTGGGGGCGTCGATGCCGGCGAGCATCCGCAGCAGGGTGGACTTGCCGCTGCCGTTGCCCCCCGTCACGCGGGTCAGGGAGCCCGGCCGCACATCGAGGTCGACGCCGCGCAGCACCCAGGCCCCGCGCAAGCCGTAGCGGCGACCAACGCCATGCAGTCTCATGACCGTTGAGCCTATGCGGTCAACGCCGTCCCGGGGCGCGGGTGTGCGCGGTGGCACACTGGGGCGCGTGACCAGCTCCGACACCAGCCCCGACACCCGCTCCCCCACGCGTCCCGGCGACGACAACGGCAACGGCCACGACGGCCGAGCCCCCAGCAGCCCGTTCCGGCACTCGGAGATCGACCGGGACGCCGCGCCGCAGTTCGTGCTGCCGCTGGTGGTGCGCATCGAGAAGGCCGCGCCGCCGGCCCGTACGGACGCGATGGAGACCGCGGCGCGGGCCGTGCTGGTCCTGCTGTCGGACGAGCGGGCGACGGCGCCGGACGGCACGTGGACGGAGGCCGTACGGAGCTGGCAGGACGCCCGGATCCGCAAGGTCGTGCGGCGGGCGCGGGGCGCGGAGTGGCGGCGCGCCGAGGCGCTGCCGGGCATCACGCTCACCGGCCGGGCCGCGGATGGCGCCGGGTCGGCGGCCGAGGTGCGGGTGTTCCCGCCGGTGCCGCTCGACGGCTGGCCGAAGGAGCTGGCCAAGCTCCAGGTCTCGGGCACCGACCTGGACGACCCCGGGCCGCCGCCCGCGCCGGACCTCACCGCGCCGGTGCTGTGGCTGAACCCGGAGGTCACCATGTCGGCGGGCAAGGCGATGGCGCAGGCCGGGCACGGCGCGCAGCTCGCGTGGTGGGAGCTGGACGGCGCGGCCCGCGCGGCCTGGCGCGCGGCGGGCTTCCCGCTGTCGGTGCGCACCCCGTCGGCCGAGCGCTGGGCCCGGCTGGTCGCGAGCGGCCTGCCGGTAGTGCGCGACGCGGGGTACACCGAGATCGCGCCCGGTTCCTGCACGGTCGTCGCGGACCATCCGGCGCTGCGCGGGCGGGGCTGACCCCCGGAGCTACGCGGGCGGGGCCGGCCGCGCCCTCCGCGGGGCCGCCGGGCCGCGCGGGGCGCTCGTCAGGGGCCCGTCAGAACCTCAGGACCGCCGCGATGCGCTCGTGGGCGTCCAGGGAGTCGTCCGGGACGAAGGCGACCTCCCCGCCCCGGTCCAGCGTGGTCTCGATGATCTCGTCCACGATGTCCTCGAGCACCGCCGTGCCCAGTTCGGCGGGGGAGGTCTCCTCGGGGTCGACCGGGGTCAGGTGCTCGCCGGTGACCCGCACGGTCCGCTGGTAGTGCTCCTCGACGGCGAGCAGCTCGATCCGGCCTTCCTTGCCGACCTGCCAGATCTCCTCCAGCCCGGCGGCGAAGGCGCGGCGGCCCTGCGCCTGGCCGATGCGCTCGAGGACGCGCTCGGTGTGCCGCGCCGTCTGCTCCGCCAGGGCCGGGCGCAGCGCGTCGGCGAGCGCGCGGGCGGGGCCGTTGGTCAGCCCGCCCTTGGTGACCTTGCTGACGGCCGCCTTGTTCGCCGAGCCCACCTCCTCCAGGAGGCTCAGCGCGGGCGCGAGGCCGACGAGGTGGAGCGGGCGGGGGTCGGTGGCCAGCAGGGAGTCCAGGGCGGTGTCGACCTGCCGCAGATAGGTGTGGGTGCCCTCGTCGTCGTACGGGCCGGGGACGTCGCCGATCCGCTCCTTGCGCTCGACGTCCTGGTTGAACGCCGGCTCGGGCATCAGGGGGAATCCCGCGGCGCGCTCCTCCTGGAGCGTGCCGTCGCTGCCGCCCCACAGCGTCGTACGGTCCACGGCGACCGCCAGCACCCAGTACGGGCGGGTCCGCTCGCGCGCCGCGACGAGGTTGCGGGTCAGGAAGGTGTCGCTGAAGACGAGGCGCTCGGGCGCCGTCCTCGACAGGGTCCACACCTCGTACTCGCCCTTCGCCGCCAGAATCACCAGCGAGTCCAGGGCGTAGCGCAGGTCCACGTCCGCCAGGGCCCGGTCGAGCTGCTCGCCGATGTCGTAGCGGGCCTCGCGGGGGACGTCCGGATCCGCCTCCAGGCGGTGCTTGGCCTCGGCGACGAGGTTGCGCAGGCGGACGGTGTCCTCGGCGCGGTAGGGCTCGCGGCGGTGGGTGGGCAGGGTGATGGTGACCGCCGGGTAGGGACGCCTGGCGCGGAGGGCGGTCAGCGTGCGGGATGTCAGTCCGGTGGTACGCATCCGGTGCCTCTCGACGTGTTCATCCAGCATCACCCAGGACCGGCGCCGCCGCATCGCGGGACGGGCGGCGCGGCGCGTCACCCCGCGCGCGGGGGCGTGCCCGTCGGGCCTGCGACGGGCCGTCTGTCGTTGGCCAGTTGATGCGGGATCCGTGTGAAGAGAAGGTAATTCTTCAGTGATACTGGTGGGCCGTACGTTTGTACTTCCTCCAGGGAGCGGGACCCGTGCAGGTGCTGAAGACCTTGAAGGCTTGGAAGGCGCGGACGCCGAGGAACGCCTACGGCGTGACGGGGCCGGTGGGGGCGCTGGTGGCCGTGGCGGTCGTCGTCGCCGTGCTGCTGGCCGTCCTGCCCTCGGGCGGGGAGGCGGACGGCTCTCCCCTGGGGAAGACCCCGGCGGGCGGCGCGGCCCCCGCGTCGGGCCGGGACACCCCCGCCACGAAGAAGCGGAAGGAGAAGTACGCCGACTGGGACGGCAAGGTCAAGGTGCTCGGGGACGGCTCCACCTCGTACACCGGGCCGCAGCCCCACCAGCTCAAGATCAGGAAGCTGAAGCCCGGGGAGAAGCCGCCGCAGTTCGTGGTCTTCTCCTGGGACGGCGCGCTGGAGAACGACGACCATCTCTTCTCCCACTTCCGCCAGGTCGCCAAGGAGAACGACGCCACGATGACGTTCTTCCTGAGCGGCATGTATCTGCTGCCCAAGTCGAAGAGCGACCTCTACCAGCCGCCCCAGCACAAGCGCGGCTCGGCGGCGATCTCCTTCCCGACCGACGAGCACATCAGGGAGACGCTGGAGCAGCTGCGCGGGGCGTGGCTGGAGGGCAACGAGATCGGCTCGCACTTCAACGGCCACTTCTGCGGCCCGAAGGGCGGTGAGGACTGGAGCACCGAGGAGTGGAAGAGCGAGACCGAGCAGGCGTACTCGTTCGTGAAGAACTGGAAGACCAACACCGGCTTCACCGACCTCGACCCGCTGCCCTTCGACTACGACGTGGAGCTGGTGGGCGGCCGGGCGCCGTGCCTGGAGGGGCAGAAGAACCTCATCCCGGTCATCAAGTCGATGGGGTGGCGGTACGACGCCAGCTCGCCCGGTGACTTCCAGATCTGGCCCTCCAAGATCGACGGGATCTGGAACTTCCCGCTCCAGCTGGTGCCGTACCCGCACAGCGAGAAGCAGGTCCTCTCGATGGACTTCAACTTCCTCTACCACCAGTCGGGCGACAGCACCGAGGGCGACCCGGCGAAGTACCCGGAGTGGGAGCAACTGACCCGGGACGGCTATCTCAACGGCTTCGAGCGCGTCTACAACGGCAGCCGGGCGCCGCTGTTCATCGGCAATCACTTCGAGACCTGGAACGGCGGCATCTACATGCAGGCCATCGAGGACGTGATGAAGAGCGTCTGCCGCCGCCAGGGCGTCGAGTGCGTGTCGTTCAAGCAGCTCGCGGACTGGCTGGACGCCCAGGATCCGAAGGTCCTGGAGAAGCTGCGCACGCTGGACCCGGCCGAGGCGCCCGACTGGGCCACCTTCACGAAGACGAAGTGACGGCCTTCATGTAGCGCGTCCAGATCTCGAGGGCGTAGGGGGTCCCGGCGCCCCAGCCGGCGTCGTCCCCGGTGGCCCCCGACGTCCCGGAGTTCCCCGGGGTCCCGGTGGCCCCGGGGGTTCCGGTGCTCCCGGTGGCGCCGGATCCGCCCAGCCCGTCCAGGGGCAGCAGCTCCTGGGTCTTCGGATCCAGCCGCGAGACCGAGACCGCCGTCGACATGTCCTTCGTATAGCCCACGAACCACGAGGAGGTGTTGTCCTGCTCGGTCCCCGCCTTGCCCGCCACATCGGAGCCGACCACCGCGGCCGCCTGCGCGGACCCGCTCCGCACCGCGCCGTGCAGGGCGTCGTCCACCTGCGCGGCCACCTCCGGGCTGAACGGCCGGGTCGCGGGCTGCTTTTCGAGCGCCACCCGCTCGCCGCGGTGGGTGAGCCCGGTGACCGAGTACGGCGGGGTGTGCCGGCCCCCGGCCGCGAAGGTGCCGTAGGCGCTGGCCATGCGGATGGAGCTGGGGGTGGCGGTGCCGAGCGAGAAGGCGGGCACCCGGGCGCCGAAGCTGCTGGGCAGCAGGCCCGCGTCGATGGACGCCTTGCGCACCCGGTCCAGCCCGACGTCCATGCCGAGCTGGATCATCGGGGTGTTGATCGACCGCACGATCGCGTCCCGCAGGGTCACCTGCCCGAACGAGCGGTGCCCGTCGTTGGTGCCGCGTACGATCTGCCCGCTGCGGTCCCAGTACGGGCCCTCGGGCGTGCGCACGGCCACCTTGTCGTTGCCGTCGTAGACGCTGGTGGGGGACACGGGGGTGCGCGGACCGCCCCGCTTGAGCTGTACGCCGTCGCGCAGGGCGGCGGCGTAGACGAAGGGCGTGAAGGAGGTGCCGGCCGGGACGTTGGAGGCGTTGGCGTCGTTGAAGCCCTGTTCGAGGTAGCCGGGGCCGCCGTAGAGCGCGGCGATCCGGCCGTCCGGGGTGACGGACGCGGCCCCGATCCGTACGTACCGGTCCTCCTTGCGCGCCTTCGGGTCGAGGCTGTCGCGCATCGTCTTCACCGACTTGGCGAGCTCGTTGACCTTCGACTTCTCGAAGGTGGTGTGGATCTGGTAGCCGCCCAGGTCGAAGTCGGCGTCGGAGATCTCGGTGTGGGAACTCACATAGGCCCTCGCCGTCTCCACGAGATAACCGACCTGGCCGGTCAGTCCCTCGGGTTTCGGCGGCGCCTTGGGCTCGGGGAACTTGGTGTACTTGGCCCGCTCGGCCTTGCTGAGCCTGCCGATGTCGACCATCCGGTCCAGCACCCACTTCCACCGCTCCTCGGCCCGGCGGTGGTTCTTGGCGCTGATGGCGGGGTCGAAGGTTCCGGCGCCCTTGAGCAGCGACGCCAGCATGGCGCCCTCGCTCGGGTTCAGCTCGGAGACGTCCTTGCCGTAATAGGCGTAGGAGGCCCGCTGGATGCCGTAGGTGCCGCGGCCGAACCAGCTGGTGTTCAGATACCTCTCGAGGATCTCCTCCTTGCTCATCTTGTCGTCGAGCTTGATGGCGATGAACATCTCGGTCAGCTTGCGGGAAAACGTCTGCTGCTGATTCAAATAGGCGTTCTTCACGTACTGCTGCGTGATGGTGGAGCCGCCCTGGGTCTCACCGCCCGTCACCATCCGGGTCAGGGCGCGCATCACACCGCTGGGGGACACTCCGCTGTCGGAATAGAAGCTGGAGTTCTCGGCGGCGAGCACCGCCCATTGCACCTTCTCCGGCACCTTCTTGAGCGGGACCTCCTGCCGGTTGACCGGGCCCGTGCGGGCCATTTCGGAGCCGTCCGCCCAGTAGTAGACGTTGTCCTGCTGGGTGGCGAAGTCGTTGAGGTCGTCCGGTATGTCGGTCTGCAGGTAGAGATAGCTCAGGACGCCGGTCAGGCCGCCGAGGCAGAAGAGGAACAGCATGGCCATCTGCCGCCAGGAAGGCAGCCATCGCCACGGGCCGCGACGGCCCGCGCGGGGATAGTCGAGCTCGACCCGGCGGATCGCCCAGCGGCGCAGCGCCCACCACGGCCGGGACGAAGGTGTCCTGCGGCGTGGTGCCTTGCGGCGGTGCCTGCCCCCGGCGTTGTTGCTGCCCTGCACGTGTCCCCCACGATCCGCGCGCGGGGCGCGGCCAAAGGTCTGATGGTCCGTCCCCCCGAAGACGACACGACCCTATGATGCTTTCCGAACATCTGTCGCCTCGAAGCCCCAAAAGTTTGTCACAGTAATGATATTCCGCGACGTGAGTCACGTGCGACACGCGGGAAGGGGGCTTCTTTGTCCGGAAGGGGCGGAGCCGGCTCCTAGGGGGTGTCTCCCCTAGGGCAGCAGCACCAGCCGACCGCGCAGGCCGCCTTCCGCGAGCCGACGATGGGCGTCGGCGGCGCGGTCCAGGGGGAGGGTTTCGGCCACCCTGAGGGGCAGTCGGCCCGCGCCCGCCAGGGCGGACAGCCCGGCCAGGCGCTCACCGTCGGCGCCCACCCACACGGTGGAGACCCTGGTGCGGCGGCGCGGGACGGGCGCGGCGCCCGGGACGGTCGAGACGAAGGCGCCGCCGAAGCGCAGCGCCTCGAGGGCGGTGACGCCGAGCGGGGCCGTGTCCAGGACGCCGTCCACGCCTCCGGGGACCAACCGGCGTACGGCGTGGGCCACCTCGGCGCTCCGGGGCACGAAGTGCTCGGCGCCGAGGGCCCGTACGAGCTTCTCGTCCCGCTCCCCCGCGACCGCCACGACCCGCAGCCCGCGCTCGGCGGCGAGCGCCACCCCGAACCCGCCCACGCTGCCCGCCGCGCCGCTGACCAGCACCGTCCGCCCGCGCTCCAGGGCGAGGTCTGCCAGCGCCTGGTCGGCGGTCAGGGCGCCGAGGGGGAGGGTGGCGGCCTCGGCGGCGGAGGCGCCGGAGGGCGCGGGAGCGGTCTCGGCCGCCTCCAGGAGCGCGTATTCGGCGTAGGCGCCGAGCGGCAGGTCGAGCCGGTCGATCATGCCGATGACCCGGTCGCCGACGGCGAAGCCGGTCACCCCCGCGCCGAGCGCGTCGACGGTCCCGGCGGCGTCCCAGCCGATGCCGTACCGCTCGCGCGGCAGCGCCATCCCGTTGCGGACGGTGCCGCCGGAGCGCACCAGCGCGTCGACCGGGTTGACGGCCGCCGCCTCCACCCGGATCCGGATCTGCCCGGCGCCCGGCTCCGGGACGGGCACCTCCACCACCTCCAGGGCCTCGGGGCCGCCGAACTCACGGACGACTACGGCACGCATGTCTCACTCCTCGGGTCGTGGGAAACCGGCTGTGCGCCGGCGGAACCTGCACGTCAAACCTAAGGAGAGTTACTCTCTTATGGGGAGTAGGCACCTGGAAGTGCGTAACGCACGCGAGGGAGAGGACATCGCCATGCCGACCCGCACCGCCGCCCAGCGCCGCGCCGAGGCCCGGCTCGCGTACGACGCCTTCATCGCCGCCTGCCCGTCGCGGCAGCTGCTCGACCGGATCAGCGACAAGTGGACGACCCTGATCGTCAACGCGCTCGCCGACGGGCCCCGGCGCTACGGCGAACTGGCCCGCGTCATCGCGGGCGTCAGCCAGAAGATGCTCACCCAGACGCTGCGCGCGCTGGAGCGGGACGGGCTGGTCAGCCGCACCGTCACCGCGTCCGTGCCGGTGCGGGTGGACTACGCGCTCACCCCCATCGGCCGGGATCTGCTGCCGGTCATCCGGGCCGTGAAGTCATGGGCCGAAACCCACATCGAGGAGGTCGTCTCCGCCCGGGAGGCGTACGACGCGGCGAACGGTGAAACCCGCAAGCTCAAATGAACCTCTGAACCGCGCCGCTCCTGGGTTCGTCCTTCTCCAGCGGGGTCATCACCCCCGCACGAGGGGACGGACGAGGAGGGGGAAGCCATGGTGCGCCTCGGAACCGGCATGGGATGGCGCCCGGAGATCGCCGATGACATCGAGCGGCTGCCGGGCATCGACTGGGTTGAGGTGGTGGCGGAGAACATCTGCCCGGACCACCTCCCCGACGGGCTGCGGCGGCTGCGGGAGCGCGGGACCACGGTCGTCCCGCACGGGGTGTCGCTGGGCCTCGGCGGCGCCGAGCGGCCGGACGCGGGACGGCTCGCGGCGCTCGCCGAGCGGGTGGAGGCGCTGGGCTCGCCTCTGGTGACCGAGCACATCGCGTTCGTACGGGCGGGCGGCCCGCGAACCGCGTCGCCGGCGGCGGAGGCCGGGCACCTGCTGCCGGTGCCGCGCACCCGCGACGCGCTTGACGTGCTGTGCGAGAACGTCCGCATCGCGCAGGAGTCGCTGCCGGTGCCGCTCGCCCTGGAGAACATCGCGGCGCTGATCACCTGGCCGGACGAGGAGCTGACCGAGGGGCAGTTCCTCGCCGAGCTGGTCGAGCGGACGGGCGTGCGGCTCCTGATCGACGTGGCCAACCTGCACACCAACCGCGTCAACCGGGGCGAGGACCCGGCCGCCGCCCTGGACGCGCTGCCGACCTCGGCCATCGCCTACGTCCATGTGGCGGGCGGGGTCGAGCGGGACGGGGTGTGGCACGACAGCCACGCCCACCCGGTGACCCAGCCGGTGCTCGACGTGCTCGCCGAGCTGTGCGCCCGTACGGCGCCTCCGGGCGTGCTGCTGGAGCGGGACGACAACTTCCCGGCGGCCTCGGAGCTGGCGGCCGAGCTCGACGCGATCCGTGCCGTGACGGCGAAGGCGGCTGTGAGGGGTTCCGGGGCTGTGGGGGTTTCCAGCACCGCGGGGATTTCTGTGGCCGTTGGGAACCCTGGGGCCATCGGGATTTCCGGAGCCGCCGAGGCCCGCGAGGCTTCCAGGGCCCGGGGAGTGCCGGTGGCGGGTGGGTCGGACGCCGTGGAGGGCGCCAGGGGGCGGATCGCGCTCGCGCAGGCGTCCCTGCTGTCCTCGCTGGTCGCGGGCGCCCCCGCGCCGGAGGGGTTCGACCGGCGCCGGCTGGGGGTGCAGAGCCGGGCGCTGGCCGCGAAGCGGGCCGACGTGGTCGGCAAGGTCGCGCCCGAGCTGCCGCGGATCCTGGGCAGCGGCTACCGGCCCGCGTTCCTGGACTACGCGCTGGACCGCCCGATGACCGGCGGCTATCGCCGCGACGCCCTGGCGTTCGCCGAGCACCTGCTGGCCGACCAGCGGCCCGAGGACCCCGTGGCGCGGCGGCAGCTGACGCAGTGGTGGCGGGAGCGGTCGGGGCCCGCTCCGGTACGGCCCGGCCCCGCGGCGCGCCTGGCGCGGGCCGCCCGACTCGCGCTGCTGGGAAGGTGATCGGTATGCAGGCGGTATGGGCGTACGTGGTGTTCGCCGCGTCGTCGGCGGTGCTCATCAGGGGCACGGTCCGGGCCCGGCGGGCGGGGGGCCCGGTCGCGGACGCCCGGGCGCACGATCTGCTGGAGGCCGCCTTCCTGGAGGCCGGCCCGGGCCGGGTGGCCGACACGGTGATCTGCGCGATGCACGCCGACGGGCGGCTGGCGGTGGGCGGCCCCGGGGTGGTCTCGGTGCGGCAGCCGATCGCCCGCGACCCGGTGGAGCAGGCGCTGCTGGAGGTCCACGCCCAGGCGCCGCACGGCGGGCTCGCCCTGCTGCGCTCGCGGCTGATGCGCCATCGGGCGGTGCAGGCAATCGGCTACCGGCTCGCGGAGCGCGGGCTGCTGGTGCTGCCCGAGAAGATCAACTTCTGGCGGCGGCTGGCCGCCGTCCAGACGGTCGCCGCGGTGGCGGGGGTGTTCCTGGCCATCTGGGGGACTTTCGTGGAGGAGTCGGGCGGGTACGACGGCGAGCTTCCGCTGATCTTCAGGATGTTCCCGGCGCTGTCCGGCGGCTTCCTGGTCGGGGTGATCTGCGCCGCCACGAACCGGAAGCGGATCACGGCGGCCGGGAAGCGGGCGCTGAGGGCCTACCGGCAGGACCTCGCGTACGCCACGGCCGAGCCTCGGGACGGCGCTCCGCTGCGGACCGGCACCCGGGTGGCGTCCGCGGCCGAGATCGTCGCGCTGACCGGAGTGGGCGCGCTGGCCGCCGACGAACTGCTGCGTGACCAGTTGCTGGAGGCGCACCGCACCGAGGCCACCGCGGCGGCGTCCGCCGGGCCCTCGGGGTCCTCGGGGTCGTCGGGGTCGTCGGGGTCGTCCGGCTCCTCGTCGTCCTGCGGGACCAGCGGCTCGTGGTGCGGCACCTCCGGGAGCGGATCGGGCTGCGGCAGCTCCAGCTGCGGCGGAGGGGGCGGCTCCGGCTCCAGTTGCGGGGGCGGTGGCTCGAGTTGCGGAGGCGGCTCCGGCTGCGGTGGGGGTGGCGGTTGCGGCGGCGGAGGCTGCGGGGGCGGCTGACCGGCCCGGGGCGGCGGCCGGGCGCCGCCGCCCCTCCCCCGCGCGTTTGTGGCGTTCACCGCGTTCATGGCGTTCATCTGGTGAAACGCCCTGGCGGTGGGCGGGCCGGATCCAGTACAAAGCGGCCATGTTGTGGCTGTCGTTCCTGCTCGTCGCCTGTGCCGCCGCCGTCGCCTCCTGCGCCCGGCTGTGCGCGGCCGCCGTCGCCGCCGCCCGGGAGGCCGGGGGCGCGGGGGCCGGCCGCGAGCTGAGCCTGTACGAGGCGGCGTTCCTGTCCGGCGGCCCGCGGCGGGTCGGTGACCTCGCCCTGGTGACGATGGCCCGGCAGCGCCGTCTGCTGCTGGCGCACACCGGCTGGGTCACGGTGGTGGACCCGGAGGGCCGGGACGAGTGGGAGCGCTCGGTGATCGCCGCGATAGGCCCGCGGGGCCAGTCGCCCGTCCCTCCGGTGCGGGCCGCGCTCGCCGACGCGGAGCCGGTGCGGGCGCTCGCCGACCGGCTGGTGGCCGCCGGGCTCGCGGTGCCGGCGGCGGCGCGCACGAACGTGGCGGCCGCGGTCCGCCAGGTGCGGGCGGCGGGCGTGCTGGTCGTGCTCATGGGGGCGGCGGCCGTGCTGGTGGTGGAGCCCGACGCGGGGCCCGGGCGGGCGGCGGCGTGGTTCGCGCTGCCGCTGCTGCTGACCCTCGGCTGCCTGGCGATCGCCCGCGTCGAGGCGCACCCGTACACGCGGTGGGCGTCGCCCGCCGGGCAGCGGCTGCTGGGCCGCATCGAGCTGCCCCGGCCACGGCCGGCCCCGCGCCGCGAAGCGGCCGCCGGCGGTGAGGGCGGCGGTGCCGGCGGCGGGTTCGGCAAGCTCGGCGGGGGCGGCGGTGTCGGCGGCGGCGAGGTCGACGCGGGCGGTCGCGATGACGCCGAGTTCCTCACCGCGCTCGCGCTGCGCGGCGCGTCCGCCCTCCCCGACCCCGCCCTGCGCGCGGCCTTCAAGGCGCATTGGGGTCATTGAGCCCGACACCTCGGCGCGGTGCTTTACATGGCCGACCCCCGCGCCAAGGATCCCTTTCGTCGCGAACACCGCGCTACGACAAGGCGTCGCGGACCGGCAAGCGGAACCCGCACGGCAGACGAGGGGACGGCCCGTGAGAGCAGTAAGGCTGTACGGCGTCCTCGGGCCGCTGTCCCTGGCCCTGGCCATGACCGCGCTGCTCGCCGCCCCCGCGCCCGCCGCCCCGGCCCACGCCGCCGCACCCGCCGCCGACCCCGCCGACCCGGCCGCCGACCCCCTCGGCGACGAGGCCGCGACCGCGCCCTCCGCCGGCTCCACCGCCGAGGACCGGGGCGTGGCGCTCGCCGCCCGGCGCGCCGCCGCCCGCGGCATCGACTTCGGCCGCTGCCCGGCCGTCGAGGAGCTGCCCGGCGCCGCCCGGTGCGGCACCGTCAAGGTCCCGCTGGACTACGCGCACCCCCGCTCCGCCCAGCTCTCCCTCACCGTCAGCCGGATCCGCGCCACCGGCCCCCGCTCCCGGCGCCAGGGCGCGCTGGTCTACAACCCGGGCGGGCCCGGCGCCTCCGGCATGGCGTTCCCCACGTACGCCGGCGTGGCCGGGTTCCACGCGGCCGCCGAGGCGTACGACTTCGTCGGGTACGCGCCGCGCGGAGTGGACCGCTCCGGGCCGCTGTCCTGCCAGGACCCGGCCGCCTTCGCGAAGGCGCCGGCCGACTTCCCCGTGCACCCCTCCGCGGCCTTCAAACGGAAGATGATCAAGCAGGCCAGGGCGTACGCACGCGGCTGCGCCCGCCGCGCGGGCCGCGCGCTGCGCCACTACACGACCCTCAACAACGCACGCGACCTCGATGTGCTGCGCGCCGCCCTCGGCGAGAAGCGGCTCACCTTCGTCGGCGCCTCCTACGGCACGTACTACGGCGCGGTCTACGCCACGCTCTTCCCCGCGCACGTGCGGCGGATGGTCTTCGACAGCGTGGTCGACCCCGACCCGCGGCAGATCTGGTACCGCAGCAACCTGAGGCAGTCGCTGGCCTTCGAGCGGCGCTGGCGGGACTGGCGCCGCTGGGTGGCCCGGCACGACGCGGTCTACCACCTGGGCGACACCGCGGCCGAGGTGTTCGCGTCGTACGAGAAGGCGCGGCGGCGGCTGGCGCGCCACCCGGCGGGCGGGAAGGTGGGCACCGCCCAGCTCCATGACGCGTATCTGCAGACCGGCTACAACGACGCCTTCTGGGACGTGAGCGCGCACGCGCTCGCCGCCTATCTGCGCGGCGACACCGGGCCGCTGGTGACGCTGGCCGCCCCCGACCCGACCCGGGCGGTGGCCGAGGAGAACGGCAACGCCGTCTACACGGCCGTCCAGTGCAACGACGCGCCCTGGCCGCGCTCCTGGGCCCGGTGGAACAGCGACAACACCGCGCTGGCCCGCCGCGCGCCCTTCGAGACCTGGGACAACGTGGCGATGAACCTGCCGTGCGCCTACTGGCCCGCCCCGCACCGACGGCCGCTGAGGGTGGGCCCCGGCGGCGGGGCGGGACGCGGGGCGCCGCCGCCGGTGCTGCTGCTGGCCGCCGAGCGGGACGCGGCCACGCCCTACGCGGGCGCCAAGGAGCTGTGGCGCAGGCTGCCCGGGTCCTCGCTGGTCACCGAGCGGAAGGCCGGTACGCACGGGCTGTGGGGCGGCCCGAACGACTGCGTCAACGCCTACGTCGACACCTATCTGCTGACCGGGCGGACGCCGGGCCGCTCGGTCTCGTGCGCCCCCCGCGCGGCGCCGGAGCCGACCGCGTGGTCGCTGCCGGGCCCCGCTCAGGCCAGCCCGGCGACCAGCTCGGACACCGGCTTGCGCCGCCCGGTGTAGAACGGCACCTCCTCGCGCACGTGCATCCGCGCCTCGGAGCCGCGCAGGTGCCGCATGAGGTCGACGATCCGGTGCAGCTCGTCGGCCTCGAAGGCGAGGATCCACTCGTAGTCGCCGAGCGAGAAGGACGCGACCGTGTTGGCCCGCACGTCCGGGTAGCCGCGCGCCATCCTGCCGTGGTCGGCGAGCATCCTGCGGCGGTCCTCGTCGGGCAGCAGGTACCAGTCGTAGGACCGCACGAAGGGGTACACGCTGACGTAGTCGCGGGGGGTCTCGTCGGCCAGGAACGCCGGGATGTGCGACCGGTTGAACTCGGCCGGGCGGTGCAGCGCCATGTTCGACCACACCGGCTCCAGGGCGCGGCCCAGCCGGGTACGGCGGAAGAGGTTGTAGGCCTCCTGGAGGGCGTCGGAGGTCTCCGCGTGCCACCAGATCAGGACGTCCGCGTCCGCGCGCAGCCCGGAGACGTCGTAGGTGCCGCGCACGGTCACGTCCTTGGCGGCGAGCTGCTCGAACAGCTCCTCGACCTCGTCGGCGTAGCCGGTGCGGTCCTCCGGCAGCACGTCGCGCAGTTTGAACACCGACCACAGGGTGTAGCGGATGACCTCGTTGAGGTCCTTGGCCTTCTTGCCGGCGTGGGGAACCTTGCCGGACGGGCCGGTCCCGGAAGCGGATGCAGCAGTCATGGTCCCTATTCTCGCTCTCGGTGCCCGGCGCCCCGCGCCAGGGTGGCGGCCATCGATTCCAGCAGCTCGTCGGCGGCGGTACGGGCGCTCGCGACGCACGCGGGGATGCCGACGCCGTCGTACGCCGCTCCGCACACCCGCAGTCCGGGCAGCTTGGCGACCTCCGCGCGGATGCGGGTCACGCGGTCGAGGTGGCCGACGGGGTACTGGGGCAGCCCGCCCTGCCACCGGTCGACGCGGGTGGCGACGGGGCGCGCGGCCAGGCCGGTCGCCCGGCCGAGGTCGGCGAGCGAGATCCCTACCAGATCGTCGTCGTCACGGCTCAGGTCGGCCTCGTCCTCAAACCGCCCGATCGAGGTACGCAGCACGAAGAGTTCGGGGTCGGCCTCCCCCAGCCAGCCCCATTTGCGGCTGGAGAAGGTGGCGGCCTTGATGGTGTGGCCGTCGACGGGCGGCACCAGGAATCCGCTGCCCTGGGGGAGCCCGGCCGCGTCCGCGCGGCGGAAGGCCATGGTGATCAGCGCCATGGACGCGTAGGCGACGGTGGCCAGCTCGGCGGAGGCGGCCGGGGAGTCGGCGGCGAGCAGGCGGGCCGCGACCGGGGCCGGGGCGGCGAGCACGACGGCGTCGGCCTCCAGCGCCTCGCCGCGCTCGGTGACGACCGTCCAGCGGGCCGCGCCGTCCGCACGGGAGCCGCCGGGGGTGGCGGCCGGGCGCAGCAGGCGTACGGGCTCGCCGGTGCGGATCTCGCCGCCCGCGGCGCGCACCGCGTCGGCGACGGCGAGCGGGAGCCGCCCGATCCCCCCGTCGATGCCGGTGAACACCGGGCCGGCCTGCGCCGCCGCGGACCGCGCGGCGAGCGCCCGCGCGCCCTCGGTCAGCGAGCCGTGGGCGCGGGTGGCGTCGAAGAGGGTGGGGACCGCGGCGCGCATCGACGTGCGGTACACATCGCCCGCGTACACTCCGCCCAGCAGCGGCTCGACCAGCCGGTCCACAACCTCCCGGCCCAGCCGCTCGGCGACGAACCCGCCGAGGGCGACGTCCTCGGTGAGTTCCGCCCGCGGCAGCCGGGGCTCCTCGGCGATCCGCGCGAGCCCTTCCTCCGAGATCACCCCGGAGGCGGCCAGCGGCGCCAGGTCGCCGGGCACGCCCATGACATGCCCCTTGGGCATCGGCCGCAGCCCGCCGCGGGTCCACAGCGCGGCGGTGGCGGTCGCGGGCGGTCGCAGCCGGTCGCCGAGCCCGACCGCGCGCGCCAGGTCCACGGCCTCGGGTCGGCGGGCGAGCATCGACTCGGCGCCGAGGTCCACGGGGACGCCCGCGAGCTCGCCCGCGTACAGCTTGCCGCCGACCCGGGCGGAGGCCTCGAGCACGGTCACCCGCGCCCCGCCGGCCAGCAGGCGGTGGGCTGCCGCGAGCCCGGAGATTCCGCCGCCGACGACCACGACATGGCCCGTCGGGCCGTTCGCTGCGCTCATGCCCCCACTCTCTCAGACGCCCCTTCCCCGGCCGCATGGGCCGGGTGGCCCCTCACCAGGGCCCCTCGCCCCCGCCACCCCCGTGACCGCCGTCGTCCCCGTCACCGCCGTCACCCCCGTCATCGCCGTCGCCGTCGTCCCGCTTGACCTCGCGCAGCACGTCCAGGGCGGCCCGCGCCCGCCCGGCCAGGTGCCGGGGGCAGCTCCAGGCGTCGGGGGCGAACGACTCCTCGGGCGCGGGGAAGTCGTCGGGCGCGCAGAAGTGGTTCAGATGCGCGCCGATCAGGTCGTCGGGGCTCCCCACCACCGCGTAGCCGCGGCCCGCGATGCGCTCCAGGCCCTGCCACGGGTGCTCGCCGGGGTGCGGGCACGGCGCGTCCAGAGGGGCGGGATCGACGCTCTCCAGGATCTCCTGGAGGACGCCGCGCACGGATCCCGGTATGCCGATGACCATTCCGTCCACCGCCCAGCAGGCGAGCAGCAGCAGGACGGCCCGCTCGCGCGCGTCACCGGCGCCCCCCGCGTACCGGCGGGCGGCCCACAGGGCGGCGTTCTGCACCAGCTCCTCGTGTTCGGTGACCCAGGACTGCCGGTAGGTGGTGGTGAGGGTGTCGATGTCGATCCGGCCGTCGGGGAGCAGGTACTCCGTGTCGAGGTGGGTGGTGTCGCGGGTGCCGAAGAGCTTGTCGCGCCCGGCCCGCAGGTGGTCCAGGGCCTCGCGGGCGAGGCCGGCGAGGAAGACCGGGCACAGCCATGCCTCCAGGGGGGTGCGCCACCCCTCGACGCCGCCGCGCCGCTCGTACACGCCCCGTCCGCCGGGGCTGAGCAGGTGGACGCCCACGGTGGCCAGCGCCGCCGGGTCCTCGCCGGTCCCGGGGTGCTCGCCGGGGCCGTGGGCGCAGGGTTCGCCGTCGAGCCCGGGCAGGGCGTTCTCCAGGGCCTCGATCATCTCGTCCAGCACCCACTTGCCGCGGATGCGGCCGCTCACGGCGTACCAGCGGCAGGCGTTCAGGATGACGACGAGCCCGGCGCGGCTGTCGCCGTCGGGCTCGGCGAGCAGGGCGGCGGCGTGGTCGGAGAGCTCGTACGCGGGGTCGACATGGGGGTGGTCCCAGAGGATGGACCGCAGCTGCCGGGCCTTGCGCGCGTCGATGAGGGGCAGCCGGGGCGGGATGTCGCCCACCGCGCCGGGGTCGATGATGTCGATGGCCACGCGGGCGTATCCGGCGATGTTGCGCGGGCACAGCCACTGGTCCTTGGTGGCCGGGTCGCGCCACTGTTCGTCCTCGGCCTCGCTCCTGCCGTTGCGCAGCAGCGGCAGCAGCCGGGCCAGGTGGTCGTGGCGCTCGTCCAGGTCGTCCTCGTACGGGTGGAGCGGGTGTGCGCAGGGGCGCTCCCGCAGGGCGCTGTCGGCGGCGTCGAGGGCCACCAGGGCGGCGCCCTCGACGCCCTCCCCGGTGAGCCAGCCGGTGTGTTCGGCCGTCATCAGCAGACCGAGCGTCCACAGATAGGCCAGCTCGCCCGCGGGCTCGGCGGCCAGCCGCTCGGCGCAGTCGCGGACGAGCCGGTCGGCCTCGTCCTTGGAACGGCCTTCGCGGACGGCGGCCCACTGGCCGGCGAGTTCCCGGACGCGGTCGGCGGTGATGGCACGGAAGTCCCTCATGGTCTCCCAGACGGCGAGGGACCCCGTGCGGGTTCCGGCCCCTCAGGGGCGGGACCGGTTCAGCGGGCGGTGTGGGTGTGGACGTACTCCACGAGGCGGGTCAGGGCGTCGGGGTCGGTGGTGGGCAGCACGCCGTGGCCGAGGTTGAAGATGTGGCCCCCCAGGCCCCGGGCCGCGTCCAGCACCTCGCGGGCCTTGGCCTCGACGGCCTGGCGCGGGGCGAAGAGCACGGCCGGGTCGAGGTTGCCCTGAAGCGCCTTGCCGGGGCCGACCCGGCGGGCGGCCTCGTCCAGCGGCACCCGCCAGTCCACGCCCACGACGTCCGCGCCGGCCTCGCCCAGCAGCCCCAGCAGCTCGCCGGTGCCGACGCCGAAGTGGATGCGCGGCACGCCGTAGCCGGCGACGGCGTCGAAGACCTTGGCGGAGGCGGGCATCACGTGCGCGCGGTAGTCGGCGGGGGCCAGGGCGCCGACCCAGGAGTCGAAGAGCTGGACGGCGGAGGCGCCGGCCTCGATCTGCACCTTGAGGAAGGCGGCGGTGATGTCGGCGAGGCGGTCGAGCAGGTCGGCCCACAGCTCGGGGTCGCCGTACATGAGCGCCTTGGTGCGCTCGTGGTTGCGCGAGGGGCCACCCTCGACGAGGTAGCTGGCGAGGGTGAAGGGGGCGCCGGCGAAGCCGATCAGCGGGGTGGCGCCGAGCTCCCCGACGAGCATCCCGACCGCTTCGGTGACGTACTTCACATCGTCGGGGTCGAGCGGGCGCAGCCGGTCCAGGTCGGCGCGGGTCCGGATGGGGGCCTCGATGACCGGGCCGACGCCGGGCTTGATGTCGAGGTCGAGCCCGATGGCCTTGAGGGGCACCACGATGTCGCTGAAGTAGATCGCCGCGTCCACATGGTGGCGGCGAACCGGTTGCAGCGTGATCTCGGTGACCAGGTCGGGCCGCGTGCACGAGTCGAGCATCGCGACGCCCTCGCGAACCTTGAGGTACTCCGGCAGCGAGCGGCCGGCCTGGCGCATGAACCACACCGGAGTGTGCGAAACCGGCTCACGTCGACAGGCGCGCAGGAAGGCCGAGTCGGCTGTGGCACTCGCCGCGGTGCGGCCGGTCTGCTGCTGGCCCGAGGGCCGCTCGTTGGCGCTCATGTCCCAAATCTTCGCACGGTCCGAACGAGTGACCCGCCAACCCGGGTGTTCCTCCCCGGCTCCGGCCCCCGATGCGCCTAGTCTTCCGGGCATGGCAGCGGTTCAAGGACACCTCTCGAACGGTGCTGACGGCGCTGAGGGGCCGGACGGGGCGGACACGGCGGACGGGGACGGCACCCCGCCCGCCTTCCGGCACGCGGTCGCCGGGCTGTGCGCCGTACGGCCGCGGCCGGAGGTGGAGCTCTCCCCGACCCCGCCGCCGCGGCGGCTGGCGCCGTTCTCGTACGCGCTCGAGGCGGTGGTCGCGGCGGACACGGCCGAGGACGAGGACGAGGAGCTGGCCGAGGGGCGGCTGATCCTGCTGCACGACCCGGCCGGGCACGAGTCCTGGCGGGGTACGTTCCGTCTGGTGACCCTGGTGCACGCGGATCTGGAGCCGGAGATGGCGGCCGATCCGCTGCTGCCCGAGGTGTGCTGGTCGTGGCTGACCGGCGCGCTGGAGGCGCGCGGGGTGTCCTACGGCCGGCCCAGCGGCACGGTGACGCGGGCGAGCTCGCACTACTTCGGCGGGATCGGGGAGCGCGAGCCGTCGACCCGGATCGAGATCCGGGCGTCCTGGACGCCGGAGGAGCCGCCGGGCACGGAGCCGGGCCGGGTGGAGCGCCTGCGGCCGGAGCGGGGCGCCGGGCCGTCCGCCGAGGCGGCCGGGGTGCCCGACACCGCGGCGCACCTGGCCGCCTGGTGCGATCTGCTGTGCCAGATCGCGGGGCTGCCGCCGGCCGGGGCGGCGGAGGCGGGGGTCGTGTCGCTGCCGCAGCGGCGCGGTCCGCAGCCGCGCTAGGGTCTTTCGTTTGGATCAGGCCGGATCAGGGAGCGGGGTCTGGTGCCGTGCGTCGCAAGGCGGAGGAGGGCGCCATGGCGGAGCCATGGCAACCGACGACAACGCCGCGAGGCGCGGTGCCAGGGCCCGCGAGCCCGGCATGATCCAAACGAGAGGCCCTATCCGCCGCCCTCCGGGCCTTCCCGCTTCTCCCGGCCCTTCCCCGTCTCTCGCCGCCTCTGCCCCGCCTCCCGCCGGCTCTGCCCCGCCTCCCGCCGCGTCTCGCGGCGGGCCCGGGGAGCGCGAGGAGGCGGGTTTGGGTTGCCCGCTCTGATCAGGCTTGATCGATCAGTCGTCCTAATTGCCCGAATTGTTACTCACCAAATCGTGATCATTCCCTAAAGCCGGGCCGTATCGGTGCCGAAGGACGTGGTGACCCGTCCCACCACTTCCCCCCAGGAGGCCTGGTGTCTGTTCTCCTCGAGCAACCTTCCAGCCTGGTCGCCTACCGCCCGAACAAGCCGACGGCCATGGTCGTCGTCGCCGACCCCCGTGTCCGTTCCACCGTCACCCGTCACCTCTGGGCCCTCGGGGTGCGCGACGTCATCGAGGCGTCGTCCGTCGCGGAGGCCCGTCCCCGTATCGCCAACCCCCGCGACATCTGCGTCGCCGATGTCCACCTCCCCGACGGCTCCGGCCTCACGCTGCTGTCCGAGACCCGCGCCGCCGGCTGGCCCAACGGCCTGGCACTCTCCGCCGCCGACGACATCGGCGCCGTCCGCAACGCCCTGGCCGGCGGCGTCAAGGGCTACGTCGTCACCGGCACCCGCACCAACCTGGGCATCCCGGGCCGTCCCGGCGCCGCCCCCATCGGCGCCGCCGCCCGGATGCACCGCCGCCCGCCGGGCGCCCCCGGACACCCGGGCGGCTACCGCGAGCTGTCAGGACGCGAGGTCGAGGTGCTGCGGCTGGTTGCGGAGGGCCAGTCCAACAAGGCCATCGGCGTCTCGATGGGCCTGTCCGCGCTCACCGTCAAGAGCCACCTCGCCCGCATCGCCCGCAAGCTGGGCACCGGCGACCGGGCCGGCATGGTCGCGGTCGCGCTGCGCACCGGGATCATCCACTGAGCCGAGTACACCCCTCGTACACCCACCCGCTTCCACCCACGTCACCCACCGTCCACCCACCGCCCGGCGCCCGCCGACGGAACGTTCCGTCGGCGGGCGCCCTGCGTACCCGGCATGCACAGCTACCCTTGACAGGTGACCGACGCCCAAGAGACCGCAGCAGAGACGACACTGCGAACCACCGGGGGCGCTCCCCCGGACGACCTCCCCTCGGCGCCGGTCCCCTTGCTGGAGCCGCGCGAGGGCATCCCGCCCGTCACCGCCGACCCGGACGCCCTGGCCGACGTCATCGCCGCCTTCGCGGAGGGCCACGGCCCGGTCGCCGTGGACGCCGAGCGCGCCTCCGGCTACCGCTACGGGCAGCGGGCCTACCTCGTCCAGCTGCGCCGCGCCGGCGCGGGGACCGCCCTCATCGACCCCGTCGGCTGCCCCGACCTGTCCGGCCTGGGCGACGCCATCGCCGACGCCGAATGGGTGCTGCACGCCGCCACCCAGGACCTGCCCTGCCTGCGGGACATAGGCATGCTCCCCGGCCGCCTCTTCGACACCGAACTGGCCGGCCGGCTGGCCGGTTTCGCCCGGGTGGGCCTCGGCGCCATGGTCGAGAACATCCTCGGATACGCCCTGGAGAAGGGCCACTCCGCCGTCGACTGGTCCACCCGCCCGCTGCCCGAGCCGTGGCTGCACTACGCCGCGCTCGACGTCGAGCTGCTGGTCGACCTGCGCGACGCGCTGGAGGAGGAGCTGGAGCGGCAGGGCAAGCTGGAGTGGGCGCGCCAGGAGTTCGCCGCCATCGCCGAGGCCCCGCCCGCCCCGCCCCGCAAGGACCCCTGGCGGCGCACGTCGGGGATGCACAAGGTCCGGCGGCGCCGGCAGATGGCCGTGGTGCGCGAGCTGTGGACGGCCCGGGACCGGATCGCGCAGCGCCGTGACGTCTCGCCGGGCAAGGTGCTGGGCGACGCGGCCATCATCGAGGCCGCCCTGGCCCTGCCGGCGAACACGCGCGCGCTGGCCGCGCTGAACGGCTTCGGCCACCGCATGGGCCGCCGTCAGCTGGAGCAGTGGCAGGCCGCGGTGGACCGGGCGCGGGCCCTGCCGGAGTCGGAGCTCCCCCAGCCGGGCCAGCCGGTGGCCGGCCCGCCGCCCCCGCGCGCCTGGGCCGACAAGGACCCGGCCGCCGCGGCCCGCCTCTCGGCGGCCCGCGCGGCGGTGACCGCGCTGGCCGAGCGGCTGAATCTGCCCCAGGAGAATCTGATCGCCCCCGACACGGTCCGGCGGCTGTGCTGGGAGCCCCCGTCCGAGGTGACCGCCGACTCCGTCGCGGCCGTCCTCCACGGCTACGGCGCCCGCCCCTGGCAGATCGAGCTGACCACCCCGATCCTCATGACGGCCCTGGGGGCGGCCTGAGCCGAACCGCCCCGAGTGCGGAATTCCCCCGTGTGACGTTCAACCCTCCCGGAGCGGGGACTGGGCACCGTGGTTACTCATAAGTAGCATGAGGTCGTGGAGGCACGCCCGCTGGGCGTGCCCGCAGCAGTGCCATCCCGCGCACCTGGAGGAGAGCCAACGTGCCTCGTACCGCTAGGGACGTCGTCTTCGTCGACGGCGTCCGGACCCCGTTCGGCAAGGCGGGTCCGAAGGGCATCTACCACGAGACCCGCGCCGACGACCTGGTCGTCAAGTGCATCCGGGAGCTGCTGCGCCGCAACCCGGACCTGCCCCCGGAGCGCATCGACGAGGTGGCCGTGGCCGCGACCACGCAGATCGGCGACCAGGGCCTGACCATCGGCCGCACCGCCGGCATCCTGGCCGGGCTGCCGCAGTCGGTGCCCGGCTACGCGATCGACCGGATGTGCGCCGGCGCGATGACCGCCGTGACGACGACCGCGGGCTCCATCGCCTTCGGCGCGTACGACGTGGTCGTCGCGGCCGGCGTGGAGCACATGGGCCGCCACCCGATGGGCGAGGGCGTCGACCCGAACCCGCGGTTCGTCTCGGAGAAGCTGGTCGACGAGTCGGCCCTGTTCATGGGCATGACGGCGGAGAACCTGCACGACCGGCTGCCGCACATCAGCAAGCAGCGCGCCGACGAGTACGCGGTGCGCAGCCAGGAGAAGGCCGCCAAGGCCTACGCCAACGGCAAGATCCAGCAGGACCTGGTGCCGATCTCGGTGCGGCGCACCGCGGCATCCGATAGCGGCTCCGCCGCGGGCTCAGGCGGCGAGCTCGGCTGGGGCCTGGCGACCGCCGACGAGCCGATGCGCCCCGGCACCACCCTGGAGGGCCTGGCCACCCTGAAGACCCCGTTCCGGCCGCACGGCCGGGTCACCGCGGGCAACTCGGCGGGGCTCAACGACGGCGCGACCGCCTCGCTGGTCGCCGCCGAGGACGTGGCCAGGGAGCTGGGCCTGCCGGTGAGGATGCGGCTGGTCAGCTACGCCTTCGCGGGCGTCGAGCCGGAGGTCATGGGCTACGGCCCGATCCCCGCGACCGACAAGGCCCTCGCCAAGGCGGGGCTGACGATCGGGGACATCGGCCTCTTCGAGATCAACGAGGCCTTCGCCGTGCAGGTCCTGGCCTTCCTCGACCACTACGGCATCGACGACGACGATCCGCGCGTCAACCAGTACGGCGGCGCCATCGCGTTCGGCCACCCGCTCGCCTCCTCCGGGGTGCGGCTGATGACGCAGCTGGCCCGGCAGTTCGAGGAGCAGCCCGAGGTCCGCTACGGCATCACCACCATGTGCATCGGCTTCGGCATGGGCGGCACCGTGATCTGGGAGAACCCGCACTTCGAGGGGAACAAGTGAGCGGCATGACCACTACCGCAGAGCTTCTCAAGGGAGCGGCCGAGCTGTTCCCGGACGAGGTCGTGACGCAGGCCCACGTCCGCCACCTGGACCTGCCGCAGGGCGCGGGCCGCTTCGCGCTCATCACCCTCGACAACGGCCTGGACCACACCAAGCCCACCACCTTCGGCCCGGCGTCGCTGGCGAATCTGAACGCCGCGCTCGACCAGGTCGAGAAGGAGGCGGCTGAGGGCGAGATCGTCGGCGTCGGCGTGACCGGCAAGCCGTTCATCTTCGCCGTCGGCGCCGACCTCAAGGGCGTCGAGCTGCTGAAGCGCCATGAGGACGCGCTGGCCATCGGCAAGGGCGGCCATGACGTCTTCAAGCGCCTCTCGACCCTGGCCGTGCCCACCTTCGCGTACTACAACGGCGCGGCGATGGGCGGCGGCGTCGAGGTCGGTCTGCACTGCGCCTACCGCACCGTCTCGGCCGCGCTGCCCGCCTTCTCGCTGCCCGAGGTGTTCCTGGGCCTGGTCCCCGGCTGGGGCGGCTGCACCCTGCTGCCCAACCTGATCGGCGCGGACCGCGCCGTCACGGTGATCATCGAGAACTCGCTCAACCAGAACCGCCAGCTCAAGGGCGAGCAGGTCTACGAACTCGGGATCGCCGACGCGATCTTCGAGGGCGCGGACTTCCTGGAGCAGTCGCTGATCTGGACCGCGTCGGTGCTGCGCGGCGAGATCCAGGTGGTACGCCCGGAGGTGGACCGCGGCGAGGCCTGGGACGCGGCCGTCGAGCGCGGCCGCGCCATCGCCGACGGCAAGGTGCACGGGGCGGCCCCGGCCGCGTACCGGGCGCTGGACATCATCGCCGCAGCCAAGAACGGCGATCTGCGCCAGGGCTTCGACGCGGAGGACGCCGCCCTGGCCGACCTGATCATGGGCGGCGAGCTGCGCAGCGGCATCTACGCCTTCAACCTGGTCCAGAAGCGCGGCAAGCGCCCGGCCGGCGCCCCGGACAAGTCCCTGGCCCGCCCGGTGACCAAGGTGGGCGTGGTCGGCGCGGGCCTGATGGCCTCGCAGCTCGCGCTGCTGTTCGCGCGCCGCCTGGAGGTGCCGGTCGTGCTGACCGACATCGACCAGGAGCGGATCGACAAGGGCGTCGGCTATGTCCACGCCGAGATCGACAAGCTGCTGCTCAAGGGCCGGGTGAACCAGGACAAGGCCAACCGCCTCAAGGCCGCGGTGACCGGCTCGCTCGACAAGGCCGCCGCCTTCTCGGACGCCGACTTCGTCATCGAGGCCGTCTTCGAGGAGATGGGCGTCAAGCAGCAGGTGTTCGCCGAGGTCGAGGCGGTCGTGCCGGAGCACGCCATCCTCGCCACCAACACCTCCTCGCTGTCCGTCAGCGAGATGGCCTCCAAGCTGCGGCACCCCGAGCGGGTCGTCGGCTTCCACTTCTTCAACCCGGTCGCCGTCCTGCCGCTGCTGGAGATCGTCCGCGGTGACAAGACCGACGACGCCTCGCTGGCCACCGCCTTCGGCGTGGCCAAGAAGCTGAAGAAGACGGCCGTCCTGGTCAAGGACGCCCCCGCTTTCGTCGTCAACCGGATCCTGACCCGCTTCCTGGGCGAGATCCAGAACGTCATCGACGAGGGCACCCCGGTCGAGGTCGCCGAGCGCGCCGTCGAGCCGCTCGGCCTGCCGATGTCCCCGCTGGTGCTGCTGGAGCTGGTCGGCCCGGCCATCGGCCTGCACGTCTCGGAGACCCTGCACCAGGCGTTCCCGGACCGCTTCACGGTCTCGGAGAACCTGAAGCGCGTGGTCGAGGCGGGCAAGCGCGGCTTCTACGTCCATGACTCCGGCAAGCCGGAGCTGGACCCGGAGGTCGCCGCGCTGCTGGAGCAGGGCGACACGGTCCTGACGGAGGAGCAGGTGCGGCTGCGCGTCCTGGAGGCGGTCGCGCAGGAGATCGGCCTCATGCTGGACGAGGGCGTCGTCGCCGAGGCGCAGGACATCGACCTGTGCCTGATCACTGGCGCGGGCTGGCCCTTCCACCTGGGCGGCATCACCCCGTACCTGGACCGCGAGGGCGTCGCGGAGCGGGTGCTCGGCCGCCGTTTCCTGGCCCCGGGCGTGGCGAGCGTCCCGGCGTAGCACGCGCGCTGTGTCCCGAGCGCCGGACGGGCCCCTCGCCCGTCCGGCGCTCGCGCGTTCAGACCCGGCCCGCCCAGACGGGGCGGCCGTCGGCCTGGAGGTGCACCGTGGGCGAGTACTCCCGGTAGCCCCACGCGGAGGCGTTCTCCTCCACCACGAAGGCCTCGGCCTGGAACGCCTGGGCGGGGACGCGGGGGGCGGCGCAGCCGTCGAGGGGGCTGGTCACGGTCGCGCCGGCGGGGATGGTGACCTCCTGGGCGGTGCCCCAGGGCGCGGGGCAGTCGTGGGCGGCCCCGGCCCGGACGTAGCCGATCCTGACCTTCACGGTGACCGCCCGCGACGAGGAGTTGTCGAGCTGTACCACGAAGGACAGGGAGTCCTCGGAGAGGCTCGTGCAGGGCTTCCATGACACGGCGCCCACCGCCCGTACCCGGCCGCAGCGGTGATCGCCCTTCAGATCCGCCGCCGACGCGCTGTCCCCGGCCGGTGCCCCGGTCCCTTCCGAGGCGCCGCTGCGCAGCGCCATGGTGCCGGTGATCAGCCCCACGGCGAGCGCGGTCGCCACGGCGAACTGCCACCTCCGCCATCTCCGCCCCGGCTTCGGCGGTTCTCCAGGCGTCGCGGGCAGGGCCGGCGCCTCCGGAACGGGGTGCGCCGCAGCGACGGTCGCGGGCGCGAGAGAGGCGAGGACCGCGTCCCGCCACCCGGGGCCGGCCGCCTCTTTCAGGCGGCGCGCCAGATCCGCGATCTCCGTGCCGATCTGCGGCAGTTCCCGGGCGCTGTCCGGCGCCTTGTGCCGCAGCGCCCGCGCGATGGCCGCGCAGTCCTCCTGGCCGGGCAGCCGGTTCTTCTTGCTGCCGGGCAGCAATTGATCGCGGCCCTTGAGCCAGTACGACAGAAGCGGCAGATCGATTTTCTTGCGACTCCGGCCGGCCCGCTCGAATTCCAGGCGCTCTCTTTCCAGTTCCGCGACCAGGCCGGCCCGGGTCGGGCGCCGTGCGGTGTCGGTGACCTGGCCGACGGTGGCCGCCCAGGCGTCGAGGGCCTGGACCAAGGCGTGCGCCAAGTCCTTGAACAGCTCGGTCGGTTCCTCCATGAACACCCCCCGCGGTGAATGCCCTTCACGATAGAACAGCGCTTCATCGCGGGCCAAGCCGGAGGCGACCGAGGCGGTCCCCGTTGCAGTGCGACACCAGAACCCCGCAGGTCACAGCGGTGCACTTGGCACTGCAACAAGCCACCCCGTTGCACCGCGGCACTCCCCCTCCGAACCGGTGCACGGTGGTTTCCGGCGGCGCGGCCCGCACCGCCGACCACCCCCGGACCGGAAGGACCACCACCATGTGCCGACGCTGCAAGGGCGACGGGAAGTGCACCACCTGCGGCGGTTCCGGATTCCGCGGCGTATGGAAGTGCGACAGCTGCCGCGGCAGCGGTGACTGCAAGGCCTGCGACGGCCGCGGCTGAGCGAACTGGCATGGCATTCGCATGGCATTCGCATGCGGAGAAATGAATTCACGGGAGACCAGGAGCATTTCATGAGGAACGACGACGCACTGCTGGAAAAGCTCGTCCGCCGCGCCGACGAGGAGGACTTCGAAGCCCCGCTTCCCATCACCCTCATGATCGGCGGCCTGATCATCACCGGGGCCGTCCTCCCCCGGGACGAATGGCTCAGGCAGCACATGAGCCTGCTGTCCGAGAAGGACGCGCTGACCGAATTCGCCAAGGACTTCGCCAAGGACATGCTGCGGCACGAGCCCGAGACCACCCACATCCATCTGACCTGGACCCGGATCGTCACCGGCGGCCCCACCGTGCCCATCGACGAACACGGACTCCTGCGGGTGCCGCTGTCCGAGGTGGGCGCCTGGACGATCGGCGACCTGAACCCCATCGGGTGAGTGGCGGACATGCGCAGACTATCGATCACGGCCGGTGTCGTGCTGATCGTCGCCGCGTCGCTCGCGGCCGTCTTTGCCTACCGCAGCGGTACCTCAGCGGCGAAACCACCGGCGCAAGAGCTGAGATACGAACCCGGCGGCCCGGTCCCGGCCGAGGCCGCCCGGGTCGCGCGGGGCCTGGTGGCCGAGGACGAGAAGGCACAGCGAGGGGCGCTCGCACCCGAGTTGGAGCGAACCCTGCCCGAGGGGCGACTGACCGCCAAGGGCGCGAGGCTTCACGTCAAGGACGGCACCTGGCATGAAGAGGACGGCATCGCCAACGCCCAAGCCTCCCTGGAAGAACCGGGAAAGCCCGTTCAGCGGGTGCTGCTGGGGTTCGCCCGGAGCGACGGGGCCTGGCGGGTCATCCTCGCGGAGGTCATGCCATGACCCTCACCGCACGCTGCCGGGCCCTCGTCCCCTGCGCCGCCCTGATGCTCCTGCTCACCCTGCTCGGGGCGGCGCCCACTGCTGCCGCCGCCGAGCCACGGAACTGCGTCGGCGGCGGCCTCCAGCAGATCGCCGAGAAGGAGCCCGTCGCGAACACGATGCCCGTCCTCTTCGTCCACGGCATCAACGCGGGCGCCGACACCTGGGACGGGCCCGGGGACGACGAGGAGAAATGGTTTCCCCGGCAGGTCGCGAACCTGCGGAACATCACCGCGTGGACCTTCGACTACAAGCCGGCCCAGCCGTCCTGGGTCACGGACCCGCGCATCGGCCCGGCGCTGCGGACCGCGATCGACTGCCTCGCCGACGCCTCCGGCCACAAGGTCATGGTGGTGGCCCACTCGATGGGCGGACTGGCCACGCAGTACGCCGTCTCGCTGCCCAGCCGCACATCCGACGGCAAGGCATGGCAGAAGGTGGCCGAGGTGATCACCATCGGGACTCCCTTCCGGGGCTCTCTCCTGGCCTCCCTCGCGGACAACCTGGTCAGCGGCCCCCCGGGGTGGTCACTCGAGGAACTGGCCCTGAAGCGGGTGGTCGCCGCCTGCCTCGGGATTGCCAAGGGCAAGTCCCTGACGGCATGCGAAACCGTCGAGGTGCTCCGATCGCCGCAGGGCCTCGCACTCAAGTACAACTCGCCGGAGATCAGAAAGTTGCCGGCCTGGCCCAAGGAATTGCCCGTCCGCGCCATGGCCGGGGACATCCGCATGGGCTTCAACATCCTGGGGCTGGAGTCACCCAAGGCGCCGGTCTCCCTGGGTGACATCGCGGTGCCTCGCTCCTCCGCCACCGCATACGTCAACAAGTCCGGCGCCCCTCACGTTCTCACCTGCAGCGACGCCCAAATCGGGGTACGTGTGCTGGGCAGCCCCTGCAACCACGTGGACATCAAGACCCACCCGAAGATCATGTCCGTGGTCCTCGACCGGGCGAAGCGCGTCCAGCGGAAGCAGTGGGCGGACCGAACACCAGACCTCGCCTACGCCACCGCCGACAGCGTCAACGTGTGGACCAACGGCAGCACCAAGAACATCGCCCCCGTCCCCAGCGGATACCGCGTACGGCAGCTCACCTGGTCGACCGACGGCACCTCCCTCGCCTGGCTGGCCGAGCGGCACGACGGCACGGGCCGGAAGGTGTTCCTGGTGCGCCGGGGCCGGGGACAGCCCTTCGTCACCCCCCGCCTCCGTAGCTGGGAGTGCGCCGACTGCTCGACGCTCGCCTTCCGCGACAACCAACTGGTCTCCGACGGCGCCACGGACCCGAACCGGCCGATGCTGTGGAGCTACCCGCCCCTCGGCGGTGCTCGGCGGCCGCTGCCGGTGACGGGCCTGCCCTCGCCGGACGAGTGCTTCGGCCCGACGTACTGCGGCCGCCTCCAACTCCTCGGCGCCGCACCCCGGGGTGGGCTGACCGTCTCGTACTTCGACTCGGTCGGCAACTTCCCCGGAATCGGCTCGTTCTTCCAGGTCTCGCGCGAGGGCAGGGCCCGGTCCGTCCAGTCGTTCTACGGCAGCGGGCTCGGACCCGAGGTGGCTGCCGCGAGTCCACGGCGGGACAGGCTCGCCGTGCCCTGGTACCAGCACCTCAGCGCCTGCGAGGAGTACTCCAACGTGGCGATCGTCGACCAGCGGCTCGGACGCGTGGAGCGGCTCGATCCGCCCTCCCGGGACGGCAACCTCTGGATGGTCTCGGCCTGGTTCGACCGCGACGGCCAGGCGTACGCGGCCTTCCGGTCGGAGCCCGGCTGTGGGAGCGACAACGAGTACGCGCCGGACGGTCAGCGGATTCCCCGCTGGGGCGAGACGCGCGTCTACCGCGCCTCGAACGTCCGGTGGGTCCAGACGCGGGAGAAGCGGCCCATTCTGGCGCGCGACGTCCATGCCTCGGGGAAGACGGCGACGGTGGTCGGCACCCCGGCGGTCGAGGTGTCGGGCGGGTACCACACGGGGACGCTGGTCGCGCAGAACGCCGCGAACGCGGAAGTCGAAGTGGCGCGCGGGGTGCACGCCTTCGCCTGGCAGCCGGCGTCCTGAGGAGCCGGGCGGGTGGGCCCCGTACGGGCGGCAGGCCGCCCTACTCCCCCACCCGCCCCCACGCCCGCAGGGCCAGCCCCGGCTCGTCCGTCTTCTGGCGGGCCACCAGCAGGCCGCCGTCGGGGGCGAGGGCGGCGAGGACGACCAGGCCCAGGCCGTCCAGGGCCAGTGCCGGGCGGCTGGTGCCCGGCTCGCCCGACGGGGTCCACCACACGCCCGCCGTCTCGTACTCCGTGGGGTGCGCCGCGACGGCCAGCCGCCCGCTCTTGGCGTCGCGGTGGGCCAGCACCGTGCAGTCGTGGCCGTCCACGGTCGTACGGACCACCGCGACCGGGCCCGTGCCCGTCTCCCCGCCCAGGGGGGCCGGTTCGTCCGCGCCGGGCCGCCAGGCCAGCACCTCGAGCCCCACCGCGTCGCGCCAGTAGTGGGTGACGGTGCCGACGCCGGTGGCGACCCCGGCGGCGGAGCCCGCCTCGGGGCGTGCCGGGATGTCGTCGGCGCGCTGGTACGCGGCGCCGGGCTCGGGCTGGTGCCAGCGCAGGGCGCCGCGCGCCGCGGGCGCGAGGAGTTCTATGCGGCCGTCGGCGGCCGCGGTGGCGGACAGCCCGTCGAGCACGTCGGTGCCCTTGAGGTCGGTCCATCCGCCCCACTTGCCCTTGGCGTCCTGGCGCCGCGCGCTCACCCCGCGCCCGGCGTTGCGCACGAAGACGTGCACGGCCCCGGAGGAGTCCACGGCCGCGGCCGGCACCCCGGTCCGCTGGGCCTTGCGGCGGTCCTTGGGGTGCGGGGTGCCGAGCGAGTGCCAGGCCGTGAGTGGCCTGCCCGTCTGGAACTGGGTGGCGTGCACGATGTCCACGTCCGGGCCGTCGCCGCCGCCCTGGCGGTGCCGCAGCCCCACCAAGTGGACATAACCGTCCGCGCCCTGAGTCCCCGTCAGCGCGGTCAGGCCCGCCACCTCCAGCAGCCGCGGCCCGGTCCACCGCGGGCCCCCGGGCCGCTCCTCGGTCCAGCGGGCGACGCCGCCCGCCACCGGTGCGTAGGCCGTGAGCCTTCCGTCCTTGCCGCGGAGCAACCGCAACGCCATGGCCCGCTGCAACCTTCCCTGACGTCGATCCCCTGGGGTGTGCCTCCACGGGGCTGGCGCGCCCCCTACTGACGCGACGCCACCCATAGTATTTTGCCTGCCCTATGGAAGGCCTGGTCGTCGTGGACGCGGCGAATGTCATCGGTTCGGTGCCCGACGGCTGGTGGCGGGACCGGCACGGCGCGGCGGAGCGGCTGCGGGACCGGCTCGCCGCCCTCGCCGGGCGCGGGCTGCCGCCGCGCCCCGGGGTCCCGGAGTGGGCCGGGCGGCCGCCCGTGGACCTCGTGCTCGTGGTGGAGGGCGCCGCGCGGGAGGTCGCGCCCGTGCCGGGCGTGCGGGTGGAGCGGGCGGCCGGCAGCGGCGACGACCGGCTGGTGGAGGTGGTGGCAGGCCGCGAACCGGGGCGGCCCTGCCTGGTGGTGACCGCCGACCGCGAGCTGAGGGAGCGGGTGCGGGCGCTCGGGGCGGAGGTCACGGGCCCGCGCGCGGTCCGCCCCGCCGACTGAGCGGCCCGCCGGCGCCACGTACCCTTAGGCAAGCCTTCGCTAAGCGCGGGCCTGGGCCGGGAGTACGGAAGAGAGTAGGGCGAATGTCGGGAGTCGCGCGCCGTCGCGTCGGCTGGATATCCGCGGCGGCGCTGCTGCTCCTGGTCGCCGTGGCGGCGAGTCTGGCTATCGGCAGCCGCCAGATCTCCCTCACCGAGGTCTACGACGCCCTGCTGCACGGCGGTACGAGCGACAACGCCCAGGTCGTACGGTCGCTGCGGGTGCCGCGGACCGTCATCGGCGTCATGGTGGGGGCCGCCCTCGCCGTGGCCGGCACCGTGCTCCAGGGCATCACCCGCAACCCGATCGCCGAGCCCGGGATCCTGGGCATCAGCCAGGGGGCCTCGCTGGGCGTGGTGTGCGCGATCGCCTTCTTCGGGGTGCACACGCTGACCGGCTACGTCTGGTTCGCGTTCGCGGGCGCGGCGGCCGCGGCGGTGTGCGTCTACGCGGTGGCCAGCGGCGGGCGCGGGGGCGCCTCCCCGGTCAAACTGGCCCTGGCCGGGGCCGCGATGAACGCGTTCATCGCCTCGGTGGTCTCGGCGATCGTCACCACCAACGCCCGGGCGCTGGACGAGTTCCGCTTCTGGGACGTGGGCTCGCTGAGCGGGCGGGACGCGACGATCGCCGGCCAGACCTGGCCGTTCCTGGCCCTCGGGCTGCTGCTGGTGCTGGCCATGGCCCGGGGTCTGGACGCGCTCGCCCTCGGCGACGACGTCGCCCGGGGGCTCGGCCGCAACGTCGCGCTGCTGCGGCTGGCCGGCACGGCGGGCGCGACCGTGCTGACCGGCGTCGCGGTCGCGGCCGCCGGGCCCATCGCCTTCACCGGCCTGGCGGTGCCGCACATCGCGCGCGCCCTCGTCGGCACCGCCCACCGCTGGCTGCTGCCCATGGCCGCGCTGCTCGGCCCGGTGATGCTCCTCCTCTCGGACGTCATCGGCCGCGTCGTCTTCCCGCCCTCGGAGGTGCCGGTGTCCGTGATGACCGCGCTGGCGGGCGTGCCGTTCCTGATCGCCCTGGTCCGCAGGAAGGCGGTGGCAGCGTGAGCGCCCTTGATCATGACGTCTCCCGGCCGGCCGTGCGCGCCGCCGGATACACCGTGGTCAGGGCCGGGCGGGGCAGCTTCCTGGTGCACCGGCGGGCCGCCGTGGCGGCCGTCGCCCTCGCCGCCGTGCTGGCCGTGGCCGTCGTGGCGTCGCTGTGCGTCGGCGAGTCGTTCGTCGCGCCGACGGAGGTCGTCCGCGTGCTGCTGGGGCAGCCCAGCCCCGACGAGCTGGTGGTGGGCACCCTGCGGCTGCCGCGCCTGGTGACCGGCCTGCTGGTGGGCGCGGCCTTCGGGGTGGCCGGCGCGCTGATCCAGACCGTGGCCCGCAACCCCCTCGCCAGCCCCGACGTCATCGGGGTGACGCACGGCGCGGGCGCCGCCACGGTCGCCGCCATGACCTTCGGCGTCACCTCGTACACCGCCCTGCCGTATGTGTCGGTCGGCGGCGGTCTGGCCGCCGCCGCGCTGGTGTACCTGTTCGCCTGGCGCAAGGGGCTCAGCGCCTCCCGCTTCGTGCTCATCGGCATCGGCATCTCGGTGGCCCTGGGCTCGCTGTCCCGGCTGTTCCTGACCAAGGGCGACTATCTGGTGGCCCAGCAGGCCAAGGTCTGGCTCACCGGGTCGCTCAACGGCCGCGGTTACGAGCAGGCCGCGCCGCTCGCGACGGCGCTGCTGCTGCTCGTGGTGCCGCTGCTGTGGGCGGCGCAGGCGCGGCGCGGGGTCTCGCTCGACGACGACACGGCCACCGCGCTCGGCATCCGGCTGGACCGGGTCCGGCTGGGGCTGAGCGCCATCGGGGTGGTGCTCGCGTCCGTCGCCACGGGCGCCGCCGGCCCGGTGGACTTCGTGGCGCTGCTGGCGCCGCAGATCGCCCGCCGGCTCGCCCGCACCGAGCAGCCTCCGCTGGTGTGCTCGGCGCTGACCGGGGCGCTGGTGGTGGTCGTCGCGGACCTGCTGGCCCGCAGGCTGTTCTCGCCGATCGAGCTGCCGGTCGGCGTGTTCACCGCCCTGGTGGGCGCCCCGTATCTGATGTGGCTGCTCATCCGCACCCGTAGCCGTTCCGGAGGCACCGCGTGACCGACAACCGCCTGACCGCGCGGGGGCTCACCCTCGCGTACGAGGACCGCACGGTCGTCGACGACCTCGACCTGGAGATCCCGCACGGGAAGGTCACGGTGATCGTCGGCCCCAACGCGTGCGGCAAGTCCACCCTGTTGCGGGCGCTCGGCCGGCTGCTGCGGCCGCGGCGCGGGGCCGTGCTGCTGGACGGCACCGAGCTGTCCCGGCTGCCCACCAAGCGGATCGCCCAGGCGATCGGGCTGCTGCCGCAGACGCCGGTGCCGCCGGAGGGGATCACGGTGGCGGACCTGGTCTCGCGCGGGCGGCAGCCGCACCAGAAGTGGTGGCAGCAGTGGTCGGAGGCGGACGAACGGGCCGTCGGCGAGGCGATGGAGCGCACCGGCACCGCCGAACTCGCGGACCGCCCCGTCGACGAGCTCTCCGGCGGCCAGCGGCAGCGGGTGTGGATCGCCATGGCGCTGGCCCAGGACACCGACCTGCTGCTGCTCGACGAGCCGACGACCTATCTCGACATCGCCCACCAGGTGGAGGTGCTGGACCTGGTGCGGCAGCTCAACCACGACCGCGGCCGCACCGTGGTCGCGGTCCTGCACGACCTGAACCAGGCGGCGCGCTACGCCGACCATCTGATCGCCATGCGGGGCGGCCGGATCGTGGCGCAGGGCGCGCCGGGTGACATCGTGACGGCCGAGCTGGTGCGGGAGGTGTTCGGGCTGGCCTCGGTCGTCGTACCGGATCCGGTGACCGGCGATCCGCTCGTGGTGCCGGGCGCCCCGCGGCGGTCGGGGGACGGGGGCGGTGCTACCCCGGCAGCCACAGGCCACATAAGGTAAGCCTCGCCTAAGAACTTGCGTGACAGGAGCCTTGCCATGTCCTACCGACGTCGCGGTACCGCCGCCGTCGCCCTCGTCGCCGCCGCGCTCTCCCTCGCGGCCTGCGGCTCCTCCGACAGCGGGAAGGAAGGCGACGGCGGGCAGGGCGGCAAGAAGTCCGTCTCCAAGGACGGCAAGGACTTCGCGAGCGCGGCCGAGAAGACCGCCGCGATGGGCACGGACGCCAAGCCCGGCGAGTGGCCGCGCACCATCGACCACGCCATGGGCAGCACCGAGATCAAGGCCCAGCCGAAGCGGGTGGTCGTGCTGGACGTCGGCGAGCTGGACAACGTGGTGTCGCTCGGCATCAAGCCGGTCGGCCTGGCACCCACCGAAGGCTCCCCGGAGCTGCCCTCCTACCTGAAGAAGGAGGCGGGCGACCCGAAGAACGTCGGCACCATCAACAACCTCAACCTCGAGGCCATCGCCGCGCTCAAGCCCGATCTGATCCTCGGCAGCCAGCTGCGCGCCGCCGACAAGTACGACGAGCTGTCGAAGATCGCGCCGACCGTGTTCTCCATCCGCCCCGGCTTCACCTGGAAGCAGAACTACCTCCTCAACGCCGCCGCGCTCGACAAGACGGCCAAGGCGAAGGAGGAACTCGCCGACTACGACAAGAAGGTCAAGGCGCTGGGCAGGAAGCTGGGCGCCGAGAAGCCGACCGTCACCATGCTCCGGTTCCTGCCCGACGGCGTGATCCGCCTCTACGCCAACGCCTCGTTCATCGGCACGATCCTCAAGGACGCGGGCATCCCGCGCCCGAAGAACCAGGACATCGAGGACCTCGCCGCCGAGATCAGCGCCGAGAACATCGACCAGGCCGACGCCGACTACATCTTCACCGGCGTCTACGGCGACCCGAAGGCCACGGACCGCTCCAAGGCCCAGGGCAATCCGCTCTGGAAGAACCTGAAGGCGGTCAAGGCCGGCCACGCCTACGACGTCCCGGACGAGACCTGGTACCTGGGCCTCGGGGTGATGGCGGCCGACGAGGTCGTGGCGGACCTGGAGCGGCACCTCACCGCTTAAGCCCACCGGACACGGCCTAACGCCCGGCCGGAGGCGGCGCCTTGGCGCCGCGCCCCGCCGCGCCCAGCCTGCTGTGCCTGCGCCCGTACAGGAAGTACAGGACGAAGCCGATCGCCATCCACACCCCGAATCGCACCCAGGTCTCGGTGGGCAGATTCAGCATCAGCCACACCGAGGCGGCGATCGAGGCCACCGGCAGTACGGGCACCCAGGGGGCGCGGAAGGCGCGGGGCAGGTCGGGGCGGGTGCGGCGGAGCACGAGGACGCCGAGGGCGACCACCACGAAGGCGAAGAGGGTGCCGATGTTCACCAGCGCCGCCAGCTCGGAGATGCTGGTGAACCCGGCCACGACGGCGATGACGACGCCGAGCACGATCGTCGAGCGGTACGGCGTGGCGTACTTCGGGTGGACCTTCGAGAAGATCCTGGGCAGCAGTCCGTCGCGGCTCATCGCGAAGAAGACGCGGGTCTGCCCGAGCAGCAGGATCATGCAGACGGTGATGAGACCGATGGCCGCGCCGAAGCTGATCAGGCCCGCGTAGAAGGGGTGCCCGGTCGCCTTGAAGGCGTCGGCCAGCGGGGCGTCCACCGACAGTCGGGTGTACTTCTGCATGCCGGTGACCACCACTGACACCGCGACGTAGAGCACGGTGCAGATGAAGAGCGAGCCGAGGATGCCGCGCGGCATGTCCCGCTGCGGGTTCCTGGTCTCCTCGGCCGTGGTGGCCACGATGTCGAAGCCGATGAAGGCGAAGAAGACCACGGCGGCGGCGGTGAAGATGCCCTGGACGCCGAAGGTGGTCTGCTGGTAGCCGAACATCACCTCGATCAGCGGGGCCTTGAGCCCTTCGCTGGAGACCGTGCCCCGGGCCTCGGGGATGAAGGGGTGGTAGTTGTCGGTGTTGATGAAGAAGGCTCCGGCGATGATGACCAGCAGCACCACCGCCACCTTCACCGCCACCACGACGGCGGTGATGTGCGCGGACAGCTTCATGCCCAGGACCAGGATCGCGGTCAGCAGCAGCACCAGCAGGAAGGCGAGGATGTCGAAGCCGAAGCCGTGGGCCGCGTCGGGGCCGGACAGCGCGGCCGGCAGGTGCCATCCGATGTTGTCCAGCAGCGAGCGCACATAGCCGGACCAGCCGACCGCCACCACGGCGGTGGCCAGGGCGAATTCCAGGACCAGGTCCCAGCCGATGATCCAGGCGGGCAGTTCGCCGAGCGAGGCGTACGAGAAGGTGTACGCGGAGCCGGCCACCGGCACGGTGGAGGCGAACTCGGCGTAGCACAGCGCGGCCAGCGCGCAGGCGATCCCGGCGGCCACGAAGGCGAGCGCGGTCGCGGGGCCCGCCTGTTGTTTGGCGACGGCTCCGGTCAGTACGAAGATGCCGGTGCCGATGATGACGCCGACGCCGAAGACGGTCAGGTCGAGGGCGGACAGCGTCCTGGTCAGGGCGTGCTCGGGCTCCTCGGTGTCCCGGATGGACTGCTCCACGGACTTGGTCCGGAACAGGCCTCCGCGACCCCTGGCGCCGCCCCTGCCCCCGCCCGTATCCCCGCCCCTGTCTCCGGCGCCCCCGCTGCTGGGTTCTCTCGTGTTCACCGCGCCACCTCCACACCTGCCCGTGCGCGACATGGTTCTGCTAACCGGACATCGGGGATGTATGCACACTCTCGGGCAGGGCGGATTCACCCGATGGGGGCAGAAAGGCTCGGAAAAGCACTGGGCCGGTCGGAGCACCGCGCGTGTCGCGCGGCGACCCCGACCGGCCCGGCAAAGAAACCAGCCGTACGGAACCCGACCCGTTACGGAAGCCGGTCCGGCGCGGAGCCCAGCCCGCTACAGAACTCGGCCCGCCACGGAACCCAGCCCGCTGCGGAACCTGGCCCGGCATGGAACCCGGCCCGCTGCGGAACCCGGCCCGGCGCGGAACCCGGCCCGGCGCGGAGCTCAGTCGCGCACGGGCTCGGCGGCGGTGGGCGCCTTCGGTGCGGCCCCGGGCCCGGTGCGCTCGGCGGACCGGCCCGCCCCGGCCGACTCGGCGGACTGGGCCGCGTCGCTCTCGTAGCGTCCGCCGATCCTGGACACCAGGCCGGTGACCTGGCGGGCGATGTCGGGGGCGGTCAGCCCGATCTCCGCCATGACCTCCTTGCGGGAGGCATGGTCGAGGAAGCGCGGCGGGATGCCGAAGTCGCGCAGCGGCATGTCGACCCCGGAGTCGCGCAGCGCCTGCGCGATGGCGGAGCCCACGCCGCCCACCCGGATGTTGTCCTCGACGGTGACCACGACGCGGTGGCGCTCGGCGAGCGCGGGCAGCTCCTCGTCCACCGGCTTGACCCAGCGCGGGTCCACCACCGTGGTCGAAATGCCCTGCTTGTCCAGAAGGTCCGCTACTTCCAGGCACATCGGGGCCAGCGCGCCGACCGACACCAGCAGAACGTCCGGCCGCTCCGCGTCCGCCGGGGCGGGCTCGCGCAGCACGTCCATGCCGCCGATCCGGCCCACCGCGCGCACCGCCGGGCCGACCGCGCCCTTGGAGTAGCGCACCACCGTGGGGGCGTCCTCCACCTCCACGGCCTCGCGCAGCTGGGCGCGGACCTGGTCGGCGTCGCGCGGGGCGGCGATCCGCAGGCCCGGGACGACCTGGAGCAGCGACAGGTCCCACATGCCGTTGTGCGAGGCGCCGTCGGTGCCGGTGATCCCGGCCCGGTCGAGCACGAAGGTCACCCCGCACCTGTGCAGCGCCACATCCATCAGGACCTGGTCGAAGGCGCGGTTGAGGAAGGTGGCGTAGACCGCGAAGACCGGGTGCAGCCCGCCGGTGGCCAGGCCCGCCGCCGAGACGGCCGCGTGCTGCTCGGCGATGCCGACGTCGAAGACCCGGTCCGGGAAGCGCTCGGCGAACTTGGTGAGGCCCACCGGGTGCAGCATCGCCGCGGTGATCGCGACGATGTCCTCGCGCTCCTCGCCGAGCCGGACCATCTCCTCGCCGAAGACCGAGGTCCAGTCGGCGCCCGCCGCGGTGATGGGCAGCCCGGTGTCGGGGTGGATCGGGCCGATGCCGTGGAAGCGGTCGGTCTCGTCCTGCTCGGCCGGGGTGTAGCCGCGCCCCTTCTCGGTGAGGCAGTGCACGATGACCGGGCCGCCGAAACGCTTCGCCCGCTGCAGCGCGGACTCCAGCGCCTCGATGTCGTGGCCGTCGATCGGGCCGACGTACTTCAGCCCCAGGTCCTCGAACATGCCCTGCGGGGCGATGAAGTCCTTGAGCCCCTTCTTGGCGCCGTGCAGCGTCTCGTACAGCGGCCGGCCGACCACCGGGGTGCGCTCCAGGATGTCCTTGCCGCGGGCCAGGAAGCGCTCGTAGCCGTCGGTGGTGCGGAGGGTGGCCAGGTGGTTCGCCAGGCCGCCGATGGTCGGCGAGTACGACCGCTCGTTGTCGTTCACGACGATGACCAGCGGGCGGTTCTTGGCCGCGGCGATGTTGTTGATCCCAGGCCA
>NZ_MAXF01000115.1 GCF_001704635.1 Streptomyces sparsogenes | reverse complement strand
GCGATGCGATGTTGTTGAGCGCCTCCCAGGCCATGCCGCCGGTGAGCGCGCCGTCCCCGATGACCGCGACCACGTGGTCCTGCTTGCCCAGCAGCTCGTTGGCCTTGGCGAGACCCTCGGCCCAGCCCAGCACGGTGGAGGCGTGGCTGTTCTCGATGACGTCGTGCTCGGACTCGGCCCGCGAGGGGTAGCCGGACAGCCCGCCCTTGCTCTTCAGCTTGGAGAAGTCCTGGCGTCCGGTGAGGAGTTTGTGGACGTACGACTGGTGGCCGGTGTCCAGCAGCACCTTGTCCCGGGGCGAGTCGAAGACCCGGTGCAGGGCGATGGTGAGCTCCACCACGCCGAGATTGGGCCCCAGATGGCCACCGGTCTTCGAGACGGCGTCGACGAGGAAGGTGCGGATCTCCGCGGCCAGCTGGTCCAGCTGCTCCGGAGTGAGCCGGTCCAGATCACGCGGTCCCCTGATGTGGGTCAGCAGCACCCGTGCCTCCTCGCTGTCGAGCGTCTTCGTCGAGCCTTACCGGTCCGCCCGAGTCTAATGTTCCGGCCGGGCGGCCATACGCCGGTCCATGCGATCCGGGTCACGCGGACGGCGGCAAAAGCACCCGTGCCCGGCACCGTCTGGACCAGACGGCACCGGGCACGTGAGGTTGGGCACAGGCGAGCCGGGCCGCGAGGGGCCTCAGCCGCGCCCCGCCGAGCGCTGCGTCCTGCGCGAGACCGAGTCGATCACGACCGCGGCCAGCAGCACCCCGCCGGTGATCATGTACTGCACGGAGTTCGCGACGCCCAGCAGGCTCATGCCGGACGCGATGGAGCCGATGACCAGCATGCCCAGCAGCGCCGACCAGACCGAGCCGCGGCCGCCGAAGAGGCTGGTGCCGCCGATGACCGCGGCGGCGATCGCCTCCATGAGCAGGTTTCCGGTGCCGGCCTGCTGGCTCGCCGAGCCGATCCGGGAAGCGATCATGATTCCGCCGAACGCGGCCATCAGCCCGGACAGGGCGAACACCGAGATCCGCACCGCCACCACGTTGATGCCCGCGCGGCGGGCGGCCTCGACGCTGCCGCCCAGCGCGATCACCTTGCGCCCGTACGAGGTGCGGCGCACCACGAAGTCGAGCGCGATCAGCACCACCACGAAGATCACCAGGGCCAGCGGCAGGCCCAGGTAGTCGTTGAGCCGCCAGGCCGCCGCGTAGGCGATGACGGCCAGCACCGCGGTGCGCACCAGGATCTCGCTCAGCGGCCGGGAGGGGATGCCGGCCGCCTTGCGGCGCCTGGCGCCCAGGAACTGGGTCAGGAAGAACGCGGCCACGGCGATCGTGGCCGCCCCGTACGCGGCGATGAGCTGCGAGAAGTAGTGACCGGTCAGGGTCTGTACGAACCCGTCGTCGTCGAGTTCGATGGTCCCGGTGGTGCCCAGCACCTGGAGCATCAGCCCGTTCCAGGCCAGCAGCCCGGCGAGGGTGACCACGAAGGCCGGGACGCCGATCTTGGCGAAGAAGAAGCCGTGCAGCGCGCCGAGGGCGGCGCCGACGGCCAGCGCGATCAGCACCGCGAGCCCCTCGGGCATCCCGTGCCGGGAGTTGAGCACCGCCATGGTGGCCGCGGCCAGACCGCTGACCGAGCCGACGGACAGATCGATCTCACCGAGCAGCAGCACGAAGACGATGCCGACGGAGATCAGGCCGGTGCCGACGATGAGGATCGACAGGTCGGAGAGGTTCTTGGGCGACAGGAAGGCGTCGTCCTTGATCTGGTAGACGGCCCAGATCACGGCGATGCCGACGATGACCGGGAGCGCGCCCAGCTCACCGCTGCGCAGCTTGCGGCCGAACTCCTGGACGTAGCCGCGGAAGCCCTCCTGACGCACCAGCAGCCGGGGGTCGACCGCGGTGATCGCGTCCCCCGCGACCGGGGCCGCGTCCGGCGGGCCGTCGCCGTTGGTCTTGTCGATTTCGGTGGTCACTTGGCGGCCTCCGCGCTACGCGCCTTGCGGCGGGTCACGGCGTTGTCCGTGGCGCCGGTGATGGCAGAGATGATCTCTTCTTGAGAGGTGGTCTTCACATCGAAGGTGCCGTTGTTGCGGCCGAGCCGCAGCACCGCGACCCGGTCCGCCACGGCCTTCACATCGGCCATGTTGTGGCTGATGAGGACGACCGCGAGGCCGCGCTCGCGCAGCCGCTCCACCAGGTCGAGGACCTGTGCGGTCTGCTCCACGCCGAGGGCCGCGGTCGGCTCGTCGAGGATCACCAGCTTGGGCTCGCCGAGCATCGAGCGGGCGATGGCGACGGTCTGCCGCTGGCCGCCGGACAGCGAGGCGATCGGAATCCGCACGCTGGGAATGCGGATGGACAGGGTCTGCAGCAGCTCACGGGAGCGGCGCTCCATCTCGACCTCGTCGAGCACCCCGGCGCGCCGGATCTCGCGGCCGAGGAAGAGATTGCCGACCACGTCGATGTTGTCGCACAGGGCGAGGTCCTGGTACACGGTGGCGATGCCCAGCTCCTGGGCGTCGTGCGGGCGGCTGACCTGGACCGGCCTGCCCTCCCACTCGATGACGCCCTCGTCGGCGGGGCCGACTCCGGCGATCGCCTTGACGAGGGTCGACTTGCCGGCGCCGTTGTCGCCCACCAGGGCGACCACTTCACCGGCGTGGACCTCCAGATGTATGTCCGTCAGCGCCTGGACGGCGCCGAACCGCTTGGAGATCCCGCGCAACGCCAACACGGGTTCGTTCGGCACGATGGCCATCTCCGATCTGAGCAGGGGCGGGCCCCTGCGGTGTAACGGAGGGGAGAGAACGCTCTCCCCCCGGTGGGGGTGGTATCGACGGAGGGGGCGGGCCGCCCGTGGGCCACGGGCGGCCGGGGCCGCGCTACTTGATGCCGAGCTTGTCGCACTCGGCCTTGTACTTGGCCGTGCAGATGTCGGCCACCTTGTACAGGCCGTCCTTGACCACGGTGTCCTTGATGTTGTCCTTGGTCATCGACACCGGCGGGATCAGGGTCGCCGGGATCCCCTTCTTGGTCGGGCTGTCGGCCGTGGTCTCCGCCGGGACCTTCTCGCCGCGGCCGAGCGCGAGGGCCATCTTGGCCGCGGCCACCGCCTCCTGGCCGTAGGGCTTGTACACGCTCATGTACTGCGTGCCCGCCAGCACCCGCTGGACGCCCGCGAGTTCGGCGTCCTGGCCGGTGACCGGGGGCAGCGGCTTGACGCCGCCGGCCTTGAGGGCGTTGATGGCGCCGCCGGCCATGGTGTCGTTGGCCGAGTAGACGCCGATGATGTTGTCCTTGCCGAGCGAGTTGATCGCACCGGTCATCGCCTTGTTGGCCTCGTCCGCCAGCCAGCGGTCGACGTCGTACTTCTTGCCGATGTCGACCTTGCCCTCCAGGACGGAGAGCGCGCCCTTCTTGAACAGGGCGGCGTTCGGGTCGGCCTCCCAGCCGTTGAGCATGACGATCTTGCCCGACTTGGCCTTGTCGCCGAGCGCCTTGAGCAGCGCCTCGCCCTGGACCTTGCCGACCGTCTCGTTGTCGAAGGAGGTGTACGCGGAGACCGGGCCTTCGGCGAGCCGGTCGTACGCGACGACCGGGATGCCGGCCTTGTCGGCCTCCTTGACCGACTTGCGGATGTCCTTGGAGTTGACGGAGTCGAGAATGATCACGTCCACGTCCTTGGTGATCATCGAGTCGACCTGCTGCTGCTGCACCGAGCTGTCCGACTTGGCGTTGGCGTAGATCACCTTGCAGTCCGCGCAGTTCGCCTTGATCTCTTTCTCGATCAAGGGGTGGTCCATGGCTTCGTATCTGGCGGTCTGGTCTTCGGGAAGGAGCAGGCCGATGGTGAGCGGGCCGGTCTTCTTCTTTTTGTCGTCCTTGCTCTTGTCGGCTTCCTTGGCGGAGCCGCAGGCTGCGAGCGAGACCGCCATGGAGACGGCGGCCGTGGCGACGACGACGCGACGCATCGTTGCGTTCATGGTGGGGGTGACCTCCCTGACGAGGCCGCGTCATTGCGGCCGAGGTGGCTGGAAGTCAACTCGGCCGCCCGCATGGCGTCAAGAAGTAAATCCTTAACGAGATGGCAACGGTGCCATTCATTATCTGAGTGAACGCATGGGGAGTGGGCGCCGATATCCCCGGAAGCCGATATTCCGGTGCGGGCACAAACAGAAACCGGGGCCCCGGGTGCGGAGGGCACCCGGGGCCCCGGCTCACGCGCGGGCCCGTGGCCCCGCCCCGGTCGGGACGGGAACGTGCTCAGGTCAGGGTGGGTGTCGGGGCGGGGACCCGCCCGGATGGCGCCGGCTGCCCGCTCGGGCAGGGGGAGGCCCCCGCTCGGGCCGGCGCGGGCGCGCGCCGGGGATCGGGGGCCCCGCTCAGGCCGGGCCGGCCGCCGCGCACCGGTCGGCGCGGGCGCGGCGCTCCGGTCGGGGTCCCGCTCAGGTCAGCGCGGGCGCGGCGCTCCGGTCAGGGTCCCGCTCAGGTCAGCGCGGGCGCCCCGGTCA
>NZ_MAXF01000114.1 GCF_001704635.1 Streptomyces sparsogenes | reverse complement strand
GTCAGGATCCCGCTCAGGTCAGCGCGGGCGCTCCGCTCCGGTCAGGATCCCGCTCAGGTCAGCGCGGGCGCGCCCGCCGACAGGGCGCCGTCGAGCAGTGTCGAGTCGCCCATCTCGCTCAGCACCAGCGCCAGCGCGCCCAGCACCTCGGCCCGGCCGCCCAGCGCTCCCGGCATCACCGACAGCCGGCGGGCCGCGCTCGGGATGGCGTACCGCGCCACCGACTCCCGGATCGGGCCGAGCACCAGCTCCCCCGCCTCGGCGAGATGGCCGCCCAGCACCACCCGGCTCGGGTTGATCAGGTTGCACAGGTTGGCCACGCCGCTGCCGATGTGCCGCCCCACGTCCGCGATCACCCGGCGGCAGCCGGGGTCGCCGTCCCGGGCCAGCTGCACCATGCGCTCCACGGTCAGGTCGGCGCCGTGGCTGGAGTACAGCAGCGGCAGCACGTACCGGGCCGCGGTGAACGTCTCCAGGCAGCCGCGGTTGCCGCAGCGGCACACCGGGCCGGACTCGTCCAGCGTGATGTGGCCGATCTCCCCGGCCGTGCCGCCGGGCCCGCGGTAGATCTGCCCGCTGATCACCAGGCCCGCGCCGACACCGTCGGCGACCTTGATGTACGCGAGGTCGGCGACCCCGCGCCCGGCCCCCCACACCAGCTCGCCGAGCGCGCCGAGGTTGGCGTCGTTGTCCACGTGCACCGGCACGCCCAGGCGCTCGGCCAGGTCGTCGCGCGGGTTGGTGCCCGCCCAGCCCGGCAGGATCGCGGTCGAACCGAGCGTGCCGGTCTCGACGTCGATCGGGGCCGGCACGCCGAGGCCGACGCCCACCACCTTCTCCTGGCTGATGCCGGTCGCCGCGATCAGCCTGCTGACCAGGTGCTCGGCCCGGTCCAGGCCCTGCGAGGCGGAGGCGTCCACGTCCAGCGGCTCGGACTCCTCGGCCAGCACCTGGTGGGCGAGGTTGCCGATGGCCACGCGCAGATGCGTGTGCCCGAAGTCCACCCCCACCACGATGCCCGCGTCCCCGCTCAGCGAGACGCTGCGCGCCCGGCGGCCGCCCGCGGAGGTCGGGGTGACCTCGACCGTGCCGCCGTCCTTGAGCTCACGGACGATGTTGGAGACGGTGGCCGCGGACAGCCCGGTGGTCCGGGCGATCTCCGCCTGGGTGAGCGAACCCGCCATACGCACCGCGCGTACCACCCGCTCGAGGTTGGCCCGGTGCAGCGACGACTGCGATCCCGGAGTCTCCACGCCCATCCGCTCCTGTCTCCACGCCTCCGCGGGCGGCACGACCGCCGCTCCGCCGGCCGGGCCGCAGCAGTGAGGCCCGGCTTGTCTCCAACATGTGAACTCTAAGCTGAGCCGCCTCGGTTGTCCCACGTCAAGTCCTTGACGGACCTTGACGGAGTCCGGTCGACTCCTTGATCGGATAAGTGCGCGCGAGGACGGCCCGTGGGCGATCACCGGTGAAACCCGGCGAGGCCCGCCGCCGCGCCGCGGTCCGCGCTCCGCCGTTCCGGTACGACATGAGGCTTCCCGTGACCCGCACGCACAATCTCACGATCTCGATATCGCGCCAGCGTACGACGGGCGCGGCCGCGAAGTGCGGGGTGTCCAGCACCTGGGCGGCGGGCCCCGTCACGCGCACCCGAGCCCCTGAAGAACGAGCCCCTGAAGGCGAGCCCTGAACAACGAGCCCCTGGAGAACGAGCCCTCAGAGAAGGGGTACGAAGGTGGCGAGGTGCAGCCGCCCCAGCCCTCGGTCGCGGTCCGCGGCCACCAGCCGCTCGGCGCCCTCCTCCGCCGCGCCCCGCAGCGCGGCGGACAGCGCCCGCCACACCCCGGCGCAGCCGTGCCCCGGCGTGGCATGGCGCACCGTCGCTCCGGTCGCCTCCAAGGCCCCCGCCAGGTCGCACAGCCCTTCGCCCAGGACATACGCGGTGCGCGGGCCGGGCGCGCGGTCGGGGGCCGGGGCGGAGGGTGGAGCGGGGGGTGGAGCGGGGGCCGCGGTCAGCGGCGGCAGGCAGTCCGCCGCCGCCCCGGCCCGCTCCTCCGCCACCGCCTGAAGCGCCCAGTCGCCCGTCCCGCCGAGGGTCAGCACCGCCCCGGCCGCCGGGTCGAGCACGAACAGCGCGGCGTCGTCCAGGCCGCCGCCCCGGTGGATGCGGTCGAGGATCCTGAGTCCGCTGAACGGGGCGCCGACCCCCTGGTCGGCGAGGGAGAAGGCGCGCGGGTCGCCGGGGCAGGCGTCGGCGAGGTAGCCGGCCACCAGGCCGGCGGGGGTCGCGTCGTACGCCTCGTGGGCCACCACCAGGTAGTCCAGCGGGCGGGGCGGCGACGCCCCCGGCGCCGGCCGCCCGTCCTGCCCGGACGGGCCGGCCAGCAGCTCGCCGCCCATCTCCACGAAGGAGCGCCCGCCGGGCCGCGCGGGGAAGTCCAGCCCCCAGGTCCCGGCCAGGCGCAGCCCCGCCGCTGTCGCGTCCGCCATCCTCAGGCCATCCTCAGCGCTCTGCCGGGAGAGAGCGCATGAGGAAGTCGACCAGCGCGCCGACGGTCTCGAAGACGTCCGGCTCGATGGCGTCCGTGTCGACGACCACCCCCGCGTTGTCCTCCAGGTCGATCATCAGCTCGACGATGCTGGTGGAGTCGAGCCCCAGGTCCTCGAAGAGCCGCTTGTCCTCCTCCACCGGAGTGTCGGAGTACGGCACCATCGCCGCCACCGATCTGCCGATCGCCTCGACCATCTGCGCGCGGTCCATCCCGGGCCTCCCCTTGCTCACTGAACGAACTGGTGGTGTCGCTGCTTGCGCAGCAGGTCATCGGCGGTGTCCCGGTCGCGGACCAGCAGCGGCCGGCCCTCGTGGACCAGCACCTCGGCCGGGAATCCATGGCTGAGGAAGTGGCCGGGTGAGGCGCTCGGACCGTAGGCGCCCGACCGCAGCACGGCCAGGACGTCGCCCGGCGCGAGGCCGGGCAGCGGCACGGCGCGGGCGAGGGTGTCGTCCGGGGTGCACAGCGGGCCGGTGATGTGCCAGCGGCGCTCGGGCCCCGCGCCGCCGCCCGCGACCGCCGCGACGGGGAAGTTGCGGCGGGCGTAGGAGCCGACCCCGACCGCCGCCATGTGGTGGTGGGTGCCGCCGTCGGTGACGGCGAACGGGGTGCCGCGGGATTCCTTCACATACTGAACCCGCACCAGGTAGGCCCCGGCGCGGGCGGTGAGGAAGCGTCCGGACTCCAGCAGCAGCCGGGTGCCCGGATGGCGGCGCGTGAAGTCGCCCACGACGGGGGCGAGGCCCGCGCCCAGCGCGCCGAGGTCCAGGTCCCGCTCGCCGTCGAAGTACGCGACGCCGAGTCCGCCGCCGACGTCGACCGCCTCCAACTCGATGCCGGTGGCCGCCGCGACGCGTTCGGCGAGCGCGAGCACCTGGGCGGTGTTCTCCACGACCGCCGACGCGTCGAGGATCCGGGTGCCGAGGTAGACGTGGACGCCCATCGGCACGGCGTGCGTCAGCGCGCTCAACCGGTCTTTTCCGGACAGCAGTTGTTCCTCGTCGATGCCGAACTGCCGGGGTTTGCCGCCCATGGCCAGCCGGGAGCCGGCCGCGGCGACGGAGGGGTTGACGCGCAGCATCACCCGCTGGCGCAGCCCGGCCTGGCGCGCGGTGGCCTCGATGAGCTCGAGCTCCTGCCAGGACTCGCAGACGATGGCGTACACCCGGCCCTGGACGCAGGCGCGGATGTCGTCGGCGTTCTTGCCGGGGCCGAGGAAGATGATGTCCTCGGGGCGGGCGCCGGCCGTGCGGGCGGTGCGCAGCTCGACGAGCGAGGAGACCTCGGCCCGGGCGCCGTGGGCGAACAGCAGGGAGCAGACGCTGCTGTTGGGGTTGGCCTTCAGGGAGTAGAAGATCTCCACGGGGTGCGGCAGCGCGTCCGCGAGGGACCGGACCGCGCCCGCCAGCAGGTCGCCGTCGTAGACGTACAGCGGAGTGCCGTAGCGGTCCGCGAGGTCCGCGGCCCGGATGCCCTGGACGGCCTCAAAGCTCTCCATCGCTCCCTCTCTCGCTCCCCGGCCCGCCGACCGGGCCGCCGATCGGGCCGCCGTCTCGCGCGCCGTCCCGTTCCAGGACCGCCGCGCCGAAGGTGGCGCCGAGGCCGACGGCGGCCAGCACATACCGGTCGCCGGGCGCGAGCCCCCCGGAGGCGCGCAGCGAGGCGAGGTTGAGGTACGGGTCGGCGCAGTTGGCGTGGCCCAGGCGCGGCAGGTTGTCGAGGAAGACCTGGGAGTAGGGCAGGCCCAGCTCCTTGGCCACGCCTTTCCAGGACAGGCGGTTGACGTTGTGCGGGACGATCCACCGTATGCCGTCGAGTCCGGTCCCCGCCTCCTCCAGCGCCTCCCCGATCACGGCGGCCAGGGCGGGCGCGTAGAGCCGGGTGTACTCGCGCTCCCGGTCGGGGTCCGCGCCGCCGAAGCCGCGGTAGAACCTGCCGTACGTGCGGAAGGCGGAGCCGAGCAGCCGGTCCCCGGGCACCCCGGGTCCGACCAGGCACGCGGCGGTGGCGTCGGCGACGACCGCGACGCCGGGGATGGTGGCCTGCTCGGGGCGGGCGACCCGGTCGCCGGTGAGCACCAGCGTGCTCGCACCGTGATCGGTCTCGATCACCTGCCCCGCCAGGAAGAGCGCGAACAGCCCGGCGGCGCAGTTCATCTGGCCGACGGAGAAGGCGGGGGCGTGGTCGAGGCCGAGCGCGGTGCGGACGCCGTCGAGCAGCCGGGGCCCGGCCGGGTCGGCCTCCTCGTGGGTGTGCGCGTACAGCACGTGGCGCACCGCGCGCGGGTCGGTGTCGCGCAGGGCCTCGCGGCCCGCGGCGGTGAGCATGTCGGCGAGCGAGTGGCCGGTGCTTCTGGGGATGTCGCGGAAGCCGAGGTAGTCGCGGTAGAAGCGGGCCTTGGCGTCGGGGAGGCCGGCGGCCGCGGTGGCCTCGGCGACCGTGAGCGCGGTGGGCGGGACGAAGGTGCCGACGGGCCCCAGGCGCACCGGGGTCACCCGGCCCCGCCCGCGGGCACGGCGCCCGAGCGGGCGTAGTCCTGGGCCAGCCGAAGCCGTTGGATGTCGCCGGTGCCCTCCATGAGCTCCAGCGCGGCGGCGTCGCGGGTCCACTTCTCCAGCAGCGGGTGGTCCAGCAGCGCGCCGCGCCCGAGGAGGGCGGGCAGCCGGTGGGTGACGTCCCGGACCAGCCGTATCGCCTCCAGCTTGCACAGCGCGGAGGCGTCGCCGCGGGCCCCGTCCGCCTCGACGAGCAGCGCGGTGCGGTGGACGAGGCGGGCGGCGGCCGCGAGGCGCAGCGAGACCGTCTCCAGCGCCCGCCGCTCGGCCGGGGCCGGGGTTCCGCGCTCGGCGCTCACGTAGTCGTAGACGGCGCCGGCGAGGCCGACGGCGGTCGCGGCGATCTGCACCCGCGCTCCGTAGAACGCGGTGACCGCGCCCCACATCCCCCGGCGGGTGGCGGGCAGATGGGCGCCGAGCAGCCGGTCCCGGGCGACCGGCACCGCGTCGAAGGTCATTTCGCTGATGCGGGCGCCCCGCAGCCCGATCATGTCGAGCGGCTCGCCGTGGGCTCCGGGCGCCGGGAGGTCCAGGACGACGGCGCGCACGCCCAGGGGCGAGGTGCCGGTCTGGGCGAACACCACCCCGACGCCGCCGCGCGAGCCGTTGCCGACGTATTTCTTGGCGCCGCTCAGCAGCCAGTCGCCGGTGCGGTCGGCGGGGTCCGCGGGGGTCAGGGTGGTCTGCATGCGGGTGGCGTCGCTGCCCGCCTGGGGCTCGGTGATGGCGCAGAACGCCCAGGTGGTGCCGTCGGCGACGCGCTCGTAGAAGGCAGCCTGTTGGCGTTCGTCGCCCATGGTGCGGACGACGACCCCGGCGAGGGCGGGGGCGGGCCCGGCGAACATGGCGCCCGCGTCGCCGCGCGCCAGCTCCATGGAGCAGATCATCTGGCCGAGGAAGTCCTGCGGCAGGTCCCGCACCGCGGCCCGGGCCCGCGCGTCCTGGAACCGCTTCGGGATGCCCATGGAGCGGAAGAGGCGGAAGGCGGGGTTGTCCAGGTGGTCGTCCATGCGGGCCGGGTCGGCGTCGATGGCGAGGGCGGCCGCCCGCAGGGCGGGGGCGAGTGCGCGGGCGTGGTCGCGCAGGCGCTCGTGCGCGGCGTCCAGGGCCGGGTCCGTCACGACCATCCCTCTCCGGGGTCTCGCGGCGACGGCGCCCACAGGCTGCCGACGTACGCCGAGACGTACAGCGAGCGCACGGGGTGGTCGGCCAGATAGCCGGCGCCGCCGAACAGATTCGTCAGGGCCGCGTCGGCCTCATCGAGGCGCCGGTGCAGCTCGTGGGCGGCGTGCGGATCGGCGCCCGAGGTGGTCAGCAGCAGTTCGCAGGCCCGGACGGCGGCGACGCAGTCGGCGACCTTGGCGCGCACCAACTGCCGCTCGAGCAGCGGCCGGTCGCCGGAGCGCCGCCCGGCCACATGGGCCACCGCGCGCTCCAGCAGCGCCTCGGCGAGCCCGGCGCGCAGCGCGGCGAACAGCGTCCCGGCCAGGTCGAGCCGGTCCTGGGCGCTCCGGGGGCCGGGCCCCCGCGGGGCGCTCCCGGGGCCCGGCCCCGGCCCGGCGGTGTCGTCGGGGACGACCCGCAGTACCTCAAGACCCTCGCGCTCGGCCAGTTCATGGCGCGGGCCGGGCCGTACGGTGGCCCGCTCGACGGGCACCACGCGCCCGGCGAGCAGCCAGCCGCGCAGGTCCGGGGCCGTGCGGGCGGGAAGGACGCACAAGCCCCCGTCGGAGCAGGGAGCGGTGAAGTCCAGATGCCGCACGGCACGCGCCAGAGCCGCCGCGAGGCCGCTCTCGCGGGCGGTGCGCAGGACGTCCAGGGCGGCGGGGAGGGGATCCGCTCCGAGGGCCGTTACGGGTGCGGTTACGGGGTCCGCCAGGGGTTCCGCCGCAGCGTCTGCCACGGGGGTCGTTTCGGGGGTCGTTTCGGGGGTCGTTTCGGGATCTTTGGCGGGCAATTCCGCAGCTTTTGCCGCCATATCCCCCAGCCCCATATACCCCAGCCCCCGTGATGGTCAATCGTGCGGCAAGACCCTAGGAGCCGCCAAGATCCGCGTCAAGACCTTGACACCTGATGGCGTATCCACTTCGATCCGGACCATGCGAAAGTCCTCCGCGGAGCAGAGCGTTCTAGCGGCACTGCGACAAGTTTTGGGACGCGGCGAGCTGTCCGGTGTCGACTCCGGCACCCTGCTCTTCGAGGACCTCGGTCTGGATTCCACCTCGGTTATCGAGCTGCTCATGCTCATCGAGACCGAGACCGGCGCCGAATTCGATACGGAAAGCCTGGAACTGGAGCATTTCGCCAGCGTCGGAACGCTCACGGAGTTCGTGAGCTCGCATGGCTAGCGGCGGCGGACCGGACGCCCGGCACGGACTGCACGGCCACTTCCTGAACTCGGCGCGCACCCACCCTGACCGGCCCGCGCTGCGGGTCGGGGACCGCGGCTGGACCTACGCGGAGGTGCACCGGACCGCGCTGTCCTGGGCCTCGGCCCTGGTGGAGGCGGCCGGGGGCAGGCCGACCGCGGTCGGCGTGCTGGCCGAGCGGGGCGAGGTGGCGTACGTCGGCATCCTGGCCGCGATGTACGCGGGGGCCGCGGCGATGCCGCTGAATGTCGAATTCCCCGCGGCCCGCACCGATGCCATGCTGCGGGTCGCCCGCCCGGCCGTGGTCCTCGCGGACGACCGGGGGGCGGAGATCCTCACCGAGCTGGCCGATCATCCGCCCGTGGTGCGGGCCGAGACGTTGAAAACCGTCGGCGTCAATACCCGAGAACCCGCCGAGGGCGGCGAAAGCGCCCGGGGTGAAAGCACCCCGGGTGGAAATCGCCCGGCGGAAAATCCGGGCGGGGCCGTACCGTTCGAGCCGTGGCGCGTGGAACCGGACGACCGTGCGTACATCATGTTCACCTCCGGCTCCACCGGACGCCCGAAAGGCGTGCCCATCTCGCACCGGAATGCCGAGCACTTTCTGCGGTGTGTGCGGGAGCTGTACGACTTCGGGCCGCGGGACGTCTTCTCCCAGACCGTCGACATCACCTTCGACCCCCTGATCTTCGATCTGTTCGCCGCCTGGAGCGCGGGGGCGTGCGTCGCCCGCGTCCCCGGCTTCGGCTACGCAGATCTCCCCGCGCTGGTGAACGAGCTCGGCATCACGGTCTGGTTCTCCGCCCCCAGCGCGATCTCCGTCGTCCGCAGGACGCGGCGGCTCACCGACGGGGCCATGCCCGGCCTGCGCTGGAGCTTCTTCGCCGGCGAGGCGCTGATGGAGCACGACGCGGCCGACTGGCAGCGGGCCGCCCCAGGGTCCACCGTGGTGAACCTGTACGGGCCCACGGAAGTCACCATGAACTGCACCGTCCACGCCTGGCGCGCCACGGACGTCCTTCCCCCCGAGGCGCACGGCGCCGTGCCCATGGGCCGGCTCCACCCCGGGATGCGCGCCATGCTCCTCGACGCGGACGGCGCCCGCCACCCGGAGCGGGGCGAACTGTGCGTCGCCGGACCGCAGGTGTTCGCGGGCTATCTCGACCCGGCGGACGACGCCGGGCGCTTCCTCGACCTCGGCGGCGAGCGCTGGTACCGCACCGGCGACCTGGTCACCACGGCCCCCGACGGCACCCTGCTGTACTCGGGCCGGCTCGACCACCAGGTGCAGATCCGGGGCGTGCGGGTGGAGATCCCCGAGGTGGAGTGGGCGCTGCGGCGCTGCCCGGGCGTGGACGAGGCGGTGGTGGTGGCGGTGGCCGCGGACAACACCCATGCCCTGCACGCCTTTTACACCGGGACCGCCACCGAGCGGGGGCCGGTCGTCGAAGCGCTCGGCACCCTGCTCCCCCGGGCCGCGATCCCGCGCGTCCTGAAGCGGGTGGCCCGCTTCCCGCTGAACGCCCACGGCAAGACCGACCGCAAGGCGCTGGCCGAACAGGCCGCGCGGGAGACCGGCCAGCGGGACACCCGGCAGCGGGCGGCCGGGCAGGAGGAGACCGGGCAGGAGGAGACCGGACAGCAGGAGACCGGACAGCAGGAGACCGGACAACAGCAGACCGGGCGGGAAGCGGAGCGGCATGCCCGCCGCTGACCTCGGCTCCGCGCCGCCGTCCGTCCTGCACGAGCTGCTCGACGCGGCGGCCCGCCGCCACCCGTCCCGCCCGGCCCTCACCCACGCCGGGCGGACCTGGGACTACGCCCGGCTGCGCGCGGCCTCGCTGCGCGCCGCCGCGTGGCTGCGCGAGCGGGGCGCCGGGCGCGGCGACCGAGTGCTGCTGGCCCTGCCGCCCGGACTCGCCACCGCCGCCCTGGTGTACGGCTGTTCGCGGGTGGGGGCCGCCTTCTGCGTACTGCACGAGCAGGTCCACGGCCCGGCCCTGGCCCATGTCCGCGAGGACAGCGAGGCCGTCCTCCTGGTCACCGCGGACGACGGCCCGCCGCCCCTGGACGCACCCCTGAACGCCCTGGACGCCCTGGACGCGCTGGACGCCTTGGACGCCCTCGACGCCTTGGCCGAAGAAGCGTCCGAGGCCGGGGACGGCGCCGGGGAGGACCGTGCCCAGGGCGCGGGCCCGCTGTCCGTCGACCCGGTCTGCCTGATCTACACCTCCGGCTCCACCGGTCCGCCCAAGGCCGTGGTGTCCACCCACGCGCAACTGCTGTTCGCCGCCCGGGCGATCCACGGCGAGCTGGCGTACACGCGCGACGACGTCGTCTACTGCGCGCTTCCGCTGTCCTTCGACTACGGCCTCTACCAGCTCTTCCTCAGCGCCCTGGCGGGCGCCCACCTGTGGCTCGGCAGCGCCTCGGACGTGGGCCCGGTCCTGGTGAAGAACCTGCGCCGCTCGGGCGCCACGGTGCTGCCCGTCGTCCCCTCGCTCGCGCAGGGCCTGGCCCGTATGCTGCCGCGCTACGGCACCGACGGCATACGGCTGCGGCTGCTCACCAACACCGGCTCGGCGATGCCCCCGGGGGTGCTGGCCGAGCTGCGGGCCGCGCTGCCGGGGATGCGGGTGCAGCTGATGTTCGGCCTGACGGAGTGCAAGCGGGTGGCCGTCATGCCGCCCGACGAGGACCTGCGCAGGCCCGGCGCGTGCGGCCGGGCGCTGCCCGGCACGGAGGTCTTCGTGGTGGACGACCGGGGGCGGCGGGTGGGCCCCGGCACCGTGGGGGAGATCGTGGTGCGCGGCCCGCATGTGATGGCGGGTTACTGGCGGCGCCCGGAGCAGACCGCGGAGCGGTTCCCGCGCGCCGAGGGCCTCTTCCCCGAGCTGCGCACCGGCGACTTCGGCCATCTGGACGAGGACGGCTATCTGTACTTCTCCGGGCGCCGCGACGACCTGTACAAGCAGCGGGGGTTCCGGGTGAGCGCGGAGGAGGTGGAGACCGCCGCCCGCCGGGTGCCCGGGGTGCGCGGCGCCGCCGTGCTGCCGCCGACGGGGGACGGCGAGGAGGCGGTGCTGTGCGTGGCGGGCTCCTCGCTGCGCCCCGGGGAGGTGCTGGCCGCGCTCAGGCGGGAGATCGAGCCGTACAAGATCCCCGCCCGCTGCCTGGTGGTCCCGGAGCTGCCGCTGACCGGACACGGCAAGACGGACCGCAAGGCGCTCAGGGCGATCGCCGCAGAATCCTGACGGAGGTCTTCACGGGCCCACCGTCGCCTGCCAGGAAGCACAGGTCCTCGTGGGGGCCGCAGAGCTTCCACACGGTCCCCGCGACCGACCGGTGCGGCGGCCACCGCTCCCCGTCGAGCAGCCCGTATCCGGCCATGGTGACGAGGTAGTACGGATCGGCGGGCAGCCAGCGGTCGCCGCGGCTCACCTCGAGCCAGGCGTGCGGCAGGGGGAACGCGCCGGCCAGCAGCAGCCCGGTGGCCGGCCGCACGGCCGCCCCGGCGTCCTCCGCGACGCGCACCAGATAGGTGGTGCCGGCGCGGCAGTCGGCCAGCCGGGTCTCCGCCACGAACCCGGCGTCGCCCCGCAGTCCGTCGGGCACGAGGTAGTACTCGAGCCGGGCCGCCTCCGGCAGCACCGGCCCCAGCTCCCGCGCGCAGTCGGCCGCGTCCCCGTCCCCGTCCCCGTCCCCGTCCGCCTCCGGCGCGTTCTCGCCGGCGGACACCCGGAGGTCCGCCTCGAACACATCGGGCCCCATCCGCCGCAGGGTGTCGGCCACCACGGCGGAGGCGAGCTGCGGCGAGGGCTCCAGCACCCCGGGCGCCCGCCCCTGGAACCGCATCCGGTAGGTGGCGTCACGGACCTCCGCCGCGTTGAAGGGCTGGGCCGACAGCCGCACCTGCAGCCAGGCCGGGGACGGGACGCGCAGGCCGAGGCCGAGGTTCTTCAGGTCGAGGTCGTCGAAGCGGCGGTCCGCCCCGCCGCCCTCGTGCGCGAGGCCCAGGTCCAGCGCCTCGCCCAGCAGCGCCTCGTCGATCCGGTGCACCCGCGCCGCGGTGGCGGCGCTCACCGTGAACCGCCGCCAGCGGTGCGGGATCCGCCGGGCCCGCTCCAGCACGTCCTTGACCGCCTGTTCGCGGCTCATCGCTCACCTCTCAGGATGTCGCGCAGCGAGGACGCGTCGCGGCGCATCAGCGGGTCGGCTATCTCCACGGCCTCGTAGTTCCCGTCCTTCTCGACCACGTGCACGATCACCCGGGCCGTGTGGTCGCACGCGGCCACCTCGGCCCCGGAGGCGAACGAGAGCACCCAGCCCAGGTCCGGGTCGCGGTACGCCCGCGTCAAAGGCAGTTCGTGCCCGGCGGCGAAGGCCCGTACGGGCTCGGGCAGCGGGCCGCTCACCGAGGTGAGGGCGCCGAGCGCGGCGAGGCCCGTGCGCTGCAGCAGGGCCACCTTGGCGGCGCGCCGGTGGAGCGGGTGCCCGCTGTCCTGGAGGAAGCGCTTCAGCACCTCGGTCTCCGCCTCGTTCCGGACGAAGCCGCCCGCGTAGCTGGAGGCCCGCACCCGGTAGACGTACGACGGCTCGGCCGGCTTGCTGACCCGCGCGCCCGCCGCGACCAGCCGCAGCCACAGGTCCCACTCCTCGCCGTACGCCACCCGGCGGTAGCCGCCGACCCGCTCGTACAGCTCGCGCGCGAACAGCGAGCCGACCACGACGTAGTTCTGCGCCAGCAGTTGGATCAGCTGGTCGCCCGGGAGCGGCAGCCCGCCCTTGGAGTACGTGGCGGGGCGGAACGGGCCCTGGCCGGTCCAGGTGAGCGGGCGCGGGCTGATCAGGCCGGGCGAGGCCGCGTACGTCTCGCTCATCGCGGCCACGTGATGCGGCAGGACGAGGTCGTCGCCGTCCAGTTGGAGCACCAGGTCCGTCTCCAGCGCCTCGATGGCGGCCCGCCGCGCGCCCCACACCCCCAGGCGCCCGGGGCCGCGGTTGCGCAGCAGGGTCAGCGGGAGGATGGCGCGCCAGCGCTCGACCAGCCGCACGGTGTCGTCGTCCGAGTGGTCGTCGACGACCACCACCTGGTCGGCGGGCGTGGTCTGCATGGCCAGGGAGCCGAGCGCCTGGTCGATGAACGCCGCGGAGTTCATCGCGGCGATCACCACCCCGACCGTCTCACCGGACATGGACCGGCAGCCGCTCGTCGGTGTCCCGCGGGTCCTGCGGGTCCTGCTGGTCCCCCGGGTCCTGCCGCTCGCCCGCCGCGGTCACCACCAGTTCCTCCATCCGGAAGAACAGTTCGCGCAGGTCCGGCCGGGGCAGATACCGGGTGTCGGCGGCTATGCCGAGCACCCGCTCGCCGCGCGGGGAGGTGCGCACGTCGCAGTAGAGCTTGACGGAGGGCAGCCGGAACGGCTCGGCCCAGCGGAACGAGGTCGCCACCGTGCCGGGGCCGGGCGCCGGGCGTCCGTCGCCGTCGCCGTCGTCCCGGGGCGGGGCGAGGGCGCCGAGGTCGTTGTGCAGCACCGACAGGTCCAGCTGCTCGCCACGCTCCCGGCCGACCTCCGCCACCAGCCGCTCCAGGCGGGCGGGGTCGTACTGGGCGCGGGCGTACCCGCGCAGCTTGGCGAGGTGGGCGGCGCGGACGCTGTCGTCGAAGGAGGGGCCGCCGACGTCGAAGCACAGCAGCACGTCCGAGGCGAGCGGGGCCACCATCGCCTGCCGCTCGGCGCCGATCCGGTTCGCGAAGATGGTCTTGAGCACGCAGCGGGTCAGGCCCGCGCGGCGCGCGAGCAGGGTGCCGAGGGCCGCGAGGTAGACGGTCTCCTCACCGGCCCGGCAGCGCGCGGCCACCTCCCGCGCCGCCGCCTCCAGCCGCCCCGACCTGAACTCGCCGTGGGCCCACTCCGGCGCCCTGACGGGAGTCGTGAGTGCCTTTCCGGGGTCGGTCAGGGCCCTTCCGGGGCCGGCGGCGGTGGGAAACATGGTCCGCGGCGCGCGCAGCAGCAGCGAGCGCTGGTACGCGTCGGCGCGGCGGTCCGCCGTACGCCCGGCCGCCGACCGCTCGGCCACGGCGAGGTCGGCGGGCTGCGGCACGGGCCCGGCGGGTACGGCGGCGTCGTCGGCGAGCAGGGCCCTCACCTGGCGTACGACGAGGCCGGCCGCCCAGCCGTCCACGGCCACGTGCGACAGGTAGAGCGCGAGGTGGCGCGGGCCGCCGGGCCCGGTCAGCACCGCGGCGCGCACGCCCCACTCCCGGGACAGGTCGAAGTCCGTGGCGGCCAGGGCGTCCAGCGCCGCGGCCGGGTCGTCGCCGTGGAGGACCCGGACCGCGAGCCGCCCCTCCCCCGCGACCTCCTGGTACGGGGCGGAGTCGGCGGTGCCGTCCCGGTAGACGGTGCGCAGGCTCTCGTGGGCGGTGACCAGCGCACGTACCGCGTCGATCACGTCCGGCAGCGCGCGGCCCTCGGGCACCGGCAGCCACAGCCGCTGGTTGTAGTCGTAGTCGGCCCGGTCGGCCCGGCTCTGCAACGCGCGGTAGATGACCTGCTGGCCCCAGGTGAGCGGGGCGCGCACGGCGCGCAGCCCGCGGAACTCGATGACGACCCCTTCGCCCGCGCCGGTCAACGCTGCCTCAGCACGAAGTCCGCGATCCGGCCGACGGTCGAGAGGTTCTCCGGGGAGACCTCACCGTCGGGGACGTCGATCCCGTAGTTCCCCTGGAGCCAGACCAGCAGCTCCAGCATGGCCATCGAGTCGAAGTCGGGGATCTCCAGCAGGTTGGTGCCGGGGCCGGGCGGGGCCTCGGCAAGCGCGGGCACCACCACGGTGATCTGCCGGGCGATCTCCTCGACCAGGCTCTCACGGTCCATCACGCGCTTCCTTCCTTCTCTCGCTCGGCCGCCGGCTCGGCTGCCGCCTCGGTTGCCGACTCGGCTGCCGACTCGGTCGGCGGCCCGGCCACCGGCCCGGGTGCGGTCCGCCCGCCCGCCCGGCCCTGGGCGTGTGGGGAGAGGACCTTGCCGGTCGCCGAGCGGGGCAGTTCGGCGAGCACCTCGACCCGCCGGGGGATCTTGTGCTCCGCCAGCCGCTCCCGGCACCAGCCGATCAGCGCCTCGGCCGTGACCGGGCCGGGGGCAGCGACCCGGGCCACCGGCACCTGGCCCCGGCCGCCGTCCTCCGCCGCGAAGACCTGCGCCTCGGTGACGGCGGGGTGTTCGGCGAGCACCCGCTCCACCTCGACCGGATTGACCTTCTTCCCCCCGACGTTGACCATCCGGGCCAGCCGGCCGACCAGCCTGACCGAGCCGTCGGGCGCCAGCGTCGCCAGGTCCCCGGTGCGCAGCAGGTCCCCGTGCAGGGACAGCGGGCGCAGCCCGTCGGCATGGGCGTAGCCGTCGGCCAGCGAGTCGGTGGCCAGCGAGTCGGTGGCCAGCAGGAGTTCGCCCGAGCCGTCCTCCTCGCCGACGTCAAGCAGGCTCGCCACGATGCCGGGCAGCGGCCGGCCGACGTCCCCCGGGCGGTCGTGCCCCGGATCGACCCGCTTGATGGTGATCGCGCCGGTCTCGGAGGAGCCGTAGTTGTTGAGCAGCGCGAAGCCGTGCGCCTTGGTGACCGCCTCCGCGGCGCCGGCGGGGATCGGCGCCCCGGCGGACACCGCGCGCTCCAGGCCGTCGAAGCGGGAGGCGGTGTCGGCCGCCATGAGCCGGTAGTGGAAGGGCAGGGCGATCAGCACCCGGGCCCCGGCGTCCCGGACGGCGGCCGCGAGCTGGGAGGGCACCAGGCGTGATCCGCACAGCGTCACCGGCGCCCCGCTGAGCAGCGGGGCGAGCATGCCCAGGGTGTATCCGTACGCGTGGACGACCGGCGCCGCGCACACCACGGGGGTGGCGGGGCCGTAGTCGAGGAAGGCGGCGCACCGCAGCGCGTCCGCGAGCTGGGCGCGGGCGGACCGCACGGCGCCCGCGGGCTCGCCCGTGGAGCCGGAGGTGAGGAAGATGCCCGAGCGCGGGGAGCCGAAGGCGGGCCCTTCCGCCGCGCCCCCTCCCCCGCCCTCGCCGCCGCTCGCGGATACGGCCGCCGAGAGCCCGTCACGTTCCCACGCCGCCGTGGCGCCCGGGCCGGGGTCGGAGAGCAGCAGATGCGGGCCGAAGGCGGCGCCGATGCGGGCGTGCTCCGCCTCGGTCTGGCCGGAGTCCAGGTGCACCAGGGGCACTTCGAGCAGATCACAGGCGAGCGTCGCGACGAGCGTCAGCACGGGCCTGCTCGTACGGGCGGCCACCAGCCGCAGCGGCCCCCGCGCGCGAAGCCGCCCGGCCAGGTCCTTGGCCGCCCCCAGCAGCCCGTCCCAGCTCCAGGCCTGGCCGGTCTGCTCCCTGACGGCGACGCGGCGCGGATCGGCGATCCGGCCCGCGATCTCCTCGCACAGCCCCGTGGACACCGCGGCTCCTCCCCGTTGTACGCCTCGTCGCGCCGGCCGCTTTCCGCTCGTACGGCACCGCGGCTCCGCGGCGCGGCCAGGAATTCCGCCGCCGGGCGCGCAATTCCGTCGTCGAGGAATTGCGCGCCCGGAAACGGCGACGTGTCACCCGGGATCTCGCCGGGAAACTACCGGCACCTTACAGTCGCTCAGCGCGGGGGTGAGAGGGATCTGCGGCAACATCATCCGCGGATCGGGAATCGCCGGGAGACAAGCCGCCCCTCTTCGGACCGAAAGGGCCGAAGAGGGGCGGGGCTTACGAAACGGCTTGCGAAACGGCTTACGACGCGGGTTACACCGCGGGCAGGTCGCGGGTTACTTGAGCGCCCCCGCGGTCAGGCCCGCCTGCACCTGGCGCTGGAAGACGATGTAGACGCCGAGCACCGGCAGCATCGCCAGGACCAGGCCCGCGAACAGCGCGGACCAGTCGCCCTTGTACTGCTGGCTGGCCGCGAGCTGCACCAGCCCCTGCGTCAGCACCCGCTTCTTCTCATCCGTGATGAGCACGGTGGGCAGCATGTACTGGTTCCACTGCCCGAGGAAGTTGAAGATGCCGACGCTGATCAGGCCCGGCTTCGCCATCGGCAGCATCACCTGGAAGAAGGTCCGGGTCTGCGAGGCCCCGTCGAGCATCGCCGCTTCCGCCACCGACGTGGGCAGCGTCTTGAAGAAGGACGTGAGGAAGAAGACGGTGAACGGCAGTGAATAGGCGATATAGACCAGAACCAGCCCGTGGAACGTGTTGAGCAGGCTCATGTTCCGCATGACGAAGAACAGCGGCACCAGCGCCAGGATGACCGGGAAGCTCATTCCGCCCACGAACAGGAAGTAGACGAAGCGCTTGCCGGGGAATTCGAAGCGGGCCAGGACGTAGGCCGCCATCGACCCCAGCAGCATCGTCCCGATCAGCGAGCACCCCACCACCAGGACGGTGTTGAGGAAGAAGTCGCCGATGTTCGACTTGCTCCAGGCCCGCGACCAGTTGTCGAAGTGCAGGCTGGACGGCAGGCCCCAGGGAGAGGTGAAGATCTCCTTGTCGGTCTTGAGCGAGCTCATCACCGCCCACAGCAGCGGCAGGGTGACCAGCAGTCCCCAGAGCACCAGCATGCCGTGCGAGAAGACGTTGAGGACCTTCCCCTCGCTGCTGATCCGGCCCTCGGGGGTGAAGTGCGGCGGGCGCTGCCCCTTGGCCGGGGGCGCCGCGCCGGGCGCCTCCTCCGTCTTCGTGGCGCCCGGGAGCTCCGAGGGCTGTGCTTGCGCGGTCACTGTGCTACCCCCAGGTCGGCGGAGATACGGCGGTTCCGGTGTGTGGTGGTGGGCCCGGTCATCAGTACTCCAGCCGCTCGCGCCGGCCGAGCCTGCCCACGATGACCGCGAAGATCAGGGTCACGATCAGCATCGCGACACCGATGGCCGTCGCGCGCCCGGCCTGCCCGTCGCGGAACGTCTTGGTGTAGACCATGTAGCCCAGCACCTGCGTGGCGTCCGCGGGTCCGCCGGGCCCCACGGTCATGATCTGCACCACGGCGAAGGCGTCCAGGGCGAGGATGCCCATGTAGATCCAGCCGGTCTGGACGGTGTCCCACAGCAGCGGCAGGGTGATCTTGAAGAAGGTCGTGATGCGGTTGGCGCCGTCCAGCAGCGCCGCCTCGTAGAAGTCCTTGGGAATGGCGCTCATTCCGGCGGAGAAGAGGACGACGTAGAAGCCGACGTTGCACCACACCATGACCACCATGAGGCACCACAGCGCGAGCTTGGGATCGGCGAGCCACTCCTGCTGAAGCGAGTCCAGCCCGATTCCCCCGAGGAAGGCGTTGAGCGCGCCGTTCCGCGGGTTGTACGTGAACTGGAACAGCAGGGCGACGATCGCGATCGAGAGCACCTGCGGGAAGAAGTACACCACCTTGTAGATGCTCGACCCGCGCACTCCCGAGACGGCCGCGTTCTTCTTGCTGCGGCCGCCCACATTGAGCATGAAGGCGAAGAACAGCCCGAGCCCGAGCGTCACCAGCGGCACGACCAGCAGCAGGAGCACATTGTGCCCGACCGCTTTCCAGAAGACGTCGTCGTGCAGGAGCCAGTCGTAGTTCTTGAACCCGACCATCTTGAAGTCGGAGCTCAGTCCGGTCCAGTCCGTGAAGGAGTAGTAAATGGACTGGATGAACGGCGACACCACGAAGATCGCATAAACGACGACCGGCAGGGCAAGGAATCCCACAGGGAATCCGTACTGCCGGTACGCGCGCTCGAACTTCTGCCGCGTGGACAGCTTGACGCGCGGTGACTTGGCGCCCGGGTGCTTCCCGCCCGGGACCTTCGCGACCACCGCCGTAGCCGACTGGTGCTTACCGTGCTGCATCTCTACCGACCTCGGTCTTTCCCTGCGGAAAAAAGCCGCTGGTGACGCTCGGACCTCATCAGGCGTGCTTGTACTTCTTCACGGCGTCGTCCTTGGCCGTGTCGTCGGCGAACTTCTGGATCTTCTTGATCGCCTCGGCCGGGGTCATCCGGCCCGCCATCATCTCGCCCAGCGCGCCGACGCCGATCTGCTGCTTCTGCAGCGCCACGTACCAGTCCTGCAGACGCGGGTTGACGACGTTCTTGCCGGCCTTCTCCAGCGCCGCCTGAGCGGACGCCAGGCCCGGCGGCAGGGACAGCCCGTCGGTGCCGCCGTTGAGCGAGGTGAGCGAGGAGACCTGCTTGACGAAGTTCTTGGTGGACTTCTCGCCGAGCATGATGCGCAGCAGCTCCATGCCGCCCTCGGGGTTCTTCGCCGACTTGGGCACGATGAAGGGCTCACCGCCGGAGGCCCAGATGGTGCCGAACGGCATCTTGTCGCCGCTGTCCAGGCTGGACGGCGCGCCGACGGACATCTGGAAGTCGTCCGGGGTGGTCTTCTTCGCCTCGTTCTCGACCCAGGAGCCGTTCGGGATGAACAGCGCCTTGCCCTGGTTCCAGGCGGTCTGCGACTCGATGTGGGTCAGGCCGGCGCTGCCCTTGAGGATGTAGCCCTTCTTGTACAGCTCGTAGTACGCCTCGAAGGCGGCCTTGACGGCCGGGTGCTTCCAGGCGTTCGGCTCCAGGTTGTCGATCGCGATCAGCGTGTCGGGGCCGCCGATCTTCGCGATGAAGGGGTAGAGGCTGAACGGCATGTAGTACGGGAACTTGCCGGGGTAGGTCCAGCCGGCGATGCCCTTCTTCTTCGCCTTCTCGCAGAGCTTGAGCATGTCGTCCCAGGTCTCCGGGTACTCCGCGTCAAGCTTCTCGAGGTTGGTCTTGGAGTACCACACGCCGTACACGGTGTAGGCGTAGTACAGGATCCAGACCGGCTTGCCGTCGAACTGGCCCATCTCCACGACACCGGGGCGCAGCGTGTCGCGCACCTTCTTGTTCGGGTCGTCCACCGAGGGGGCGTCGAGCAGCGGCGTCAGGTCGGTCAGCTGGTTCTTCGCGACCAGGGTGCCGAAGTCCATCTGCTCGGCACCGGAGTTGTCGATCAGGTCCGGCGGGGTGCCGCCGTTGAACCGCGGCTGCAGGACCGTCTGGATCTTCTGGGTGGCGGAGTGCTTGATCTTGCCCTTGGTCTTCGGGAAAGCCTTCGCGTACTCGGCCTCGGCGTCCTTGGCGTACTTCTGGCCGAAACCACCGTCGAAAATGACGACGTCGAGCCCGGCGCTCTCATTGACGGCAAGCGGGTTCTTGGCGCTCTTCTCGCCCTTGTCGACCTTGTTTCCGTCGTCGTCACCGCCGCTCGCGCAGGCGGTCAGCGTGCTGATGGACGGCACGGCTACCAGTCCGAGCGCCGCGGACCGCTTGATCAGGTCGCGACGGCCGAAATCTGGGGTGGATCCCATGCTCAAGTCCTCGCCTTCGTCAGGACTCAGGCGGTGTAGCGGTTTCCCGTACATACTCGCCTCCGGCGAGGGGCCCGACACCGCGGGTCAGTTGAAGCGTGAATCGGAGTATTGCTGAGTGTGCGCCGGGGAGCACGGAGGCCCGCTAAGGCGGGCGCGACGTGGAGCCGCATGGCGGCCTCCCCCCGGGGCGACAGGTATAGTCCACTGGACCTCAAGTGGGCAAGATCGAAAGGTCATCGGGCCGGAGTCTTTCCCGAGTTGAGACCTGTCCGACATACCGTAGGGGACACAGCCCGTGCGGCACGCCGTCGTGCGCGGATACGATCGAAAGGCGGTCCCTGTGGTCCGGAAGCAATTCCCCTTCGCCTCCACGCTTGTCGTGGTCGCGACACTCGCGTCGATATCGGCGTGCGGCTCCGAAGGGGGCGGATCCTCCAGTGGAGACACCAAGGGCGGCGCCGCGATCGGGAAGGGCATGGCCCAGCTGCCGGTCGAGCCGACCGAGTCCCCCAGCCCCACCGAGGATCCGACGGACTACCCGACGGACGATCCCACGGACGAACCGACGGGCGGCGGCGGGCTGGTCACCTCGGACGCCAAGATGGGCACGTGCGGCTGGGGCTCGGACGGCATCCCGTACGCCAATGTGAAGATCACCAATTCGGACTCGACCACGTCCTACTACTCGCTGCTCGTCGGCTTCGTCGACTCCGACGGCAAGGTGATCACCACCGGCATCGAGTCGGACCGCCCGGTCGCCGCGAACTCGACCAAGACCATCAAGGTCCTCGGGCTCAAGGCGGACTCGTCCAAGAAGGCCAAGCAGTGCCGGATCTCGCTCGGCACCAAGTCGAAGAGCGCGTCCTGAGCCGCCGCTGAGGGTCCGGGAGCGGGAGCGGCCCCACCCCCACCGCGGCCGGTCCCCTCCTCCCGGCCGGTCCGCTCGACCTGGCCGGTTTCGCTTGCCCGACCTGTCTCCCTCGCCCCCGGCCTGTTTCCCTCGCCCCGGCTTGATTCCCTTGCCCCGGCGCCGGATTCCCCCAGCTTCCCGCGGCCCTCCTTGACACCGCCGGGCGCAGCCTCCCTACTTAACTCTGCCCTACGGAACTGACAACGTTGTCCAGCTCGTGGAGAGGCGGAGCATGCCACCGAGACCATCCAGACCAGGGCACATACTCCGACGACCGGCCGCCCTGGTGGCGGCCGTGGTGCTGACACTGACGGCCCAGGGCGCGGCGGCCGCCGCCCCGCACGGCGAGCCCGGCGCCGCGTCCGCCACGTCGTCCTCCAAACCATCCTCCTCATCGTCCTCCTCATCGTCCTTCGCATCGTCCTTCGAATCGAAGGACCCGCAGCCCGACTGGCGCAACACGGTCGAGACGGGGCCCGACGGCGAGAAGAAGACCTCCGGCGTCGACGGCGGCTACAGCAGCGGCATCCCCGGCAATGTCACCGACAAGGTCACCGCGGTCCGCGCCAGCGCGGAGAACGCCGGGGGCGGCGAGGTGAAGGAGAACCTCGTCGACGGCGAGACCACCACCAAGTGGCTCGCGTTCGAAAAGACCGCCTGGCTGGAATTCGACCTCAGCGACCCGGTCAAGGCCGTCCGCTACGCCCTCACCTCCGCCAATGACGCCCCCGGCCGCGACCCGGCCGACTGGACCCTCAAGGGCTCCGCGGACGGCTCCGACTGGACGACCCTGGACACCCGAGAGAAGCAGTCCTTCGCCTCCCGCCACCAGACCCGCGAATTCGGCTTCGACAACACGACGGCGTACCGACACTACCGGCTGGAGATCACCCGCAACTCCGGTGATTCCATCACCCAGTTGGCCGAGGTGCAGTTGGCGACCGCCGACACCACCCCGCCCGCCCCCGCCGAGATGCGCACCCAGGTCGACCGCGGCGCCTCCGGCTCCCCCACCGCCAAGGCGAACGCCGGCTTCACCGGCACCCACGCCCTGCTGTACGCGGGCACCCACAAGCCGGACGGCCGCGCGTACTCGTACAACAAGATCTTCGACGTCGACACGGCCGTCACCCGCGACACCCTGCTCTCGTACCGGATCTTCCCCTCCATGCCGGAGACCGACCTCGACTATCCGGCCACCCATGTCTCCGTCGACCTCGCCTTCGCCGACGGCACCTACCTGAGCGACCTGCCCGGCGCGGTCGACCAGCACGGCGCCCGGCTGAGCCCCCAGGGCCAGGCCGCCTCCAAGACGCTGTACGTCAACCAGTGGAACCACAAGGAGTCGCGGATCGGCGCGGTCGCGGCCGGCAAGACGATCGACCGGATCCTGGTCGCGTACGACTCCCCCAAGGGCCCGGCGAAGTTCCGCGGCTGGGTGGACGACATCTCCATTGCCCCGAAGGCCCCCGAGAAGCGGCTGAAGCACGTGTCCGACTACGCCGTCACCACCCGCGGCACCAACTCCAGCGGCAGCTTCTCCCGCGGCAACACCTTCCCGGCCACCGCCGTCCCGGGCGGCTTCAACTTCTGGACGCCGGTCACCAACGCGGGCTCGACCAGCTGGCTGTACGAGTACGCCCGCGCCAACAACGCGGACAACCTGCCCACCGTCCAGGCCTTCAGCGCGAGCCATGAGCCGAGCCCCTGGATGGGCGACCGGCAGACGTTCCAGGTCATGCCCTCGGCCGCGTCCGATGTGCCCGACGCCGGCCGCACCGCCCGCGCGCTCCCCTTCCGCCACACCAACGAGACCGCCCGGCCGCACTACTACGGCGTGACCTTCGAGAACGGCCTCAAGGCGGAGATCACCCCCACCGACCACGCGGCAATCATGCGCTTCACGTACCCCGGCGACGACGCGAGCGTCATCTTCGACAACGTCACCGGGGACGGCGGGCTGACGCTGGACGCCGAGCGCGGCGTCGTCAGCGGCTACTCCGACGTCAAGAGCGGCCTCAGCACGGGGGCGGGGCGCATGTTCGTGTACGGCGTCTTCGACGCGCCCGTCAGCGCCGGCGGCAAGCTGTCCGGCGGGGCCGGCAAGGACGTCACCGGCTACTTCCGCTTCAAGCCCGGCGCGGACCGCACGGTGACGCTCCGGATCGCCACCTCCCTGATCAGCCTCGACCAGGCGAAGGCGAACCTGGACCGCGAAATCCCGACGGCGGCTTCGTTCACGCAGGTCAAAGCCCGTGCCCAGGCGGCCTGGGACGACCTACTCGGCCGCATCGAGGTCGAGGGCGCGACCCGCGACCAGCTCACCACGCTCTACTCCAGCCTCTACCGGCTGTACCTGTATCCCAATTCCGCTTTCGAGAACACAGGGACCGCGGCCAAGCCCCGGTACCAATACGCCAGCGCCTTCTCCAAGCCGGCCGGCGAGAACACCCCGACCCACACCGGCGCCAAAATCGTCGACGGCCAGGTCTACGTCAACAACGGCTTCTGGGACACCTACCGCACCACCTGGCCGGCGTACTCCCTCCTGACCCCCTCGCGGGCCGGGAAGATGGTCGACGGCTTCGTCCAGCAGTACAAGGACGGCGGCTGGATCGCCCGCTGGTCCTCCCCCGGCTACGCCGACCTGATGACCGGCACCAGCTCGGACGTCGCCTTCTCCGACGCCTACCTCAAGGGCGTCCCCCTCGACGCAGAGGCCGCCTACGAGGCCGCCCTGAAGAACGCCACCACCGTCCCGCCCTCCTCGGGCGTCGGCCGCAAGGGCATGGACCGCTCGCTCTTCCTCGGCTACACCCCCACCGACACCCACGAGGGCCTGTCCTGGGCGCTGGAGGGCTACCTCAACGACTTCGGCCTCGCGAAGATGGGCAAGGCGCTCTACGCGAAGACCAAGAAGGCCCGCTACAAGGAGGAGTCCGACTACTTCCTGCACCGCGCCCAGAACTACGTCAAGCTCTTCGACACCAAGGCCGGCTTCTTCCAGGGCAAGGGCGCGGATGGCGCGTGGCGTGTCGCGTCCGACAAGTACGACCCCCGCGTCTGGGGCTACGACTACACCGAGACCAACGGCTGGGGCTACGCCTTCACCGCCCCCCAGGACAGCCGAGGCCTCGCCAACCTCTACGGCGGCCGGGCGGGCCTCGCGAAGAAGCTCGACACCTACTTCTCCACCCCGGAAACCGCCTCCCCCGACCTCGCCGGCTCCTATGGCGGCGTCATCCACGAGATGACCGAGGCCCGCGACGTCCGCATGGGCATGTACGGCCACAGCAACCAGGTCGCCCACCACGTGACGTACATGTACGACGCGGCCGGCCAGCCCTGGAAGGCCCAGGCGAAGGTCCGTGAGGTCCTCTCCCGCCTCTACACCGGCAGCGAGATCGGCCAGGGCTACCACGGCGACGAGGACAACGGCGAGCAGTCCGCGTGGTACGTCTTCAGCGCGCTGGGCTTCTACCCCCTGGTGATGGGCGGCTCTGAGTACGCGGTGGGCTCCCCCCTGTTCACCAAGGCGACGGTGCACCTGGAGAACGGCCGCGATCTGGTCATCAGGGCACCCAAGAACAGCGCGCGGAACGTCTACGTCCAGGGGTTGAGGGTCAACGGCAAGTCCTGGAACTCGACCGCTCTCCCCCACTCGATGCTCGCGCGCGGCGGCACGCTGGAGTTCTCGATGGGCCCGAAGCCGTCCAAGTGGGGCACGGGCGCCTCCGCCGCGCCCTCGTCCATCACGACGGACGACAAGGTCCCGACCCCGCGCCGCGATGTGACGGACCCGCCGCCAGGCGGGGACGCGCCGCTGCTGGACGACACGTCGAAGACGGAGACGACGTTCGAGTCGGTCGACCTTCGGGTGGCTGAATCGTCCCGGGTGCTCCAGTACACCCTGACGTCGCCCGCGGATCGGGCCAAGGCCCCCTCGGGGTGGGTGCTTCAGGGCTCTCGCGACGGCGAGAAGTGGACGGACGTGGACCGGCGGTCGGGCGAGGCCTTCGCGTGGGACAAGCAGACGCGGGTCTTCTCGGTGCGCGCGCCGGGTTCGTATGGCCACTACCGCCTTGTATCCGAGGGCAAGGCAACCCTGGCGGAGGTGGAACTGCTGGCCTAGCGGCGACGCCAGTGACTTTGCGGTGAGTATCGGACCTGTCCGATACTCACCGCACCATCGACGTCTTACTGGCTGTGCACGATCTGGATGAGGTTGCCGCAGGTGTCGTCCAACACCGCTGTGGTGACCGTCCCCATCTCCAGCGGCTCCTGGGTGAAGCGCACCCCCAGCTCGCGCAGTCGGTCGAACTCCGCGCGTACGTCGTCCACGGCGAAAGAGGCGGCCGGGATGCCGTCCTCGACCAGCGCCGTCTTGTACGGCGGCACGGCGGGATGGCCGGAGGGCTCAAGCAGCAGTTCGGTCCCGTCAGGGTCCTCCGGCGAGACCACGGTCAGCCACCGGGCCGCACCCAGCGGGATGTCGTGCTTCTTCACGAAGCCCAGCACGTCGGTATAGAAGCGTAGCGCTTTGTCCTGGTCGTCGACGAAGACGCTGGTGACGTAGATCTTCATGGGGTGCCCTCCGGTGCGTCGGGCTTGAGCCATCGGGTCACGATGCGCTCAAGGGGCTGGGTGTCCAGGTCGTGGAACTTGTAGCGGCCCTGGCGTCGCGAGACGACCAGACCCGCGGATTCCAGTACGGCAAGGTGCTGGCTGATCGCCTGACGGGACGATCCCAGACCGTGTTTGGTCGTCAGCCGCGTGCAGATCTCGAACAGCGTCTGGCCGTTCCGCTCTGTCAGCTCATCGAGGATCTTCCTGCGGGTCGGGTCGGCCAGCGCCTTGAAGACATCCTCCGCCATGACCTCCAGCATAGGCAAGTAACGACTTGCCTATCAAGGCGAGGCTCCACCATTCAGCTAGGCCGAAGAGGCGCGCCCCGCTTGGGTCACCCAGCAGTGGTCCGCTGCGGTCGGATAATGACCTCGCTCCCCAGCGGTACAAACCCAGCGGCGAGAAAGGCCCGGAAGGACCGGGCGTTCCCCGGAGAGACAGCGGCGAACACCGGCTCGCCGGCGGGGACCAAGGTCAGGGCGTCGCGCAGGAGAGAGCGCCCCAGTCCGCTGCTGCTGCCGATGCCGATGCCGGGCTGGTCGAGTTCGATGCTTATCTCACGCCGCCCGGCCAGTCCGTCGGCCAGGGTGACAAGACCACGCTCGTCTCCGTAGACGCGGACACCGGTGCGCAGCTCCCTGGCGTAACGAACCCGGGGGTGGTCATCAGCATCCAGGCACTCCGGCAAGCGAGGCGAGCCGGAGGTGCCGCGCGCGACGAGCACGGCATCGAGGGCGCCGACCCGGCCATCCTGACCCGCGAGATAGCGCAGGAAGTCAGGGGCCAGGGATCCCCCGTAGCCATCGGGCCCCTGAGACTGGACCTCACTGCCGGGAAGGGCGGTGGCGATGACAGCGTGTCCGGTGAAGGCGAGCGAGCACTCCAAGCCGCGTGGCAGAGCGGGAAGGATGGTGACCTGGCCGTCGGCGGGGAGGAAGCGTCCGTCAGCAGCGTCGCGGAACAGCGCCAACAGGGGGTGCGAGGCGAGCGTGCTGGCTGCCTGGTCAAGCTCGGACATACACCCGACCCTACGACGTGTCCGTCCTCCGTAACTGCGGACCCCGAGGGGGTGAGTGCTACTGCTGGCGCAGCGCAATGCCAGCAACTTTGCGGTGAGTATGGGACAGCGACACGCCGTGGCATCGGCGTGTCGCTGTCCCATACTCACCGCAAACCAGGCCTCGAACGGATTCAGGCCGCCTGGACCGGCTGGAAAGTAGGGGCGGAAGGAGCAGCGAACCAGAGGAGCCGGGCGGTGGTGTCGCCCCGCCGCCCGAACCACCAGGCCGCCCGCTCGGGGGACTTCAAGCTGAGGTGGTGGCGGCCGTCGGCCGTGACGACATGGGCACTTCCATCGCTATAGGCGAGTCCCCAGGCGGCGATCTCGCCGTCCGGGACGCCTGGGGCCACGTCGTACTGGACGGTGACGGCGAAGACGCGCGGGGCGTTGTCCAGGGCGAGTTCGCAGAGCTCTTTGTCGATGTCGTACGGGGTTTCGTTGGCCATGGAAGTCTCCCGATCAGGAGGGGAATTGGACCAGGGCGAAGCCGTGCGCTTACGGTGGCGCGACGCCGCCTGCCGAAGTGGCTTGGGTCACACCGTAGCGTGAATAATGGGCTGCATTCCATGTTCTGTGCACATGGAGCCCAAGTACGCCCGTTAGGGTGACACCACACGCCTCGACCGATCAGGGAGAGATCGCTCATGGCCCCAACCAGCCGCCCACCGACCGTGCAACAACGGCGCCTTGGCGCCGAGTTGCGCCGACTCCGCGAACGCACGGACATGTCCGCAACCGAAGCGGGTAAGCACTTCGGCGCCAGCCAGTCGCGCATGAGTAGCATCGAGGCAGGGCGCTACGCAGTGAGCGCGGACCGCGTGCGGGCGCTGGCCGGCCTGTACGAGTGCGCGGATCAGGAGTTGATCGAGGCACTCACCCAGATGACCGGGAGACAGACCCGGGGCTGGTGGGAGCAGGACCGGGAAGTGCTGCCTGCGGGGCTGCTCGACATGGCCGAACTGGAGCATCACGCCCGCTTTGTGCGCGCGGCCACCATGGTCCACATCCCCGGACTGCTCCAGACGAGGGACCACGCCCGGGCGCTCTTCGACGCCACGGTGCCTCCACTCCCACCGCCCGCTGTGGAACACCGCGTCTCGTTCCGCGTCAAACGGCAGGGCATCCTCTACGACAGCAAACCGACCCCACTGACGGCGATCATTCATGAAGCCGCCCTACGGATGGGGGTGGGCGGTCCGAATGTAGCCCGGGCACAACTTCAGCACCTCGCCGAGATGAGCGAACACGAGAACATCAAGCTCGTGGTCATTCCGTTCGGCGCGGGACCTCTCCATGGCTCGGGTCACCCCATCGACTACTTCGGCGGCACGGTGCCACAACTCGACACCGTCCAGCTCGACACGGATCACGGCACCGTACTGCTCGACGCGGAAGCCCACCTCATGAAGTATCGGAGTGTGCTGGACCATCTTGAGAGCTACGCGCTCAAGCCAGCAGCGTCCCGCGACCTGATCCACCACGTCATGAAAACTCTTTGAGAGGTAGCAAAGCATGTCCGCTCAGGCCTGGAAGAAGTCCTCCTACAGCCAAGAGGGATCCGCTTGCGTTTACGTCGCCAGGGTGCCCGTTGCCTGGCACAAGTCATCGTTCAGCGCAGAAGCAGCCAACTGCCTCAACGTAGCCGCCCCCGCCCCCGAAGCCATCCAAATCCGCGAGAGCGACGACCCAGACGTCATCCTCACCACTACCCCCGCCACCCTCGGCGTCTTCATACGCGCGGCCAAAGCAGGCTGCTTCGACCAGCTCACCAACCCGTAGTTCCACCGCCTGCCGAGCCAACGGCGCCAAAACAGGGGAGGGACCAGCCAGGCCGCCCGACTAGGGTTCCATCAGCCGTTAACAGCGACCGGATTTCGAGGATCATTAATATCGACAGTCACCTTAATTCCACTAGTCGAGGTAAAGGTGGCAATCTCATCGAATAGTTGAATTTCTTCGAATGGATTCGATTCCATGAAAAAGATCGCCCAAATCAGCGAACGATCAGGGGCCAAGCGGGCAACGAATCCCTCTGATCCGTACGCCCCGTCACCACCCCAGAGGGCCCCGCCCTGCCCTAATTCCATCGAGATGAGCCCATCGACCGAGGACGTCCAATCCGGCTCGCTCGCCAGCATGTCACCCACACCAAAGGGTGCGAGCACCTTCCATCCGCTTGACTTATCGGAAGCCAGGGTAACATCGTACGAATCTCCGTTGGCGAAGTGAAGCGCGTCCCGGATCGGAAGCCGCAACTCCTGCCAAAGCCGTTCCAAATCTCTCATAGGCCCATAGGGTTGGGGTGTGGGGTAAGAGTCGGGTCTTCCGACCAGACCAGACGTGCTTCGAGATCGTCCCCAATAAGTTCCCGCAGGCGGTCCACCGCCCATCCGTTCCAATAGACGCCACGTCGGTACTCCGGCACCCGGAACGCGGGTAGGGAGACCGGAAGAACGTCTGCACGGAAGACGGCGTTCTTGATCTGCCCATCTGCTTTTTTTGGTTTCGATGACCTTCGAGTGTCCAAACAGTCGACCACTTCTTCCACGAGGTAGAGGAAGTACTCTCCCGTCTCGTCGTCATCGATCAGTACAGGGACGAAGCTGCCAGCAGTCGACAGGTCATTCTTGAGGACGTCAGCGATTCGACGACTAAAGACAGGGGCTCCTGGATATCCAGAGGGAAACTCGGTTTTGCGTAGCCGTGGATCGCCGTCCCATTCGGCACGAATGCCGGTGGGCCAATCCGCCGAGTCGCCGGTGCGTTGCCAGCGCATAATCTTCCTGAGTGAACCACCAAAGAGAACTGTTTGGAAATCCCCCAAGCTTGGCAGCAGTCGGTAGACCGAATTCGGGCACTTAGAAGTGCTGGACATCATTACGCCGTCCATACTGCGTTCGGACCTGGAGCTCCACTGGAAAGTTCACTCTCGATCTCCCGGCCGATGGCACGTAGCTCTCTTCGGAGCGCGGCACGAATAGCACGCACTCCGTAACCTTCATCCACCCGGGCCTCCACAAACGTCTCCAAGTGTTGATTGACGCGTTGCATGAAGTCTCCGCGATGAGTGTAATTGTGGGGTCGCGAGTGACCTAATCCGATTCCATTTGCCGCGTCATTGATATCAATTCCATACCTCTCTAGCAAAGCGCGGCTTCGAGCGCCGGCTGTCCAGTGGCCGCGACTGCCGCCCGAAGGCACTATGTGTGCCGCGGCTTCGCCGGGCTGTGGGGCTCGCCCCTCCCGGGCCATGTTTCGGCGAAGTTTATCCGCATTCTGCTTGCAGGTGTACAGCCCCAAGTAGTCTGCCGCAGTGAGGGGGTTGAGTACGTAGCGGCAGGCGTTGGGGCCCGCGTCAAGGCCGAGGGGGTCCGGGGTGAGGTAGCGGGCGGTGGTGGGGTCGTAGTAGCGGTGGTGGTTGTAGTGGAGGCCGGTTTCCGGGTCGTAGTACTGGCCCGGGAAGCGGAGAGGTGTGTAGGTGCTGCTGTCGGCGGCCCAAGTGGTGGTGCCCCAGAGGGTAGTGCGGGTGTGCCAGGCGATGTCGCCCGACTCGTCGACGAGTTCGGTGGGCGTGCCGACCAGGTCGGTGACAATGGCGAAGAAGCGCTGATCGATCTCGCGCTGGGTGGTGGCCTCGGTGATGCGCTCGGTCT
>NZ_MAXF01000113.1 GCF_001704635.1 Streptomyces sparsogenes | reverse complement strand
CACCGCGCCGTGCCGTCGGGGGTGGTGACGGATGTGAGGCGGTCCTCGGCGTCCCAGGTGTAGTGCCAGGTGTCGGGCTTCTTGGACAGGCGCGACTTCTGCCGGAGTGTGAGGCGGCCCGCCTCGTCGTGTTCGTAGCGGATGTTGCCCGCGCGGGTGATGCGCGTGCCGGTGTAGGCGCGGGCACCGGTGGCTTCCTGGGCGGGGTGTTCGGTGGGCCAGGAGGCTTGGGTCTGGTTGCCCGCCTCGTCGTACGCGTACCTCTCGGTCCAGCCGTGTGCCCTGACCGTCGTGACGCGGCCCGCCGCGTCGAGATCGAAGGTGCGGCGGCCGGAGAGCTGGTCGTCGATCGCGGTGACGTAGCCGTCGGCGCGGTACGTGTATGTGCGGTGGTGGATCGTGTCGGCGGCTGGTCCGGCCAGCGTCTGTTCGGTAAGGCGGCCCGCCGGGTCCCAGATCTGGGACAGGGTTACTTCGTCCCCGATACGCCGGGTGACCTCGCGACCTGCCGCGTCGTGATCGAAAGCGACGGTGTGGCCGGAGGCCGTGAGGGTGGTGCGGTTGCCTGCCGCGTCGTAGGTGTAGGTCGTGGTGGCGCCGCTCGGCGTGGTGCGGCGGGTGCGGCGGCCCAAGGCGTCGTAGGTGTGGGTCACGACCCGGCCGTTGACCATTTCCGCCTTGATCCGGCCCAGTCGGTCGCGCTGGTAGACCACTTCGGCGCCCGGGCTGGTGGCCTGCACGAGGCGGCCTGCGGGGTCGTACGTGTAGTGGGTGACGCGGTCTTCGACGTTCTTGCTGGTGACGCGGCCCGTCGCGTCGTGCTCGAAGCGGACCGTCTGGCCGGCCGGGTTGGTGTGGGACGCGAGGCGGTCCGCCGCGTCGTGGGTGTACGTGAGCGTGCGGTTGTCGAAGTCCGTCTCCGCCACCAGGCGGCCCGCCGGATCGTAGGTGTACGACCAGGTGAGGCCCTGGGGGTTAAGCACCTGAGTAAGGCGCAGCTGCGCGTCATGGCTGAATTCGTAGCGCACACCGTCCGGGCCAGTGCGGGCGGCCAACAAGTCGAAGTGGGTGTACTCGTACGAGGTCACCCCGCCTGCCGCGTCGACGCTCCGCGTGCAGTTGCCCTCGCCGTCGTACGTCCAGGTCTCCGTCGTCCCGTCCGGGTTGGTGCGCGCGGCGAGCAGACCTTGCCGAAGGCGTCGCGCTCGTAGCGGGTGGTCGCTCCCAGCGGGTCCGTGATCTCGACCGGCAGGCCCGCCGCGTCGCAGCGAACACGTGTGGTTTCGCCGAGCGCGTTGGTGACGGCGGTCAGGTGGCCGTGGTCGTCATAGGTGTAGCGGGTCGTGTGTCCGGCCGGGTCCGTGACGCTGGTGCGGTGGCCAGCCTCGTCATAGGTCTGGCGCCACGTCGCACCGTCCGCGCCGGTCACGGACACGGGAAGGCCCAGCGCGTTGTACGTGGCGACGGACTCATGGCCGTCCTGGCCCGTGATCCGCGTGAGGTGTCCGGCCTCGTCGTAGGCGTAGGCCGTGGTGTGGCCGAGCGGATCCGTCCTGGTCAGGGGACGGTCGTGGCGGTCGTAGGTGGTGCGGGTGGTGTGGCCCAGCGGGTCGGTGACAGCGACGATCTGGCAGGCGTCGTTGACCAGGTATCGGGTGGCGTGGCCGTCAGGCGTGGTGACGGTGGTGACGCGGTGGCCGGTGGCCTGGTCGACGCCGTCGTAGTCGAGGCGCAGGGATATGTGGCCCGCCTCGCCGCCTTGGGCGATGCAGCGGTCGCGGTTGTCGTAGACGTAGTCGTAACGCCGCTGGTTGGTGTCCGTCCAGGCGATGACCCGGCGCTCGGCGTCGTATTCGAACCGCAGCGGCAAGCCGCTGGAGTTGACGACTTCGGTGAGGTTGCCGTCGGTGTAGCCGTAGCGGAGCAGCTCCTGATCCGAGCCGTCAGGCGCCGCGCCGGCCAGGTGGAGAGCGGTGATCCGGTCGGCCTCGGTGGTGAGCTTGAGGTGGTAGCCGGCGGAGTGGACGATGCCGAGAGGTGTGCCGTCCGGGTCGTACTCAAAGGCGATGACGTTGCCGGAGCGGTCGGATATCTGCTCCAGCCGCGCGGTCCCGTCGCCCCCGCCGTCCGGGCCGGTGAAGTGGAGGATGTGGCCGACGGTGGGGTCGGTGACGGTGTAGTCGCCGTTCTCGTCACGCTCGAGCGGCCAGCGGGGGCCCGCCTCGGGGAGGGTCGGCAGACCGGGGGCGGGGTGCGGGTAGGACAGCATCATGCCGTCGTCGGTCAGGAAGACAACACCTTCGGCGTCGACCTCAAGCCGCTGGTCGGCCGTGCTCGACCACGACGGGCCGAACCAATGGCCCTCGGTGTAACCCGATTCGACCCGTCGGGTGAACACCAACGGCAGAACACCGGGCAGGACCACGTCCGTCTGCGGCAGGAACATCTTTCCCGTCGCCAGGTCGATCGGGTCCGTGTCGCCGCACTCCTTCTTCTTGCGGCCGAAGACCTTCTTTCCCCAATTCTTCAACGAGTCGCGGATCCTGCCACGCGGCCGGGCGTATTTGCCCGCCGTGACACCCCTGCGCGCCGCACCGATCCCCTTGGCACCCACGACCTCGGGAAGGAGTCTGCCCGCGCCCTCGGCGGGGTCTTTGGCGAACCCCTCCAGCATCTGCTTTCCCGCGCCGAAGGGGTCGTTGGCGACCGTGACCAGGCCCGCCGCCGTGTTGTTCAGGCCGGTCGCGTACTCGGCCGGGTGTGTGATGTTGTACGGATCCAGCGGGTTCAGGCTGCGCGCGAAGCCGACGAACCCCGCACCGGCCTTGAACACACCCGCCGTGAAATGCGTGGCGTCCAGCTTCAGGCCCGTCAGGCCGTCATCCGCCTGCTCGAAGTACGACGGCTTGGGCGGGGCCGCGTCGCGCGCGGACTTGACGGCGGTGCGGGCGGTGTCCGCCGCCTCGTTGCGCTGGCGGCGGGCCTCGTCGAGTTTCTGCTGCGCCAGCTTGGCCTTGCCCGGGCCCGGGTCGTGGAACTCACCCGGTTTGCAGGCGTCCTTGCCGTCCTCGATGGCGGCGTTGTACGCGTCGACCTGCTTGTTGTAGGCCGTTCTCGCGTCGTGCGAGGCCTTCTTCGCGGCCTTGTAGTCGTCGATCGCTTCCTGCGCCTGGGTCTGGGCCCACTCGACCGTGCCCGCGAAGGTGTCCATCGCGGTGGCGGCCTTGTCGCACGCGTCGGCGGCCTTGTACCACTTCTTCGGCTCGACGGCCACCTCCTCACGGAACGCGTCCGCCGCCTTGCCCTTCCAGTGGGCCGAGTCAAGCCGCTTCAGACCGTCGCCGACGTCGTTGAACGCCTTCTTGAAGTCACGCAGGTGCGAGGCGGTGGACCGGATCTTGCTCGCGCTGCCGTAGATGAGCTTCTTCGGGTCCTCGGTCTCACCCAGCTGCATCTCGGCGACATCCGCGCCCAGCGCGTTGGCCGCCGAGCGGGACTTGTCGCGGACCCAGTCCGCCCCGCCCTCCAAGCCGACCTTGTCCAGGCCGTCGGCGAGCGTGTTGCCGCCCGCCTCGACGACATCCCCGAGCGCCTCGACGCCGTCCTCGAACTTGTCCTCGATGACATCGGGGACGAAATCACCGAACCCCATCAGCCCGCGCCCCCGTCCTGTCCGTCACCCTGCTCCCCGGGCGGGACGGCATACTTCGCGATATTGCTGGTGCGGGACATCCCGTCGCCCGTCTCCTGCCAGGTCGCCTTGATCTCCTCGCTCGCCTTGTCGTACGACTCCTGGCTGTAGTCCGGGCGCCAGGCCGAGTAGATCTCCCCCCACTTCTTCTGGGTGACCTCCTCCTCGCTCAGATGCGGGTTGCCGGTCAGCGAGTTGGCCACCACCTTGTAGGTGCCCTCGATGTACCGGTCCTCCTCCCACTGCATCCCGGCCGCCAGGCCCACCTTCTGCGCCAGCTTGTTCGCGTCCTGGATCAGGCCGCGCACCCCCCACTCCCAGCGCTCGCAGAAGTCCTCGAAGTCCTTGGCGAGCCCGTTGTGTCCCGCCTCCATCGAGGTCAGCGACAACTCCTCGAACCCGGCCCCCATCACCGCGTCCGTCGCCGTCCCGATGTCCTTCAACTCGCTGATCGCCGCGCGCAGGCCCTTGGTGATGTCCTGTAACGCCGCCTTGTCCAGCTTCAGGTCCGGGTTATTGCCGCCGCTCATCGAGCGTCCCCCTCCGGCCGCCAGGGCAGGGCGATACCGGGGGTCGGTCTTGCCCCGGCTACACGCGTAGCGCTCAAGCGGCGCCTGATCCGTCGTAGCGCGATCTGCCCCGGCAGACTCATCACGCGGCGTTACCCTCCCCGGTCGAACTCCCTTGGTGCGCAAGAGTATTCGATGGTCAACGCAGTGTCACCGCCATTTGGGCGTGTGTCGCCAGAGCCTGACCCCGGGAGCCGGGAGAGGCCCCGGTCAGCGTTCATCCGGTGCCGCGTGGGCCAGCCAGCGCGCGATGGCCTCCCTCGTCTCCCGCGGAATCGAGCCGCTGTCGGTCATGCGGGCCCCCATCTCCCGCAGGGACCGGATTCGGTGCGGATTCCGCAGGCAGACGACATCCGTCCACTTCTCTCCCTGCGACCCCCGGACAATGACATTGCCGTCGAGCGACAGCATCACGAATTCAGGGTGGCCCCACCCGCACCCCGTCACCTGGGCCGCGGCGCCGGCCCCGGCAAGGTCCCATTCGGCCCGCAGCGCCACCCGCGCCCACCACGAGGCGCCATGCCCGGATTCCGGCTCTGCCGACGCGAACAGGAACTGCGGATCCTCCCGCGAGAACAGTCCCTGGTCCGCGGCCAGCATGTACCACTCGTGGTTGAATCTCTCCTGAAAATCCGGCGCGTCGGATTCCACACTCGCGGCCCACTCTTCTCCCTCAGCCGCCGCCGAATTCGCGAAGGCCGCCAGGCGCGGCGGAATGAGTGGGGCGGATGGCTCCACCATGCCCAGGTACGTCAGGCCCGCTGCGGCCAGTCCTTGTGCCAGTTCTGCTTCCTGCATGAAGTCCTCTGAGCTCTGACCACGGGTAATGATCACGGGTAACGCTAATTGGTCGGCGGCCTCTTCGCCCAAGGGTAGGGAATGATCTGGTCGTAGTTGTGCGACCCGTCCTTGCGCCTGCCGAGATAGGCGATGTTGCCGTCCCTGTCGACCATGACCCGCAACTGGCTGGACGGATCCCCGTTGTCGTAGATGGGAGAGTCCACCCATCGATGTCCGGCGCGGACATTCCCGAGGTTCTCGTAGAAGTCGGGCACTCGAGCGTGAGCCGGGCCCGTCATGCGTTGCGGGTAGTTGGGGTTGTTCATGAGATCGTTCACCAGGTCGTGGACGTCCTGGGGCGTTTCGTGCCACGCCTTGCGGTCGGCGTTCCCCGCGACGCGCCGCTCGATCGCCTCCGGTGAATAGTTCTCGTCCGGCACCCAATTGCTCGGAGGGGTTTCGCCCTCGGGGTAATCCGGCGCGAGGCCCAGCGGATCGGCCCAGGTGTGGGGGTTGTGGATGTAGGTGCTGGGGTTGGGCGCGGGAGCCAGCCCGAGGGGGTCGGGGGTGAGGTAGCGGGCGGTGGTGGGGTCGTAGTAGCGGTGGACGTTGTAGTGGAGGCCGGTTTCCGGGTCGTAGTACTGGCCGGGGAAGCGGAGAGGGGTGTAGGCCGTGCTGGTGGCGGCCCAGGTGGTGGTGCCCCACAGGGTGGTGCGGGTGCGCCAGGCGATGTCGCCGGACTCGTCCACCAGTTCCGTGGGGGTGCCGACCAGGTCGGTGACGATGGCGAAGAAGCGTCGGTCGATCTCGCGCCGGGTGGTGGTGTCGGTGATCCGCTCCGTCTGGGCGACCGGGTGCAGGCCCTGGTGGTCCCAGGTGAGGGTGAGGGGATGGGAGAGACCGGCCGTGGTCGTGGTCTGTTCCACCAGGGTGGCGCCGTCCCAGGTGAAGTCCACCTGCTCGACCACCGTCTCGCCGTCGGCCGCGAGGCGCTGCTTCGCGGTGCGGCGGCCGCAGGGGTCGTAGAGGTAGCGCCACACCGTGCCGTCGGGGGTGGTGACGGACGTGAGGCGGTCGTCGGCGTCCCAGGTGTAGCGCCAGGTGTCCGGCTTCTTCGACAGGCGGGCCTTCTGGCGGAGGGTGAGGCGTCCCGCGTCGTCGTACTCGTAGCGGATGCCGCCCGCGCGGGTGATGCGGGTGCCGGTGTAGGTACGGGTGCCGGTCGCTTCGGTGCCCGGGTGTTTGCCGGGCCAGGCGGCGTGGGTCTGGTTGCCCGCCTCGTCGTAGGCGTAGGTCTCGGTCCAGCCCCGCGCCCGGACCGTGGTGACGCGGCCGGCCGGGTCCAGGTCGAAGGTGCGGCGGCCGGTGCGCAGGTCGTCGATGGCGGTGAGGTAACCGTCGGCGCGGTAGGTGTAAGCCCGGTGCTGGAGTGTGTCGGCTGCCGGGCCGGTCAGGGTCTGGTCGGTGAGGCGTCCGGCGGGATCCCAGATCTGGCTGAAGGAGAGGGCGCTGCCCAGCCGGCGGGCGGTTTCACGGCCTGCGGCGTCGTGCTCGAACTCAAGCCTGTGGCCGGAAGCGGTCAGGGCGGTGCGGTTGCCCGCCGCGTCGTAGGTGTAGGTGGTGGTCGCGCCGCTGGGGGTGATGCGGCGGATACGGCGGCCCAGGGCGTCGTAGCGGTGTGTCATCACACGGCCGGCCACCATCTCGGACTTCACCCGGCCCATCCGGTCCCGCTGGAGGATCACCTCCGCGTCCGGTCCGGCGGCCGAGATCAGCCGCCCGGCCGTGTCGTAGTCGTAGGTGGTGGTCCGCCCGGCGGCGTCCTTGGTGGTGATCCGGCCGAGCACATCGCGCTCGTAGACGACGGTCCGGCCCATCGCGGTGGTGCGGGCGACCAGTCGGCCCGCCGCGTCGTGTGCGTAGCGGATCGTGCGGTCGTCGAAGTCGGTCTCCGCGATCAGCCGGCCCGCCGGGTCGTACTCATAGCGCCAGGTGAACCCCTGCGGGTTGGTGACCTTGGTCAGGCGCAGCTCGGCGTCGTGCTCGAACTCGTGGCGTGCTCCGTCCGGGCCGGTCTCGGCGGTGAGGAGGTCGAAGTGGGTGTACTCGTACGCCGTCACCCCACCCATCGCGTCCACGTGGTGGGTGCAGTTGCCCTCCCCGTCATACGTCCAGGTCTCCTGCGCACCGTCCGGGCCGATGCGGCGCAGCAACTTGCCTTCGATGGACCACTCCAGGCGGGTCGTCGCGCCCAGCGGGTCGACGATGGCGACGGGGCGGCCGAAGGCGTCGCGCCGGTAGGTGGTGACCGCGCCGAGGGGGTCGGTGATCTCGACCGGCAGGCCGGCCGCGTCGCAGCGCACGCGGGTCGTCTCGCCCAGGGCGTTGGTGGTCGAGGTCAGGCGGCCCTGGTCGTCGTAGGTGTAGCGGGTCGTGGCCCCGGCGGGGTCGGTCACGGCGGTGCGGTTGCCGCGCTCGTCGTACTCCTGGGTCCAGGTCACGCCGTCCACGTCGGTGATCGTCGTCGGCAGGCCCAGGGCGTTGTGGGTGGCGTGTGACTCCTTGCCGTCGGGTCGGGTGAAGGACACCAGGTGGCCGGACTCGTCGTAACGGCATTCCGTGCGATGGCCGAGAGCGTCGGTGTGCGCGAGCATCCTGCCGTGGCGGTCGTACTCGGTGCGGGAGTACGCGCCCAGCGGGTCGATCTCGCCGACCACCTGGCACGCGTCGTCGATCAGGTACTTGGCGGTGTGGCCGGAGGCGGTGGTGACGGCGGTGATCCGGTGGCCGGTGCGCTGGTCGACGCCGTGGTAGTCGATCCGGATGGAGGCGTGGCCTTCGGTGCCGGCCTCGGCGACACAGCGGTCGCGGTTGTCGTAGACGTAGTCGTAGCGGCGGTCGTTGGTGTCCGTCCAGGAGATGACCCGGCGCTCGTCGTCGTATTCGAACCGCAGCGGCAGGCCGGAGGAGTTGACGACCTCGGTGAGGTTGCCGTCGGTGTAGCCGTAACGGACGATCTGCTGATCCGAGCCGTCCGGGGCGCCGCCGGCCAGGTGGAGTGCGGTGATCCGGCCGCCCTCGGTGGTCAGCTTCAGGGCCCGCCGAG
>NZ_MAXF01000112.1 GCF_001704635.1 Streptomyces sparsogenes | reverse complement strand
CGATCTGCTGATCCGAGCCGTCCGGGGCGCCGCCGGCCAGGTGGAGTGCGGTGATCCGGCCGCCCTCGGTGGTCAGCTTCAGGTGGTAGCCCGCCGAGTGGACGATCGCGGTGGGGGTGCCGTCGAAGGCGTAGTGGAAGGTGATCCGGTTGCCGTGGCGGTCGTGGATCTCCTCGATCGGCGCGATCCCGTCGAGCCCGTCGCGCGGGGCGGTGAAGCAGTACGTGCGTCCGGTGTCGGGGTCGGTGACCGTGTAGTCCCCGTCCACGGTGCGCTCCAGCGGCCACCGCGCCACCCCCGCCTTGGGCAGGGTGGGCAGGTCGGGCGCGGGGTGCGGGTAGTCCAGCAACCGCCCGTCCTCGCACACGAAGACCACGCCCTCCGGGCCGATCTCCAGATGCTGGTCGGCCGTGCTCGACCAGGACGGACCGAACCACCGGCCCGCCCGGTAGCCCGACTCCACCCGCCGCCGGAACACCAGCGGCAGCACACCCGGCAGCGTCACATCCGTCTGCGGCAGGAACATCCGGCCCGTGGCGAAGTCGATCGGGTCCGACCCCTTGGTTGTCTTCCCACCGTCCGGCCTGGCCCGCTCGGCCGGCCCTGCCTCATCGAGGAGGCCGCGGCCGGGCGGCTTGATCTCCGCCGCACGCCGGCCGAGAGTGGCAACCTTCTTGATACCGCCCAGACCCTTGGTGCCGATCAGCTCCGGCACCAGCCGCCCGAGCCCCTCCCCGGGATCCTTCTTGAAGGTGTCCCACATGTCGCCCAACGTCCCCCACGGGTCGTTGGCCATCCGCACCAGACCGGCCGCCGTGCTGTTCAAGCTGGTGACGTACTCCGCGGGATGGGTGATGTTGTACGGGTCCAGCGGATTGAGCTGCCGCGCGAAGTTCGCGATGCCCGCCGTGCCCTTGACGATGCCGCCGACGAAATGCGAGGCGTCCAGGTTCAGCCCCGTCAGCCCGTCCGCCAACTGCTTGGCGTACGAGGGCTTGGCCGGGGCCTTGTCCCGCGCCGACTCCACCGCCGCCTTCGCGGTCGTGTGCGCCTCGTTCCGCTGCCGCCGCGCCTCGCCCAGGATCTCCCGCGCCGCATCACGATCCGCGGTCCCCGGATCGTGGAACTCCCCCGGCTTCTCCGGCAGCGAGGACGGATCCCGCTGATCGGCCGGCTTGGCGTTGTACGCGTCCACCGCCGTGTTGTACGCCGACACCTTGTCGTTGTGCGCCGACCGGGCGTCGTCCGACGCCTTCTTGCCCTTCTTATAGCGGGCGATGGCGTCCTCGGCCTGCTTCTGCGCCCACTCCACCGTCCCCGCGAAGTTGTCCAGCGCGCCGGCCGCCTTCTCACACGCGTCCGCCGCCGTGAACCACTTCTTCGGCTCGACCGACACGCTCTCCCGGAACCTGTCCGCCGCCTCACCCTTCAGATGACCCGCGTCCAGGCCCTGCAACCCCTTGCCGACATCATTGAACGCGTTCTTGAAGTCGCGCAGATGGTTCGCGGTGGTACGCAACTTGTCCGGGCTGCCGTGCACCAGCTTCTTCGGGTCCTCGGTCTCCCCGAGCTGCATCTCGTCGACATCCGCGCCCAGCGCGTTCGCCACCGAGTCGGACTTGTCCCGCACCCAGTCGGCGCCGCTCTCCCAGCCGATGTCATCCAGCCGGTCCGCGGTCCAGTCCCCGACATCGTCGACGACCTCACCCAGGTCCTCGACCCGGTCCTCGACCCAGTCCTCCACCGAGTCCGGAATGAAGTCCCCAAGCCCCATAAACGCCTATCCCCCGATCAGCGGTCGTACGAGCCTTATGTGCCATGGCCCTGGTGAGAGGGTACGGTCACGCACCGCCACCATGCCCGTGCGGAACGCCCGTTGTTGCGAACTCGGCACAAACCAGGGCCCCTCCGCGACACTGATCGCGGGTGCGGTATGCGCTCTGTTACCTTCCTTCCTCTGCCATGAAAAACATGGCGCAGTGGTGGAGGAAGGCAGTATGGGGGACACAGGACTGTCTGAGCGTTGGCAGGCGTATTACGACGCGGCGGGCGGAGCGGATATCGGCGGCAAAGCCGTCCAAACCAGGCTGGCCAGTGCGGACGGTAATAAAGGTGGCGGTAAGGGTGGCGACGGCGATGTGAAATCGTCGAAGGGGCCCTGGAATACCGCGTCGACCGCGCTGGACGATCTGCGCCGCAATGCCGCGACCGCGCTGGGTGACCTTCGGCACGGCCAGCAGGGTGCGGGGGTCGGCGGCAAGGGCGTCGAGGGGCTGGAGAGCACGGCCATACAGCAGCGGGTCTTCAACTCCTGGGAGGCCCGGCTGGAGGTCGTGCGTGACGAGTGCGGCGAGCTCATGGGCAAGCTGAAAAAGGCGGGCAATGATCTCGCCAACCAGGACGAGGCCATAGAAGCGCTCTTCAAGGCGCAGGATACGAAGCCGATACCCCCGCCGGGTGGCCCGTCGGGGAGCTGGTGATCCGCGCCGTGGTTACCTTCGCACAGTTGAAGGCGCTCGACCCCGCCCAGTTCGAGGAGGCGGCGGACGGCTGGCACAAGGTCAGCAGCAACGCGAGCGCGGCCAAGGACCGTCTGAACAATGAGATCAACGCGAAGCTGCGCGGGGGCCTGAAGGGCCAGGGGGTCAGTACGGCGCTGGGCCGGCTGGAGCGGCTGAGCGAGAACTTCCACTACATGCAGGTGGAGTGCGCCCTGGTCCTGACGGCCCTGAACGGGCTGGCGGCGGAGTTGCGCGCGGCGAAGAAGAAGCTGGACAACGCCGTGCAGGACGCCCAGGACGCGGGGATGACCGTCAAGGAGGACGGGTCGGTGGAGTACCGGCCCCCGGTCGTGCTGCTGCCGGGCCGGGAGTACGAGCAGCCGGGGAGCGGGCGGACGCCGTTCGTCACCACGACGCCCAAGGAGCGGGCGCAGGGGTACGCGGACCGGATCGGCGACGCGCTCAAGGACGCCACGGAGGCGGACGGCAAGTACGCCAGGACGCTGGGCAAGCTGATCACGGTGGCGGATCTGTCGGTCACCAAGGAGGACTGGACCGACGCCGACCAGGACCGGGGCGACGTCAAGAAGACGGTCGGGGACCATCTGCGCGGCATTCCCGAGGACAAGTCGCCCAACGAGAACGCGGCCTGGTGGAAAAGCCTCAGCAAAGAGGAGCAGGCGGAGTACATCTCCCTCTACCCGGCGAGCGTGGGCAAGCTGGACGGGCTGCCCGCCGAGGACCGCGACGAGGCGAACCGTGTCTGGTTCAACGAGCAGCGGGCGAAGTACCAGACCGAGCTGGACAACCTGCCACCCGAGCCGAAGCCCAAGTACATGGCGGCCGGACGGGTCATGGTGCTCAATCCGGAGTGGACCGAGTGGGACAAGCACAAAAAGCATCTGCAGTCCTCCCTCAACGGCATGAAGCGCATTCAGATACGTTTCGACGACACGGGGAAGGTCGACGCCTTCGACAACACCCGGCCTTCCGGCTACAAGCCGACCGGTAGTGGACTTCCCCCGGCGTACCTGCTCGATTTCGACCCCGAGAAGAACGGCCGCGCGATCATCGCGAACGGCAACCCGGACACGGCCGATCACACCGCCGTGCGGCGGCACC
>NZ_MAXF01000111.1 GCF_001704635.1 Streptomyces sparsogenes | reverse complement strand
GTGATGGTCGGCGGCACCAACGGCACACTCGGCGGCATCAACAAGCCCGTCATCGCGGGCACCAACCTCTGGCAGGCCGCCAGCGCGATGCCGGGCGAGCCCAAGGTCTCGACCATCACCTGGCACGGTTACGACGCTCCGCAGAGCTTTTTCCCCGAGGCCATCAGGGACAAGTACGCGGACAAAGGGGGGCCGGACCTCAATCAATTCCTGTCGGGGCTGCACGTCTCCCACGACCCGTCGGCCAACGACCACCTGTCGGTGCAGGCACAGAGCTACGGCACCGTGGTGGTGGGCTCCGCCGCCCGCCAGGGCACCCTGGAGGCGGACGACGTGATGCTCAGCGGCAGCCCCGGCGTCCAGGTCGGGCGGGCGAAGGACCTGGACGTACCCGAGGGGCATGTGTGGAACCAGAAGGCGGAGGATGACTGGGTGCCCAAGTGGGGCGCGCCCACGCATGGGCACCACGAGGGACTGACGCAGTTCATCACCCCCAGCGATCCCGTCTTCGGCGCCAAGCAGATGGGCACCGACACCCA